>JANPCE010000001.1:0-113326 GCA_031430795.1 Hyphomicrobiales bacterium
GGCCCGCTTCAGGCGGGCCATATGCACACATCTTTTTTGATCGTGTACTTGCAAGAGCAAAACTCCGGTTTTTTCACAGAAACCGTCATCCCGGCGAAGGCCGGGACCAGGCTTTTTGCGCGCGCAGCCTTGGGTCAGCCTCGTCCCGGCCTTCGCCGGGATGACGGAATAATGAATTAAAACAATCGTTTGTGAAAAGAATGAAACGGCCGATTTTCAATCGTGCGTGTGTCACAAAAAGATGTGTGAATCTTGCAGGCCTGAAGCGGGCCATGACGAATTTTTTGGAAAATGATAGTTCAAGCTAGAGCAGAACCGCTCTACGCGGTGAGGAAGTTATCTTCAAATTTTGAAAGTCGGGGCAGATTGCGTCGCCGAAAGAACTGCACTCACCTTCGCCCCCGCCTTTGCAAACTCCCCCTTCAGCATTTCCAGCGCCGCTTGCGCAGGTGCGGCTTGCGAAGTCAGCGCCGCTTCGGCAAAAAACACTGCGGAGTCAGACTCCGCTGTCAACGCCGTATGCGCCGCGTCGCGCGCATTGAAACCCCAGCACAGCACTTCATCACCCGACGCATAGACCACCACGTCCGGCGTCAACGGAAAGGCTGAAGCCTCTGCACCCAGCGGATTGAATGTGTCTGTGGCAGGCCGTGCTTTCCGAAGCACCATACCGGCCCCCGGCAACCGCGCCAGATCATAGCCCCCCATCGGTGCCTTGCCCGCGATTGAACAGGCGTTGTAGAGATTGACCGATGGGACGGGCAAATCCAGCGGCAGTTTTTTGGAGGCGCGCCGCAACAGGGCTTCGATGCTGGAGCGGAACTTCGACGGTTTCACACCCATCATCCCATAAGCCTCGCGCCAGCTGGCAACCGCCGGGTCTTCAGGCACTTTTTCAGGATCAACATTGCAGTTCCCAATCGCCTGATTGAGAATGGCAACCGTATCAACAGCAGCCAGCGCCGCCTTCATGCCATCGACGCGAAGTGCGTGGACAGTGACGGCTGGAAAGCGTTCAAACAGTTCAGGCGAAATGGAAAAGTTCAACATCTCGAAGCGCTATCACGCCGCATGAACCTGCTGCAAGGTCGCATAGCGCATGGGGCTTTTCCGATAGATCGGATCATGCTTCATCAGCAGGAAATGCACCGTGTGGTGATGGCGCGCTGAAATATTGGGATAGAGATGGTGGATCTGGTGATAGCCGTCATTCCATGGATGCCACAGCAGATGGTGGATGAAGCCATCATTGGTGTAGGTTGATTCAAACTCTGTCTCGCCATGTTCGTAATCATGCTCTTCCGCCTCGGCAATGGAGCGCAGCACCGGCAGGCTCACCAGCATCGGCACAATCCAGAACAGCAGCCAGTATGTGAGGGCCTGGGCAAAACCAAAAATCAAAGTCATCGGCACCAGCAAAACCACGCCATGCCAGGCGGCCCACCGAAAAAGTGTTGCGCGGCTCTTGCTTCCAATCTCGGTGTAGTAGGTCATGTTGTAAGACGGCAACCAACGCAACACGGCGGCGGCAATTTTCCATTTTGTCGAAAGGTCAACATCACCCAGTCCCATTTCCGCAAAGCGCCGTTTGCAAGGGTCTTGTTCTCCGGCAAATGTGCCGTGATGAATGAAGTGGCCGCGGCGATAGGCATGGGTCGTGCCCATGGTGGGATAAGCCACGAAATAATCCGCCAACACATCGTTGCGCGCCTTGTTGTCCCGGTCCCAGGCCCAGTGCGAAGCGTCATGCACCATCAACTCGATGCCCCGCATCTGCCGCGCAATCAGTGCGAGGCCTACAAGGTAGGCCACCACGCCCCACGCCACATTGACCTGGCCAATCAACACACACATCACGCCGATCAGGATGATGGAGACATAGTACAGGACGCCATCCGCAAGACTTGCCGGCAGTGACGTCTGTTCCAGCGTTTTCAGTTTTTCGACGACGTGGTCAGGAAGGTGATTGGCAGAATAGCCCCGGCCCTTGCCGCGCCTTTTGGCACGTTTACCCCCACGCTCCGCAAAAACTGGCACGTCGTCCATCATTGCCCGGTGTCCCGCATCATCCATCACATGTCCTCTTGCGAAGGATCGTGCAGCGCCACTCATGTGACGGTTGGGGCACCCTCCCCAGTGACGCCAAACGCGACCAAACTGCAACATCGATCCCCCGTGCCATCACTGGCTCAGACCCAATTCTTGGAATCCCGTTAACCCTATGTCAAGGAATCTTAACAATTAGAGTTAAGAATCGAGGGTTCTGCCACCTGTAAGGGAACAAATTTGTGTGATGGACAGAAAAATAACCGGAGATTGCAGCGTCTTTACCGAAACCTCAACCTCACGCTAAGAATGAGCCATGACAGCCGGACCATTTCTGAAGAATCAACTGAATTTCAACAGCAAAAATCCAGCTGCGCCGAAAGGCGACGCGAAAATCGCCCCGCTGGCGGCCCTGCATTGGCACAACCTCGGTGGTTTCCTGACAGCTGCGGCGCGGCATTTTGAAGTCGAACCTGAAGCGGCACTGGCCGTCTGGATGGTGGAGGCCGGTGACTTACCCTTTGTTGCGGGAAAGCCCATTCTCCGCCTCGAATGCCACAAGCTCTGGGACAACTGGGGCGTCATGCATTCCGAAATTTTTGACCGGCATTTTCGTTTTGGCGGCCATGCCGGAGTGCCCGGCGCGTCCTGGACCAACCAGGGTGTGAAATTGCCGGGCGCTGACGCATGGCAATCCTTTCACGGCAAACAGGAAACTGAATACACGGCCTTTGGCCTTGCGGCGGGACTTGCAGGCGTGGAAGCGGCATGTTTGTCCGCAAGCTTCGGCGGGCCGCAAATCCTGGGCAGCAACCATGCCTCTCTTGGCTACGACAGTGCCACCGATCTTTCCAAGGCCTTCGGCGAAAGCCTCGACGTACAACTGGCGGGCTTTTTCGATTTTTGCCAGTCAAGGGATATCATCCGTACACTGAGGGAAAAAAACTGGTTCGCCTTTGCAGCGGTTTACAACGGCCCGGGCCAGGCCACTGCCTATGCGGACCACATCAACGACGCCTACCTCGAAGCCTGCGCCTGTCTTCGCAATCAACCGTTGCATGCGTCGGTTTGCGGCAAACGTGATTTCGACATGCCTGGCTTCAACAGGTTTTTTGCTGAACTCAACATCAGGCATTTTTCGGCACGTGAATTCCTGTTCAGGGGACGACACCACGCGGAAACCGGTCACGGGGCTTACGCCAGCAACAGATTTCCACCCCTGTCGGACTGGTCCAACATCGCCGGCCCGGCGCGGGTGCTGGATGCGTTTCGCGCCCATGTGGGAGCACCGGTGGTGTTGACCAGCGTCTATCGGTCACCCGCCTACAATGCAGCCATTGGCGGCGGCGCGGAAAGTCTGCACACGCGCTTCGCCGCGATAGACTTTGAAGTCAGGCATGCATTGCCAGCCAGCCACTGGGTCACAGCGTTGCGCAAGCTGCGCGGTGAAGGCCTGTTTGCAGGCGCCATAGGCCTTCACGGCAACGCCATCCACCTTGATGCGCGTGGCGGGAACATTGATTTTTGATTTACCAGAGCTTCAATCCGCCCCGCAACTCCATGACCACTTCAAGCGCGATGATGTCGTCATAGTCCTCTGCATTGGACAAGGAACATGTTTCCAGCATGAGCGCGGTGCGCATCGGCGCAAGGTTTTCATCGTCCAACACGTTTGCCAGCACATCCTGCAAAACGTCAACGTCGCCCGCCACTGTCACGTAAGGCAATGCGAGGACGTGAGGTGAACGGGCGACTTCCACCAGCCCCGCCAGCGCCTGTGGACGGTGGCGCCGCGCAAACGCAACGGTGACACAATCAATGGCGCAGATGTCTGCATCTCCACTTTGCACAGCAGCAAGTGAAGCAAAGTGACCGCCTGTTTGAATGGCCCGCGAAAAGAACTGCCCCGTGTCAGCCAGGGGCGCGAAGACCAGCTTCAGCGCCAACATGCCCGACATCGAGTCACGGTTGTTGAAGGCCGCGACCTGCCCCCAGAAGCCTTTTAAAGATTTGGCCTTCCTTGCAAACAAAATCGAACAGTAGTTCGGCCCGTCACAGCCATCCGCGTGATAATGTGGGGTGGCCACCAGCTTGAGCCGGTCGCGGTAGTCATGGGTAAAAGGGTAACCACAGGTCTGGCTGAACAGGAGATCAGGCTGGCCCCAGGCAGCAGTCCAGTCATCATCACGGGTCAGGTGAATTGCGGTTCCAAGCCGTTTCGCCAAGGCCGCCCAGAACTGGTCTGTGGCGGCCCGCACCTCCGGGAAGTCATACATGGGCAATGTGGCCAGCATATCCGTGTCCTGTATTTCTCAACCCCCAAGACCTTGTGCCCCAGTGGAACTCTGTTGCGCAAGTCTGTAAAGTCACACCATGACAGACCAAACCACAACTTTCCGCAAGCGCCCGATTGAATGGCCAACCATTGGTGTGATGGCGGCGGTCTATGCGATACTTGGCTTGATCACGTGGAACCACGCGACGCTGCCATGGTGGTTGATTTTACCTCTTGGGGCCTATTGTGCGGGGTTGCATTCTTCACTGCAACACGAAGTGCTGCATGGCCACCCCACGCGTCATCGCCGCCTGAACGAGGCTTTGGTGTTTGTCACACCAACCCTGTGGCTGCCGTTTCAACGCTACAGGGAAACCCACCTCACGCACCATAAAGACCTGCACCTCACTGACCCGGTTAAAGATCCGGAGAGCTATTATCTGCTGCCCGAAAGCTGGGCCAGGCTGGATAGCCCGACGCGGCTGCTTTATGTTTTCAACCACACCTTGTTTGGCCGCATGTTGGTGGGTCCCGCAATCGGCATATTCAGGTTCTGGACCGATGAACTCGAGCAGGTTTTCAAAGGCGACAGCGGGAAAGGCAAGGCCTGGGCTTGGTTCGCGGCGTCCTGCGCCATCACTTTGCTTTGGGTTGTTGGCGTCTGCGGCATGCCGTTCTGGCAGTATTATGTGTTGATCGCCTACCCCGGCATTTCACTGGCACTGGTACGTTCCTATTGCGAACACCAGGCTGCCGAGGATATCAACCATCGTACCATTGTCGTCGAGGCATCGCTGTTTTGGTCACTGCTGTTCCTCAACAACAACCTGCATGTGGCCCACCACGACAAGCCATCCATTGCCTGGTACAAGCTGCCGGCCTACTACAAGGCAGAGCGCGACGCGCTGATCATCAAAAACAACGGCTACCGGATGACTTATGCGGAAATCTTCCGCCGCTATTTTTTCAAACCCAAGGAACCGGTCCCGCATCCCAACCTGGATTGGCTGAAACGGTGACCCTCGCCACATCATTGCCCGAAGCTCTCTTCCGGGCCGCAGCACCTGAGCCTGTGGCAACACCGCGCTGGCTTGCAACCAACTCCGCTCTTGCAGAAGTGCTTGGCTTGCCCGCCGATTGGTTTCAATCAGCAGAAGCGCTCCCGGCACTGTCCGGCAACGCGGCATTTCCCGGGCAACAGCCTGTCTCTCTCGCCTATGCCGGCCATCAGTTCGGAAACTTCGCACCGCAACTTGGTGATGGCCGCGCCCATTTGATCGCCACGCTGCAAACCCCCAAAGGCGTGTTTGAACTTCAACTGAAAGGCTCCGGCCCCACACCATATTCGCGCAACGGCGATGGCCGCGCCGCGATGGGGCCAATGCTGCGCGAGTATCTTGTCAGCGAAGCCATGGCAGGCCTCGGCATTCCCACCACGCGCGCGCTTGCCGTTGTCGCAACCGGTGAACAGGTTTACCGCCGCCGCAGGGAACCCGGAGCCATTGTTGCCCGCATTGCCAAGAGCCATGTCCGCGTCGGCACGTTTCAATATCTTGCGGCACGGCAGATGCAGGAAGAGATGCGCGCACTGGTAGACCACGAACTGGCACGCAGCTTCGTGGATTATCCGTCGGATGAATCACGTTTCCTCTGGCTGCTGCAGAATGTCATCACACGCCAAGCCACACTCATCGCCAAGTGGATGTGCGTCGGCTTTATCCACGGTGTGATGAACACCGACAACATGACCCTCTCCGGCGAAACCATCGACTATGGCCCTTGCGCCTTCATGGACACTTTCCATCCGAAAAAGGTGTTTTCATCGATTGATGAAGGAGGCCGATATGCCTGGGATCAACAGCCAGCGATTGGCCTGTGGAACCTCACCCGCCTCGCCGAATGCCTGTTGCCGCTGTTTGACGCCGATCAGGACAAGGCAGTTGAAATCGCCAAGGCAGTGCTCTCGACATTTTATCCCGCCTTTGAAACCGCATTCGAACGCGGCATGATGGCCAAACTTGGCGTCGCAGAAGTGCAGGACGATGATGGCGGGTTCATTGCCGCAACCCTGAAAGCCATGATGGATGCGGGGGCCGACTTCACATTATTCTTCCGTGAACTGACGGTTTTCGCCGCAACCGGAAAACCGCCCACAAATCCGGGAATGCAGCCATGGCTGGAAAGCTGGAAGGCACGTGTCGCTTCGCCCGGCACTGCACTCATGCAAGCCTCAAATCCAGTCTACACCGCCCGCAACCATCAGGTCGAAGCCGCACTGTCCGAAGCGGAAACCGGAAACATGGAACGGTTTGAAACCCTGTGTGAACTTCTGAGATCACCTTTCAACGCACAATCGGATATGGTCCTGTTTGAAGCAGCGCCCTTGCCCGAGGAAGAAGTACAGGCCACATTCTGCGGGACGTAGCTTTTCACCTGCGACCCACCCCCAAAAGAGTTGACAATTCTTCTCCATCCCCCTTGTGGCAGCTGCCAATAGAGCAAATTTTTCAACCGGGTTTCTACGGGGGCAAATAACCCCAATTCTCCATAAGCCGTCATCCCGGCGAAGGCCGGGACGAGGCTCTACGCACACTCTCCCAGTGGTAAGCCTTGTCCCGGCCTTCGCCGGGATGACGGAAGATATGAGTTGAAGCAAAAGTTTCAAAACAAAGCGAGATCTTCCGGAGCATGGTCGAGCGATCAACGCGGACCTTTGCGGGTGACAGCTGGTATGATCACGTCACCTGGAACCCAAATTCCAGCGACATTTCAGTCAGCCACTCCCAAAAACTTTCGGCAAAACCGCGGAACACCGAAACTTCGAACTCATCCCCGCCTGTTCGCGTCAGATGCACACCCACATGGGCCATTTGCGTGAGGGCGCTTTTGCCGATCGCAAATTGATCTGTATGCAGATCAACCGGCGTGCCCTTTGCAAGAACTGCGCGTGCCTTTGGTCCGGAAACACACAATGTCACACGACCATGGGATTGGTCGACGACAGAGGCTACACCACCCAGTGCCTTCTCCAGCGCGGCATGGGTTGGTCCCTGCACATACCATTGTTCAGGCCCCGCCCACATCACACGTGCGCCACGCCATTTTGAAAGGGCCTCGGCAACAGCCTTGCCTTTCCCGACCCGCGCCATAACCATCAGCAATGTTTCCGGCTGAAGCACACGTAACACAACGCCTGGCGCGCCTTGGTCCGCACCAAAGCGGCCGGGGAAAGCGGCGTTTGCAAGAGCGGATGAGCGCGTGAATGCCTCAGACATGCAGCCTCGCATTCTCAGGGTCAAAATGCGCTGGCTTACAAATCTCCGCCAACATGTGCTGGTTGCGAAGACCGTCATACACTTGCACAACCTCGCCGATGCGGGTGCGGCCATGCGACAACAGCGCCAGACCCAACCAGATTTTCAGCATCGGCGACCACGCAACCGAAGTGATGTAACCCTGATCGTTGGCCAATGACGGTTTTGCGCCACGCGTCAGAAGATGTGAGCCAGACCTGAGTTTGTCCTTCTTGTCCAACGGCCGGATTCCCACAACGCACTGCCGCTGCGGATCAACCAATCCCCCGCGGCCGGCCATCATACGGCCAATATAGTCTTTCTTGGTGGACATCATCTTGCCAAGGCCGAGATCACCAGCAGTCGTCGTGCCATTCAATTCGCCGCCCGCCACATGACCTTTTTCAACACGCATGATCGAGAGCGCTTCGACACCATAGGGAACAATCCTGAAAGCCGCGCCCGCCTGCATGATGGCCCGCGCTACGCCGCCACCGAAATCCGCAGGCACTGCCAGTTCGTAAGCATGCTCGCCCGAAAATGAAATACGGAACAGGCGTGCGGACATGCCGCCAAGGATCGTGACTTCCCGCGCCGCCATGTAGGGCGTATTCACATCGTCGAGAGCCGCGCCATCGATGATCTTGTTCAGCGTCTCCCTTGCCCTCGGGCCCGCAATTGCCATCTGCGCCCACTGCTCCGTCACCGAAGTGTAAGTGACATCAAGTTCCGGGAAATGCGCCTGATGCACAAACTCCAAGTGCGACATCACTTTCGCCGCATTGGCAGTGGTGGTCGTCATCACAAAATGATCATCGGCCAGGCGCGACGTGGTGCCGTCATCCATGACGATGCCATCTTCGCGCAGCATCAAACCATAACGCGCCTTGCCAACAGCAAGCGTGGAAAAAGTGTTGCAATAGAGAATGTCGAGAAACCTGCCTGCATCCTTGCCCTGCACATCAATCTTGCCAAGCGTGGATACGTCACACAGCCCAACACCGCTTCGCGTTGCCAACACTTCGCGCGAGGCAGACGCAAGCCAGTCTTCACCCTGTTGGGGAAACCACGCCGAGCGCATCCACAATCCGGTTTCAACAAAGACGGCACCCTGTTCTTCGGCCCACTCATGCAACGGCGTTTTCCGCACAGGTTGAAAATGCTGGCCGCAGAACGGCCCTGCAAGGGCACCGAAAGATACAGGTGTATAAAAGGGCCGGAACGTTGTCGTGCCAATCTCGGGAATGGATTTTCCAGTGGCCTCAGCCAAAATCGCAATCGCGTTCACATTGCCAAGTTTGCCCTGGTCCGTCGCCATGCCTGTTGTGGTGTAGCGTTTGGCAAGTTCAATGTGGTTGTAGCCCTCACGCGCCGCCAGCGGTAAATCCTTCGCCGTGGCATCGTTTTGGTAGTCAACAAAGGCCTTGCCTTTGGATTGCTTCACCCACCACATCGGCGTGATTTCAAATGTCTCGTCTCTGCATTTCGGCGTTGCCAACACCTTGCCTTTGAGCGTGCCCTTTGCCGCGCCATCCGCCAAACAATCCGACAACACAAATTTTCCCGCAGCAGAACCCGCCGCCACAAACTGTGGACCAACATCTGGCGGCAGGAACGCCGACAGCGTGTCGTTCCAGACCGGACGCGCACCGCGATGGCACATCAAGCTGACGATCGGAGACCAGCCTCCTGACATGGCAACAGCATCACAGTGAACGCGGGAACCATCCGACAAGACTGCCGCCTCGACGCCTTTGCGGCCTTTGACATCAACAATGTTGGCGGCGAAGGCATTGAGACCATGCGACTGCAAATCCCTGATGGTGCGTTGACCGGACGTATTGTTGGTGAACACGGCAATGTTCTGTCCCGCCGCAACCGCGTATCTGTTTGCATAGTGCCGCATGGCAGACGCTGTCATAACACCCGGCACATCATTGCCGCCAAATACGATTGGTCTCTCTTCCGCACCCGCCGCCAACACAGCCTTGCCCGCAAAGATGCGCCAATAGCGTTGCCGTGGAATGTTGTGTGGAGGGATTGCGACATGATCAGCGACGCGTTCCACCGCACCAAACACATTGCCGTCAAACCAGCCGAAGATCGTGGTGCGCGGCATCAGCGTCACATTGGACATTGACGCCAACTCGGCAATCACAGCTTGCGCCCAGTCAAATCCTGATTGACCAGCGATTTCTTCATTCTCAAACAGCAAAGAGCCACCGAGCCTTGCACCTTCATCGGCAAGGATCACCCGCACGCCCGAACGCGCACCCGCAAGAGCTGCCATCAACCCCGCAGGACCAGAACCGATCACCAGCAGTTCGCAATGGGAATAGGCTTTCTCATAACGATCTGGATCAGCCTCTTGCGACGCTGTGCCAAGCCCCGCCGCCTTTCGGATCAGCGGCTCATAGATTTTCTCCCAGAAACTTTTCGGCCACATGAATGTCTTGTAGTAAAAACCCGCCACGAAAATGGACGATGCAAGAGACGTGATCGCACCCATGTCAAAATCCAGCGACGGCCAGCGGTTCTGGCTTTGCGCCACAAGACCATCATAGAGTTCAATCATTGTGGCACGGGTGTTGGCTTCCTTGCGTCCACCTTGCCGCAATTCCACCAGTGCATTGGGTTCCGCCGCTCCCGCCGTGATCACGCCACGCGGGCGGTGATACTTGAAGGACCGCCCCATCAGCTGGCGGCCGGACGCAATCAACGCTGAGGCAAGCGTGTCGCCGGCAAAGCCGGAATGGCTTGCGCCATCAAAACTGAAATCCAGCTTCTGTGTGCGGTCGATCAATCCGCCCCTGTCCAAACGAAAGCCTGTCATTTCAACTTCGCTTTCCCGCGCACGTAATCACCAACCGCAACAGCAGCTTTCACTTCATGCGTGCCCGTGTTGCGTGTCACTACCAGCCATTGGCGGCACCCGCCGGAATGATGCGCATACTCATCCATCCACCCCTTGGGATTGTCGCGCAGATACACATACTCAAACCACTGCCCCGCACTGTCACTGTCAACCTTGCGCGGACGCGACGGCGCTGCATCACCATTGAAAATGAATTCCTCGACAGGCCGCGTGCCGCAGTGGGGACAGGTGATCAGCATCAGTGCAAATTCGGGGTCGCCCCCTGGCCTTTCTCGTCAATCATATATCCCCGTTCAAAGCGGTCCATCCGATACGCGGCTGCCTCATCCTTCGGTTCATCCTTTGCCATTAAATGCGCAAAGCAGAACCCAGAAGCCGGTGTTGCCTTGAAACCGCCATAGCACCAGCCCGCGTTCAAATATAATCCGTGTACGGAGGTTTTATCGATGATGGGTGAGCCGTCCATGCTCATGTCCATGATGCCGCCCCAGGAGCGCAGCACCCGCACCCTGGCCAGCGACGGGATCATCGCCACACCCGCTTCAACCACATGCTCCACCATCGGCAGGTTGCCGCGCCGCGCATATGAGTTGTAGCCGTCAATGTCGCCGCCAAACACGAGGCCACCCTTGTCCGATTGCGAGACATAGAAATGCCCGGCACCAAAGGTGACGACGCCGTCGATGAACGGCTTCAAACCTTCAGAAACAAAGGCCTGCAACACATGGCTTTCAATCGGCAGTTTCAGTCCGGCCATGGCGGCAGTCTCAGATGAATTGCCAGCAGTGGCCAAGCCCAATTTTTTGCACTTGATTGGCCCACGCGACGTCTGCACGCCAACAACTTTTCCACTCACAACATCAATCCCCGTAACCTCGCAGTGTTGGATGATGTCAACGCCACGCAAATCAGCGCCACGCGCATAACCCCAGGCCACAGCATCATGCCGCACCGTGCCGCCACGCCGTTGCAGCAGGCCACCCTTGATGGGAAAGCGCGGGTTTTCATAATCGAAGAACGGATACATCTCCCGCACCGCGTGGACATCCAGCAACTCCGCATCGACACCATCAATCCGCATGCCGTTGCCGCGCCGCGCAAAGGCATCGCGCTGCGCATCCGTGTGGCAAAGATTGAGCACGCCGCGCTGTGAGACCATGGCGTTGAAATTGAAATCCTGTTCCAGCCCCTCCCACAGCTTCATCGAAAGTTCGTAGAACGGGTTGTTGCCGGGCAGCAGGTAATTGGAGCGGATGATGGTGGTGTTGCGGCCGATGTTGCCGGAGCCAAGCCAGCCCTTCTCCAGCACCGCAATGTTCTTCACCCCGAATTCCTTGGCCAGATAATAGGCCGTGGCCAAGCCATGCCCGCCGCCGCCCACAATGATCACATCATAGGCAGGCTTCGGCGCAGCATCCCGCCACGCAGGCGCCCAGTTCTGGTGCGCGCTGAAGGCGTTCTTGAGGAGTGAGAAGACAGAATATTTCAATTAACAATCCAGTGTCGTATCCCGCTCCCACTGGGTGAGGTGGCGGCAATACTGGTTCCATTCATTGTGCTTGAGCTTGAGATAGCCGCCCATTGCTGCTTCCCCGATTTCAGATCGCAACAACGTGTTGTTTTCAAGATTGCGCAACGCGTCGAGTAAATTCAGCGGCAGCTTCTTTGCACCCTTCACGGTGTGTCCCTCTGCATACATGTCAATGTCCAGGCGCTTGCCCGGATCCATTTTTTTGGCAACGCCGTCCATGCCGGCAGCAAGAATGCCGGCCAGCATGAAGTAGGGATTGGCGGCGGGGTCCGGCAGGCGGAATTCGCAGCGGCCATTGTCGGGTATGCGCACCATGTGCGTGCGGTTGTTGCCGCCATAGGAGATGGTGTTGGGAGACCAAGTGGCACCGGACAGTGTGCGTGGTGCGTTGATCCGCTTGTAGGAGTTCACGGTTGGATTGGTGATCGCCACCAGCGACTCCGCGTGATGCATCAGGCCGCCAATGAAGTTGTAGCCCAACTGCGACAGCCCCATGCCCGCTTTGTCTGACTCATCCTCAAACAGGTTTTTCTTTCCCCTCGCGTCCCATACCGAAAGATGGGCGTGGCAGCCATTGCCTGAGAGATTGATGAAAGGCTTCGGCATGAAGGTGGCGCGCATGCCGTGCTTTTCGGCAATCTGTTTCACCATGAATTTGAAGAAGCAAAGCTGGTCTGCCGTTGTCAGCGCATCGTTGAAATCCCAATTGATTTCAAATTGTCCGTTCGCGTCCTCATGGTCGTTTTGGTAGGGCTTCATGCCCAACTGCGTCATCGTCGTGCAGATTTCGGTGATGACATCCAGACGGCGCATGATGGCGGCCTGGTCGTAGCAGGGCTTCTCCTGCGTATCGCGCTCATCTGAAACAGCAGACCCATCCGCATTCACCAGATGGAATTCCGGCTCACACCCCGCCATCAATTGCATGTTGTTTTTCTTGTGCTTCTCAACCAGGCGTTTGAGTGCCAGGCGCGGCGCTTGTTCAAGTGGTTTTCCACTCATCCACGGATCACCCGCAACCCAGGCCACACCGGGCTTCCATGGCAGTGGCGTTATTGTGCTGGCGTCCGGCATCACCATCACATCGGGGTGGGCCGGTGTCTGGTCAAGCCATGTCGCAAAGCCCGCGAAGCCCGCACCGGACTTCTGCATCCGCGTGGCCATTTCGGCTGGCACCAGCTTGGCACGCTGTGTGCCGAACAGATCAGTAAAGTTGAAAAGGAAATAGTTGATCTTGTTTTTCTTGGCGTATGCCTCAAGTTCCCCAACCATGTTGTCGCTCCCTGTGTCTTTTTTTGTAGTTTAGAAAATTGACGAACTAATTGAAAACAGTATTCCTCCATGGGCGGGCTTGACCCGCCCACCCAGACTCCCGCGAAGGCGGGTTCGGCGGGTCAAGCCCGCCGATGGAGTGAGTGGGTGAAAACCATGAAGCATTGTCCAAGAACCTAAAATGGAGTCTTCCCCGGAATCCAGCTTGTGCCTGCCAGTGGCACCTGTGCCATGGCAGCGGCCTCTATCGTGAGGGCACAGAGGTCTTCCGGCTCAAGATTGTGGACATGTGATTTGCCATTGGCACGCGCGATGGTCTGCGCTTCCAGCGTCAACACCTTGAGATAATTATACAAGCGTCTCCCGGCTTTCACGGGGTCAAGCCGCTGCATCAACTCCGGGTCCTGCGTGGTGATGCCCGCAGGGTCACGGCCCTCATGCCAGTCATCATAGGCACCAGCCGTTGTGCCAAGCGCATTGTATTCGGCTTCGTATTTCGGATCATTGTCACCCAGCGCCACGAGGGCCGCCGTGCCGATGGCCACGGCGTCAGCGCCCAGTGCCAGCGCCTTCGCCACGTCAGCCCCATTGCGAATGCCGCCGGACACGATGAGCTGCACCTTGCGGTGCATGCCCAATTCTTCCAACGCACGAACAGCTGGCCGGATGCAGGCCAGCGTCGGCTGCCCCACATGTTCGATGAACACTTCCTGTGTGGCCGCAGTACCCCCCTGCATGCCGTCCACAACGACGACGTCAGCACCCGCCTTCACGGCAAGCGCCACATCGTAATATGGCCGCGCTCCACCAATCTTCACATAAATCGGTTTTTCCCACCGCGTGATTTCGCGCAGTTCCTGAATCTTGATTTCGAGGTCATCCGGCCCCGTCCAATCCGGGTGGCGGCAGGCTGAGCGTTGGTCGATGCCCTTCGGCAGGCACCGCATGGCCGCGACCCGGTCTGAAATTTTTTGCCCCAGCAGCATGCCGCCACCACCGGGTTTTGCACCCTGGCCGATGACAACTTCGATCGCATCGGCCTTGCGCAGGTCATCCGGGTTCATGCCGTAGCGTGATGGCAGATATTGATAGACCAGATGCCTGGATTGCCCGCGCTCCTCCGGCGTCATGCCGCCGTCACCTGTCGTCGTTGATGTGCCAGCCGCAGACGCACCACGCCCAAGGGCTTCTTTTGCGTTTGCAGACAACGAACCAAAGCTCATGCCGGCAATGGTGATCGGGATTTTCAGGTGAATGGGCTTTTTCGCAAAGCGCGTACCCAGCACCACATCCGTGCCGCACTTTTCGCGGTATCCTTCAAGCGGATAGCGTGAGATCGATGCGCCGAGAAACAGCAGATCATCGAAATGCGGCAGCTTGCGTTTCGCCCCCGCACCACGAATGTCGTAAATGCCGGTTTGCGCGGCGCGGCGGATTTCAGCCAGCGTGGCGTCATCAAACGTCGCTGACTTGCGCGGCAGTGTGCGTGGGAGGTCAGTGTCCATGTTCAGTATGAATCCGCGTGGTCAACGTTGAAGGTGTAGAGCTTGCGTGCCGAGCCATAGCGCCGGAAGCTCTGGGGCTTTTCATTGCGCCTGGCCCGCTCCAGCAGTTTCGCCAAATCTTCGAGATGTTCAGCGCGCATCTCCTTCTCGATGCAGTCCGCACCAAGGTTTTCAGCCCGGCCCTTCACATAGAGCCGCGCTTCATAAATGGAATCACCCAGCGCTTCGCCCGCATCGCCACACACCACAAGATTGCCCCGCTGCGCCATGAAAGCCGACATGTGGCCAACTGAACCGCCCACAACGATGTCAATGCCCTTCATCGAAATGCCGCAACGTGACGACGCGTCGCCGTCAATCACGAGAAGACCGCCATTGCCAGTTGCACCGGCCGATTCAGAGGCATTGCCCTTGATCCACACGAGACCTGACATCATGTTTTCAGCAACACCCACTCCGGCATGGCCGTGAACGATGATCTCGCTTTCCTTGTTCATGCCACCACAATAAAATCCGACATGGCCTTTGATCTCGATGTTCAATGGCCCGTCCAGGCCCACCGCAATGGCATGCTGCCCCATTGGATTTTTCACCAGCCAATGGCGTTGGTTGGTGTCCTTCGGCAAATCTTGCAAGGCAATGTTGATGCCGCTGACGCCGATCTTTTTCAGGTCAAGTTCGTGAATGCCGCTGCTCATGCGTTTCCGCCCCAAGTATAAATCTTTGATGGCTCAGGTTCCCAAATCCTGGCGTTGTCAGCACCCGGCAAATGCGCAATGGCGCGGTATTCCGTTGCCATGGCCACATAGTCGTCAGTCTCGGCGATCACCGCGTGCTTGCAGGCGATGGGATCACGCACCACGGCAAAACCATCATGCGTGCCCACGAGGAACGTGAAGAAGCCATCGAGATCACGCAGCCCGTCCGTCAGTGCTTCTTTCAATGTAGCACCTGAGCGCAGCTTCCACGTCATGTAGGCGGCAGCCACTTCCGTGTCATTCTCCGTCTGGAATTCCATGCCTTCACGGCGCAAATTCTCGCGCAGGCGGTTGTGATTGGAGAGTGATCCATTGTGCACGAGGCAAAGGTCAGCCCCTGTTGCAAAGGGATGGGAACCAGCCGTCGTCACCGCAGACTCTGTGGCCATGCGCGTGTGGCCAATGATGTGTGTACCCTCAGCGTCATCAAGGTTGAATTTGCCGTAGACATTGGCGGGAAGGCCCGTTTCTTTGAAAATCTCGATGGTGTGGCCGGAGCCAACAACGCGGACTGCCGGATGATGGGCGCGCAACCAGTCAACAACCGCCTTTTCCTTGCCCGTCGTCACCAGAATGCAGTGATTGCCGATTTTCGAAAACTTCGATTTGCCCTTGGTCGCCTTGTCGAGTGCTGCCACCAGTTTCTTCCAATCAAACGCTGAATTGTCATGGGCCAGTGAAAACTTGGTTTCGTTCTTCTTCACGGGGTTGCGGTAGATCGCAACACCCGCCGAATCCGGCCCCCGGTTTGTCATTTCAATGATCATGGGCTTGAACAGCTTGCCGAGTTTTGGCTTCAGCTTTGGGTTCTTGATGTAAAGGCCAACAATGCCGCACATGGGCGAGGTCTCCGGTGAGATTGCAGCATAACAGCTATTATCACTCCGTCAATTCACAGGAACATTTTTTTCATGAGAGGAATGGTCGCAGTTATTGCAATCCGACAGGGTCCACCACAAATGCCGGGCACCCCGGTTCAGTGGGCGAGGACGCCATGATCAGCGTCGTCAACGACGCGCCGGAGGCCGCATTGCCTTTGAGGCCCATGGTGATTTCTGTGAGAAGCGTGCGACTGCCGTCATTTTTGCAGGCAAACCGCATGCGGTCGCCTGCTCCCGCACCAAGTGTTTCATCAAATTTGGCGCGGAGTTCAGTCGCCTTCACAGGTTTGCCAATGTTCGCCGCCATGAATGCGGCTCCCGCGGAACGATTGAACTCCTCCATCAGCCGCACGGAATCCCTGTAGTACATCTCCATGTCAGCTTTGCCATAGCAAGCGCCATGCTTGATCCACTCATGGCGATCCAGCATGGATTGCGTGCCTGGCATCACACGGTCAAGCCCGGCGCGTGTTGCTGGCGTAAGTTTCACCTCGGGCAGTTCAGTCCAGCGACCTTTGTCAGAAGCATCCCGCTGTGACGGTGTCGCCCCGCAAAACACATTGCTGCGCGGCTGCGGCCAAAGCCCGTGCAGGGTGAAGTGTGTTGCGTCAAAACGCTGCTCCGTCTGGCTCACGCATTCCGGCTTGCCGGGATGCGCTTCGCAGAACGCAGCCTGCCAGCTGACGGCGAGAATGAAAAAGGATTGATCCGTGGGCGGAGGATTATCATGTGTCGCCGGTTGTTCAGGCGCGGCCGCACCCACAATTTTCCCGCAGGCAACCGCAACCCACCGCTGCAACGGTGCCGCCCCCGGCACCTCGATCAGCACATGCGACGCGTCCTCCCGGTTCTTGCCGCGCAACGCATAGCTTTGCCCCACAATGATCGAGACATTGCCAGGATTCGTGCCCTTGCGGATGGATTGAACGGCGGGGCAATTTTGCACCGCTGCAAAATCACCCGACAAGGGAACTTGCGCGCATGCAGGCGACATGGACAACGCACCAACCGTTACCGCACCATAAGCGATCCAGCGAAGAAACATGGTGCAAATCGTGCTTGGCATCATTCACCTGTAAAATCTTGGCTTCCACGCCAATGGGTGATTTCGCAGCACGCGGTCATCTGTCAGCAGGGTACAACGCTCCGCTGCCGCAACACAAAGCAACAATCTGTCAAAAGGGTCTTTGTGTCCGGGCTCCGGGCCGATGTGTGCCAACACATGTGCCTCAGTGATGGGCAGTAATTCAACATCGGCGCGTTCCAACATCGAAGGCCAAGCTGCCACGCCATTTTTGAGCGGCAGTCGCCCAATGCGAAACTTGATGTCGGCTTCCCAGACCGAAGTCATGCTGGCGATCAACTCGCCTTCTTCCATCGCTTCTTCAAGGTAACCCGGCTCTGCCATTCCAGCAGAAAGGTCATCCAGCATCCTGATGACATAATGCGTATCCAAAAGTATTCGCGTCATGATTTTTTCGGTTCAGGCATGGGAGTGATCAGAAAATCTTCCGGCAAAGGATCGTCGAAATCATCCGGCAAATAGTCCACAATCCGGGTAATCCCATGCTCGCGCTTATAGGCCCTCAGCGCCTCCCAGTTCACACCCTTCTTTTTCGGAACATGCTTGATGACATCGGCCACAGGTGTGCCATCCCGCGTGATTGTCACTGCCTCTCCTGCTTCGACGCGGCGCAAAAGTTCTGTGAGCTTGTTCTTGGCTTCCTTGACTGAGATATGCATTTCAACACGGTAGCTACCGGTAGCTACCATGTCAAGATCACTCATCCCGCCGATAGCTGATCACGGACAAATACCGTGCCGGAAGCTTTCGCAATTCCTCCGGCCCGTGGGGTGCCTCGGCATCAAAAAACAGCGCGTCACCGGGGTGCATGTCATAGGTCACCTGACCATGGCGGTAGACCACATTGCCTTCGAGCATGTACAAGAACTCGACACCCGGATGTTGAAACGCCGGAAACGTGTCCGTCTCCTTCGTCAAGGTAATAAGATAAGGCTCGACTTGAACAGGTCCATGCGGGCTGTGGCCCAACAGCTGATATTGGTGACCCGCCCGCGTTCCCCGCCGTTCAATCGTCAGCCCCTGACCCGCCTTCACAAAAGTCGCGTCGCGGAATTCTTCATAGCCCTTGAACAGCGATGTGAGCGGTACTTGCAATGCCTTGCTCAACCCTTGCAGGGAACCGAGTGAAGGCGATGTGGCGCCATTCTCGATTTTGGACAACATGCCAGCCGACATCTCAGCCGCACCCGCAAGCTCGGAAATCGTCAGCCCCAGTTTCTCCCGGTGCCGCTTGACTTCCCGGCCAATCGACTCCTCCAGAAAGCGCGAGCCATTGACGTTGGTCTGATGCGGATTTTGGAATTCCCCAGACTTTTTATCCTTCAACACTCAGGCCCTCCCCGGCACGATTGTTTACTGTCAGTAAACAACCACAGTCCGGATGGATTTGCCAGCATGCATGAGGTCAAAGGCTTCGTTGATGCGCTCCAAAGGTAACGTGTGCGTGATCATCGGGTCGATTTCGATTTTGCCATTCATGTACCAGTCCACGATCTTCGGCACATCCGTGCGGCCCCGCGCCCCGCCAAAAGCGGTGCCGCGCCACGAGCGGCCCGTGACCAATTGAAAGGGACGCGTTGAAATTTCCTGTCCAGCACCCGCAACACCAATGATGATCGATTGCCCCCAGCCCTTGTGGGCTGCTTCAAGGGCGATCCGCATCACCTTCACATTGCCGATGCATTCGAAAGTGTAATCCGCTCCCCCGCCCGTGAGATCAACGAGGTGCTGAACGAGATCGCCCGTGACGTTTGACGGATTGACAAAATGCGTCATGCCGAATTTACGGCCCCAGGCCTCGCGGTCGTTGTTGAGATCAACACCAACAATCATGCGGGCACCTGCAAGCCGCAGGCCCTGAAGCACATTGAGACCAATGCCGCCGAGACCGAAGACAATGGCCGTGGAGCCCACTTCCACTTTCGCTGTGTTGATGACAGCACCCACACCTGTGGTCACACCGCAACCGATGTAACAGATCTTGTCGAAGGGCGCGTCCTCCCGCACTTTCGCCAGTGCGATTTCAGGCATCACCGTGAAATTCGAAAATGTCGAGCAGCCCATATAGTGATGGATCATCTGCCCCCTGTAGGAAAACCGCGACGTGCCATCCGGCATTTGACCGCGGCCTTGCGTCAAGCGGATTTTCTGGCACAGATTGGTTTTGGGATTGAGGCAATACTCACACTCCCGGCACTCCGGCGTGTAGAGCGGAATGACATGATCGCCGGTTTTGAGTGAGGTCACACCCGTGCCAACCTCGCGCACGACGCCCGCCCCTTCATGCCCCATGATCGCCGGGAACAGCCCTTCAGGGTCAGCGCCGGAAATGGTGAACTCATCCGTGTGGCAAACCCCCGTGGCCTTGATTTCAACCAGCACCTCGCCAGCCTTCGGGCCTTCAAGATCAACCTCGACGATTTCGAGGGGTTTGCCCTTTTCAAAAGCAACGGCAGCACGGGACTTCATGACTTTATCTCCAGATCGGTTGTGAAAACGGAGCACCGCGCGAGGTGCCCCGCAGAATTTGAACTATGACGTGATGACGCCGGATTGCTTGGCCGCATGTGTGGCCAGATAATCCATCAATGGCGCTGACAGGCAGTCATGCGGCGCAAGACCAACCTTCTTCAACCGTGCACGGATGGCACCCATCGACGCTGGATCAGTGCCTGATTCAATGACCGACGAAACAAACGCCGCGAATTCAGGTGGCGACCAGCCCTTGTCTTTCGACAGTTCCGTGTGCACGAAATCAAGACCGTAGAAACCGTGTTTTTTGTTTTCAACGCGGCCAAACATGTGTGTGCCGCAAGCTGAGCAGGCATGGCGCTGAATCGTGGCAGTGCTGTCGACGATCTTCAGCTTGTGTCCATTGGCGGCAATGCTCACATTGTCTCTCCCCGCCACCGCAACGACAGAGAGCATGGCTCCCGCAGGCTTCCAGCACTTGCTGCAACCACAGGCATGGTTGTGTGCCGTTTGCCCCTTGATGTTGACGACGACAGCATCTGTGCCGCACCTGCATTGCAATGTGCCGCCCGCAAAACCCTTCTTGGCCTTGCCGAACTTGCCCTTGTCAATCAGGGGATGAAGCGAAATCGCTTTCGCCTTCGCCTTTGATTTTGCCTTCACTGTTTTCTTCGCTGCTTTTTTTGCCATTGTCGTTCCTCCCAATTGGCCACGTTACAATGACGAATGAACCACACTCGCCGCCGCGAATCCAGACGCAAAACGACAGTCGAGGCTGTATTTCCGCTCGATCCGGTCTGTCCAGTATTTTCACGTTCCGCGCCGCCCGGGAGTTTTCATACTTCCTGATCGATGCTATTGTCTGGCGATGTCGCCGGACCTTCTTGCACTTGTTGACAAGCCATTGCTGTTGATGGGCCTGCTGTTTGTTGGCGGCATGCTTGGCATCGCACTTGAACGCTTCAGCACCCGACTGCGGCGCAAGGCATGGCGGGACAGAAACGGCGGCAACTGGAACAGAAACCGCAACGAAGGCAGGCGTGACAATGTATCTTGGTTGAAGAAGCCCGATGCGGCAGGTCCAAGGCAGCCTGACGCGGCAGACCAGTTGCGCATTGTCATGGGCGCTGAATTCACGGTCCAACCACTGCTCAACAAAAGCGAAGCACGCGTGTTCAGGGAGGTAGACCGCATCGTCATCGGCTGCCATCCGGACTGGCAGGTGATGGCGCAAGTGTCAGTGGGTGAAATTCTCCGCAGCAAGGACGTCGACGCCTACAGGTGCATCAACTCGAAACGGATCGACCTTCTGCTGGTGGACGGCGACTGCAACCCCCGCCATGCCATCGAATATCAGGGTGGCGGCCACTACCAGGGCACAGCCGCTGCGCGCGATGCCGTCAAAAAAGAAGCCCTGCGCCGCGCCGGAATCGGCTACCACGAAGTGGTGGCCGGGCAAACCAAGCCGACAGAGCTCAGATGGCTGATCGAAAAACTCGTCGACAAACCAAACAAGCCGCCTGAGACAAACTAAACAGCCTCACCGTGACGCCGCGTTCAACGCAACAAGCGAAGTCTGATTGAAGACCGGAGAACCTGTTTAGATTATCCCCACAAATCCGTCATGGCGGTTCAAGGAGAATTGAAAAATCAAAATGGGTGTCTGTACTTCACTTCCCCTCATCCAACCTATCCACTGCCTTCACATTTTCCGCCGATGATCCCATCGGGTCAAACTCCGCCGCAAGCCACGCATCCACGATCGCCTTGGCCAGTTCCGGCCCGATGACCCTGGCCCCCATGGTGATGATTTGGGCGTTGTTGGATGTGGCGGCTTTGCCGGCGGAATAGGTGTCGTGGGTCAGGGCGGCGCGGATGCCGGGGACTTTATTGGCGGCGATACACACGCCGATGCCGGTGCCGCAGACAAGGATGGCACGGTCGTGGTCGCCTTTCTTGACGGCGCGGGCGACTTTGCCGGAGAGATCGGCGTAATAGCCGCTCTCACTCATGTTGGTGACAGCGTGGCCGGGTTTGGATTTGAGATGGGCTTCGATGACGTCAAGCAGGGGTTTTCCGGCGCTGTCTGCACCGAGGGCGATTTTCATGGGGCGGGTCTCCTTTGATGTGTCCTAGCGCCGTTTCGGGCAGTTTGCACAATCTCACGTTTTCGTCTTCCTCCGCTTCATGCGGAGGACCCATGGGTGGTCCGCATGAAGCGGACGATGACGATTTTTGTGTTTGACGATAGTTCATACTCACTCGGAATCACTATAGCGTAAAATCGGTCGCAGCGGAAACACCTCCTCTACCATTCAGTCATTGGGCAATGGAAAAGCCTTTGATTGAATAAATGACACAGCTATTGTTTGAATGTCATGGACTATCATCAGCCGACAACTCTTGCAGAGGCTTTGCAGCTTGCCGCTGAAAAGCCCTGTCTGATGCTGTCAGGCGGCACTGATGTGTTTCCGGCCCATGCGGCAAAGCAGATTTCTGCACCCGTGTTGGACCTGAGCCGTGTTGAGGGCTTTCGCCGCATTGAGGAAACAGCGGATGAATGGTTGATTGCTGCGGGTGCCACGTGGACGGATGTGGTGGAGGCGAAACTGCCTCCCGCCTTCAATGCGCTGCAACAGGCGGCGCGCGACGTCGGTTCCATCCAAATTCAGAACCGCGCCAGCATCATCGGCAATCTTTGCAATGCGTCACCAGCGGCAGATGGCGCGCCGCCACTGATGGTGCTTGACGCGGAGATCACATTGGCCACGCGCTTCACCACAAGGCGGCTTGCCCTTGACCAATTCATCCTTGGCAACCGCCGCACAGCACGCGGGAGTGACGAGATTGCTGTGTCGCTGCACATGCCAAAATCATCCGTGAACGGACGAAGTGTGTTCCTGAAACTGGGTGCGCGAAAATATCTGGTGATCTCCATCGCCATGGTGGCGGCGCGTGTGGTTGTTGATGCAGGCGGACGCATTTCGGATTGCGCTGTTGCGGTGGGGTCTTGTGCACCCGTTGCCAAACGCCTGCGCCGCCTGGAACAGAGCTTGATCGGTGCGCAAGCCGCAGCACCTGTCACCATCACCAACGCCATGCTGGATGGTCTGTCCCCTATTGATGATGTGCGCGCCACGGCGGCGTATCGGCTGTCTGCGGTCAAGGAACTTGTGGCCCGCGCCCTGGCAGGGGCCATGGCATGAAGCTCAGCGTCAATGGCAAGGCCCGCGACCTCACCTGCCCGCCCGTCACGCGGCTGGCGGACGCGCTGCGGGACGAATTGAAACTCACAGGCACCAAGATCGGCTGCAACGCGGGCGATTGCGGGGCTTGCACGGTGTTGATTGACGGCAAAAGTGCATGCGCCTGCCTTGTGCCTGTGGCGCAAGTTGAAGGAGCGGCGATCACAACGGTGGAGGGCTTGGACGGCAACGGATTGCAGACTGCGTTTCTGCGCCATGGCGCGGCCCAGTGCGGCATTTGCACGCCGGGCATGTTGATGGCGGCGACGGAATTGCTGGCCCACACGCCAACGCCTTCACGTGTTCAAGTCGAGGATGCGTTGGGCGGTGTGCTTTGCCGCTGCACAGGCTATGCAAAAATTGTCGATGCGGTGATGGACATCGCCATTGCAGATGTACCCTCCCCTGCATCCGGGGATGCCGTTGGTGCGCGCATCGAACGGCTGGATGGCGGGCTTAAGGTTTCAGGTGAAGAGCTTTTCGGAGCGGATGAAGTGCCTGAGCATTCACTTCACCTTCACGTCATCCGCTCACCCCACCACCGCGCCCGTTTCACAATAGCAGACACTGAAGCTTTCCTCAGGAATAACAATGGTTTGTCCGCCGTCTTTACAGCCAAAGACGTGCCCGGCCTGAACCGCTTCGGCGTCATTCCCGCCTTTGTGGATCAACCTGTCTTTGCTGTCACAGAAGCCATTTTCAAAGGCGAGGCCGTGGCCGCTGTCGTGGGCACGGCAGAGGCCATCAAAACATTTGATTCCGCAACCTTCCCTGTTCACTGGGAGGTGTTGCAAGCAGCACAATCACCAGGCGCGGCACTCCACGCCGACAGCCACTTCATTCAACCCGGTCGCCCAAAAAACACACTGGTTGAGGGACATGTTGAGCGTGGCGAAATTGTCAATGGTTTCGCCCAATCCGCCCACACCGTCACGCAACGCTTCACAACACCTTTCATTGAACACGCCTATATTGAACCGGAGGCGGGATATGCGCAGCGCGTTGGCAACCGCATGGAAATCTATGGCTGCACACAAGCCCCGCACATGGACCGTGAAGCCATCGCTGATATTCTGGGGCTGGCCAGAACCGATGTGCGCGTCATGCCTTCAGCTTGCGGCGGCGGCTTTGGCTCGAAACTTGATCTGTCGTTCCAGCCTTTCATTGCTGTGGCGGCATGGCATCTCAACAGGCCCGTGGCCATCGCCTACACGCGGGCCGAATCCATGGCCTCCACCACAAAGCGGCACCCCTCAGACATCACCATCAAGGTGGCGTGTGATCTCGAAGGCAAAATCACCGCGACGGATTTCGAAGGTGTGTTCAACACCGGCGCATACGCATCCTGGGGGCCGACGGTGGCGAACCGTGTGCCCGTGCATGCGTCTGGCCCCTACTTCACGCCGCACTACCGCGCCCATTCAAAAGCCGTGCTCACCAACTGTGCACCCGCAGGTGCGTTCCGTGGCTTTGGTGTTCCGCAAAGCATGATCGCGTTGGAATGCACGCTTGATCTGTTGGCGGAACGTGTTGGCATGGATGCGCTGGAATTCCGTTTGCTCAATGCGTTGCGCAATGGTGAACCCACGGCCACGGGGCAAGTGTTTCAAAAAGGTGTGGGCATCGCGGAGTGTCTCGAAGCGTTGCGGCCAGCATGGGAAAGAGCCAAACAACCACAAGCCCGCCCACTCCACATCAAGCGCGGCGTGGGGATCGCCACCTGTTGGTATGGTTGTGGCAACACGTCATTGCCCAATCCGTCCACCATCCGAATCGGCATCACCCCAAACGGTGACGTCGTCCTGCATCAAGGTGCCATCGACATTGGCCAAGGCTCCAACACTGTGATCACACAAATCGCAGCGGATGCCCTTGGCATTCCCGTACATCATTTGAAACTTGTGGGACCCGATACAGACCTCACACCCGACGCCGGAAAAACTTCAGCCTCGAGACAAACCTTCGTCTCCGGCAATGCAGCAAAAAAATCCGGTGAAGCCTTGCGCGCCTTGATCCTGCGCGAAACAAATGTCGCCGATGATGCAATCCTCACAATAGCAGATGGCACAATCACAATTGCCACCCGCAGCATTGCTTTGCATGATCGGCCCATCAACCAACACGGCTATGTCTTCATGTCGGAAGAAACCTACGATCCACCAACCAAACCGCTGGATGCCATGGGCCAGGGCGAACCCTATGCCGTCTATGGTTATGGCGCGCAGTTGGTGGAACTCAATGTCGACACCAAACTCGGTACCGTCAAACTCATCCGCATCACGGCGGCACATGACGTGGGCAAGGCCATCAACCCCATGCTGGTGGAAGGGCAAATTGAAGGCGGCATTGCCCAAGGCATTGGCATGGCCCTGATGGAAGACTTCATCCCCGGCCGCACCGAAAATCTGCACGATTATTTGATCCCGACTTTCGGTGACATGCCCGAAATCAAATCCATCATTATCGAAGTCGAAGACGGCCACGGCCCCCATGGCGCAAAAGGTTTGGGCGAGCATGTGCTGATCCCCACGGCCCCCGCCATTCTCAACGCCATCCGCAATGCGTGCGGCGCATTGGTCCGCCACTTGCCTGCCACACCCGACAAGGTGTTGGCTGCGATACAAGAGGTTGAGCGCCTATGAGCGATGAAAGTGTGATTGGCGAAAAAGTGGTGGCCGGCAAGATCCGCTGCGATGCCTGCCCCGTCATGTGTTATATCGCCGAGGCGCGCACCGGTGCCTGTGACCGCTATGCCAATCATGAAGGTAAACTGCTGCGCGTTGATCCATTGATCATCATCGAAAAGCGTCGCGCTGAAGATGGTGCACTTGTTCCCTTCCTCGGCCGCAATGAAGCGTGGGATGGCGGGATCATCAATCCCGATGATGCATTCGTGACTGCGATAGGTTCAGGCACAACTTACCCGGATTTCAAACCAGCGCCCTATATCATCTCGCGTGACGTCGAAGGCGTTGACATGGTGACCATCGTCACCGAGGGCATCTTTTCATACTGCGGTGCCAAGGTGAAGATCGACACCGACCGGCATCTTGGGCCAGAGCGGGCATTGGTACGCGTGGATGGCGAACCGGTGGGCCATGTGACGACGGCGGAATATGGTTCGCAGATGTTGTCCCTTGGCGGTGTGCACCATCTCACGGGCGGCGGCAAGAAGGAGGGGCGTGTCACATGCGAAACGCTTCTCTCGCTTTGCAACGGAAAACCCGTCCGTGTACAGATTGATGCAGGGGCTGACGTCATCATTCAGGCGGGCCAGCGCCCCGTCGTCAATGGCATCGAGGAAACCCGCATGCGCGTCGGCTGTGGCTCCGCCACCGTCGGCATGTTTGCATCACAGTGGTTTGGATTGGTTGATGAAGTCGTCGTCGTCGATGATCACATCACAGGTGTGATCTCCGAACATCAAGCCGGCAGAGTCATGGGTTGGCAGCCGAGCGGCATCAAGATCAAGGGCCGACGTTCAACCCCCGGACGTTATTTCAAAGTGGCGGAACCGGGCACGGGCTGGGGCGGCACCAATGTTTCCGATCCCCTGACACTGCTCAATCCCTTCGATGCCAAAACCGCAAAGCCCGGTCAGTCCCTCTTGATGGTCTCCACCACGGGCGAGCAGTTCGCTTACTACGAACTCGACGAAAAACTATCGCCCGTGCAACAGCCTATGCCGGATCGGTTGCGGGCCTCCGTCAATCGCATCGCGGAAAACTGCGAGCCTGCACTCTGCACTGTTTTGTTCATGGGCGGTGCCGGCGGCTCACTGCGTTCGGGTGTCACTGAAAATCCTGTGAAGCTCACGCGCGCGGTGAAAGACGCCCTCACCCACGTCACCATCGGCGGTGCTCCCGCCTATGTCTGGCCCGGTGGCGGCATCACGCTGATGGTGGATGTGACAGAACTTCCCGAAAACGCGTTTGGTTCCGTCCCCACACCAGCCATGGTCGCACCCATCGAATTCACGTTGCGGCGCAGTGATTACGAAGCCATGGGCGGCCACATGAAGCACGCGCTTTCAGTTGATGACGCACGCAAGGGCTTCACAGGTTTGCAGGACGACCACCTGCTGCAAGGCCGCAAGGACGTCAAGCAGACATCGCAGCATTGGCCGACAGATCACCGCCATTTCGCATGGGGGCGCATCAAATGACCGGGCCTCAAGCCACCATGCTTTCCGATGGCAGAAGGTTGCACCTCAACCATGGTCCGATTGACCTGATCATTGAGGCCGATGACACGCGTGCCTATTCCGCCGCCATCACACGCTTTGAAACCGTCCTGCCCGAACTCATGAGTGAACTGACGATATTGCGGACGGAAATTCCAGGGCACGGTTTGAAACTCAGAGGCAATATAGCAAGACGCATGCAACGCGCTGTTCGGCCCCATTGGCAAAGCCGCGTCACCCCCATGGCGGCCGTTGCGGGATCGGTGGCCGAGGAAATCCTTGAGGCCATGTTGCGCGCTGCACCGCTGCGCCGCTGTTACGTCAACAATGGCGGCGACATTGCGCTGCATCTTGAAGACGGTGAGACGTTCAGCGTCGCCAGTCCATCAGGCATAATCACGATCACCGCGGACGACGATGTGCGTGGGCTTGCGACTTCGGGGTGGCGCGGCAGAAGTTTTTCACTTGGCATTGCAGACAGTGTGACGGTGCTGGCCCGCACCGCATCACAGGCCGATGTGGCAGCGACGTTGATAGCCAACGCGGTCGACCTCCCTGGCTCACCAAAAGTGAAGCGCCAGCCCGCAAACGAGATTGCGCCAGACAGTGATTTGAAGGAGAGATTGGTGACGGTGGGAGTGGGTGAATTGAGTGACGATGAGGCAAAGCGCGCGTTGGAGAATGGCCATTGGGTTGCACAAGACGTATTGAATGGTGGTCTGATCATGGGAGCTTCATTGATATTGCAGCGACACGTGCGCTTCACTTCAGGGTTGCGATCACTCCTCTTGCAGGCAAAGGGACCTCTTCAGTCGCTTCGCGACAGCTTCTCCAGAGGAGAAGCGACACATGATCTAAATCTGTCCCTTCCCCTCTGGGGAAGGTGGCGCGAAGCGCCGGATGAGGTCCCTTCGATGCCGCAGGTTGCTTTGCTGGACGCGGGCACATCCCATGCCTGAAGTCAAAATCCGGAAATTTGTCACCGCCATTGAAGACATCTTCCATGAGCGTGGGCCAGTGGCCATCAAACCCCGCAAGCGGGGCTGGTGTCTGGCTGTCATCGAGAATCCATTCGCTGGAAAATATGTCGAGGACATCCTGTCCTTCATGGATGACTTGAAGCCCCTGGGCATGGACATGGCGCAGCGCCTGATCGCGGCGTTTGGTGTTCCGGCTGATGTGATTGATGGTTATGGCAAAGGCAGTATCGTCGGCGAGAATGGCGAGCTGGAACACGCTGCCCTTTGGCATGCGCCCGGTGGTTATTCCATGCGCGGGCATTTGAAAGACTCCCTCGCCATTGTGCCTTCAACCAAAAAAGTGGGCGGCCCCGGCACACGGCTGGATATTCCGGTGACGCACAAGACAGCATCCTATGTGCGCTCGCATTTCGACGCGGTTGAAGTGGGGATCAATGATGCCCCACGCGCCAACGAAATGCTTGTGGCACTGGTAATGACCGTGGGTCCGCGCATTCACAGCCGTTCCGGTGGCATGGAAGTGTCAGCCATCAAGACTAGAGATGGACAGAAATGACGAAAGCAAAAATCCGCAAGATCATTGTCACCGTCGATGAGGTATTGACCGAGCAGGGACAACCCGTCTCACCACCCACGCGCCGTGCGGCTGCGGTGGCCGTGATCGAGAATCCTTTCGCTGGCCGCTACGTCGCAGACCTCACTGAACTCATCGACATTGGCGAGGAGTTGGGTGACTTGCTTGGCCGCCGTGCTGTTGCAGCACTTGGTGTCGAACCTTCACAGATTGAAAGCTACGGCAAGGCAGCGCTTGTCGGTGAAAACGGCGAGATCGAACATGCCGCCGCGATTTTGCATCCCAAGTTCGGAAAGCCATTGCGCGCCGCCGTTGAAAACGGTGCCGCCCTTGTGCCCTCATCAAAAAAGCGCGGTGGCATGGGCACAGCTTTGGACGTGCCGCTCGGCTACAAGGACGCTGCTTTTGTGCGTTCGCATTTTGATGGCATGGAAGTGCGCGTGCAGGACGCGCCAAGGGCAGATGAAATACTCGTGGCTGTTGTAGTGACGGACTCGGGAAGGCCCAGCCCACGCGTTGGCGGATTGCAGAAGCATGAGATCATCGGCGAGGATGGGTTGCGCTGATCAATGCCCGCCACCTGCCGCAGCCGCCACCTGCCGCAAAATCTCCGGCACTTTTTCCGCCGGTGGCGTGTTGCGTGATCTCATGCATTTCACCACGCCGTCAATCACCACCATGCCGATGCCGGGGAGATCGCCAAGTTCAATGCTTTTCAAAAAACTCACGCCGGCGGAATGCTGCGCCTTGTCCATCAACACAAAATCCGCCGCACACCCCACGTCAATGAGGCCGCAATCGAGAGACCGCATGCGTGCGGTATTGCCAGTCGCCAGACAGAACGCCTGCTCTGCGGGGAGATCACCAAGGGCGGACAACATGGACACCATGCGGACGATGCCGAGCGGCTGTACGCCGGAACCTGCAGGTGCATCGGTTCCCAGTATCACGCGGTGCAGTTCGCCGATTTCACGGGCGGTTCGCAGGGCATAGAGTGCGGCGCGTTCATTGCCATTGTGCACGATTTCAAGTCCCGCCTTGCAGCCCTCACAGATGCAGCGGATTTGCGAATCTGGCAATGCGGTGTGGCCGCCATTGATATGGCCGACAACATCGGTGCCTGCTTCCAACACCACATCGGCGTCAATCAATCCTGACCCGGGGATGGATGGCCCTCCGGTGTGGATGGTTGATTGCATCCCGTACTTGCGCGCCCAGTCCACCATCCTGCGCGCCGTTGGCCCGTCTTTCACGCCGCCCAAGCCCACTTCACCCAACAGCTTCACGCCAGCTTCGGAGAGCTCTTTGAAATCCTGCTCGGTCATGCCGGGTTCAATGACAGGCGCACCCGCATGAACCTTGACACCGGCGGGACGAAAATTTGAGAACTGCCGCTGCGCCGAAATCGCCAGCGCCTTGAGGCCGACAATGTCGCGCGGGCGTCCAGGTGTGTGAACCTCGCCAGCCGAGATCATCGTTGTCACGCCGCCGTTCAAACACGAGTCGATCCAGCCTGTCTGGTTCTGCCGCGGTGTCCAGTCGCCAGCCACGGGGTGCACGTGGGAGTCAATGAGGCCTGGTGCAATCACCGTGCTCTTTGCATCAATCAATGTGTCAGCATTTTCGGAGTCGATGTCCTTGGCCCGGCCAATGGCGGTGATCTTGCCGTCAATCGCAACCACACAGTCACCCCCACCAATCGGTGCTTCAAGCGTGCCCGTGAGGATGAGGCCGATGTTGGTGATGACGGTTTTCATTTGTGTTTCTCCTCAATAGCGTCATGGTCCGCATGAAGCCATCAATATGCACACATCTTTTGTGTAGCCAAATGCAGCAGGGCCATCGCTTACAGCCAAGGGACCTCTCCCCGGCTTCGCCGGAACCTCTCCGGAGGAGAGGGACCTCTTGCAGCGACCTCCCGTTTTACTGATCAGGGTGCTCGCACCACAAGTCCCTCCCCTCCGGGGAGGGTCCGGCGAAGCCGGGGGAGAGGTCCCTGTGCTTCAAGCGATGGACCTGGACGAAGGTCATGACGATACTGTTATAGAAGTCCCCGCTGTTGCAACACAGCAAGTGGCAGACCCGAAACCTGTCTTGCAGCCAGCTGTCTGCGCACCTCTTCGCAGTCATTTTTCATCTGCACCACCAATTCATCCACTGACGCAAACGTCTTGTCGCCACGCACCAGTTCCACAAACGACACCATCAGTGTGCGGCCATAAAGATCGAGGTCCTGGTCCAGCAGATAGACTTCCAGAAACGTGCGGTTGGTGTTGAACGTCGGGCGGTCTCCGAAATAGGCGGCACCTTGCCAAGCGGCTGTGCCGAGGGGAGCCGCGGCGTCGCGCACTTCGACGGCATAGATGCCGCGGTAGGGTTCAACGCCTGCGTTGACAATGATGTTGGCTGTCGGAAAACCGATTGAGCGTCCGCGCTTGTCGCCGTGCACCACTTCGCCCATGACAATCCAGTCATAGCCAAGCTCACGTGCCGCCGCCGTGACATGGCCGTTGCGAAGCGCGTCGCGGATGGACGTTGAGGCAAAGGGGGCGCGGCCATCGCCGTCATCCGTCACCTGGTCGACAATGGTCACGCCAAATCCGTGGATGCGCCCCATGTCGCGCAGCGTCTCCGGGCTGCCTTTGCGGCCCTTGCCGAAATGGAAATCATAGCCCGACACCATGTGCGACACGCCAAGGCGCTTCACCAGGTTTTCAAGAATGAACTCCTCCGGCGACATCGCTGACAGCGCTGCATCAAAATCCAGCGACACCATGAAATCCACCCCCATGGCTTTCACCAGGCGTGTCTTCAGGGCCGCAGGCGTCAGCCGGAACTCTGGCTCAAGCGGACGGAAAAACGAGCGGGGGTGTGGTTCAAATGTCAAAAGCCCGTGGGCCACGCCGCGCCTGCGCGCTTCTTCGGCTGCAATGCTGATGAGTTGCTGGTGGCCACGGTGAAGCCCGTCAAAATTGCCGATGGTGACAACAGCGTTTTTGCTGACGTCAGACGTAGCGGCACCGGTTTCAATGACAAGCATGGATCAAACTCTGTGCGGGAGATGGCTGGTCGCTAAGCCCAAGTCAAGTGTGGAACGGCGAGAACGATGTTTGCGCCCGGCGCATGGGTGAGCACTTCCGCCACTTCCGCTTCCATGTCATCGGTGTGGCCGCGCACACCGCCGGACACATAAACGCAATCATAGTTCCTGTTGGCAGCACCCCGGATATCCGTTTCCGGCCCGTCGCCGATCGCCAGCACATCGGATTTCGAGATCATTCGCCCCAAAAGCGCGGCCGATTTTTGCTCCGCCATGTCATAGATCGGATCAAAGGGTTTTCCTGCCGTTGAAACCGTTCCACCCAGCCCTGCGTATTTTTCCGCAATCCCCCCCGCACACCAGATCAACGCATCTCCTTTGCGCACCAGCTTGTCCGGATTTGCGCAGATCATGGGCAGTCCCCGTGCACGCATTTCGCGCAGCAACGGCACATAGTCATCCGGCGTTTCACTGTCGTCATGCACCAGCCCGCTGCAGACGACAGCTTCGGCCTCAGCCAGCGCCACCCGCTCCACCGGTTGGTCTTGAAACAACGAGAGATCGCGCGCTGGCCCGAGGTGATAGATTTTCCCGCCCTTCACATTGCGCATCAGGTCTTGCGTCACATCGCCCGATGTCACCGCATCATCATAGGCGTCACGCGTGACACCGATCTGATCCAGTTGTGTGATGATCCCCGCCCTGCTGCGCGGCGAGTTGCTGACGAGGATGACACAGCCACCCGCTTTTCGGTGTTCCACCAGTGCGGCAACAGTTGACGCAAACGGGTGATAGCCGTTGTGGACCACACCCCAGATGTCGCAAAACCAGACGGGGTGCTTTTGTGAAAGCTGTTTCATGGCCCGCGTCCTAACCCAGAACCGCCAATGATGAAACGGGTTTTAGGCCGCAGCCGGAAACTGCGCCGGCTCATCTTGTGCCGCCGACCGTTTCAAGCGGCGTGGGGCGGCAAAGGCAGGGCCGCAGGCGAGCCGTGCCGAGCGCATGATGTCGGCCAAAAGATGCGGTTCGGTCACCTGTGTGATGACGGTCTGGATGCGCAGCGCCCGTGCCGCCTGCACAAAGCCGGAAACCGCAGTCGGTGTTTTTGTGCCAAGCGCCAATGACGCCGCCGCCAGACACACATAGCGCACATTGAGTTTGTTGAGCGCGGCAAGATCAATGCCTGTGATCGAGGCTTGCGACAATGCCAGCGTCACGCCTGCCCGCGCCAGCGTGGCAAGGCCTTCAAGGCTGGCATCCGGCAGGCTTGCGAGAACCGCGTGGTTGATATCCAGCACCAGACCCGCAGATGCGTCGAGATCAGAATCGAGATAGGCCAGAATGGTCTGCACGTAGGCCTGGTCCGCCAATGTCGCCGCCCCAATCGGCACCAGCACACAGAGATTGGGATCGCGCCTGCGCAACTGGTTGAGAATGGGAATGGTCTCGCGGACGATGAAGGTGTCGAGAAGGGGGCGCTGCCCCAGCTGCGCCACATGATGGGCAAACATTTCCGGCGCAACCTCTTGCCCCCGGTCATTCAGCATGCTGGCCACGAGCCTGTAGTGCGCGGTCTGCGAGGAATACAGATCAACGATCGGTTCCAGTGACAGGTTCAGCCGCTCACCAAAGGGCGTGTCGTCATCCGTGTGGGCAACCTGTTCCACCGCGTGCTGTGGCGGCAACACTTCAATGGCCTGCGGAACCTGAGCTGCTGCCTGCGGTGCGGGGGCCTGCACATAAACCGGCTGCACTTGCGGCGGTCGCGCCATCAGCGTTTCAATTTGTTGGGCCAATGTGGTGTGGGACCCGCGGATGTCTTCAAGCCCGCGCGACAGCGCCGCCGTGCCTTCCAAGGCTTCACGTTGCAGCGACGCAATCTGTTGCGAAAGCGAGTCCTGTCCGAATTTCCAATCCCGGTTTTCCTGCTCGATGCGGTCCATGCGGTTGCGCAAATGATGGGACTCGAAAGCATGGGCTTTGTCATTGCCTAGCCTGAGGTAGGCACGTGCCTGCGCCAACAGTAAACCAAGCCCCAGCGCCATGAGGCCACCCGCCGCCAGCGGAACCGTCAATGTACCCGTGCCCAGCCCAGTGGCGGCAACGCCAATTGCCGCGCATGAACAGGCCGAAATAGACAACAGCCAAAGGCTGTCTTGCTGCAAAACCATTCCCCGAAGTCCCACCCCGTGTTGGACGAAACGCAACACACGAATCAGTACGGGATTAGGATAGCGCATTGAACATACAAGAGGAATCGTTCAGACTTGATCTCGCATCTTATGCATATCGGGGGACAACCGCAGTGACCATTTTGATCGCCGGTGCCGGCATTGGCGGGCTTGCCCTTGGCCTCACGCTGCATCAGCTTGGATTGCCATTTCGCATCTATGAACGGGTGCCTGAACTGAAACCCTTGGGTGTCGGCATCAACCTGCAACCCAACGCGGTGCGCGAACTGATGGACCTTGGCCTTGAAACCGAACTGGATGCCATCGGCGTGCGCACACGCCAATACGGTTTTCACACCAAGTCAGGTCGCGAAATCTGGACAGAGCCGCGTGGGTTATGGGCGGGATACAAATGGCCGCAATTTTCTGTGCATCGCGGCCTGTTCCAGATGATGCTGTTGCGGGTGCTGCGCCAAAGGGCGGGCCACGCATGTGTTGTGAGCGACAGCCCGGTTGTGGGTTTTGACTCAAAGCCCGGCGTCCCGCGGCTGCAACTCACATCGGGTGAAACGGTGGAAGCCGCAGTGATCATCGCCGCAGACGGCATTCACTCCACCCTGCGCAGGCAAATGTATCCGACAGAAGGCGAGCCCTTGTGGAATGGCGCCATCCTGTGGCGCGGTGTCAGTCGTGCCGCGCATTTTCTGGGTGGGTCGGCGATGATCCTTGCGGGCCACAACACCCAGCGCTTTGTCGCCTATCCCATTTCGATGCCCGATCCCGAAACCGGATTGGCCGATATCAACTGGATTGCTGAATTGCGCATTGATCCCGAACGCACCTTGCACAAGGGCGACTGGAACCGCTGTGTTGATGCCACGCATTTCAGCCCACATTTTGAAAACTGGAATTTCGGCTGGATTGATTGTCCGGCACTCATCCATTCGGCGGAAGCGATCTATGAGTACCCCATGGTGGACCGCGATCCCGTGCCGTCTTGGACAGAGGGTGCCGTCACTTTGATGGGCGACGCCGCCCATGCCACCTACCCTGTGGGTTCCAGTGGTGCGAGCCAGGCCATCATTGATGCTCGCAAACTGGGTGCGGCCCTTCGCGGCCACGGCATGACGCGCGAAGCCCTTCTCGCCTACGAAGCCGAAATGCGGCCCCGCGCCGAAGCTGTTATCCGCGCCAATCGCGGCAGCGGCCCGGATGCCGTGATGCAAATGATGGAAGACAGATGCGGCGGTGTGTTTGAAAACATCGAAGACGTCATTCCGCGCGCAGCCCTTGCTGAGCATGCGGAGAAATACAAGAAGCTCTCAGGCTTCAGCATCGAAGCACTGAATGCCCAACCCTCCATCATCGGACCTTTGCATCATGCTTGAACCAACCGTGTTTGCGGAATTTGCAGTCACCGTGGGAACGCCGGTGAAATTCGGCAACAGCGGATTTGGTGGAGCACGCTTCGTGCCCATCCTCGGCGGAACAGCAAAGGGAAAGCTGCAAGGCAAAATCCTTGCAGGCGGCGGCGACGACCAATTGATCCGCGCCGACGGCCTCACCCAAATCCACGCGCGCTATGTGATTGAAACCGACGACGGCGCGCTTATCCGCGTCGACAGCAAAGGTGTCCGCTCCGGCCCACCCGAAATCATGGCCGCTTTACTGCGCGGTGAGAAAGTTGACGGCAGCAAAGTCTATTTCCGCACCGCCATCAGGTTCGAAACCGCAGACCCGCGCTACGACCACCTCAACCAGCGGATGTTTGTTGCAGTGGGAACAAGGTTGCCAGAGTGTGTGTTGTTGAAGGTGTACGAAGTCTGACAGGAGAGTTTCTCCAGCGTTGGCATGATTGACAACAGTCACATTTGATGGCATTCATGCCAACATGAAGGCGGAGCTGCTCTTGCGATCCAAAGAGGTTCTTTCCAATGGCTCAATTTTAGAGTTGGTCATTTGGAAACTGCCGAAACCGGTTGCCGGGTGTAGCCACTCTTTCAAGTATCGGCTGTATTTCGGTTTTCCGGGTCAACGTATCGTGGGGTACGACAACGAGCGCCCGAAAGGGGACCATTGCCATATCGACGGCAGCGAACACCCCTATAAATTTGTCGATGTGGACCAGCTGGTCGCCGACTTCCTGGCAGCCGTCCGCAAAAGGAGAGAACACAATGACTGACGCTATCATACGCATCCTGAGTGACGACGACGCTGTACTGGAAGAAGCCGCCACCCGGTTCAAGAAAGCATGGAAGTCTGGCAAACCTCAACCCGCCGTTTTCACTTTCAGTACACCCGCACAGCTTTTCTCTGTCATCAGCCCCAAGCGCTGGGAACTGATCGAACGCCTGCAACACCTTGGCCCCAGCACCATTCGCGGCCTCGCCCGCGCCTTGAAGCGCGACGTCAAGCGCGTCCATGACGACGTCACAACAATGATTACATGGGGCCTTGTCGAAAAGCAGCAAGACGGACTGGTCCACGTCCCGTACCGCGCAATCCACGCAGAGTTTAACCTGAAGGCCGTTGCGTAAGAGAGGGCAGAGTTTTAGAAAATTAAGTGGGGTGTCACCGAAATCCTTGTCGCCAAGCTTTAAGCGGGGCAGTCTTTTAGTTTTGCGGATTGAACACCGACCACTCCGTGGCTTTGGCAAGGCGTTCAAGTGCCCAGGTGCCGAGAAGCGAGTTGCCATATTCATTGAGACCCGGCGACCAAACCGCGATAGAGGCCTTGCCGGGAACGACAGCGAGAATTCCGCCGCCAACGCCACTCTTGCCGGGGATGCCGACGCGAAAGGCAAATTCGCCTGAGCCATCGTAATGGCCGCAGGTGAGCATCAAAGCGTTCACGCGCCGGGTTCTTTCGGCTGAAATGACACTGCGTCCGGTTTGCGGGTGGATGCCAGAATGGCAGAGGTAGCGCCCGGCGAGTGCAAGTTGGCGGGTGCTCATGGCAATGGCGCATTGGTGAAAATAAACCCCCAATGTTTTTTCCACTGTATTGGTCAGGTTTCCACAGGCTTTCATATAGTGGGCAAGCGCATAGTTTTTGTGGCCATGGTGCAGTTCCGATTTGGCAACAAGATTATCCACCATGATGGTTTCATCGCCCGACAGGAAGCGCATGAACTGTAATATTTCCCCAATGGATTCGCGCGGTTCGCGGCCCGCCAAAATCAAATCCGCAATGGCGATTGCGCCGGCATTGATGAAGGGATTGCGCGGGATGCCTTGCTCGTGCTCCAAAAGCACAATGGAATTGAACGCGCTGCCTGATGGTTCGCGGCCAACGCGCTTCCATATGGAATCGCCATGTAGTCCCAAGGCCAAAGTCAGCATGAAAACCTTGGAAATGCTTTGAATGGAGAATTGATGGTCGGCGTCACCGACGGCGTGGATGCCGCCGCCTGCGTCCACGACCACCATTGCAAATTTTTTTGCATCTACGCCAGCAAGTTCGGGGATATAATCCGCGACTTTGCCACGGTTTGTGGCCAATTCTACTTGCGTGGCGATTTCGGCCAAAACGTCGGAGATGGGGCACATGTGCATATTTCGTGTTGCCGATGGGTGCGTGCCATAGAACATGAGTGCGCAGGTGTCGAACTCTATTCGCAGCAAGCTTCATGTAGTGTTTTAAAATCCAAACGCTGCTCGGAGGGAATACGGTGTGGTTTGGGCAACAGTGCATTCAACTCTGTGATCAATGAGATTTTGAACACCCACCCGTAATCAAAACCCGCCTCACCGCTTCTGGTTCTTTTTCAATCATCCAGAGCCATGCCGCCGCAGCGGGTCCGCATACTTCATCGACACCGTTTACAACACCGAGCGCCTTCATTCAGCACTCGGCTGCCGTCCGCCGCTTGAATTCGAAACCGACTTCAAGCTAACAACAACCGCGTAACCTCAAATGACAAACCGCCCTGTCCCCTATTTAAACCGTGTCTCACTTACGGGGTGCAGTCCAATTCCACTATTCACAATGAAGGCTACCCCGCGATTTTGATGTGGGCCTTTGCCAAGAATGAAGCGTCTGACTTGTCGGCTTCGCAGAAAAAATCTCTGGTCGCACTTTCAGGCATGTTCACCACAGAGTTCAGGAGCGTGAAATGAAAAAATCGGATTTTGACGGTCTCATGCAAGGCATGGAAGAGGCCCACACATTCCTCCAGACGGGGAAACTGAAGGGGAAGCTTCACATCCCCGCAAACATCAACGCGGCGCGCATCCGCGCCAAGACCGGATTGAGCCAGATCAATTTTGCCCAGACCATTGGCGTGTCAGTTGCCACTTTGCGCAATTGGGAACAGGGCCGCCGCGTACCCGATGGCCCGGCACGGGTGTTGCTGAGTTTGCTCAACAAGGATCCGGATATTGTTCACCGGACTTTGAAAACGGCGGCTTGAAACGCGTCGGAGAGAGTGTACCCCGTTGACAGACCCCTCCGCCCCTGCGGGGCACCTCCCCGCCGCCTCGCGGCGAGGAGATTGGTTGGCTACAACTTCTCCACCGACTCCAATATCTTCGGAATCTTCACTTTGAAAATCTCGTCAATCTGTGCCTCTGAGATGATGAACGGTGGCGACAATGCAATCGTGTCCGCCGTGATGCGCACCATCAGGCCCACGTCGTGGAAAGCGTTTTCCATGGCTTTGTAGGCGCGAAGGCCTGGTTTGCCGGGGATGGGTTTCATGTCGATGCCGGCGACGAGGCCAATGGTGCGGATGTCTTCGATGAGGGGATGTCCCTTCAATGAGAAGGCTGCGTCGGCCCAGGGCTTTTCCAGCTTCTGCACGCGCTCGAACAATTGCTCGTCACGGTAAAGGTCCATCGTTGCCACGCCTGCCGCGGCGGAGATCGGATGGCCGGTGTAGGTATAGCCGTGGAAAAGTTCGATCACATGTTCTTCGCCACCCATGAACTGGTCATAGATGCCTTGCCGCACCATGACGCCACCCATGGGCACGGTGCCCGAGGTCACACCCTTGGCGAAGGTGATCATGTCCGGCAGCACGCCGAAACGTTCTGCGGCGAAGGCCGTGCCGAGACGACCGAAACCTGTGATGACTTCATCGAAAATCAAAAGAATGCCGTGGGTGTCGCAGATTTCGCGCAGGCGCTTGAGATAACCTTTGGGTGGGGCGAGCACGCCGGTGGAACCGGCCATGGGTTCAACGATCACGGCAGCGATGGTGGAGGCGTCATGCAACATCACCATGCGCTCAAGTTCATTGGCGAGATGCGCACCCCATTCCGGTTCGCCGCGTGAATAAGCCTGCTCCTGACGGTTGTAAGTGTGCGGCAGATGATCAACACCCGCCAGCATCGCGCCAAACCACTTGCGGTTCGCCACCATGCCACCCACGGAAATGCCGCCGAAGTTGACGCCATGATAGCCGCGCTCACGGCCAATCAAACGCGTGCGCGAGGCCTGGCCCCGGGCGCGGTGATAGGCGAGTGCGATTTTGAGAGAGGTGTCTGCGGCTTCCGATCCCGAATTGCAGAAGAACGCGTAATTCAGATCACCCGGCGCCATGGTGGCGAGGCGTGAGGCGAGTTCGAACACTTTCGGATGACCGAACTGGAAGGTCGGCGCGAAGTCGAGTTCGGCCGCTGATTTCTGGATCGCCTCGACGATGGGTTGGCGGCAATGGCCTGCATTGCAACACCAGAGGCCAGCAGAGCCATCAAGAATCTCGCGGCCCTTGAGATCATAATAATGCATGTCCTTGGCGCGGGCCACCATGCGGGGCTTCTGCTTGAACGCCTTGTTGGGCGTGAAGCCCATGAAGAAAGGTTCAAGATTGTTCGGCGACGGCTCCCACATTTTGGGATCAGTTGGCTTGTTCATGGGGGGTGCTCCAGCGGATGATGATGGAGTGATAGCAGATGCTGCGTGCGGATGGAAACGGGCCAGTGGCGGGGGAATGGGGCGGCCAGAAAAGTAATCTTGTAGCGGCGGGAAGTCTGTTGTGTTATTGTGTACACAACAGAATCTGGAGAGGTTTTCATGAGTGACTCCGACACGCTGACCGTCCGGCTACCGAGCACCACCAAGGATCAACTTGGCCGTCTTGCTGCCCACACCAACCGCACCAAGTCCTATCTCGCAAGCGAAGCCATCAGCGCTTATGTGGCGCGGGAACTTGAAATTGTCGAGGGCATTGAGCAAGGCATCAAAGACATGAGGGCAGGCCGCACCGTTTCCCATGCAGACGCCATGGCACGGCTCCGCAAAACTGTTGCAACGGTTGCCAAGAGAAAATCGTGAAAGAGGTCAGATGGTCCACATCGGCCCTGAAAGACCTCGACAAAGTTCTTGCTTACATTGCTGAAGAAAATCCAGCGGCGGCCTTGGACGTGATTGACAAGATCGAGAAGAGTGGTGAGCGATTGGGCTTCATGGCAACGGGCCGCAAAGGTCGCGTTTCAGGCACCTATGAGAAACTCGTTCAAGGCCTCGCTTATGTCATCGCCTACACCATCGAAACTAAAACCGACAGCGCAGAGCGCATTGTCATCTTGCGCGTGATCCACGGTGCCCGAAACTGGACGTCAGAATCCTGGCCAAAGGATTGAAGTCAAGAATCTGAATACTCGCTTTGCAATCCTCACCCGTTCGGAACCGCCCCATCCACGTTGATCGTGATGTTGCCGCCCTTCATGCAGCGGCGGAATTCCTGGGCGTAGATTTGTTTGTGTTGGCGGATGGCAGTGCCGACGGATTTGAGGATCACACTATTTTGCTGGCGCGGCACGTAGTAGGACTTGCCGGCGGCGATGATCAGGACGCGGTTTTCATCGCCGAGGGGATCGCCGGATTCGGCGCGTTCCAGTTCTCCGGCAGACCATTCATCCGCCATGGCCTGAGCATAGGCCTTGCAGATGATCTTGTTCTGGTCAATGGCCAGCGCAGGGGTGGCGAAAAGGACCAGGGTGAAAGCGGATACGATTGTGCGACGCATGACAAACTCATGTATTCAAAATAACTGCCTGGCCGCATCTGCCTCCATCCTGCAATGGCACAGGCCGTTAGTAAAGAATTAACGTATCGCAACGCGCATCTGGTTGCAGTTATGGTTAACGCCAAAATCACACCACAATCCCGCGCCAAAAGCAGTGACCAGCGCGGGGGCGCTGTTTTGAAAGTCGGAAAAAATCATGTCATCGTTTTCGCGTGTTCTGGCCGGGGCCTTGATCGGCCTGGGCGTTGCCTCCGCAGGGTATTGGGCGGGCGAAAGCCTGGTCAAGAGCAGACTCGGCTACCGTGTGGTCACGGTCAAAGGCCTGTCAGAAAAAGAAGTGAAAGCCAATCTTGGCTTCTGGCCCATCCGCTTTGTGGCGACGGGGCCAACACTGGAAGCCGCCCGTGCCAAGCTGGAAACTTCTGAGGCCTCGGTCAAGACTTTCATGACAGGCAATGGTTTTGCCGAAACTGACTTGCAGGTGCAGAACATCCAGGTTGAAGACCGCATCGCCGGCTACAATGCCCAAGGCACGCCGGAAGACAGCCGCTTCGTTTTGACCGAAGACATCCTGGTGCGTTCGCTGGATGTGGACAAACTGCAAAGTGCATCGCGCATGGTCGGTGATCTGTTGAAGTCAGGCGTGGTGTTTTCCGCCGACGCTTACAGTGCCGGCCCGTCCTTCATTTTCACCAACGTCAATGATTTGAAGGGCGAGATGATCACCGAAGCCACCAAACGCGCAAGGGAAGCAGCGGACAAATTTGCAGTCGAGTCAGGTGCGAAAGTCGGCGACATCCAAAGCGCCAACCAGGGGATTATCGAAATCACGCCAGCGATTGAGATTCCAAATGATCGTCCTGAGAAGCAAGTGCAGAAAAAAGTGCGCGTGGTGACGACGATTACTTATTTTTTGAGGGATTGAGCAGGCGCTAGAGCGGTCCGTATTCAGTCTTCTTCAAACGACAAGCAACTCGTCATTCCGGCGAAGGCCGGGACAAGGGTTGGGGCAGTCCATCCGCCTCAATCCGCGTTTCTTCAAACCCTCACGCACTGGGGCGACTTCTGATTGAATCCGCGTTATGAGTTGACCAAGATGATTCGCGGCACATCTGATAGCAGGCAGCTTCCGGCCAACCCACTTCCCGACAGTGCATTGCTGCACCTGGCGCAGGTGGAACAGACCATGCGGCTCATCCCGCTGTTGATGGTGTTCCATGGCATTGCGGCGGCGGCCATTCATGCCATTGCCGGCGAAGCTGACAACATTGTCATCCAGAAAATCTGGCCATTGCTGTGCGCGCTTGTCGCCCTGGGCTTTGGCGGCTTGTATCTGTCTTGGTACCGGGGGGCACTGCGCCAGCGGGTCAGCCAGGTTCAAGGCTTGATTGAACTTCTGGGGCTGGTGCTGGGCTTTGTCTGGGCCATGCCGGCGGCGGCCTATGCTGTGCTGGCAACGACCGGACCGATTCTGCCGATGATTGCCATCTCCCTGACCATGATGGGTGTGGCGTCGATCGCTTTGTTGCGGGCACCCATCGCCATTGTGGTCTTCCTCTCGCTGATGACAGCGGCATTGGCGCGCTCGGCCTGGCTGGCACTCGGTGACCACAGCATCATGGGTGCTGCGGTGATCTTGATCTACGGCCTGATCCTGTTGTCGCTGACCATCATTTCCCACCGCCAGTTTCTGCGTCATGCCACCGCCACCTTGCAACTGCAGCAACAACGCGACTTCATGACGTTGCTGCTCACCAACCTCGAACAGGAAAGCCATGACTGGCTCTGGGAAACAGATCGTGTGGGCCGCCTTGTCTATGCGTCACCCCGGCTCGCTGAACATCTGGGCCTGTCGGAGGACGTGTTGCGACAGGACAGTTTCCGTGCACATCTTGCGAGCCGCGTGGATGCGGCAAGCTGGCCCACACTGGAGCGCACGTTTCTTGAGGAGCGGGATTTCAAGCCAATTGAGGTGAAGGCCCGAACAGTTGCAGGTGACCGGGTCTGGTTGCTGACGGGCAAGGCGCTCCTGAATAATTTTGGCGTATTCACCGGGTTCAGGGGTGTCGGGCGCGATCTGACGGCCCAGCACCGGGCAGAGAGCAAAACCTCTGAGGCCGTCGAAGCGGCGACCACGGCAAGTGCTGCCAAATCGCGTTTTCTCTCGGTGATGAGTCATGAACTCAGAACACCCATTCATTCCATTGTCGGTTTCGCCGAACTCCTGACCAAGGACCGTGACGTGGCCCTGAATGACAAGGCGCGCAAGGAATTCAGTGGTTCGATTCTTGATCAGGCGCTGATCCTCCAGGGCCTGATCAACGACATGCTGGACGCCACGCGATTGGAACGCGGCACCATCAAGCTGGTGGAACAGGACATGGATGCGGCGGAGATTGTAGAGCTTGCGATCAATGCCATGCGGCTGGACGCCGAGAGGGCGCAAGTCACGGTGATGGCCACGCTGGCGGACGGCGTGGAACTGGCAGGTGACATGGCGCGGCTCAAGCAGGCGGTCACCAACATCATGTCCAATGCCATCAAGTTCTCGGTCGAGAACGGCATTGTCCATGTGGAAATGCGCAGAGATGCAGGCGGTGGGCTGGCCATCGAAGTGCGCGACGCTGGTGTTGGTGTTGCACAACGGGAAATTGAGCGCTTGTTCGAACCGTTTTCGCAGGCCGATGACAGCATGACCCGGCGTTTCAACGGTCTGGGTCTCGGGCTTGCCATCGCCCGCCAGATCATGCGGCTGCATGACGGCAATCTCACGCTTGCGAGTGCCGAGGGGGCGGGCACCACAGCAACGCTGACACTGCCTGCCGCACGGGTGAGATGGCGCAAGGCGCAAATGGCAGAAGAGCGGTTGTCCGCATAGCAGGCAAAGACGAAAGCCTTTCACCGAAATCCCGTCATGGTCCGCTTCAGGCGGACCACCCGCGAGAACTCAAAAGCTGAGAGCAAACGTTGCCTAAAGCGGTTCCAGTCTTGTTGGAATGCATCACTCAATTTCCCGTCATCCCTGCGAAGGCCGGGACAAGGCTTTTACCATCCGTTTCTAAAGCTTACCCGGCAGGAAGCATCGTCCCGGCCTTCGCACTGCTGTCCGGTCAAGCTTGCAAACTCAATTCACATACCAAAATCACGTCATGGTCCGCTTTATGCGGACCACCCATGGGTCGTTGGTGCGTGAAAAAACTTGAGTAAATGCCAACGAATTGCAATTCATTGCCGCCGCCACATGGGTGGCCCGCATAGAGCGGGCCATGACGGATGAGAGTTGAATTTCCGAGCCCATCATCCACAAAGAACAGACAAGCACTTGAATCACCTTCATCATTTCATTGCATCGCGTCGCTTAACCGGGCGGCAGTGGCTTCATGCGCCTGACCCATGGGTGGCCCGCATGAAGCGGGCCATGACGGGTTTTTTTGGTAAATGATGGTTCGAACCAACCCGGAGCCGCTCTGGTTTATGAACCTCCTTGGCGCGTGGCGACGGGGAGGTGGCGCGGAGCGCCGGAGGGGGGTGTCAGCGGAATCGGTCTTCTCACGGCAGCGAACCCGTTGAACCACCCCCTCCCGGCTTCGCCGTACTTCCTCACGCGTTCCGCGTGAGGGAGATGGTCTTGCTTTTTCCACACCCCGCACCCCTCAAATTTCCCGCTTCGAATCTGCCCTCACCCCGTCTATGCAGACCTCCCATGGCGCGATTTATTTTCATAACGGGCGGTGTGGTCTCATCATTGGGCAAGGGTTTGGCTTCGGCGGCTTTGGGGGCGCTGTTGCAGGCGCGTGGCTACAAGGTGCGGCTGCGGAAGCTTGACCCCTATCTCAACGTCGACCCGGGCACGATGTCACCCTACCAGCATGGCGAAGTGTTTGTGACCGATGACGGGGCGGAAACGGATCTTGATCTCGGGCACTACGAACGTTTCACCGGGATTCACGCCACCAAGCGTGACAACATCACCACCGGCAAAATCTATCAGGACATCATCGCCAAGGAACGCCGCGGCGATTACCTCGGCGGCACAGTGCAGGTCATTCCGCATGTGACGGATGCGATCAAGGATTTCGTCGCGGCGGAGAGTGAGGGATTTGATTTCGTTCTGGTCGAAGTCGGCGGCACCGTTGGTGACATTGAGGGCCTGCCGTTCTTTGAAGCCATCCGCCAGTTCGGGCAGGAAGCCCCGCGTGGCTCTTGCATCTATATTCATTTGACGTTGTTGCCGTGGATTCCGACGGCAGGCGAACTCAAAACCAAGCCGACGCAGCATTCTGTGAAGGAGCTGCGATCCATTGGCATCCAGCCGGACATTCTGCTGTGCCGGGCTGACCGGGAAATTCCGGTGGGTGAGCGCAAGAAGATCGCGCTGTTCTGCAATGTGCGGCCCTCAGCCGTAATCCAAGCCTTGGACGTGTCCAACATATACGATGTGCCACGTGCTTACCACGCGGAAGGGCTTGACCAGGAAGTTCTGGATGCATTTGGCATCAGCAATGCGGTGAAGCCTGATCTTTCGAAATGGAACGAGATCATGTCGCGCATCGAACACCCGGAGGGCGAGGTGACGATTGCTGTTGTCGGCAAATACACCGGCCTGCTCGATGCCTACAAATCCCTGAAGGAAGCGCTGATCCATGGTGGCATTGCCAACACGGTAAAAGTGAACCTTGAGTGGATCGAAAGCGAAATCTTCGAGAAGGAAGATGCGGCACCTTATCTTGAAGGCGTGCATGGCATCATGGTGCCCGGTGGTTTTGGAGAACGGGGCGCAGAAGGCAAAATCCGCGCCGCCACCTTTGCGCGCACCAAGGGTGTGCCGTATTTTGGCATCTGTTTTGGCATGCAGATGGCGTGCATTGAAGCCGCGCGAAACCTGTGCGGTGTTGCGGAAGCAAGCTCCACAGAGTTTGGCGAAACGTCAGAACCTGTCGTCGGCACCATGACGGAGTGGATGAAAGGCAACGAGCTTGAGATGCGCAAGTCCGGTGGTAATCTCGGCGGCACCATGCGGCTGGGCGCGTTTGAGGCCGCGCTGGAAAAAGGCAGCCGCATTGCGGAAATCTATGGCGACACCCGAATTTCGGAACGTCACCGCCACCGTTATGAAGTCAATACCGCCTACAAGGCGCGACTGGAAAAAGCAGGCCTGAAATTCGCTGGCATGTCACCGGACGGTCTTTTGCCGGAGACAGTGGAATATCCTGACCATCCGTGGTTCATTGGGGTACAGTATCACCCGGAACTGAAGTCAAAACCCTTTGAACCGCACCCGCTTTTCGCCTCCTTCATCAAGGCCGCCGTGGCACACAGCCGGCTGGTTTAGCGCCATGTGGCGCAACACCCTGCTGGTGATGTTTGCGTGGCTGGCGCTCGTCGGTGCGGCCTTTGCCTATGACGAAGCGGCAATTACGGCGGCAGAGACTGAATCCAAAACCATTCAGGCAGAACTGCGCCGGCTCACTGTGCTGCCGCGCAATCCCGCGATCACAGACGAGCAGGTTGAGGAAGAGCGCGCCTCCCTCGAGGATTTGCAGAACCGGGCGTTGACTCAGTCTGACACAGTTGACACGCCGCTGGGTGAAGTCGCCACCCAGCTGGATCAATTGGGCGCCGCACCCACGGACGGTGCCACGGAGGCGGCCAGCATCACGCTTCAACGCAACCAGCTCATCGGACAATTGGCACGGCTCAACGCTGTGCAGAAACTTTACGGGTTGATTGCCGTGGAGGCCGAGCAGGCGCTGACGCGGTTGACGGTTGAACAGCGCGACCGCTTCTTTCAACGCGTGTTTGAATCCGGCCTTTCCATCCTTGATCCCCGGCTCTGGCTTGACACCATGAAGGGCACCGGGCTGTTCACGTCACGTGTGCAAAACCTCGCGTCAGCGGGTTGGCGGCGGGCGCAGTCGCGCCTGACCTGGTTTCCCTTTCTGATTTTTCCGGCGGGGCTGCTGCTGATCTGGTTTGTTGGCGGGCGGCTGTTGCCACTCCTCGCGCATCGGGCGGGCTTCGCGTCCTCGACAGCCCAAGACGTGGCGGGCGAGGGGGCATTGCTGCGGTTGTGGCGTGTTGTATGGGGAACGGCACGATTGGCGCTTTCGGTGTTCCTTGGCTTCCTGTTCCTGTTCGTGGCCTTGCAATCCATGGGGCTGATGTCGAATGAGATTGAAGCGCTGTACCGCGTGGTAGCGGGTTCAGTGGGGGCGGGATTGATTCAGGGTGGCTTTGCCTATCTCGTTTGCGCGCCCTTGCGGCCGGAGCGCCGGCTTGTGGCGGTCGATGACCGGGCGGCCCGCAGTGTGCCGTTGCTGGTGGGGGGCGCCGGTTTTGTCTATGCGCTGGGCGAGCAGGTTTCGAAGCTTTCCAGTCAACTGAATTTGCCCGTTTCATTTTCGATTGGCCAGTCGGCTTTCACGTCTCTTGGCCTTATCGTTCTGACAGGTCTGATTTTCCATGTGCTGCGGCGGCAGGCCATGAAAAACCTTGCGACAGAGTCGCAGGTGTTTTTCCTGACGTGGTTTCTGAAGCTGATGCCGCTGCTGTGGTTCTTGCTCGCCCTGGCGGCATTGGCGCTGGTGGCAGGTTTCATTGCGCTGTCGTATTTCATTGTCGGCAATCTGCTTTCCACAGGTCTCATTGTGGTGGCCTACGGCATATTCCATGCATTTTCCGATGCACTGGCCACGGCGGTCGCAGACGCAAATTCCCGCCCTGGCCGGTTGACACGCAGTGCCACGGGTTTCACTGAGCAGGGTATTGGGCGTTTGGTGCTTTTGTTGCGCACCATCGTCGATGCCGCACTGGTGATTTCTGGATTCCTGCTGCTGCTGGCGATCTGGACGGTTGTGCTGTTCAATGTTTCAGACGTTTACTCAGTGCTGGCGCGGGGATTGCAGATCGGCAACATCAGTTTGTCGTTTGGCACCATGGCTTTGGCTTTCGGTGTGTTGGCAGTGGGTGTTTTCATCACGCGTATTGTGTCGCGCTGGCTGGAACGGCGCGTGCTGTCGCAAACGCAGCTGGACCGCGGCGTGCAGAATTCGGTGCAGTCCGCCGCAAGCTACACGGGCTACACGCTGGCGGCAGCCTTGGCGCTTTCAGCGGCGGGGCTGGAGTTTTCCAATTTGGCAATTGTCGCCGGTGCGCTGGGTGTGGGTATTGGTTTCGGTTTGCAATCCATCGTCAACAATTTTGTTTCTGGCCTCATCCTGCTGGCTGAACGCCCGATCCGGGTAGGGGACTGGATTGTCACGCAAACCGGCGAGGGCATCGTCAAGAAAATCAATGTGCGGGCCACCGAAATTGACACGTTTGACAATGGCACAATCATTGTTCCCAACTCCAATCTCATCACCAATGCCGTGAAGAATTGGACATTGCGCGACACGACGGGGCGTTTCATAGTGAACCTTTCCGTGGTGCATGGGTCTGATCCGGATGCGATCATCGAGAAACTGGAAACAATCGCCCGGGCGCACCCGAAAGTCATGCGGCATCCCCCCGCCGAAGCCAACCTTATGAAGATCGCACCGAATGCGCTGGAGTTTGAACTGGGTGGCCAAGTGCGTGACGCGCTGGATTCTGGCAAAGTGGCAAGCGACATCCGGCTCGAAATCGTCAAGTCATTCGACAAGAAATTGCTGATGCTGCCGCGTCCGCTGGAGGCAAAATAGTGATGGATGATGCGAACGACGTGAAAGCGCGCTCGCCAATGCTTGGCTATCTCAACCAACACGTGGTGTTGGCGCAAGATGGCGCGTCCCATGTTGAAGCCACGCCAACGGCGGCGTTCTATAACCCCATGGGGCGGGTCCACGGCGGGTTTGTGGCGGCACTCGTTGATACGGCACTCGGTGTTGCCGTCATGACCAAGCTGCCAAATGGAACGCAATATGGCACCGTCGATCTCAACGTCAAATTCGTCCGCAAAATCGAGGCCTCGACGGGTGCCCTGCATGCACGGGGAAAAGTCGTCCATGCCGGGCGCACCATGCTGACAGCAGAGGCAAGGATTGAAGACGCGGCGGGCAAGCTTTATGCCCATGGTTCCGGCACATTTTTGGTTTATCCCAAGCAATGACAACACACAAAACTGTAACCGCGGGCAAGGTTTTGTTTGCCAACACGCTTCCCATTTCCATTATTGTCGGCCCCTGCCAAATGGAAAGCCGCGACCATGCTTTCATGATGGCTGAAAGCTTGAAGGCGATATGCGCCAAGTTGCGCATAGGGCTGGTTTATAAATCTTCTTTCGACAAGGCGAACCGCACAAGCCTGAAGGGCACACGCGGACTGGGCCTGGAGAAGTCGCTGGCTGTGTTTGAAGCGATCCGCAAGGACTTGGACCTGCCTGTGCTGACGGATGTGCATGATGCCGGGCAATGTGCCGAGTTGGCAACTGTTGTTGACGTACTGCAGATTCCCGCGTTCCTGTGCCGCCAAACAGATCTGCTGATTGCCGCTGCCAAAACAGGACGTGTTGTCAACATCAAGAAGGGGCAATTCCTCGCACCCTGGGACATGAAGTATGTTGCAGCGAAGGTAACTGAAAATGGCAACCCCAATGTGATGCTGACAGAGCGCGGTGCCAGCTTTGGCTACAACACGCTCGTCTCCGACATGCGCTCGCTGCCGATCATGGCTGAAACCGGATTGCCGGTGATTTTTGATGCCACACATTCGGTGCAACAGCCGGGTGGGCAGGGCACGTCATCGGGTGGAGATCGCCGCATGGTGCCAGTGCTGTCGCGGGCGGCCGTGGCCGTGGGGGTTGCAGGACTGTTTATTGAAACACATCAAGACCCAGACAACGCGCCGTCCGATGGGCCGAACATGGTGAGGCTTGCGGACATGGAAGCGCTGTTGGTGAAATTGATGGCGTTGGATGCGGTGGTGAAGAGTTGACGAAGGGACTTCATCCGGCGCTTCGCGCCACCTTCTCCAAGGAGAAGGGACGACTTCAAAACTGTCTCCTCTCCCTGGAGAGGGTGGATCGCGCGCAAGCGCGAGACGGGTGAGGTCCCTTGGCCGCTACCTTCCATGCACTCTGACCTTTCCTACACTGCCAAAAAACCCGGTGCCCTGACCTTTGCCGCGCTTTTCGCGGGCGAGAGTCTGCTCCGCGCCATGAATGTCACGGTGATTCCGCTGCAAGCCTATGAACTTCTGGGCACCAGTCAGAAAGTCAGCACCGTTGCCACAGCGGTATCACTTCTGGTTCTGTGTACGACGCTGTTGCTGCCTGTGCTGTTTCGCAACCTGCGCAGGCGCTGGGTGTATTCGCTCGGAATTGTCGCTGTCTGCTTTGCCGCATTGTTGTTTGCCAGCTACACCATCACAGGCCAGATCACGGGCATGTACCTCCGCAATGCCGGAACATCGATCCTTGGCATCGGGCTTCAGCTTTACATCATGGACCATGTCAGCAAGTCTCAACTGACGCACACTGAATCTGTGCGTCTGGCACTCTCAACCGTTTCATGGACGGCTGGACCGCTGGCGGGCGCGTGGCTGTATGAGCATTATGGGGTTTGGTCTGCCCACGGTGCGGTTTGGGTTGTCGGTGCACTGGTGTTGGCGGGGTTCTGGATGATCAAGCTTAAGGACCCGGCGCTGTTGCCGCCGGGCACCCTCAAGGGCTTCAGCCCGCTTGCCAACGCGATTGCCTTCATCCGTCAACCGCGCCTCAGGCTGGCCTGGGCCATCGCCTTTGCTCGCTCCTGCTTTTGGTCGTCGATGTTCATCTACTGCCCGGTGTTCCTGGCCGAGGCGGGGTGGAGTAAAAGCGCCGCAGGGATTGTGGTTTCAGCCAGCCAGCTGGTTCTGCCGTTCAGTCTCATCTACGGAAAATTGGCTGCGGCCTACGGCGTGCGGCCTGTTGTCAGCATGAGTTTTGCTGGTCTGGCCACATTTGCAAGTATGGCGGGGGTGGTCGGTTTTTCGCATGTCTACGTGGCTGTCGGCTGTCTGCTTGCCGCGTCCTTCTGCGCCACGGGGCTGGACGGTGTCGGCGGGGTGCCATTCATGCGCGCGGTGAAAACCAGACAGCGACGCGAAATGACGAGCGTTTACCGCACCTATTACGAACTCTCGGATTTGCTTCCCGGCATTGTGTTCATGGGTTTGTTGTCTTTCTTTGCCACACCGGTTGTATTCATTGCTGTCAGCATGCTTGCCGCTTTTTTGGCGATTCTCACATGGAAACACTTGCCGAAATCCATGTGATGTGTTGAGGCCGGGGCAGGAGACACCCCATGGCAAAAGCTGAACTCATTGTTGGCAACAAAAACTATTCATCCTGGTCGCTCCGGCCCTACATGGCGCTGAAAATGGCAGGCGTGCCATTCACCGACAAATTGGTACGCCTGTTGGTGCCTGAGACGCCGAAGGTTTTGGCCAAGTACAAGGCCACGGGAAAGCTTCCGCTGCTGGTGCACAATGGGTTGGTGGTGTGGGACACACTGGCGATCATAGAATACGCGGCAGAGACATGGCCATCAAAAAATCTCTGGCCCAGGAACATGAAATCCCGGGCGCGGGCGCGATCAGTCTCGGCAGAAATGCATTCCAGCTTTGGCCCACTCCGCAATGCCTGCCCGATGAACTTGCGGCGTCCGAAGAAATTGCCGCCGGGCGGCATCACTGAGGCCATCGCGAAAGACGTGGCGCGGATTGAAGCGATCTGGGCGGACTGCCGCAAGCAATTTGGCAAAGGTGGGCCGTTCCTGTTTGGAAAATTCTCTGCGGCTGACGCAATGTTTGCGCCTGTGTGCGCAAGGTTTGAAACATTTGCCATTCCAGTGTCGAATACATCACAGGCTTATATGGATGCGGTTTTCGCAACGCTGGCATTTCAGCAATGGAAGTCGGACGCCGCGAAAGAGTCTTGGGTGATTGCTGAAGATGAAGTTGATTAGTGCATCGGGCGTTCAAGTAAATTCGCGACTTTCTTTTTGCCCTCCATAGGCGGGCTTGACCCGCCTACCCAGAACCACCCGCAGTCTGGTTCGGCGGCTCAAGGCCGCCGATGGAGAAATATGGGATTTTATCCCACTTGATCGCCTGAGGCTCTAGAGCCACCTTAATTCACTTCAGCCAGGACCATGCCAATACCCTGATCCAGTTTCTGCGGCCAATCATGGAATGCCAGTTTCGGCTCAAGACCGAATTGCAGGAGATATGAAACAGGCTCTCGAAAATGGTTCTTTTTGAGGGCCGCCCGCTGCCGCAACAGGTTGTCCGCGTAGTCGGCGAATGGTTCGATGAAAACACAGTGTTTCTCGCTTACCCTCGCAACCTCGGCAAAAACCAGATGCTTGATCTGGTCCATTTGTTCAATGGCCAGCCGTGTAAACACCAAATCGAAGCTCTTGTCGGGATAAGGCATGTCGGCGGCTGACCCTTGGGAGAACACGATCCGGCGATACGCCGTCTCATCCCTTGGTGGACGCGGGCTGTATGCGATCAGTTTCGGCGACAGGTGATCCATGCTCTGGGCGCGCCTGCAGGTTTCGATTCCCGCACTGCTCAGTTCAAGTCCTTCAAAAGCAATGTCCGGAAATTCTGCTGCAAGCGCAAACAGGTTGTGACCCGCACCGCTGCCTACTTCCAGCACCCGGCGCGGGCGCAGTGTGGAAATTGCATGCATCAATCGGTCGAGGTGCGGCTGAGACACACCGCCTGAGTTTGCAAGTATGCCTTCGTTGTCCCATGTCGCATGATTGGTTTTCGCTGCATTGTCCATGCCTACAGGCTGCGGCCAAGACTCACCCTGCCAGATTGTGTCGTAACTGGTCTTGACCGACGTGGTTCGTCTGAACCGGTGCAACGGTTCTGCCAGCCACAAGGCTGAGAGCAGTTTGCGCCGAAAAATTCTTGCATTCACCCGCCGCAATGATTTCTTGGAGATGGCCTGCCATTCTGGTCCATGTGAGTCGTAGGTTTTGATGACCCACGAATTCAACAATTGGCGCATGTGCGCACGGTCGGCGGGCTGCAGGAATCCGGGTGGGAGAAACTGGTGATCGGTCATTGTGGCCTTTCGATATTGACTTGACGGCGGACTTGCAAGTGCTTCGGACTTGCAAGTGCTGTGCACTTGATGTTGGAAATGGTTGGCGGGGGTGGTAATAGGTTGCGTGGCCCCGAGGAAAAATTCATGACCCAAAAACTGACATCTGTTGGACATTTGCGGGACAGCAAGAAGGTGTGGGGATTGCTGAAAACGATGCCGTTGCCACGGACGGCAAAGGAAAGCTTGATGCGTGGCATCAAGCGGGCTGCAAGCCCGGGTGAGCAACATGCGCGAAAGGCGTTGGTCAAAAACGTTCGTTCGTCACTCAGCAGTGAGTTGGGCGCGTTGGCAGCTGAAGGTGTCGCCCACTTCAAGGGCAGCTTTGCATCCAGGTCTTTGGCCGTTGCCAAGGAATTGGACGCTGCATTTTCCGACTATTCCCGCCCTGTTGAAAGCCGGCCCGACAGCAAGAAGGGCGGTTTTCTTGTCACGGTCATGCGTGACAATGATTTCTTGCAGTTGGGAAAGGCCTTTGCATTGGTGACTGATCCAGACCTTGTGGCGCTGGCTGCGTTATACCTCGGTGAAGCGCCCGTCTTGTCGTCTGTCAATTTATGGTGGTCACCCGCGAACAACACTGCCGTCTCCAGTCAACTTTTCCATTTTGATGAAGAAGACGACAGGCAGTTGAAATTCTTTCTCAATGTCCATGACGTGACGCCGGCCCATGGTCCTTTCACGCTGCTTCCGGCCACGACAAGTGCAAACCTGGCTGCATCATTCGGGGGAAAGCATGGGCGATTTTCTGATGATGCAATCAAGAAAATGGCTCCCAATGCTGAACATACCGCGTTCACTGGTCCGGCCGGCGCTCTGAGTGCTGTTGACACATCGCGTTGCCTGCATTTCGGCAGCCGTGGCAACACCAAAGACCGTCTGGTCATGATGTTTCAGTTTACGAAAGCCTCTGCACCTCTGGGTCTGTCGCCGGAGTGGGGCGAAAACATCAAGCCATTGCTGGCCAACATGAACGACGTGCAGCGCCGGCTGTTCTACTATCGCTAGTTGGCGGCGCGTAAGGCCACCGCCGTCAACGCCACTTCACCGCCCGCCGAACGTGTCACGCGTCCCGCCACTTCCAACTCCAGCAACAATGCGGTCACCACATCTGCCTCCAGCCTTGTTTCACGGATGAGGTCATCAATGTGGATTGGGGCGTGGGAGAGATAACTCACGAGATCAGCGCTGTCGGCGCTGCCATCGCGCACCAGGGGTGTGGGTTCCTCCATGAACACCTGGGGCTTGCGGGAAAAGGGATTGGCTTCCAGCGCTTCAAGAACATCGTCGATGGATGACAACAGGTTTGCGCCATCGCGGATCAACTTGTTGCAGCCGGCGCAGCGGGGATCGAGTGGTGAGCCGGGGACAGCGAACACATCGCGGCCCTGTTCATTGGCAAAGCGCGCTGTGATCAGGGAACCGGATTGAAGTGCCGCTTCAACGATGATGACAGCGCGTGACATGCCGGAAATGATGCGGTTGCGCCGCGGGAAGTGTTCGGCTTTGGGAACAGCACCCAGTGGCATTTCGGTGATCAGCAGGTGGTCGCGCGCAATCTGCTTTTGCAAGCCGGCGTTTTCCGGCGGATAGAAGTGGTCGATGCCACCCGCAATCACAGCGGCAGTCGCATAGGGCAGGGCGGCTTCGTGGGCCGCGGTGTCAATGCCACGCGCAAGGCCGGATGTGACCATGAAACCATTGCGGCCCATGGCTTCTGCCAACATGCGTGCGAATTTGCGGCCAACAGCAGACGCGTTGCGGGCGCCGACAATGGCCACAGCATCACGGGTGGCGAGTTCGACGCGGCCTGACATGCAAAGCATGCTGGGGGCACCTGCAACGTGTTTGAGCCAGGTCGGATAGTCTTGCTCCACCAGCGCCACAAGACGCCCACCCTTTTCAGTTATGGCGTTGAGTTCGGCTTCGGCGGCTTGCTTTGAACACACCCGCGTGGGTTTGGGCTTGCCCCCACGCTTGCCAAGTTCCGGCAAAGCCAACAATGCCTTACTTGCGCTGCCATAGGCTTGCACAAGGCGGTTGAAGGTCAGGGGGCCGATGCCTTCGGAGCGCGTCAATTGCAGCCAGCTCAACCGTTCTTCGTCCGAGAGCGCGCTGGACCCTGTCATGTCTTTTTACTGAAGCTCGTCTTGGGTTCCTCGCCCTTGAGCATGCGCTGAATGTTTGCACGGTGCATAAACCAGACAGCAGCGGCGATGATGGTGACGGGCACAGCAAAGGCTGCCAAGTTCAGCCCATGAATCCATCCGACAATGGCGGCACAGAGAAATGCAACGAGGGCGGCAGCTGATGAAATGCGCAACGCATAAAACACCAATAGCCATGCTGCACAAAGTGCAAGCCCCAAGCCCCACCACCAGCCAAAGAACACGCCGATGCCCGTGGCCACACCTTTGCCACCCTTGAATTTCAACCAGACTGGAAACAAGTGCCCGGCAAATGCGCCAAGACCAGCCGCGATCATGGTTTCAGGAGTGCCGAAGTAATGTGCTGCGAGGACCGGGAGATAGCCCTTCATGCCGTCGCACAACAAAGTGGCGGCGGCGATCTTTTTGTTGCCCATGCGGAGCACATTTGTGGCTCCGATATTGCCGGAGCCCACCTGCCGCACATCGCCCATGCCTGCCCAGCGGGTGAGCAGCAGTCCAAAGGGAATGCTGCCGCAAAGATATCCAACAATGGCAAACCAAAGCCAACCCATGATCTTTCCTCAACTCAAGCGTATGTGTAAACGGCGCGGCCTGCAACGACCGTTTCAACGGCGCGGCCTTCCAGTGTGCGGTGCTCGAAAGGTGAGTTCTTTGAGCGAGACCTTAATGTGGTGTCTTCAATTTTCCAACTAAGATGTTGATCTATAACCGTGAAGTCTGCTGGCGCTCCGGGCGCGAGGCGGCCTGTTTCCAAACCCAATATACTTGATGGGGCTTGAGACATGGCTTCAACCAACCGCGCCAACCCTATGTTTTGATTGTGATAAAGTCCAAGCGCTGAAGACAGCATTGTTTCCAGGCCAATGGCCCCGAAGGCCGCTTCAGCAAACGGCAGGCGTTTAGTGTCGTCACTTTGTGGGTCGTGGGAGGACACGATCACATCAATGGTGCCGTCGGCAACACCCTGGACAAGAGCCATGCGGTCATCTTCGCACCGCAGTGGTGGGGAGAGTTTGAAAAACGTGCGGTAAGCGCCGACGTCATTTTCATTCAGCACCAGATGGTTGATCGACACGCCACAGGTGACGTTGAGGCCCTTGGCCTTGGCGCGGGCCATGACGGCAATGGATTCCGCGCAGGAAATTTGTGCGGCGTGATAGCGCGCACCCGTCATTTCGACCAGCCGCAAATCCCGTTCAAGCTGCATGACTTCGCCCATGGCGGGAATGCCGGCAAGGCCAAGACGGGACGCCGATTCACTGGCGTTCATGACCCCACCCGAAAGTGATGGTTCTTCCACATGGGCGACGACAAGCAGATCATGGTCTTTCGCGTAGGTCAGCGCGCGCCGGAACAGGTTCGCATTGCTGATCGAGCGTGTGGGATCGGTGACGGCGACAGCGCCCGCAGCTTTCAACAATCCAAGTTCCGCCAGCGCTTCGCCAGCCAGGCCTTTGCTGATGGCGGCCATGGGAGCCACGCGCACAAGGGCCGTGTCGCGAGCGCGGCGCAGCACATAGTCCACAATTGCCGCGTCATCGATCACCGGGCTGGTGTTGGGCATGACGATCATCGTCGTCACGCCGCCCGCCGCCGCCGCTTCTGAGGCAGACGCCAGGCTTTCGCGGTATTCGGCACCAGGTTCTCCGGTGAACACCCGCATGTCCACAAGGCCCGGCACAATGTGCAACCCCTTGCAGTCGCGGATGGTTGTGTCACGCCCTGCATTGGCTTCGGTCACATCCGGGCCAACAGCGAGAATCCAGCCATCTTCGATCAGCAGGCCGCCGATGCCATTCAAACCCTGGCGCGGCGACAGGATGTGTGCGTTGAGATAAGCCCGACGGTTGCGCATCAGCCTTGCCCCCTCACGCGGTCGAGGCCATCGAGCACGGCCATGCGAACCGCCACTCCCATTTCCACCTGTTCACGAATGACAGACTGCGCGCCATCGGCAACACTTGAATCGATCTCGACCCCGCGGTTCATCGGTCCGGGGTGCATGACAAGTGCGCCGGGTTTGGCAATTTTGAGTTTCGCCTCGGTCAGGCCGTAGAAGTGGTAAAATTCACGTAAAGACGGCACGAAGGAACCGTTCATGCGCTCCTGTTGCAGGCGCAACATCATCACCACATCGGCACCCCGCAATCCCTCGTTCATGTCGCGGAAAACCTCGACACCGAAATTGGCAATGCCAGACGGCAGCAGCGTGGAGGGTGCCACAACCCGCACATGTGCGCCGAGGCGCGACAGGCAGTGGATGTTGGAACGCGCAACACGCGAATGCAGGATGTCACCACAAATGGCGACCGTCAGCCCTTCAATCGCGCCGAAGTGGCGGCGGATGGTCAGGGCATCGAGCAAGGCTTGCGTCGGGTGTTCGTGCTGACCATCGCCTGCGTTTAAGACGGCGCAAGAGACTTTTTGCGCCAGCAATTCCACAGCGCCAGACGATTGATGCCGCACCACCAGAAAGTCCGGGTGCATGGCATTGATGGTGACGGCAGTGTCGATCAGCGTCTCGCCCTTGGAAACCGAAGATGTGGCCACAGACATGGTCATGACTTCCGCTCCCAAGCGCTTGGCCGCGATTTCAAAGGAACTTTGAGTGCGCGTGGAGTTTTCGAAAAACAGGTTGACCTGGGTTTTGTTGGCCAGAAGCTTTTCCGCACGCGACAGCAGCTTGCCATGCTCAGCATAGTGCTGGGCCAAGTCCAGTGTGGCCGCAATTTCAATATGGGAAAGATCAGTGATCGCCAGCAGGTGGCGGGCTTTGAAGATTTGTGGCCGTTTGTTGGGCTTGCTCATCAAAGCCGCTGCTTAGTGGTGAAGCAGGGTCGGTGCAAGCGATTCAATCGGTCGCGTATGGAATGTGGACGAACGTGGAGCTTCAACCTTGCTTGTCAATTACACTTATGGGAATTCCAACCAAGACCAAGGGGCAGGGGCTACCAACCCCTCGTAAAACCCGGTCCATGAGTTTTGCCCAATGCGTTGTAGCCTGACCGAACTAGTCAGATACGAAATGGGAAGACCACGCTTCAGCAAACGAGCGACCCTTGGTCACTGCGGCATTGACAATATCCTGCTGTCGAATTGTCGGCCTGCCTGCGTCAAACTTGATGAGATCATCAAAACTCATGATGTTCCGTGAATGCGCGAATTCCAGGATGATTTTTCGAAGATTGTCTTGGATGGACGTACCGCGCGTGACAACAAATCCTACACTCACCGCACTTTCGGCATGAAGCCGCTTGAAATTCTCCAGATCGCGGTCGAAAAATGGATCTTTGTTGTTCCATTCTATTTCCAGCGCCAAAGTGCCTGGTGTTGCTTTCCTGACATGGTCAATTTCATGGCTGACCGACTCGCGTTTCACGCCATCGACAGTTTTCCGCAGTTCAAAGACATGCTTTTTCCAGCCAATTTCCGACAACTGCCGACGTAATCTCTTCGTCACTTCCGCTTCTCCGCCACCGCCCGCAACGATTTCGGTCAGAGGTATTCGGACACTTGCGAGAGCGGCCTCAATTTCGTGGAGTTCGTTCTGAAAGTCGGCTGACAAAACAGCCCCTGCGTGATTGGTCGACAAAACATCGAAGCCTGACTTGGCCAAGCGTTCAAGCATCACTCAGCAGCAATCGCAGCATTGTAGGAATAGGTGTTCCAATCGGGTCGATAGCTTGCGTTGGCCTGATTACCCCAGACTGTCCAGCCCGGCCTTTCCCCCCGCGAAAACAGTTCCATGCGGGGTCCCCAGCTGCAGGATTCAATCAATTCGTACTGTTCGTCAGGTTTTCGGCTGTGTTCCCTCTTGCGGGTTTCGAGCATGTTGACTTGCCTCCGACCAGGGGCAAGCGTCCTGGCGTTTTTCCCCCTGATCCCAAAGAGCAAAAGTTCAGTCACGTTGCGAAAATAGAATCCAACTCCCCTTCCGTCAGAACCGCCGTCCTTCCTGATCTTGTGCCACACAATATTCGAGACGTAGCGGAAACCCCAGGCCTCCATCACTTTCAATCCATCAGGTAGAAGTGCATTGGGAACCCAAAGGTAGAGATGTGCCACGTCCGCCGAAATCTCATTCACTGGCAATCCGCAAATTTGCTTGAGGTCAATTGTTCCATACCGGGTCAACCGACGGTGTTCGGGTGCAATTTTGCCAGTACGGTTCTGGAATTGCCAAGGCGGATCAACAAGCACGGTGCTATATCTGACACCATCTGCAGCTTCGACAAGGCTTTTGCCCATTTCGCTTGAATCAATTGATTGGAACATAACAGGATCATCTTTCAAGCGAAACAATGTGTCAAGCCAATTAAACCAAGAGACCTAGCAAACCGCATCCAGAAAGGATTGCAGAATGTAAGCCGCTGCCAACTTGTCCACATACTCCTTGCGTTTGGCGCGGGAGAGGTCTGCTTCCAGCATGGTGCGGGTGACGGCGACGGTGGAGAGGCGCTCGTCCCAAAACACAATGGGAATGGGTGTCAGGGCAGCAAGGTTGCGGGCAAAGGCGCGGGTGGATTGGCAGCGGGGGCCTTCAGTGCCGTCCATGTTCAAAGGAAACCCCAGCACAAAAAGCCCTATGTTTTCCTGTTCTGCAAAGGGCAAAAGCTGCGCCACATCCTCACGGAATTTCTTGCGGGCGATGGTATGGCGCGGTGTTGCGATTTGCCCCGTCAAATCCGCAGTGGCGATGCCAATGGTCTTGGTGCCGATATCCATGCCCAAGATGCGTTTGCCAGGGGGGAGCGCATCAAAGGCGGACTGGGCGGCATCACGCAGATTGGTCATGGCGTTGCTGTAGCTGAGCGTTATGGTGGGTCAAGGAGAATGCAATGACCGCTGAACGCCCCGTCGGACACATTGCCAAGCGTAAGCCACCTGGCATCATGCCAGATTTGCGGGTGATTGCGGGGCAATACATGCGGTTGGAACCCGTTAGTGCTGCACAGCATGGCGCGTCACTCTTCAGGCAAGTTGCTGGCCATGACGATACCTGGACATATCTGGGTTACGGGCCATTTGCGAACGAGGCGGCATTTCTGACGTGGCTGCAAGAACGGGAATCCAGCCGCGATCCGTGGTTCTATGCTTTCGTGAAGCAGGACACAGGCCCAGCCCTCGGCATGGGTGCTTTCATGCGATTGGACGTCGCCAATGGCGTCATCGAGATTGGCCACATCTGGATGACACCGCCGTTGCAACGCACCCGTGAATCCGCTGAGGCGATCTTCCTCATGATGAAGCACTGCTTTGAAGATTTGGGTGTGCGGCGTTTGGAGTGGAAGTGCGATTCCCTCAACGCGCCATCACGTCGGGCGGCAGACCGGTTTGGCTTTACGTTTGAGGGGATTTTCCGGCAGCACTTCATTGTCAAGGGCCGAAACCGCGACACCGCATGGTTTGCCATGATGGACCATGAATGGCCTGCCGTGAAAGCGGGCTTCGAAGCGTGGCTTTCGCCGACAAATTTTGACGCAGGCGTGCGAGAGATTGCCAAGTTGCAGGTGCGCTGACTGACTGCTATCCAGCGCGCCATTACATACAGGAATCCACACATGTCCGTTGATGACAAGACAGTGCGCCGGGTTGCGCGGCTGGCACGATTGAAGGTTGCCGAGGTTGACGTGCCCCGGCTCGCGGGCGAGTTGAACACAATCCTCGCATTCGTAGAGCAACTCAACGAAGTCAATGTGGAAGGCGTGGAACCACTCACCAGTGTTGTCAATCAAGCCATGAAAATGCGTGAGGATGTGGTGACGGATGGTGGTTACCCCAAGGATGTGACGCGCAACGCGCCCGCATCTGAAGACGATTTCTTTATGGTGCCGAAGGTGGTGGAATAAGCCATGACGAACCTCACCTCTCTCACCATTGCAGAAGCGCGCAAGAAGCTTCTGGCCAGGGAATTCTCAGCCCTCGAACTGACGGACGCCTATATCTCCGCCATTGAGCAGGCGCGCTTGCTCAATGCTTACATTGTTGAGACGCCGGATCAGGCGCGTGCCATGGCCAAGGTCTCCGACGCGAAAATCGCGAAAGGCGAAGCGGGTGCCTTGGAAGGCATTCCACTGGGAATCAAGGACCTGTTCGCCACCAAGGATGTGCACACCCAGGCCTGCAGCCATGTGCTTGACGGCTTCAAGCCGCCTTACGAATCCACTGTCACAACAGACCTGTGGCGCGAAGGTGCCGTCATGTTGGGTAAACTCAACATGGACGAATTCGCCATGGGTTCCTCCAACGAGACCAGTTACTACGGCCCCGTAACCAATCCGTGGCGGCGCAAAAATTCCAATGCTTCGCTGGTGCCTGGTGGTTCTTCTGGTGGTTCAGCCACCGCTGTGTCCGCACATATCTGTGCCGCCGCAACGGCAACAGACACCGGCGGCTCCATCCGCCAGCCCGCAGCCTTCACCGGCACCGTCGGCATCAAGCCCACCTATGGCCGCTGTTCACGCTTTGGCATCATCGCTTTTGCGTCGTCACTTGATCAGGCCGGACCCATCGCGCGCGACGTCCGCGACGCCGCCATCATGATGAAGGTGATGGCTAGCGTTGATCCACGCGACACCACATCAGTTGATCTGCCTGTGCCGGATTACGAAAAGGTGCTGGGTAAATCCATCAAAGGCCTGCGCGTCGGCATTCCCAAGGAATACCGCCCGGACGGCTTGTCCGCTGAAATCAACGCGCTCTGGGACAAGGGCGCGCTGTGGCTGAAAGAGCAGGGTGCGGAGATCGTCGAAATCTCCCTGCCGCACACGAAATACGCATTGCCCGCCTACTACATTGTGGCTCCTGCAGAAGCGTCATCCAATCTTGCGCGCTATGACGGCGTGCGTTATGGTTTGCGGGTTCCCGGTGACGACCTGATCGATACTTATGAAAAATCCCGCGCCGCCGGTTTTGGCGCTGAAGTGCAGCGCCGGATCTTGATTGGCACCTATGTGCTGTCTGCCGGTTACTATGACGCCTACTACGTCCGCGCCCAGAAAGTCCGCACCCTGATCAAGCGCGATTTTGACGAAGCGTGGAACAAGGTTGATGTGGTGTTGACACCCGCCACACCATCGGCAGCCTTTGCGCCCGGCGAAATCACCGATCCCCTGCAAATGTATCTCAACGACGTCTTCACTGTGACAGTCAACATGGCAGGTTTGCCCGGAATTGCGGTGCCGGCGGGATTGTCAGAACAGGGGCTTCCCCTCGGCTTGCAACTGATCGGCAAACCCTTCGACGAAGAAACCCTGTTCCAGACCGCATACGCGATTGAGCAGGCAGCCGGAAAGTTCGAAGCGCCGAAGTGGTGGTGAGCGTATGAACTCTCCTCTCCTGCTTGCAGGAGAGGGGGCGGAACGTAGCGATGCCGGAGAGGTTTCGCCGACAGAACCCTCTCTGTCTCGCGCCTTTGGCGCAATCCACCTCCCCCATAAGCTGCAACATTCACACATCATCTTGTGACACCGGCGCGTTTTGATGTCGGCCTTTCATTGTTCCACAAACTTTTGTTTCAATTCCGTGTTCCGTCATCCCGGCGAAGGCCGGGACGAGGCTATCCAAGAGTGGTGCCTGCACAAAGCCTGGTCCCGGCCTTCGCCGGGATGACGGTTCTTGTGGGAAAAGCTGAGTTTTTGCTGTTGCAGGAACATGAACACAAAATATGTGCAAGTGTCGTTGCCCCCACACGTGGGGGAGGAATGGCCACTTTCCGGTTAACCCTATTGGTAAAGTTTGTCTTAACTTGAATCATTCCGGCACAGGGGGAGCCTTTACCTGTTCACTGACCTGATTTACCTTTCATTAACACTTGAGACCAAGAGGCGGCAAAAGAACGTCAGGGTCCTGGGACAGTGAAGTGGGTTGGGAGTTTGGTATGGTGCGTTTTGTGGCGGCAGCGGTGATGGCTCTGGCGATGTTTGGCGGCAACGCCGTGGCAGCGTCCCATGCGAAGGAATTCGCGCAATCCCTGCCACCCATTGGTTTTGTTAAATTTTGCGCCGCCAACCCCAAGGAGTGCAAATCCATTGGCCGCAAGGCAGACTTGATGCAGATGACACCACAGGCGTGGAATTCGCTTTACCAGATCAACACTGGTGTGAACGGTGCCATCAAGCCCGTCAGCGACGAAGAACTTTACGGCGAACTGGAGCGTTGGACCTATCCGGTCGATGCCGGTGACTGCGAAGACTTTCTGCTGCTCAAGAAGCGCGAACTGGAAAAGCAGGGCTTTCACTCCGGTTCGCTGCTGATCACCGTCGTGCTTGATGAAAAGAACGAGGGCCATGCCGTGCTCACCGTGGCCACGGACGCTGGCGACTACATTCTCGACAACCGCCGCAACGACATTCTGCTGTGGAATGAAACAGGCTACACATTCCTCAAACGCCAAGCCGCAAGCGATCCAAAGAAATGGATGGCGCTCACAGCAACCAAGAGCGAGGGCACGCTGGTTTCCAGCCAGTGACAAACCAACCCCTGCAAACAAACTGGGCGCCGCTTGCGGCGCCCATTTTTGTGGTTACTTGACGTCGACCAGCCGCAGATACGGCTTCACCATCTGCCAGCCTTGCGGGAATTTCTCTTTTGCCGCTTCATCCGAAATCGATGCCAGAATAATCGCCTTGTCGCCGACTTTCCAATCCGCAGGTGTGGCCACGGACTTGGTTGCCGTCAGTTGCAACGAGTCAATCACGCGCAGGATTTCATCAAAGTTGCGGCCTGTGCTCATCGGGTAGGTGAGGATGAGCTTGATCTTCTTGTCCGGCCCGATGACGAAGACATTGCGCACCGTGGCGTTGTCAGCGGCGGTACGGGTTTTGGCTTCGCCCGAAGCATTGGGGTGAATCATGCCGTAAAGCTTGGCCACGGTCATCTGGTTGTCACCAATCATCGGGTACTGCACGTCAGCCCCCGTGACGTCCTTGATGTCGTTCTTCCAGCGCAGGTGGTCATCAACGCTATCGATGGAGATACCGATGAGTTTGACGCCCCGCTTGGCGAATTCGCCGTTCTTCAGCGCCATCGCCCCCAGCTCCGTGGTGCAGACGGGCGTGAAATCCTTGGGGTGTGACACGAGCACAGCCCAGGACGCTTCAATGTATTCATGAAATCTGATGCGGCCTTCTGTGGTGTCCGCTTCAAAATCCGGAGCAATATCGCCGAGTTGCAATGCCATGCTGGCCTCCTGTGTGTTCTTAGAAGACACTATATCGTTCGTTAAAAAGAACAGTCAAGGGGAAATTCAAATCCCGGAAATGGTGATGTCATAGGCCCGGATAATGGCGTCGCGGTGGTTGATGGCGTTTGATACCGTCGTTCCGATCACGCTGCGGTCGAGTGCTGCTATCGAATACATGATGACCAAGTGAGCCTCACCTGCGACTTCAACAGGAACAGCCAGTTTTGTGGCTCCAGTCCAGCCTTTTGCAGTTCTGATCGGAGCGACAACGACGCTTTTGATATCCTCCAAAAAGCCATGCTGCAATACCAGAAGGTAGGGGAAATGACGCTTGCTCTGGGAATGTCGGTTTTCAACGATGTCAAACTGGGTTGTCACCAAGCCCTCGCACCTTCAGACCAAATACCATGCTTCTCGATAAACTCATTTTCCTGACGGATCGCCTCAGCATTGTCCCGCTTCCATGCGGCAATCCGCATGTCGCGCAGCTTTTCTTCAAGCGCTTGCGACAAATTTACACCTGACGCCTTGGAGTCAGCCAAGAGCTCAACGTCAATTGAAAGATTGACGGCTTTCTTTTGCAACGGTTTCCGATGAACATTCATGCGCAAAAACTATGCGCATAAACAGGCTTTGTCAATGATGGGATTATTCACTGCGGAACAAGGCTTTCAACAGTTCCCGGTCAAAACCCTTGTCTCTACCCGTCATCGCAAAACTGCCGCTCCAGCTCCACACCGACCACGTGTAACCAGCCTTTTCAAATATCCCCACCGCATCCTTCAAATATGCCGCGCGCATGGCCGCACTGACAGGTGCAGCTTGGTCACTGGCGATGGCACCAAACTCACCGAGGAAGATCCGCGACGAGGGAATGTTGTGCTGCTTCTGCCAATCCTGCACCAATTCCAAATTCTTTGCGATGGCGTCGCGGGCGGCTCCGGGCGTGAAATAATTGGCAAGCATGTCTTCCAGCTCAGCACCAACTTCCGTCTTGTCTGCGGCGCTACGGTTGCTGGCCTTGAGGCGCGCCAGCGCGGTTTTAAGCACAGATTTTTCGCCATTTTTGGTGGGCGGATAGGGCAGGCGGGCAACATAGGACTCCGGCCCCGTGGTCCAACTGGCTCCTTGGTGGGTGAAGAGGAAAGGATCGTAATTGTGGAATGACCAAAGAATATTGTCGTCAGCGAATTCTTTCGGCTCTAACTGCGTCAACCCTTCCGCACCTCCCCAACACCCACCATGAATGACAAGCGTGAGTTTGGGGGCGGCCTTGCGCGCTGTTTCGTGCAAGAGTTTTGCCATGGCGGGCCAGCGCAGCTTGCCGTTCTCGATGTCCCATTCACAATCAATGGTAGGCTCGTTGAAAGGCTCGAAGGCCACTTGATCCGGCGGGTAGTCTGCAATGGCTTTGCCAACAACCTCCACCACTTTCAGATATGCCGCAAAAGACGCGTCATCCTCGAGATAGCCCTCGGTTCCCGGCAAGCCATTCTCATGCGGGATCGTGTGCATGTCCAAAACAACCTTGAGGCCAGCAGCTTGAATGTCAGCGATGCCTGCCAAAATTCCGGCGATCAGTTTTTTGGTCTTGGCTTCAGACGGCTGCCACAGAAAACTGGCGGGATCAGCGCCAAAGCGGATGAAATCAAAACCCGCAGTCTTGGCCTTTGCGAAATCCGCTGGCCCAAAGTGTTGACGAAATTCAGGGTAAACATCCGTGAACTTTGCATCACCGAAACTGTCCTTCTCCGGCCAGGTGATCCACGTGTCAGTGGCAATGCCGCGTTTGAGTGCAATGGTTTCAGCGAAAGCGAACTGTGAAAAGAGTGTGAATATAAGTGCGGCAATCAACAGGCGCATGACGATTTCACTTCGATTGAGCGATTCCGTTTCATTCCAAATTACACTCCTGCTAGGTCATGGCCCACGTGAAGCGGGCCACCCATGGATGTTCAGTCATGGGGTTTAGTGCGTCAAGCGATCAAGTGGGATCAATTCCCATATTTCTCCATCGGCGGCCTTGAGCCGCCGAACCAGACTGCGGGTGGTTCTGGGGTGGCGGGTCAAGCCCGCCTATGGAGGACCAAAGGAAAATCGTGAGTAAAGTTGAGCGCCCGAAGCTCCAGCTGCGGGAGAATTGACTTACTCCTGGCATCCATGGGTGGTCTGCCTGGAGCGGGCCATGGCGGCTTTTGGATTTCAAAGACGATTCGAAACAATTCACAACCACTCAAGATACCAGTCTGGCAGATATTGCGGCGAGAATGAGACGTTTCAAGCCTTGATCCGTTCACCTTTGGCATCATAATAAGGTGCCAGCTGTACATTTACCGCATAACGCTTCCAGGCAATTTCAACTTCCCACGTTCCGCTTTCCAGCCAGTCCCTGGAAACACCGTCGGCATTCTTCACATATGCCAACGCCAAGGATTTTCCGATGCGATGGCCCCAAGCGCCTGATGTGGTGGCTCCAACCAGAACGTCATCGCGATAAAGCGGCTCTTCGTGATACATCATTGGTGTAGACGCATTGTCCTGCTTCAATGCAATGTCCACCATGCGCTTTGGCAAAACCTTGATTTGGCGTTGCTTGTCCAATGCGGACTTCCCAATGAACCCCCCGTTCTTGTCCCAAGCCACACCAAAGCCCAGACCCGCTTCCAATGGCGTGTCCTCATCCGCAATGTCATGACCCCAATGGCGGTAGCCCTTTTCCATGCGGGCGTTGTTCATCGTGTGCATGCCAGCAGGGGCGAGGTTGAATTCCTTGCCCGCCTCCAAAATGGTTTCAAGCACATGCACCGCAAATTCCGAGGGCATGTAAAGCTCCCACCCCAATTCACCGACATAAGTCAGGCGCGTGGCGCGGACCATGGCGCAGCCGATTTCAACTTCGCGTGACGTTGCAAACGGAAAGCCAGCATTGCTGAAATCATCGCCCGTGAGTTTCTGCAACAGCGCACGGGATTTTGGCCCCATCAGCGACAACATCGGCATGCCTGATGTCACATCAGTGACCACGCAGTGCGCGTCGCTGGGAATTTTGCGCTTCAACCAGGTAAGATCACGCGTCATCGTGGCAGAGCCGGAGACGACAAGAAATTTGGAGTCCGACAAACGTGTGACTGTCAAGTCAGCCTCAATGCCGCCGCGCTCATTCAGCCACTGGGTGTAAACAACTTTGCCCACGCTCACATCAACATCATTGGCGCAAATCTGTTGCAGGCACTTCAGCGCATCTTTGCCCTCTACATAGAATTTGCTGAACGACGACTGGTCAAAGAACACCACATCATTCTTCAAACGGTCCGCTTCAAACTGCGCACATGGAAACCAGTTCTGGCGTCCATACGAATACTCATACTCCGCTTTCACACCATCCCGCGCATACCAATTCGGCCGTTCAAACCCGTTCACTTCACCAAACACGGCACCCAGCTTTTTGGTGATGTCATAAAACGGCGAACGCCTGACACCACGTGATGTCTCCGCCTGCCGGTAAGGCCAGTGCATCGCGTAAAGCAGTCCCAGAGACTCCGACACGCGCTCGCGGATATAATTGCTGTTGGACTGAAAGGCATGAATGCGGCGGATGTCGATGCCATTCACATCCATGGGCGGATGGCCGTTCTTGATCCATTGTGACAACACCAGTCCGGCACCTCCTGCTGATTGAATGCCGATGGAATTGAACCCCGTGGCCATGAACAGGTTTTTCATCTCAGGCGCTTCACCCAGATAATAGCGCACATCGGGTGTAAAGCTTTCCGGCCCGTTGAAGAACAACTGAATGCCCGCCGTTTCCAACAGCGGCACCCGGTTGATGGCATTGGCGAGGATGGGTTCGAAGTGGTCCATGTCCTCAGGCAGGGTCACAAACGCATGTTCCTCATCCACGCCACCGCCACCCCACGGCTTGGCCTTGGGTTCAAACGCACCCACCATCAACTTGCCTGCGTCTTCCTTGTAGTAGGTGCATTCATCGGGAACCCGCACCACGGGCATGTTGCGCGGCAGGGCTTCAATCGGTTCAGACACAATATAAAAATGCTCACACGCATGCAGGGGCACCGACACACCGATGGATTTTCCAAGTTCACGCGACCACAACCCCGTCGCCATCACCACCTTGTCCGCCATGATGGTGCCGTCTGTGGTTTCAACGCCTGTTGCTTTGCCGTTGTCGTTCAGAATACGTGTCACTTTCACATTCTCAAACACCTTGCCACCACGCTTGCGCGCTCCTTGGGCCAGCGCCTGTGTCACGTCGATGGGATTGACTTGACCATCCTTGGGCAAGAACACGCCGCCGCGAACGCCGTCGAAATTGTAATGCGGAATGCGCCGCTTGATCTCGTCCAGCGGCAATACATCCACTTCCAATCCAAACTGCTTCGCCATCGAAGCCCCGCGCAGCAGTTCCTCGTAACGTCCGTCATTCAGCGCCAACGAGATCGAACCATTCTGTTTGAACCCAGTGGCTTGCCCGGTTTCTTTTTCCAGTCCCTCAAACAGCCCCGTGGTATACTTCGCCATCTCCGTCAGATTGCGTGTCGCCCGCAATTGCCCCACAAGCCCTGCCGCGTGCCAGGTTGTGCCAGACGTCAACTGCTTCCTTTCCAACACCACGACATTGGTGATGCCAATCTTTGTGAGGTGATACGCTATGGAACACCCAACAATGCCGCCACCAACAATGACAACATCAGCGCGGGCGGGGAGGGTGGTGGTCATGGCGTAGTGCATCCTTCAGTTATTTCCGTCATCCCGACGAAGGCCGGGATGACGATTGTGTGGGTGATGATTAGCAGTTTGGCACGCAGTTTCCAGCGCCAGCCCGTCTCATCCCCCAGTCCACTACCTCACCCTTCCAAAAACCTTTGCCCCGCTCCCCATCTCGGCTAAGAAGCCGCCATCAACCATAGGAATTCTACATGTATCGCGGTGACCTTGAACCCAAAGACGTGTTCGCCAAGCTGAAGGCCAATCCCAGCGCAGTTCTCATCGATGTGCGCACCCAGCCGGAATGGACCTTCGTCGGCCTTCCCCAGGTTGACCGTGTGGTGCGCCTGGCCTGGCAGGTTTACCCCACCATGGACATCAACGGCAACTTCGCCACCGAAGTAAAAGCCTTGGGCCTTGGCAACGAAACCGAAATCTACTGCATCTGCCGTTCCGGTGCGCGCTCTGCCTCCGCCGCAACCGCCCTTACCAAAGCCGGCTACACCAACGTCTGGAACGTGGCACAAGGCTTTGAGGGTGACAAGGACATGGACGGCCACCGCGGCCAGCAGAACGGCTGGAAGGCCGCCGGTCTGCCTTGGGCGCAAAGCTGATCCATGACCAAAAAGAACCGCACCAAAAACAACCCGAAATGGGGTGATGCAACCAAACTCGTCCGTGGCGGATTGGAACGTTCGCCTTGGGGCGAAACCTCGGAAGCGTTGTTTCTCAATTCCGGCTTTGTCTATGACGCGCCGGAAACGGCGGAAGCCCGTTTCGCCAACACCGCGAATGAAGAAGTGACCTACGTCTACGGTCGCTACGGCAACCCGACGGTTTCGATGTTTGAAGACCGGCTCGCCCTTTTGGAAGGGGCTGAGGCCTGTTACGCTGTCGCCTCCGGCATGGCCGCCGTCTATGGCGCGCTTGCATGCCAATTGAAAACCGGCGATCACGTGGTGGCGTCGAAAGCGCTGTTTGGTTCGTGCTATCAAGTCATCACCAGCATCCTGCCGCGGTTTGGCATTACCTACACACTCGTGGACGGCAATGATCTGGACGCTTGGGCAGGCGCCTTCACGCCGGACACCAAAGTCGTGTTTCTCGAAACCCCATCGAACCCGACGCTTGAAATCGTGGATATCGCTGCTGTCGGCGAACTTGCGAAAAAACACGGTGCGTGTTTCGTCGTGGACAATATCTTCGCCACGCCCATTTTGCAAAAGCCGCTCGAAATGGGCGCAGACGTGATTGTATATTCCGGCACAAAACACATAGACGGCCAGGGCCGCGTTTTGGGCGGCGCGATTGTATCGACCAAAAAATTCAAGGAAGAATTGCTGAAACCATTTCTGCGTCATACCGGACCTTCGCTTTCTCCGTTCAATGCGTGGGTGTTGTTGAAGGGCATGGAAACCCTGAAGTTGCGTGTGGACGCGCAGAGCGCGTCTGCGCTGATTGTTGCCGAACAGCTTTCCACCATGAAAACCGTGCGGCGTGTGATTTATCCCTTCCTCGACAGCCACCCCGCCGTGGCGCTGGCGAGGAAGCAGATGAAGAGCGGCGGAACCATGGTGACGTTTGAAGTTGCAGGCGAAAAGCAGCAGGCCTTCGACATTCTTCGGAACCTGAAACTGATCGACATTTCCAACAATCTCGGCGACGCCAAATCCCTGATGACCCACCCCGCCTCCACAACCCACCGCAACATCGGCCCCGAGGGCCGGGCCATGATGGGCATCACCGACGGCATGCTCAGGCTGTCTGTGGGTCTGGAAGATGTGGGCGATCTGATTGCGGATTTGAAGCAGGCGTTTGCGGGGTAGGGAAGGGACCTCTCCCGCCCTTCGGGCACCCTCCCCAGTGGGGAGGGACTCGCTTTACGGCCACCCTGAACAGTAAAACGGGAAACCTCACCACGGGTCCCTCTCCCCTTTGGAGAGGGTCCGCGAAGCGGGGGAGAGGTCTTTACGCAAGTGTGGATTATCCCAATTCCTACTCGATCCACAGCGCGGTGTCAAGCGTTATTTTCCTGTAAAGGAATAATGGCGAAAGCGTGTCACTCCACCATTGAAAACCACCGATAAGCCGCAATTCCGATGGACAGCGTTCCCACCGCCACCATCAACCAGCGTCCAGGTGTGACTTTCGACAACCAACCGCTTGCCAAAGCGGCAGGAAGCCCGCCACAGACCAGCCCCGCAACAGGCATCAAAACAGCGTTGAGGTCACTGCCCGTGTCCCACCGGCCCATGGCCAATGCCACCATATAGGCCGAAAACACCATCACGCTGACCGCGCATTCGGCAAAATTGCTGGAACCGATGGCAAAGCGCGATGGCATGCCTGAGCCGAGCAAGCCCGTCGTCACCACTGGTCCCCAAGACCCGCCGATGCCTTCAATCAAGCCACCGCAAAAACCAATCATGCGCTTCCATGCTGCGGGAAGCAGCCGCGGCGCTGAACCGCGTATGCCGCGCCAAATCAGCAGCCAGCCAATCAGAACCAGATAAATCGAAGTCAAAATAGTGAGCGCGTTGCCTTTGAGGCTGGTGAGCAACAGCATCCCCACAATTCCACCAAGTGAGCCAAAAACCGCGAGTGCGATGACGACACTCCAATCCAGGTTCTTGTTCATGAAATGGGAAAAGGCGGCGGTGCCGGTGGTCGGGATTTTTGCGGCGTTGACGCTTGCCGCGACGAGGGCAGGGGCATAGCCTTGCCCGAGCAGAACTGTGGAAGAAATGACGCCGAATCCCAAACCCAAGGTGCCGTCGATCAACTGCGCGACGAAGCCGACGAGGGCGAAAGTCCAGAATTCAGTCATGCATTCCCGCTCTGTTGCCTCAGATCGCCGCCGGAGCGCCGCGCATTTCTGTGCGGATGATCTGGCCATTGGCGGCGAAGTGGATGCCGCACTCGGTTTTGTCCGTATCGGCCCAGCGGCCGGCACGTGGATCAATGTCGTTTCCGCCCTGCACGGTGCAAGGCACACAGCCGATAGACCGGAAACCCGCCAGCTTCAAGGGATGAGACGGCAAGTGGTGGGTGATCATGTAATTTTGCAGATCGAGGGCTGAATAGCTTGCAAGTGGATCAAGTTTCAATTTTCCATCCTGCTCTGTCACAAACTGCAAGTCGCCGCGGTTGGCGCCGTGAAAACGTTTGCGGCCGGAAATCACCACATCGAAAGACATCAGGGCGCGGCGCATCGGCAGGGTTTTGCGGATGTGGCAGCACAGGTCCTTGTTGCCTTGGTGCAGATTTCCATCAGGATCACTTTCGCGCAAATCATCCGTGGACGGATGAAAATTGCGGATATTCTTCAATCCGAACTCAGAAACAAGTGTGTCGCGATAGGCGAGGGTTTCCGGAAAGAGTTTTTCTGTATCAAGAAAAATCACCGGGACACTGGAATCAATTTCTGAAACCATATGCAGGAGCACGGAAGATTCAGCGCCAAATGATGACAGCAACGCAACCTTGCCCGGAAAGGCCTTCACCGCAGCATTGATCAGCGCACGGCCTTCAAGCCCTGCGAACTGTTCAACACTGGCGTTGAGTTGGTTGTCAGCCAGCATGGGGTTGCTCTTCCCAGGCCTGGAAGCCCTGATGGCGCAAGGACCAGACTTCTTTTTCATTGCCGGCTCGTGTCAAGCCGCGCTGATAAGTTGAATTGATCAGGCGCGCAGCATGTTGCCAGGCTTCAAGCGGGAAACGCTCCGTCACCTCAAAACTTTCGATGCCCACTTGCTGCATCAACTGCAACTGGTCTGGAAGGATGTTGCCCGTGGCGCGCAGCTCGCCGCGATAGCCGTCAAGACGCAGATGGCGGGCGATGGAGTAAGAACGTCCATCGGTGAAAGCAGGGAAAGGCAACACGATAAGGGCAATGCGCGAAATATATGGAGCGAGTTCATCTGCACGTGTTGTATTCGGCACGGCAACGCCCAAAAGTCCGGTGTGTTTGGCCAAAATGTCCCAGTCCTTCAAGAGCCGCGCCAGCGAGACGATGACACGTGCGCCATCTCCAACCAACGCATCATCAGCGAGCGTTTCCCAGGCGTCTTGTACGAAAGTGTTGTTCTTAAGCAGCGGCATAGAGAGCCTCCTTGAAGGGTGCGGGGCCGAGGCGGCGGTAAGCGGCGAGGAATTCTTCGCCCGGCGCCCTCAGTTTCACATAGGTGTCCAAAATCTTTTCGATGGCGTCAGGCACTTCGTCCCCTGCGAAACCGGGTCCAAGAATGGTGCCGATGGAGGCTGAGTCACCTGAAGAGCCGCCAAGCGTGATCTGGTAAAATTCCTCGCCTTTTTTGTCCAGGCCAAGAATGCCGATGTGGCCGACGTGGTGATGGCCGCAGGCGTTGATGCAGCCGGAGATGTTGATCTTCAGCGGCCCGATCTTTTCCTGCTTGTCCAGGTCAGCAAATTTGCGTGACAGTGATTGTGCAATCGGAATGGCGCGGGCGGTTGCCAAGGCGCAATAGTCGAGGCCGGGGCAGGCGATGATGTCTCCGGCCAAGCCATAGTTGGCGGCGGCGAGATTGTGCTTCACCAATTCCTGCCAAATCGCAAACGTGTCCTCAAGCTTCACGTGGGCCAGCACAATGTTCTGCGCGTGGGAGACGCGCAGTTCATCATGGGCATAGCGTTCGGCAAGGTCTGCCATCACGCGCATCTGTTCGCCCGTGGCATCACCCGGAATGCCGCCTTCGGGTTTCAGCGAGATGTTGACGATCGTGTATCCGTCATCGGTGTGCAGTGCCAGGTTGTTGCGGGCCCAGCGCGCGAATTCCTTGTTCTTGATTTTGGCGTCTTCAAAATGCGGGGCAAACCGGGATTGCTTGTCAAGCGTTGGCCTGGCGAAGTAGTTCGCAATGCGGGCCAATTCACGCTCATCAACTTCCGTCGTCTGTGCCGGATGCTTTGCGTATTCAGCTTCGACTTCTGACTTGAACTTTTCAGCGCCCAATTCGTGCACCAGAATCTTGATGCGTGCCTTGTACTTGTTGTCCCTGCGGACAAAGAGATTGTAAACCCGCATGATGGCTTCGAGATAGGGCACAAGTTCGCGCTCTGGCAGGAAACCGCGAACCGTCACGGCGATCATCGGCGTGCGGCCCTGGCCACCACCGACCATGACTTCCCAACCAGTTTCACCCTTGTCGTTCTTGTGCATGCGCAAACCAATATCATGCACGCGAACAGCAGCCCGGTCATTCGGTGCACCTGTCACGGCAATTTTGAATTTGCGTGGCAGAAATGAAAATTCAGGATGCAATGAAGACCATTGCCGCAGCAATTCACCAACGGGACGCGGGTCTGCGATTTCATCAGCAGCGGCCCCGGCCCAATGATCCGTCGTCACGTTGCGGATGCAGTTGCCAGAAGTCTGAATGCCGTGCATTTCAACTTCGGCAAGGGCTTCCAGAATGTCACCAGTGTCTTCAAGCTTGATCCAGTTGTACTGGATATTCTGGCGCGTGGTGAAATGGCCGTAACCGCGGTCCCACTTGTCGGCGATGTAAGCCAGACGGCGCATCTGCTTTGATGACAGCGTGCCATAGGGAACCGCGACGCGCAGCATGTAGGCGTGAAGTTGCAGGTAGAGACCGTTCATCAGGCGCAAAGGTCGGAATTCTTCTTCCGTCAACTCACCACTCAGTCGGCGGTTGGCCTGGTCGCGGAACTGGTCTGTGCGTTGCTTGACAAACGCTGCGTCAAATTCATCGTAGCGATACATGTCTTAACCCTCAACAGCAGCGAATGCGCCTGCCGTTCCTTCTGCCTGCTTGCCGAGGTCCATGCGAACCGTCGGACCCAATGTGCGAATGCGTTCGCGGATGTGGCTTGCCCGGATTTTTCCATCGACGCGTTCAGCGTCAAACAAATATTGCCCTGTGATGTGATTGACCTTCACGCCTTCGCCCGCGCGCGCTTCAAGTGCTGCAATAGCTTGCGGCTCCTGTGCCAACACGGCTTCATCAATCTTTTCATTCCAGGTTCCGCTGCGGGTGAGGAAAACGACTTCGCCATCAGCCAGCCGGTTTGCGGTCATCACCTGACCCTTTTCAATTGTGCTCATGACACAGCCCTCAATGCTGCAAGTTGTATATCTTCACGGATGGGAAAAGGCACGACATCGGCCAGTTTTCTGTCGGGCTTTAGTGCAGCAGCAAATGCAATGCCTTGCACGACATCAAATGCGATGCCTGCATGCGCCAGAGCCGTGGTTTCGCTGCGCACAGCCTCTCCACCAGTCAACCAGACGACGCGCAATCCCTTGAGCGCTTCGGCAATCATGGTTTGTCTGCCAGTCTTGTCCATGGCTATCCGCACGGCATCGCGGCGTGACATTTCCAGAATCGAGTCGGAAACAAAACGGTCATAGATGATCACATCAGCTTCCTGCAGTTTGCGTTGGGCTTTGAGGGTCAACTGTTCAGGATCACCCGGACCAGCGCCCACCAATGACACGCGTCCCGTACTGGATTTGGAGACTGCATAAGCCGCATCTTCCAGCGCCAAAGATTCGGCAACGGCGTCGCCCGCCAACATGGCATCGCGCAAATTGCCGAAAAAGAAATCCTGCCAGAAAGCACGGCGGCGGTTACCCGGGGGCAAAAGTCTTGCCACCTTCTCGCGGAAGCCTTGCGCCTTGCCTGCGAGTTGGCCCAGATTTGCCGGCAACATGGCGTCAACGCGGGCGCGGATGCCTTGAGCGAGAACGGGTGCAGCGCCTTCCGTGCCAATGGCGATGACGACGGGATCGCGGTCCACGATTGATGGCACAATGAAGGTTGAGATTTCTGCCTGGTCAACGGCATTGACTGGAATGTTGCGCGCCTGCGCATCTGCACTGACTTTGGCATTGAGTGCTGGATCGGCGGAGTATACCAGCTTTGCGCCATCCAAAAGTTTGGCCGCATATTTTCGGGCCAGCCATTTCACGCGGGGGTTGGCGGCAAGCTCAGCGTGGATTGCCGGGGCGATGACTTCGATCCTGGCTTCGGTTTTCAGCAGCAAACGGACTTTGCGCAACGCTTCCTCGCCGCCGCCAACCACGACAACGCGGGCGTCCCTGAGATCAAAAAATACCGGAAAGTAGCGCATCTCACTGTTCTCCATTCGGAACGAAACCCATCACTTCTTAAGAATGAACCGGATTTTCATTGAAAATCAGCGGTTTTTCCTACACAATGAACTTCGGACAAACTGTTCGTTATAAAGAACATAGACAGGATCGGGCGAAATGTCAACGCGGGGAAAGAAAAAGAACGGCGGTTCCACTGATGACGAGTCAGCGGCACTGGGTGCCACGATTTCACGCCTGCGCAAGGCCTATAACATGTCCCTGGGAGACCTCTCAGAGCAATCGGGCGTGGCCAAATCCATCATCTCGCAGATTGAGCGCAACGAAACCAACCCGACGCTTGCCACCGTGGTGAAATTGTCCCGCGCCTTGGACACCACGATTGATGAAGTGTTGAAAGGCGAAAGCCAATCGCTGTTTCTCGATCACCAATTGAAATCCGGGGTGCCGATGCTGGAGAGCCAGGATGGCTTGTGCCGGCTGGCCATCGCCGGGCCCTTGAACCTGATTGATTATTTCCAATGGTATGATTTCCACGCCAAGCCCAAAGGTATTTTGGAATCTTCGCCACATCCGCCGGGAACAATTGAGCATCTCTATCTGGCGGCAGGCGAGATTGAGGTGACAACAGGCGGGGAGACAAAAACATTGAAGCAAGGCGAAGCCCTCCGCTTCAAAGCCGACGTGCCGCACCGGATTGTGAATGTGGGTGGTGTGCCAGCCCATGCGGTGATGATGCTGACCTTGCGGCAGTTCGGTTTGTCCCAGTAACTTCCCCAGCTACGCTGAGGAAGTTGTTTCAGCCGCAACTTTCTGAATCAACGCTTTCAAGCTTTCCACGGGCTGTGCGCCCACCGCACCATATTTCCGGTTGAATATAAATGTTGGCACACCAGACACTCCCGTTTGCTGCACCATTCTCGCTTCGTCGATCACGTCTTGCTTGTCCATGTCACCAGCGAGAAGAACTTTCACGTCGCCGCCATGCAGGCCGTTGACGGTGGCGATGGTGGAAAGCACCTCTGGATCGCTGATGTCCTGGCCCCAGCTCCAATAGGCCATGAACAGGGCTTCCATCACGGTGCGCTGGCTGCCCACAACATGGGCCCAGCGGGAAAGCCGGTGGGCGTTGAGGGTGTTGGGGGTGCGGGTGATCTTGCTGAAATCATAAGGCACGCCATCAAGCTTTCCCGCTGCAATCAATGGATTGTGGATGGTCTTGAGTTTTTCCGCGCCAAACTTGTTCAGCATATAGGTATGGCGGTCCATGCCTTCGGGAGGGATCGTCGGGTCGAGGAAAAAAGGCCGATAAGACACTTCAGCCTGCACGTGAGGCAATTCAGCTAAAGCCTTGTCCAAGCGGCGTTTTCCGAGAAAGCACCAAGGGCAGATCACGTCTGAGACAACGTCGATTCTGATTGAAGATGTCATGGTCCGAAATATTCTCCGTCGGCTGGCCTGACCAGCCGAACCAGACTTGCGACATTCTGGGTGGGCGGGTCAAGCCCGCCCATGAAGGCAACTATTGGGGATTGCGCCACAGCGTTGTGGCTTCAAACCCCGGCAAGGGTTGCTGGTCTGGCCTTCCAATGTAATTCCATCGCGCCACCCACTGTCCGCCGGGATTGTAGAAGGGGATGATATAGTGGCCCGCCACCAGAGCGCGGTCTTCGGCGCGCACCGCGTCCTCAAAGGCTTCGCGGGTTGTAGCCTTCAGCATGGCTGCGATTGCGGCGTCGACTTTGGGATCGGCGATGCCGGGGTAGTTGCGCGTCCCTTCCTTGGTTTTGCCGTCGGAGCCGAAGTAAAGTTTTTGCTCATTGCCGGGCGACAAAGAATTGAACCAAGACACGGGGATCATGTCGTAGTCATAGGTTTTTTGAACGGCGGCGAATTGCGCCGCATCGATTTTTTTGATCTCGATTTTGACGCCGATCTGCTCCAGCGTCCGCTGATAGTGCAGGGCCATTTTCTCCTGCTCATCGGTCTGGATGGTCACGGTAAACGTCAGCGCTTCATCAGCGGCATTTTTCAAAACACCGTCTGCAATGTTGAATCCGGCTTCTTTCAACTGGCCAACAACCTTGCGCAATATCTTGCGGTCGAGGCCTGATGCGTCGCTGACGGGCAGCGCATAGGTGCCGTCCATGTAATCGGCGCGCAAGCCATCAGCGCCAAGGATTGCGATTTCACCTGCTGCTGCGGGTTTGGCCATGGAAGAAAGTGCTGAGTTGCTGAAATAGCCGTAGGTGCGTTTGAAAGCGCCGGCGAAGAGATTGGCGTTGGCCCATTCAAAATCAAAAGCCATGGCGAGGGCTTCACGCACGCGCACATCTTCAAAAATCTTGCGGCGGGCGTTGAAGGCAAAGCCTGTGGCGGGGGCAGGGGATTTCTGCTCGACGAATTCCTTGATCACCTTACCTTCAGTGACGGCGGGGAAGTCATAGGCTGATGTCCATTTCACCGGATCGCTTTCCATGCGCACATCAGCATCGCCCTTTTTAAAGGCTTCCAATGTGCCGTTGGCGTCGCGGTAATAGTCGAAGCGAACGGTGTCAAAATTCCACAGGCCCCTGTTGATGGCCAGACCTTTGCCCCACCAATCCGGATTCTTTTTGTAAACGATTTTAACGTCGGGCTGTGCTTCACCCACAATGTATGGACCAGAGCCGATCAGCGGCGTCATGTTGGTTTCATCGAAGACGCGGGCCTCAGCACTCTTTTTTGAGAAGATTGGCATCACCCCAACAATCAACGGCAATTCCCGGTCACCGACATCTTGCTTGAAAATCAACGTGCGTTCATCCGGTGTTTCAACACTCTTCACTTTGGAATAGCTGTTTTTGAAATTCGGGCGGCCCTTATCGCGCAGGGTTTCCATGGTGAAGACAACATCGGCGGCGGTCACAGGTGAGCCGTCGGAAAACTTTGCTTCCGGCCTGATCTTGAAGGTGAAAGTCTGGCGGTCTTCGGAGACGTCGATGCTTTCCGCGAGAAGGCCATAGAGTGAAAATGGTTCTGCATGGTTCCGGCCCATCAGACTTTCATACATATAGGTGCGCATGCCGTTGGCGGCGTTGCCTTTGACGATGAACGGCACCATTGAGTCAAAAGTGCCGGTGATGGCTTGGCGCAACTCGCCGCCCTGGGGGGCGTCTGGGTTGGTATAGGGCAGGTGTTTGAAATCTGCGGCAAGGCCGGGCGCTCCTTGCATGGCAAAGCCGTGCATAGGTTCGGCAATGCCGAACGACGTTGAAAAGAGCAGGGCGGTTGCGAAAATGAAGCTGCGGCGAATCATGTGGTGTCTCCCGATTTTCAGCATCTTAACTTCCCCGGCGCAGCCGGGGGAGTGCATCGAAGGGGCGAGGGGGTGGCAAAGCTGGACTCTATTTCAAAGACCCAAAGTGTTGAACCACCCCATCGCCCCTTCGGGGCACTTCCCCACCGCTTCGCGGCGAGGAAGTTATATTTCTACCGCATCAATATGTTCGAAAATTGCCACGGGTCTTTCTTGTCCAGCTTTTCCTCGAAGAAGCCCACGCGGCGCGTCAGCGGGTTCCAGTCCGTGTAGGTGCCAGACAATTTGCCGAGAAAAGGGCGTTGCACTTCGATGCAGCGCTTGTGGTCCATCTCGTCGGTTTCCACGATCCCGGCATTCGGGTTTTCCATGGCCCAGATGATGCCGGCGAGGACAGCCGAAGTCACCTGCATGCCCGTGGCATTTTGATAGGGTGCAAGCGTGCGCGCTTCTTCGATGGTGAGTTGCGAGCCGAACCAATAGGCATTTTTCTTGTGACCATAGAGCATGACACCGAGTTCGTCCGAACCATCGGCAATTTCATCTTCGTCCAGCACGTGTTCAATGGATTGCCGTTTTCCACCAGAGCCCAACAATTCCGTCCAAGACAACAGCGCGTCGTTGCAAGGGTGATAGGCGTAGTGGCTTGTCGGGCGATAGGTGACTTTGCGGCCATCTTTCACGGTGTAATAGTCCGCAATTGAAATCGCTTCATTGTGAGTGACAAGCCAGCCGAAGTGCGGGCCGACAGTCGGCGTCCAGGTCAGCACGCGGGTATCGGCGCCAGGGCGTTCCAGATAAATCGCAGAGCCGGAACCTTTTTTGTGGCGGCGGCCCTCAGGTGGCAATTTCTTTTCATGGGTGCCCCAACCGAGTTCGGCAGGTTGCAGGCCCTCTGAAATGAAGCCCTCGACAGACCAGGTGTTGAGGAATGTGTCACGCGCCTTTGGCTTTTTGATGCGTTGGGTGTCGCGCTCGGCAATGTGAATGCCTTTGACGCCAACCTTTTTCATCAGCTTGGCCCAACCCTCGCGCGACTTCGGCACGTCGTGCTTGATCTTGAGGTCGGTGGCGAGGGTGAGAAGCGCGTCTTTCACAAACCAGCTGACCATGCCGGGGTTTGCGCCACAGCAGGACACCGCGGTCGGGCCTTTGCCAAGTTTGGTTTTCAACGCCACCATTTTTTCGCGCACGGCATAGTTGGTGCGTGAGGCATTGTCGGCCTTGGTGTTGTAATAGAAACCCGGCCATGGCTCGATCACTGTATCGAGATAAAGTGCGTCGTGATCCCGGGCCAATTGCATGATGGAAAGTGAATCCACATCCACCGTCAGGTTGACGATAAATGCGCGGCCCGGTCCCTTGGTGATGTAGGGCGTCAAAAGTGATTTGTAATTCTGCCTGGTGATGGCAGCCTTGATGAAAGTGATGCCTTCCTTGTCGGCGATCCATTTGTTGTTTTCCGATGGATCGATGGCCGTGATCTGGCTTTTGTCGCATCCGATGTGGCGCAAAATCAATGGCAGGACGCCACGGCCAATGGAACCGAATCCGAGGATAATGATTGGTCCGGTCCAGTTTGCGTGGGTGGTGTGGGAGGTGGTCATGGTTTGGCGTCTCCTTCAATGGCGTCAAACAAGCGAGCGCGCTCTATAGGGCAAACGTGGGGGGTGTAAAGCGGATTCAGAAACTATTGCGCCGGCGGCTTCAGCATAAACACGTAACGCGTTCCCGATGTCGAGACGAAGGTGATCGTCTTTTCTTGCAGCGCAACAGTATAGCATGCCCAATACTCACTGGGTGGCCAGACTGAACAATATTTATCGGCCTCAACTTTCCAGCTGCCGATGCTTTGAGCGCCGTTGGCGGTGTAAAGTGTAAGGCCGGACTTCTGGAAGATTTGTTCAATTTTGTCTGCGGGGTCTGCGCCTACAAATGTCTGGTCAGAAAGTGCTGCGGTGATCTCCGCACTTTTGAGATTTCGCTCCTGCGCAATGGCCGCTGAAACCATCAGCAAAAGCCCAAAGATAATTTTACTCATGGTTGGCAACTGCCGCGCGGATGCGTGCCGTTTTATAGCTGTCCAATGCGCAAAGCCCATACATGAACAGGCCACCAATATGGCGTCCGATGAAACTGGAAGTTTCGGGCATGAGCTTGGTGCTGAGCCAGGCGAAAACAACAGTGAAAAAAAGGAACGTCAAACCACGTTGCGCAAGGCCAAGCCAGACGTGGCCAGACCCAGGCACAATGAGTGAGGTCAGCAGGATGAGGTAGGGGGGAACGGGTTTTCTGTCAGGCATTCAAGTCGCGATCCAGTTGCAGAAGTGTGTTCATGATTTCGATGGCAAGACCAGCATCAATTTGTGCCCGTGTAAACCGGGCTTCCCGGTAAACACCATAACGGGCTTTTTCGCTCTCAGCGAGTTGAATGACGACGCGAAGGCCCTTGGGCGTGATCAAAAGTTCTTTGCCCCAGTTGTTGCGAAACAGGCCGAGTGCGCCGCGCATGGCATACTCAGGTGCGGGTGATGGTTGGTCACTGCGGATGACGGCTTCCGGCGGAAAACCTTCTGGAAGGGGAAGGGTGTGCGGCAGAAAATCAAACTTTGAAAATGTGGTTTGCCCGGAGGCCCGCATCATCATGTCAAAGGTTGCAGCGAAGGCTTGTGGCTTTGGCAAAGTGACGAGGAGCCAAAGTGAAGGCAGTTTGCGGACGGAGAGTGTGTCAGTGATGGTGAGGAACTGGAAAGTGGAGTTGCGATAGCCGCCGGTGAGTTTCCAACTGCCGATGCTTTCCCCAGGTGTGCGTTCGGGGTTTTGGAGGATGGGGAGGAGGTCAGAAAACAGGGCCGTGGAACTGGCAGCTTGGGCAGCGGCGCGGCGCCTGGTGTAGCGGTAGAAAACGCTGGCTAAAATTGCAGCAAGTGTCGTGCCGAAGATGAACTGAAGATCAAATTGCATTCATCAACTCATACTCAAATAGTCTTCCCGGCTTTCGCCGGGATGACGTTGTGGAGGAGGGCAATTCAGCCCCGAATTTCTCCGGGGCCATATTTATTGAACTCAATACCCTTTCGGCCGCGGCCACGGCATGGTGAACTGGGCACCGCGTTTCACATATTGGTAGCGGTAGAAATGGAACCAGAGTGACATGATGATGTAAAACACCACCATGGCCGTGAGCTGTGCGCCATAGCCGAGGAAGATGGCAAAGAACGTCACCACACACAGAATGAGCAGCACAATGGCGGGCAGCGGGTGGAACGGATGGGTGTATCCACGGCGGATCGAACCCAAGGGCCACTTGTTGCGGAACATCATGATGTTGAGGCTCATGAATGTGTAGTGCAGCACCCCCGACAGGATCGAGAAGGTGATGGCCTGTCCAAGGTTTGCCGTGAAGGCAAAGGCCAGGGCAATCGGCACCAGGAAGATGATGGCGCGGTAAGGGGTGCGATACTTTGGATGCACAGCCGAGAACCATTGCGGGATGTAGCGGTCACGGCCCAGCGAGAACCACGCCCGTGCCGCATCGTTGATGCAACCATTGGCCGAAGCTGTGGCGGCAAGAATGGTGGCAGCAAACATCAACACTTCAAGTCCTTTGCTGCCTGTCAGCTTGCCGGCGTCAAAGAGGGGGAAGTAGGTGAAGCCCAAATACTGCCATGGCAGCAGCGAGGCGCAGATGTACCATGTCAGAGACGCACCGATGATGAGCGTGATCATGCCGGCCATGGTGCCGTAGGGCAATGAGCGGGCAGGGGAGCGCACTTCTTCGGCGGCTTGGGTGGTGCCTTCGATGCCGAGGTAATACCAGATGCCCCAATGGAAACCTGCAATGACGCCGATCCAGCCATAGGGTAAAGCATTCTCGGGCGTTACCATATCGCCAAGCTTCAGAACTGTGCCCTGACTCCACGGCTGCACCGAGAAGAACAGGATGATGATGGCGAGGAAGGCGATGGCCGTGATGACGAGGTTGAGATTGAGCGTCATTAACACGCCGCGATAGTTCAATGCGGCGAGCACGATGATCACGGTCGCAATGACACCCCGGTAATGCCAGTCGCCGAAGCCTTCACCCTGATAGGCCTTGACGATGTCTGCCACCACAATGGCATTGGACACCTCAAGCATGGTGTAGGCAAAGACAAGATAGAGCGCCACGTTGAAAGCCATGAGCGGGCCGACAATGTGTTTGGCCTGCGCATATTGGCCGCCAGCGGCAGCGACGGTGGACGTCACCTCCGAGTCGATCATGGCGACGGATGTGTAAAGCAGGCCGACAACCCAGCAGATGATCAGGGCCGCAAGTGAGCCACCCTTGTCTGCCGAGAAGTTCCAGCCTGTATATTCGCCCACGAGCACGATGCCGACACCCAGTGCCCAGACATGGGCGGGGCCGAGAACGCGGGAAAGTGAGGTGTGGGAAGCCGAAGCCGCAGTTGTTGCATTTGCCATGTCAGCCTCCTCAGACCTTGTGCTTTTCAGTGAAGGCCTCAATCTCGCCTTCGCGCGATGAAGTCAGGGATTCTTCCGAATGGCTTGAGTCTACGTTGTACCAGTCATAGAGCATCCAGAGGGCGAGTGCGGCGGAGATGGCCCAGCCGATGTTTGCAATTGTCATCCACATGGTGCGGCCCTCACTTCTTGCCAAATTTCTCGTCGATCACTTCGCGGTATTCCTGATCGGATGCCTTGAAGAGAAACACGAAGTAGCCAACGAGTGCGATTGTAAGCAAAATAAGCTGCATCCAGTTGATGGAATAGTCCCATTTGCTTTGGATGATGTCATGGGCGGCTGCGGCGTCAGCGTAACCGAGCTTTACCCATTGTTCGACCTGTGCAGGGGTTTGCTGCAACGCTTCCCATGTCGGATTTTCGATCACCGTCGTGACCTTGGTGTTGCCGGCCCATCCCATGTAAAGCGGAAACCAGAGCGCCAGAAAGATCGCGCCGACAACAATAATGATATCGACCCATTGCATCGCTTTGCTTTGCTCAGGCGGATTGTATTTTGCCATGATGCCCTCCCTCAACCGTTCTTCTTGGCTTCATCCGACATCTTGATATCAAGACCGTAGATGAAGTGCTTGTCGGCGGCATAGTTCTTCACCATGGCCGCGATCGAAGCTGTATTGAAAATGAGAACTGCAGCAGCGGCAACCAGTGCGACGATGCGCACGGTGCTGTCCGGAATATGCGGCCATGACATGAAAAGCACAAAGAGGACAACCACCCATAGGGCAATTACAAAGGCCCAGGCACCGCGCACATCGCCACGGTACAAGGCCTCGATCCTCTGATCGAGGTCAGACATTTTTGTTCCCTCCGCAGGCCCGCCTTGTTCCCCACAGTGACAGGCCCACCCCATTGTTTTTTTATCTGTGGGGCAACTTTATTTGATGGCAGGAAACTCCCGGAGGACTTGAGAGTCAAGCGCCGAGCATTGTGCAGTGCGATTGGCCAAAAGCTGTCTGTTTTTCAGGCATTTGAACTTGCCAGTCGGGGCGTCCATACTGATCGTCTGATTCGAATCCCCGGAAAAACATGGCTAAAAAACCTGAGACTCCAGACTTGTTTGGCGACACGCCCAAAGCCAAGCCCGCTTTAAAGCCGCCCGAAAAATCCGCCAGGCAACGTGGCGAGGACAGTTACACGGCGGCTGATATTTCCGTGCTGGAAGGTTTGGAACCAGTCCGCCGCCGCCCCGGCATGTATATCGGTGGCACGGATGAGAAGGCGCTGCATCATCTGTTTTCGGAAATCATCGACAATTCGATGGACGAAGCTGTGGCAGGCCACGCATCGCGCATTGAAATTGAGTACATGGCAGACGGCTATCTTTCGGTGACAGACAATGGCCGCGGCATTCCGGTTGATCCACATCCGAAGTTTCCGAAGAAGAGTGCGCTGGAAGTGATCCTCACGACGCTGCACGCAGGCGGCAAATTTGACTCAAAGGTTTATGAAACGTCAGGAGGCTTGCATGGTGTGGGAGCTTCGGTTGTAAATGCACTCTCCGAGCACATGGTCGTTGAAGTGGCACGGGGCCAACAGCTGTACCGCCAGGAGTTCCGGCGTGGCGAGGTGCAAGGACCGGTGCAAAATCTGGGCAAGGTCTCGGGCCGCCGGGGCACGATGGTGAAGTTCATTGCCGATCCACAAATATTCGGCAAAGGCAACACAGGTTTCAACGCGGCGCGACTTTACAAAATGTCACGCTCAAAATCCTATCTCTTTGGCGGCGTTGAAATCCGCTGGAAGTGTGATCCCAAATACATCAAGGACAAAGACACGCCGGAAGAAGCGGTGTTGCATTTCCCCGGCGGCTTGAAGGACTATCTCGAAGAACGCCTCGAAGGCCGCACACGTGTGGTGGACGATCTGTTTTTCGGCAAGCTGGAAAAAGACGGTGGACACGGCAGCGTGGAATGGGCCGTGGCGTGGTTCGGTGGCGAAGATGGTTTCATGTCATCTTACTGCAACACCATTCCAACGCTGGATGGCGGCACTCATGAAATTGGCTTCCGCACGGCGCTGACACGTTCGCTCAAAAACTATGCCGAGATGAAAAATAACAAGCGTGCGGCAGTGGTGACGGCCGAAGACGTGATGGTGCAATCAGGCGCCATGCTTTCGGTGTTCATCCGCGAGCCTGAATTTGTGGGGCAGACGAAAGACAAGCTCTCCTCCTTGGATGCCGTGAAGATCGTCGACAAGGCTGTAGGCGATCACTTCGACCATTGGTTGACGGGTCACCCGGCGCAGGCCGACCGTTTGCTGGACTGGATCATAGACCGCGCCGAGGACCGCATCCGCCGAAGGCAGGAAAAGGAAGTGGGCCGCAAGACAGCGGTGCGCAAATTGCGCTTGCCTGGGAAACTGGCGGATTGTTCGGCGACACAGAAGCAGGGGTCAGAACTTTTCATCGTCGAAGGTGACTCGGCTGGCGGCTCAGCCAAGCAGGCGCGCAACCGTGAACTGCAAGCTGTGTTGCCCTTGCGCGGCAAAATCCTGAACGTCGCCAACGCGGGCAAAGACAAGCTGGCCGGCAATCAACAGCTCTCTGATCTCACGCAAGCGCTGGGGGCGGGAACGGGCGACTCCTACCGTGAAGATGATCTGCGCTACGACAAGATCATCATCATGACAGACGCTGACGTTGATGGTGCCCACATCGCGTCATTGCTCATCACCTTCTTCTACCGCCAGATGCCTTTGTTGATTGATCAGGGACATCTCTATCTTGCCGTGCCGCCGCTCTATCGCATGAGTGGCGGCGGCAAAAACGCCTACGCCCGCGATGACGCCCACAAGGATGATCTGCTGAAGAATTTCTTCGGCCGCGCCAAGGTCGAAGTCGGCCGCTTCAAGGGCCTGGGCGAGATGACAGCACCGCAGCTCAAGGAGACCACGATGGACCCTTCGAAGCGCGCGCTCCTTCGCGTGAACCTGTCCGACGCTGCACGCACGTCAACGGCCCGCGTGGTGGAACAATTGATGGGCAACAAGCCGGAGGAGAGGTTCAACTTCATTTCGGAGCGCGCACAGTTTGTGAAGGAAGAGGCGCTGGATGTGTGAGATTCTTGACATTAGCTAAGTGGTTAGCTAAGTAAGGGTTATGGCACCAGTAACCATCCACCGCGCAAAGACTGAACTCTCTAAACTGATAGCCCTTGTTGAAAAGGGAGAGATCGTCGAAATCGCGCGGGGCAAAAAAGTTGTTGCCAAAATCGTGCCTGCAAACGTGCGGCCCAAAAACCTTGGTTACGGCGCATTTGCCCATTTGCCACCCATTCCGGATAGCGTTTGGTTTGAGCCGATGTCTGAGGATGAATTGGCAGCATGGGAAGGCAAGTATAGTTTTGATCCTTGATACCCATGTTCTGCTGTGGATACTTTGGCGTGATCCCAAAATAACTCAAACACAGATCGCCGAACTCATGAAGCCGGACGTTGATATCTACATCAGCGCTGTCAGCGCCTATGAAATTGTCAACAAGCACCGCATTGGCAAGTTGCCCGGCGCGGAGTGGCTCGTGACCAATTTTGGATTGTTGACCCGGACCTTCACCTATAAACCACTCTCAATCAGCATTGAACATGCCCACTTGGCTGCGAAACTGCCAGGGCCTCACAAAGACCCTTTTGACAGAATGCTTGCAGCCCAATCCATTGTTGAAGACATACCGATCATGACGACGGACAGCCAAATCGAGTCATTTGGCGCAAGGGTTGTCTGGTGATCAAGCCTTAATCAACCCGCCCTGATAATCCAGCGCATAAGCCACAACACCATCCACCGAAATCGTCTCGCGCCCTGTGAACCGTGAAATGTCACCTTTGCTCGTGATCACATAATGACCATGCGGCCCGGTCCATTCCAGATTGTCCAGCAATCGGCCTTGCGATGTTTCCACCGCCAGCGCCGCTTTCAACGTCTGCCCCGCCTTTGTGGCGTCGATCAGGTCAGGTCGCAGAATGTATCCATGATAGTTCATCGCCCACACCGGTTCATCCCGGAACCAAACCACCTCCTGCCCCAAAAAATCCGTGCCGCCGAAATAGGAGTCGAGATAACGCCAGTCACCCTCAGCGTAGACAAGATCATGAGAACCGGGACGGGACGAGGGGGCTTTCGCGCCATCGCCAAAATAGCTGGCCTTCTTGGCGTGGATGATGAAGGCGATGAGAATTTGCGGTTCAATCATCATTTGCGAATCTCCCCTCTCTCCATCGGCGGGCTCGACCCGCCCACCCAGTCTTTGCGTCGTCTGGTTCGGCGGCTCAAGGCCGCCGATGGAGGATAAGGGTTATGTGAAATGATACCGACAACCCAAAACTGTCAGCACATTTTTCTCGACACGATAGACTAGCCGATGCTCCTGATCGATCCGGCGGGACCAGCATCCAGCAAGGGCATGGCGCAATGGTTCTGGTTTCCCCACACCTTCAAACGGTGATTTCAACGAAGCTTCAACCAGATCAATGATCTTGAGAGCCTTCTTGCGGTCGGTATCGACCCAGTAACGCAAATCCTCCAACGCGTTGCGGTCAAAGACCAACAGCATCGCGCAACGCCTTCACCGACTTGAACGCTTTGCCCGACGTCTTGGCCCGTTTGTTGGCAGCAATCAGGCGCTTGGCATTGGCAGGTGAGCGGAGAAGGTAGGCCGTTTCGTTCAGGGATTCAAAGTCGTCAGCCGACAGCAACACCGCATCCCCGCCCCGCGCGCGTTCGACATAAATGACCTCATGGTCATCCACGACGCGGTCAAGCGCGGATTTGAGATTTTCGCGGAGTTTGGAGTAAGAGATTTTGTCCATATCCTATTGTACAGGAAGCCTGTACAAACACAAGAACAAGACAACTTACATCATCAAAGCAGCCCGCTGACAGTCAAGTGAGGAATTATTGACCGGAAAAACAGAAACGGATAATTGCCAAAATGAACCTATCCAAGGGTTAATTGAGCTACTTATTTCTGCACGCCATTCCAAGTCGCGTTCTATTAGGCATATAACGTAGTTTGAAATGAATTCCGCACTGAAGTGTTGACAAAGGGCTTCAAAGGACGCGTCAGAGCTTATTGGTCGCAAGCGATCTGCTTCAGATTTCATGTTTGCTGAAAGTTTAAACAAGGCATTGAGGTGAGACAACTGGTCATGTCGATTCAAGCTTTCGAATTTTTCTGTTGATCCAAACTTGAGCAGAAACATGCGCCAATCTATTGCGAGAAAATTTCCGAACAATTGTTGATTTTGCTTCGGCCAACTTTGCTCAATAATGTACATTCTCTCTGCGAAACCTTTTCGAATAAAAATTCTATCAGGGTTTGCCTTCGTCAAGTTTTTCTTCCACCACATTTCGAACGCCTCAAAAGTTTCCCTCTTCTCAGCACATCCTTCAAATACTAACCTGTATAACTCCGCTTCTCCTTCACCACATCCTCCGGCGTTTCAACAGCCACGATCTCTCCGCCGCCGCTTTTGCTGGACGCTGAGCTGCTCACTCCCCCGCAAGCGGCATCAATTCAAACACCTTGGCATCCTTCGCAGCCGCCGTCACGTCACCGCGACGCAGGGCAAGGCGGACGCGGTCAAGTTTGAAGGCGTCCTCCTTACGTACAGTGGAACCAAAGGTCGATCCATCGTCGGATTCCTCGTAGGATACCTCTGCCGCAAACCGGCCTTCGTGGATCAGCATTTTGTGTGTCGTTGCCATGCTTATTTCCTCCTTATCCAATCCCCGTACCATTCCTTGGGGTCAGGATGATAGATCGTGACAAGATTGGCGATACCGCGATCCTTTACAGGGATACCCCACAGGGCGTGAATTGGCAAATTGGTGCTGTCGAATGACAACAGCAAAATGGACTGTCCGCGCGGGTCTTCAGGATAGTCTTCCACGAAGACAGCGCTATTCAAACCATCCAAGACATCCGCCATCAAGATTTGCCGTTCTGCCAGTCGACGCAAGGCATGAGTTGTGGGGAGCCAGTTTCCTGCCGCAACCAGCCGCCGCACCTCTTCGAAAGTGTCACTCACTCCCCCGCCTCCAACTTCCCCCTCCGCAACACCTCCCTCAAATACTGCCCCGTGTAACTCCGCTTCTCCTTCACCACATCCTCCGGCGTGCCTGCTGCCACGATTTCGCCACCGCCATCGCCGCCTTCCGGGCCCAGGTCGATGATCCAGTCGGCGGTTTTGATGACCTCTAAGTTATGTTCGATGACGACGACGGTGTTGCCTTGGTCCACCAGCTCATGAAGGACTTCCAAAAGCTTTTTCACGTCGTGGAAGTGCAGGCCTGTTGTGGGTTCATCCAGCAGATATAAAGTGCGGCCTGTGGAGCGCTTGCTCAACTCTTTCGACAGCTTGACACGCTGGGCTTCGCCGCCGCTCAACGTCGTTGCCTGCTGGCCGACCTTGATGTAGCCTAGCCCCACCCGTTGCAGCGTCTCCATGATGTTGCGCACGCTCGGCACGGCTTTGAAGAAGTCAGCACCTTCGGCCACCGTCATATCCAGAATATCCGCGATGGATTTGTCCTTGAATTTCACCTCAAGCGTTTCACGGTTGTAGCGTTTGCCGTGGCAGGCGTCGCATGTCACATAGACGTCCGGCAGGAAGTGCATTTCGATCTTGATGACGCCGTCGCCCTGGCACGTCTCGCAGCGCCCACCTTTGACGTTGAAGGAAAAGCGACCGGGTTCGTAGCCCCGGGTTTTTGCTTCCGGCAAGCCCGAAAACCAGTCTCGGATCGGCGTAAAGGCACCTGTGTAAGTGGCGGGGTTGGAGCGGGGTGTACGGCCGATGGGGGATTGGTCGATGTCGATGATCTTGTCCAGATGCTCGATGCCTTCGATGCGGTCATGTTCCAGAGGCGGTTCGCGTGAACCCATCAACTTGCGCGCCAACGCGCGATACACCGTGTCAATGAGCAGCGTGGATTTGCCGCCGCCGGACACGCCGGTGATGCAGGTGAAAATACCGAGCGGAATTTCGGCGGAAACATTCTTCAAATTATTGGCGCGTGCACCGGTGATCTTGATCGAACGCTTCTTGTCCCATGGGCGGCGCTTCTTCGGGATTGGCACTTGTTCAACACCAATGAGATATCTTCCGGTCAGGCTTTCCGGATTGTGCATCACCTCATACGGTGTACCTTGCGCCACGATGCGCCCGCCGTTCACACCTGCACCGGGGCCGATGTCGACCACGTAATCCGCCAGCTTGATGGCGTCTTCATCATGCTCCACCACGATCACGGTGTTGCCGATGTCGCGGAGATGCGTGAGGGTTTTCAACAGCCGTTCGTTGTCGCGCTGGTGCAGACCGATGGAAGGTTCGTCCAACACGTACAAAACACCCGTGAGGCCAGAGCCAATCTGTGAGGCCAGCCGGATGCGCTGGCTTTCACCGCCCGACAGTGTTCCCGCCATGCGGCCCAGCGACAGATAATTCAATCCCACGTCAACCAGGAAGCTCAACCGTTCACGGATTTCCTTCAGGATGCGGGCCGCGATTTCATTTTGTTTTGCTGTCAGCTTGGAGTCGAGTTGGCGATACCACTTGTCGGCATCCGCAATGGAAAACAGCGAGACATCGCCGATATGCAGCTGATCGATCTTCACCGCCAATGCTTGCGGCTTCAAGCGGAAGCCCGTGCAGACGTGGCATTCATGGTCAGACTGATAACGCGCCAGTTCCTCACGCATCCATTCTGAATCTGTTTCGCGCCAGCGGCGCTCGATGTTGCCGATCACACCTTCAAATGGCTTCTTGGTTTTGTAGGTGCGCAGGCCGTCGTCATAGGCGATGGTGATTTCATCTTCGCCCGTGCCGTTCAAAACCGCGTCGCGGAATTTCTTCGGCAGGTCTTTCCACGGCGCCGTCATCGACGCCTTGTAGTGTTTGGCAAGGGCTTCCAGGGTTTGGAGATAGTAAGGCGATGTGGCACCCGTCTTGGCCCAGGGTGCAACGGCCCCTTCGCGCAAAGACAAGGTGCCGTCGGGCACGATCATGTCAGCTTCGAATTTCAGTTCCGTGCCAAGGCCATCACAGGCGGGGCAGGCACCGAAGGGATTGTTGAAGGAAAAGAGACGCGGTTCAATTTCTTCAATGGTGAAACCGGAGACGGGGCAGGCGAAACGTTCTGAAAAAATAATGCGCTCGTGCGTTTCATTCTTGCTCTTGTTGGCGCTTTCTTCTGATGTTTGAGAAGGCGGCAGAGGTTTGTCCGCAAATTCCGCGATGGCCAGGCCATCGGCCAACCGCAACGCTGTTTCAAAAGAGTCCGCCAATCGCGTGGCAATGTCATCGCGCACCACCAGGCGGTCCACCACCACATCGATGTCGTGTTTGTATTTCTTGTCGAGCACGGGAACAGCATCGATCTCGTGGAACTGTCCATCAACCTTGACGCGCTGGAAGCCTTTTTTCTGCAGGTCTTGCAGGTCTTTTTTATACTCACCTTTGCGGCCCCGCACGATGGGTGCCAAAATGTAGAGCCGCATGCCCTCCGGCAGTGCCATGGTGCGGTCCACCATCTGTGTCACTGACTGGGCTTCAATCGGCAGGCCTGTGGCTGGCGAATAGGGCACCCCCACGCGCGCAAACAGCAGGCGCATGTAGTCATAAATCTCCGTCACCGTGCCAACAGTCGATCGCGGATTCTTTGACGTGGTTTTCTGTTCAATGGAAATGGCAGGCGACAAACCATCAATCTGGTCCACATCCGGCTTCTGCATCATCTCCAGGAATTGGCGGGCATAGGCGGAAAGCGATTCCACATAGCGGCGCTGCCCTTCGGCATAGATGGTGTCAAAAGCCAGCGACGACTTGCCCGAGCCTGACAGCCCGGTGAATACAATCAGCTTGTCCCTCGGCAGCTCAAGGGAAACATTTTTCAGGTTGTGCTCGCGCGCACCCTGAATCGAAATCACACGTTTGGTATCGGCCATGGGGAGGGACTAGATCATAAAGTGAACAATGACAATGAGGCAGTGCTGACACTACGCGTCAGCAGTGATATTGGCCGATTTGTTTCGCCACATATCCACAAGGATATGCGTGAGGAGGGCGGCAAACACCACGCCGCCGCCAATCAGCGTGCGATGTGACGGCACTTCGTTATGGACCAGCCAGACCCAGATGGGCCCCAGGGCGGGTTCAATGGTGCCGACCAATGCCGCTGTTGCGGCTGGGAGATGGCGTGCGCCCAAGGCAAAACAGGCCAATCCAAGTCCGAGGTTGATGGCACCGAAAGCCGTAAGCCAAGAGAGGTTGGTGAACGAGACCGTATCAGCTCCGCCCATGGCGATTGAAAAAAGAAAGGCAATGAACGTGCCGAGTGTCACGGCGGGTGTCATGCGCACGTCGGCGTGGCGGCGGGTCGTCACTGTGGCTATGGAAAACATGACGGCGATGAGCACCGACAGGCCATTGCCGATCAAGGAGCCGGCACCCGAAAGTGTGTCCGACACCATGATGGCCACGCCCGCAAACACCGCAGCGATGGCTATCCAAGTGGAAATGCCTGCTTTTTCCCCGAACAACAGGAAAGCCAGCAAGGCCGCGATCAAAGGCACACCCGCCTGGATCAAAAGGATGTTGGCCACGGTGGTAAAGGACAGTGCCATGATGAAGCTGGTGGACGCGCCAGCAAAGCACAAGGCGACCACAAAGCCTGGCCAGCGCATGTTCCAGAGTGATGCAAAGGCCCGCTCCAGCCCGTCCTGTACAATCATGAAGCACAGCAAAAACACGGTGGCGAAGAATGAGCGCCAGAACACCCGCGTCCAGTCATTCTCAACAGCGATGAACCGCGAAAAAGTGCCGCCGAGGCTCCAGAGCAAGGCTGAGGCCGCCACCAGGATCAGACCGATCAAATAGTTTCGACGAATCATGGGGGCGTCATAGGTTCTGGTGGTCGGCAACACCAAGCTGAAAATCAAGCTTTGCCTTAATGTCTCCCCATTTCCCAGCTTTGTGCACTGCAACATGAAGCGGGCCGGGTGGGTTCCGCACCTACACACACGAAAGCAGGCACCATGAATTTGAAAACCCCGTTGGCAGCGGCGCTGCTGGTTTGCGCATTGTCGACTGCGGTACTGGCCGCAGACACTCTTTCATCCAAGGATTTGCGCCAGCTGGCGCCAGGCCGTTACGCCGTCAATTTGATGGGACTCGTCAATATGACTGTGTCGATTCGCCCGAATGGCGTCATCAGCGGCCAGACCAACAAGGGCAAGCGCGACATCGGCGTCTGGTCGGTGCAAGGCCAGAGACTTTGCGTGGCGTGGAGCAAGTGGCTGAATGGCCAACGACGCTGCACGGCCTTGCGCGGTGCCAATGGCAGCTTTTCAGGCGGTGGCATGTCGATGCGGAGAATCTGACCAACCGATTCTGCACTGCACAATAAATTCGGCTTGCAAAATATGCATGTCGCATATGAGGGATAGGGCAGGGCACCCAAAAACCCCTGAAAACCAGCAAATTTCCCTCGGTTTTTTCACTGAATTAGGGGTTGACGACCGCGTTTTGACTAGGTAGAAGCGCCCAACTTCCGGTACATCAGGCCGTCGTTGCTCAGCGCAACGAAACGCTGTGACGGAAGGACAATAAATTGACAATCAAGGTCACGCCCATAGAACCTGGCCGGTTCCTGGGCCTCTGGTTTTGAGCGCGGGAAAGGTCCGGACTGGACATTCCCAGCGTTTTTTGTCGTGTGCAAACCCGGTCCGACGAATTTCGAAGGTAGAGAAGAGGCATATGCCGACAATCAACCAGTTGCTGCGGAAAGCCCGCACCAAACCCACCTACCGGAACAAGGTTCCGGCCATGCAGTCGTGCCCGCAGAAGCGCGGCGTCTGCACGCGTGTTTACACCACGACGCCAAAGAAGCCGAACTCAGCGCTGCGTAAAGTGGCCAAGGTGCGTCTCACCAACGGCTTTGAAGTCGTGAGCTACATTCCAGGCGAAGGTCACAACCTGCAGGAACACTCTGTTGTCATGATCCGTGGCGGCCGTGTGAAGGACCTGCCAGGCGTTCGCTACCACATCATCCGCGGCGTTCTCGACACGCAAGGCATCGTCAAGCGCCGCCAGCGTCGTTCGAAGTACGGCGCGAAGCGTCCGAAGTAAGAGGTCCCCATGTCACGTCGCCATAAAGCTGAAAAGCGCGTCATCAATCCGGACCCGAAGTACGGTGATCTCATCGTCTCGAAGTTCATGAACAACCTGATGGTTCAGGGCAAAAAGTCGGTTGCCGAAGGTATCGTCTATGGTGCGCTGGAAACTGTGCAGGCCAAGGGTAAATCTGATCCGGTCGTCATGTTTCATCAGGCGCTGGAAAATGTGGCTCCCGCCATTGAGGTGCGTTCGCGCCGCGTTGGTGGTGCAACATATCAGGTTCCGGTCGAAGTGCGCACCGAGCGCCGCCAGGCTTTGGCGATCCGCTGGATCATCATTGCCGCCCGCAACCGCAACGAAAAAACCATGGTGGAACGTCTGTCCGGCGAACTCCTCGATGCCGCAAATAACCGCGGTACCGCAGTGAAGAAGCGCGAAGACACCCACAAGATGGCCGAAGCAAACCGCGCTTTCAGCCATTACCGCTGGTAAGAGAGATTTAAGACTATGCCCCGCACCCACGCCCTTGAAGACTATCGCAACTTCGGCATCATGGCCCACATTGATGCCGGCAAGACGACTGTCACCGAGCGCATTCTTTATTATTCTGGCAAGAGCCACAAGATCGGCGAAGTGCATGATGGCGCTGCCACCATGGACTTCATGGAGCAGGAACAAGAGCGCGGCATCACCATTACCTCTGCTGCCACGACAACCGTGTGGAACGGCAAGCGCTGCAACATCATTGATACCCCAGGCCACGTGGACTTCACCATTGAAGTTGAACGTTCGCTCCGTGTGCTTGACGGCGCTGTCTGCGTGCTCGACTCGAACCAAGGTGTGGAACCACAGACCGAAACCGTCTGGCGTCAGGGCGACAAGTATGCCGTGCCCCGCATCGTGTTCTGCAACAAGATGGACAAGACCGGTGCGTCGTTTGACCAGTGCATCGCCGACATCAAGGAACGTCTGGGCGCACGTCCGGTTCCGATCCAGCTGCCGATTGGCGCTGAAGCCAGTTTCAAGGGCATCGTCGATCTCGTCCGCATGAAGGCCGTGATCTGGGACAATGAAGAACTGGGTGCGAATTTCCACGACGAGGACATTCCAGAGGATATGCTGGCTGCCGCTGAACAGGCGCGCGCCGACATGATCGAAGCCTGCGCTGAACTCGAAGATGCGGCGATGGACGACTACCTCAACGGCATTCCGATGGCCAACGAAACCATCAAGAGATTGTTGCGAAAGGCCGTGTTGAACGCCTCGTTCTTCCCGGTTCTGTGCGGTTCTGCTTTCAAGAACAAGGGTGTGCAAACACTGCTTGATGCCGTTGTTGATTACCTGCCTTCGCCGCTGGACCGTCCTGCCATCAAGGGCATCGACGTCAAGACTGGCGCTGAAACCACGCGTCCGTCGTCCGACACTGAACCGCTGGCGCTGCTGGCGTTCAAGTTGATGGATGACCAGTACGGCGTTCTGACATTCTGCCGCATCTATTCCGGCACCCTTTCCAAGGGCACATCACTGTTGAACTCAACGCGCGACAAGACAGAGCGTGTGGGCCGCATGGTTCTCATGCATGCCAACAACCGCGAAGAAATCGCTGACGCACACGCTGGCGACATCGTTGCCCTCGTGGGACTCAAGGATACGCGCACGGGTGACACACTCTGCGATCCGAACAAGGCCGTCATCCTGGAAAAGATGGAATTCCCTGAGCCTGTCATTGAAATGAAGGTCGAGCCAAAGACCAAGGCTGACCAGGAAAAGATGGCCGTGGCTTTGTACAAGCTGGCCTCCGAAGATCCATCCTTCCGCGTTTCGACTGACTCTGAGTCCGGCGAAACCATCATCAAGGGCATGGGCGAACTTCACCTCGACATTAAAGTCGATATTTTGAAGCGCACCCACAAGGTCGAAGTGCAGGTTGGCGCCCCACAGGTTGCCTACCGTGAAGCCATCACCCGCAAGGTGACGAAGGACTATACCCATAAGAAGCAGACCGGTGGCACGGGCCAGTTTGCCCGCGTCATTCTCGAAATCGAACCAGCAGGGGCAGGCGAGGGCAACTCGTTTGAATCCAAGATTGTTGGTGGTTCGGTGCCGAAGGAATACATCCCCGGCGTTGAAAAGGGTTTGAACTCGGTTTTGTCGAGTGGACCTTTGATCGGCTTCCCGGTTGTTGACCTGAAGGTTGCGTTGATTGACGGCGCCTATCACGACGTTGACTCCTCGGCCATTGCCTTCGAAATCGCGACACGCGCCGCAATGCGTGAAGCCTTCGAGCAGGCCGGTGCGGTTTTGCTGGAGCCGATGATGAAGGTGGAATGCACCTCACCTGAAGATTTCGTGGGCTCAGTCATCGGTGATTTGAACTCGCGTCGTGGCCAGATTTTGGGAACCTCGATGCGTGGCAATGCCAACATCATCACCGCACTTGTGCCGCTCGCCAACATGTTCGGCTACATCAATAACCTTCGCTCCATGAGCCAAGGCCGCGCATCCTACACGATGCAGTTCGATCACTACAGCCAGGTTCCGGGTGCAGTGGCCGAAGAAGTCAAAAAGAAATACGCATAATCACTGTTTGAAAACGGAGAACTCCGATGGGCAAAGAAAAATTCAACCGCGACAAGCCACACTGCAACATTGGCACGATTGGCCACGTTGACCATGGCAAGACGTCACTGACGGCAGCGATCACCAAGATTCTTGCTGAATCGGGTGGCGCAACCTTCATGGCCTACGACATGATTGACAAGGCGCCTGAGGAAAAGGCCCGTGGCATCACCATCAACACCGCCCATGTCGAGTATCAGACCAAGGCGCGCCATTACGCCCACGTCGATTGCCCAGGCCATGCCGACTATGTGAAGAACATGATCACCGGTGCCGCCCAGATGGACGGTGCGATTTTGGTTGTGTCCGCAGCTGACGGCCCGATGCCACAGACGCGTGAGCACATTCTGCTGGCCCGCCAGGTTGGTGTGCCCGCCCTCGTGGTGTTCATGAACAAAGTTGACCTTGTTGACGATCCTGAGTTGATTGAACTTGTTGAAATGGAAATCCGCGAGCTTTTGAACTCCTACCAGTTCCCCGGCGACACGATTCCGATCACCAAGGGTTCTGCGGTTGCAGCCTTGAATGGCGTGACCCCTGAAATTGGCCGCGATGCCATCCTCAAGCTGATGGATACCGTGGACAACTACATTCCACAGCCACACCGCCCGATTGACCTGCCGTTCCTGATGCCCATCGAAGACGTGTTCTCGATCTCGGGTCGTGGCACGGTTGTGACAGGTCGCGTTGAGCGCGGCATCGTCAAGGTCGGCGAAGAAATTGAAATCGTCGGCATCCGCGACACGGTGAAGACCGTCTGCACGGGCGTCGAAATGTTCCGCAAGCTTCTGGATCAAGGCCAGGCAGGCGATAATATCGGTGCATTGCTGCGCGGCATTGACCGTGAAGGCGTTGAGCGCGGACAAATTCTGTGCAAGACGGGTTCTGTCAAGCCGCACAAGAAGTTCAAGGCCGAAGCCTACATCCTCACCAAGGAAGAGGGTGGCCGTCACACGCCATTCTTCGCCAACTACCGTCCGCAATTCTACTTCCGCACCACGGACGTGACCGGCGTTGTGACCCTTCCAGAAGGCACGGAAATGGTGATGCCCGGCGACAACATCTCGTTTGATGTCGAGCTGATCACGCCAATCGCCATGGAAGAAAAGCTGCGCTTCGCCATCCGCGAAGGCGGCCGCACGGTTGGCGCGGGCGTCGTTGCCAAGATCACAGACTAAGGCCGAGTAAAAACATGAAAAGCCAGAGTATCAGGATCCGTCTCAAGGCGTTTGATTATCGCATTCTTGATAATTCGACGAAAGAGATTGTGAACACCGCCAAGCGGACTGGTGCGCAAATCCGTGGCCCCGTGCCACTGCCGACGCGCATCGAGAAGTTCACGGTGAACCGTTCACCCCACATCGACAAGAAGTCGCGTGAGCAGTTTGAAATGCGCACGCACCGCCGCTTGCTCGATATCGTTGATCCCACACCACAAACCGTGGACGCGCTGATGAAGCTCGACCTCGCCGCCGGTGTGGATGTTGAAATCAAGCTCTGAAACACGAGCCTCTGGAGAAGAAAATGCGTTCAGGCCTTATTGCCAGAAAGCTGGGCATGACCCGGATCTACACGGATGAAGGAGCACATGTTCCTGTCACCGTGTTGAAGGTCGACAATGTCCATGTTGTGGCCCACAAGACTGCTGAGAGGGATGGCTACTCTGCTGTCCAGCTCGGTTCAGGCACACCCAAGATCAAGCGCCTCACCAAGGCTGATCGCGGTCACTTTGCGAAAGCAAAGGTAGAGCCGAAAATGAAGTTGCAGGAATTCCGCGTTCCGGCTGACATGACCATGCCAGTGGGTTCGGAAGTGACCGCAGACCACTTTGTTGCCGGTCAGTTCGTTGACGTGACGGGCACTTCAAAGGGCAAGGGTTTCCAGGGCGGTATCAAACGCTGGAACTTCTCTGGTCTTCGCGCCACCCACGGTGTTTCGGTGAGCCATCGTTCCATCGGTTCGACGGGTAACCGTCAGGACCCGGGTAAGGTGTTCAAGAACAAGAAAATGCCTGGTCATCTCGGTGTTGAAACCGTGACGACGCAGAATGTGCAGGTCGCCAAAATCGACATCGCACGCGGCCTCATCCTGTTGAAGGGCTCCGTGCCCGGCTCGGCTGGTGGTTGGGTTTCGGTGCGTGATGCCGTGAAGCGCAAGCTGCCTGATGCAGCGCCAAAGCCCGGTGCTTTCAAAGCCCCGGCGGAAGCATAAGGCGGAGTAAGTCATGAAACTTGATGTAACAACATTGGACGCAGGGAATGCCGGATCGGTTGAACTGTCCGATGCCATTTTCGGCCTCGACCCGCGCGCAGACATTCTGCACCGCGTTGTGCAATGGCAGCTCAACAAGCGCCAGCAGGGCACACACCACGCCAAGAACCGTGCGGAAATTTCCCGCACCACGAAGAAGTTCGGCAAGCAAAAAGGTGGCGGCACGGCCCGTCACGGTTCGCGCAAGCCTGGTATTTTCGTGGGTGGTGGTAAGGCTTTCGGCCCGCGTTTCCGCAGCCACGAAACCTCTCTCAACAAGAAGGTCCGCGCACTTGGTTTGCGCCACGCCCTGTCAAGCAAGATGAAGTCTTCGGAACTCATCATCATCGACAAGGCAGATGGTTTCAGCAAGACCAAAGCCGTGAAGGAAGCCTTCGCAAAGATGGGCTGGGCCAACGCCCTCATCATCGACGGTGCAGTTCTGAACGAAGGTTTTGCAAACGCCGCCCGCAACGTTCCGAACATTGACGTGCTGCCGGTTCAGGGCATCAACGTCTATGACATTCTCCGCCGCAAAAACCTGGTTTTGACCAAGGCTGCAGTGGAAGCACTGGAGGCTCGCTTCAAATGACAAACGAAAAGCACTTCGGCATCATCATCTCGCCGTCCATCACCGAAAAAGCCACCATGGTGTCTGCTTCAAACGCGATTGTTTTCAATGTCGCACTCCGTGCCACAAAGCCTGAAATCAAGGCCGCCGTTGAGGCGCTGTTCGGCGTCAAGGTGAAATCGGTGAACACACTCGTCCGCAAGGGCAAGAAGCGTATTTTCAAGGGCCGCACAGCGCTGCTGTCCGACGCCAAGAAGGCATATGTGACGCTGGCCGAAGGCCAACGTCTCGATGTCTCCACGGGTCTCTGAGGGTAAAGAACAATGGCACTCAAGACATTCAATCCCACAAGCGCCGGCCGCCGCCACCTCATTCAGGTGGACCGGTCCGGACTTTTCAAGGGTAAACCCGTCAAATCGCTGACCGAAGGTCAGTCGAAGTCGGGTGGCCGTGGCAACACGGGCCGCATCACCTCCCGCCGCAAGGGTGGTGGCCACAAGACAAATTACCGCGTGGTTGATTTCAAACGCACGACAATCGGCACCGCCGTCGTCGAGCGCCTGGAGTACGATCCAAACCGCACTGCTTTCATCGCGCTGATCAAGTATCAGGACGGCACGCTGTCCTACATCTTGGCACCACAGCGCCTGGCCGTTGGAGACTCCGTTGAAACGGGTCCGGCAGCTGACGTGAAGCCTGGCAACGCCATGCCAATCGGCAGCGTTCCAGTTGGAACGGTTGTCCACAACGTTGAAACCAAGCCGGGGGCTGGGGGCTCTCTGGCACGTTCAGCTGGTACTTACGTGATGGTTGCGGGCCGGGACGGCGCCAATGTCATCATCAAGTTGAAATCGGGTGAAACCCGCATGGTTCCCGCCAGTTGCATGGCGTCGATCGGTGCAGTGTCCAATCCCGACCATCTGAACGAAGTTGTCGGCAAGGCCGGTCGCACACGCTGGAAGGGCTACCGCCCGGTCTCGCGCGGTATTGCCCGTAACCCGGTCGACCATCCAAACGGTGGCCGTACCAATGGTGGCAAGCACTGGGCAACGCCCTGGGGCAAGCCCACCAAAGGTTACAAGACGCGCACCAACAAGCGCACGACAAAGATGATCGTGCGGTCACGCCACAAAGCCAAGAAATCGTCGTAAGAGGTAGCCCAGTGACACGCTCATCATGGAAAGGCCCGTTTGTAGACGGGTACATCTTGAAGAAGGCGGAAGCCGCACGCGGCCAACGCAATATGGCGATCAAGACGTGGAGCCGCCGCTCCACGATCCTGCCGCAGTTTGTCGGCCTGACATTCCAGGTCCACAACGGCAACAAGTTCATCCCCGTGCACATCAGCGAGGAAATGGTCGGCCACAAGCTTGGCGAGTTTTCGCCGACACGCACCTTCAAAAGCCACTCTGCGGGCGACAAGAAGGCTGGGAGCAAATAAGCCATGAGCAAGCCAAAGCACCCGCGCGTCCTCAAGGACACTGAAGCCAAGGCCGTCACCCGGTCATTGCGCATCAACACGCGCAAATTGAATGAAGTGGCAACGGAAATCCGCGGCATGAAGGTCGAGAAGGCTCTCGCGCATTTGACATTCTCGCGCCGCCGCATTGCCAAGGACGTGAAGAAGACGTTGGAAAGCGCCATCGCCAACGCCGAAAACAACCATGATCTCGACATCAACAAGCTGATCGTGTCCGAAGCCTGGACCGGCAAGAACCTGGTGATGAAGCGCTGGTTTCCGGATGCCCGCGGTCGTGTCGGCCACATCCACAAGTTCTTCAGCGAACTGACGATCATCGTGCGCGAAGAAAACAAGGAGGCCGCATAATGGGCCAGAAAGTCAATCCGATCGGTTTTCGCCTCGGTATCAACCGCACAGCAGATTCCCGCTGGTATGCAAACTCCAGGGATTTCGGCAAGTTGCTGCACGAAGATATCGCAATCCGCGACTATCTGAAGACGGAACTGAAGCAGGCCGGCGTTTCGAAAGTCATCATCGAGCGCCCCCACAAGAAGTGCCGCGTCACGATTTATTCCGCCCGTCCCGGTGTTGTCATCGGCAAGAAGGGTGCAGACATTGAAAAGCTGCGTAAAGCAGTGGCGGCCATGACGGCTTCGGAAGTGCATCTCAACATCGTTGAAGTGCGCAAGCCCGAAGTAGACGCTTATCTGGTTGCCGACAACATTGCCCAGCAGCTCGAACGCCGCGTGGCGTTCCGCCGGGCCATGAAGCGTGCCGTGCAATCCGCGCAGCGCATGGGTGCACTTGGCATCAAGATCACCTGCTCGGGCCGCCTCGGTGGTGCCGAAATCGCCCGTGTTGAATGGTACCGCGAAGGTCGCGTGCCATTGCACACATTGCGCGCTGACATCGATTACGGTGTGGCCACAGCCCACACGGCTTACGGCACCAACGGTGTCAAGGTCTGGATTTTCAAGGGCGAGATCATGGAACATGATCCGATGGCCCAGGACCGTCGCTTCAACGAAATGCAAGAGGGTGGCTCACCTGGTGGTGGCCGTCGTCGCGAACAGGCCCACGCCTGATCGGAGAAATGAAAAATGCTGCAACCTAAAAAAACCAAATACCGCAAAGCCCACAAGGGCCGCATCCATGGCAAGTCCACCAGCTGCAACACGCTGGACTTCGGCAACTTCGGCCTGAAGGCACTTGAGCCGGATCGTCTGACAGCCCGTCAGATCGAAGCGGCGCGCCGCGCCCTCGCCCGTGGCATGAAGCGTGCCGGCCGCATCTGGATCCGTGTGTTCCCGGACGTGCCCGTCTCGAAGAAGCCAGCCGAAGTCCGCATGGGTTCCGGCAAGGGTTCGACTGAATATTGGGCGGCCCGCGTCAAGCCAGGCCGGGTGTTGTTTGAAATCGATGGCGTACCACGTGCCGTGGCCCAGCAATCGCTGAGCCTCGCCGCCGCCAAACTGCCGATCAAGACGCGCTTTGTCGCCCGTCTCGGCGAAGCGTAAGAAGGGGAGCAAACTGCCATGAAGATGAGTGACGTGCGCGCCCTGAGCAAGGACCAGGTGAAGGACGAAGTCCTCAAGCTCCGCAAGGAACAGCTGAACCTCCGGTTCCAGCGCGCCTCGGGCCAGCTTGAGAAGACAGACCGGATCGCAAAAATTCGCAAAGACATCGCGCGCCTCAAAACCGCGCAAGTCGCCGCGAAATAAGAGAGACAGAGATATGCCAAAGCGCATTTTGCAGGGTGAGGTCGTTTCCGACAAGAACGACAAGACCATCGTGGTCAAGGTGGAGCGTCGCCTCCGCCATCCGGTGTTCAAGAAGACCGTGCGCGTGTCAAAGAAGTACCACGCCCATGACGAAAAAAACGAAGCCAAGGTTGGTGAGATCGTGCGCATCGAGGAAACCCGCCCTGTGTCAAAGCAGAAGCGTTGGGCCCTCGTTGCCAAGGTTGACGCCTCCAAGGCTTGATGACTGAACAGGTGAAACCATGATCCAACAAGAGACAAATCTCGACGTTGCCGACAATTCCGGTGCCCGCCGCGTACAGTGCATCAAGGTACTCGGCGGTTCCAAGCGCCGTTACGCTTACGTCGGTGACGTGATCGTCGTGTCGGTGAAAGAAGCCATTCCACGCGGTCGCGTGAAGAAGGGTTCCGTGATGAAGGCCATCGTTGTCCGCACGGCAAAAGACATCCGCCGCGCCGATGGGTCCTCCATCCGCTTTGACCGTAACGCCGCTGTGCTGATCAATGCGCAAGGCGAACCTGTGGGCACGCGTATCTTCGGACCCGTGCCACGCGAGTTGCGCGGCAAGAATCAAATGAAAATCATCTCACTTGCGCCGGAGGTGCTGTAATGGCGGCAAAACTCAAAAAGGGTGACAAGGTCATTGTTACCGCAGGCCGCGACAAGGGCCGCCAGGGCGAAGTGCTGAGCATTTTGGTTTCTGAAAACCGTGCCCTCGTGTCTGGCATCAATATCGTCAAACGCCACACGCGCCAGACGGCCCAGACCGAAGGCGGCATCATTCAGAAGAGCTTGCCCATCCAGATTTCCAACCTTGCGATCCGTGATCCCAAGGATGGCAAGCCGACACGTGTCGGCTTCAAGATGGTGGGCGAAAAGAAGGTGCGCTTTGCGAAGCGCTCGGGAGAAGTGATCGATGGCTGAGGATAAAAAGGCGAAGCCTGCCGCCGCAGCTAAGGCTGCCGCACCAAAGGCAGAAAAGGCGCCGAAAAAGAAAGAAGCCAAGGCGGGCGTTGAGAACGCAAATGCCGGTCTTCCTGACGGTTATGTGCCGCGTCTGCGCAAGCAGTATGACGAAGAAATCCGTCCCGCGCTGATCAAGCAGTTTGGCTACACCAACGTCATGCAGGTTCCACGCATCACCAAGGTGGTGCTGAACATGGGCGTGGGTGAGGGAACGGGCGACTCGAAGTTGGTCACAGTGGCCGCCGAGGAACTTGAAAAGATCGCGGGCCAGAAGCCGGTGATCACCAAGTCGCGCATGGCCATCGCACAATTCAAGCTGCGTGAGAACCTTGCCATCGGCACCAAAGTGACACTGCGCAAGGTGCGCATGTATGAATTCCTGGATCGTTTCATCACCGTGGCCTTGCCACGCGTGCGCGACTTTCGCGGACTGTCGGACCGTTCATTCGATGGCAATGGCAACTTCGCCATGGGCATCAAGGAACATCTGATTTTCCCTGAAATCGATTACGACAAGATTGATCGTGTCTGGGGCATGGACATCATTGTTTGCACATCAGCGAAGACGGACGATGAAGCGCGGGCCCTGCTCGATGCTTTCAACTTCCCCTTCCGCAACCGTTTAGCACGCAAAGCTGCGGCCTGAGGACCAAGATATGGCAAAGACAAGTCAAATCAACCGCAATGAAAAGCGCCGCAAGATGGTGAAAGGCGCCGAAGCCAAGCGCAAACGCCTGAAGGCCCTGATCATGAACAAGGCCACGCCAATGGAAGAGCGCTTTGCCGCTGTCCTGAAGCTGGCTGAGGCGCCACGCAATTCAGCCAAAACCCGCATCAAGAACCGTTGCGAAGTTTCCGGCCGTTCACGTGGCTACTACCGCAAAGTCAAGATGTCTCGCATCGCGCTTCGTGAAATGACCAGCCTCGGGATGATCCCCGGCATGGTCAAGTCAAGCTGGTAAGGAAGGTCGCACAGAATGTCAGCAATCGTCAGCGATCCAGTGGGTGACATGCTCACCCGCATCCGCAACGCCCAGCAGCGTGGCAAGAACAAGGTCGACGTGCCACCTTCGCGCCTGCGCGAACGTGTGCTCGAAGTTCTGCACAAGGAAGGCTACATCCGTGGTTTCACGACCATTGAAAAAGATGGCCATTCAAACCTTGAAGTCGAACTGAAGTATTTTGACGGCGCTCCCGTCATCAAGGAAATCCAACGCGTATCAAAGCCGGGCCGCCGGGTTTATGCGTCAGTGTCAACGCTGCCTTCAGTCTACAATGGACTGGGCATTTCCATCCTCTCCACGCCGAAGGGCGTGATGTCGGATGCGGATGCCCGCGCCCAGAATGTAGGCGGCGAAGTGCTCTGCACGGTATTCTGAGGTCTCACATGTCTCGTATTGGCAAAAAAGCAGTAGCGGTTCCGGCAGGCGTCACGGTCAACGTGGATGGCCAATCGGTTGCCGTCAAAGGCCCGAAGGGCGAACTCAAGGAAGTCTTGAACGAGCAAGTCCTCGTCAAGATGCAGGAAGACGGCGTCAAGGTTGATCCGATCAACCAGTCGAAGCTCGCCCGTTCATCCTGGGGCATGTCGCGCACACTTGTTGCGAACATGATGAAGGGTGTGACCGACGGTTACGCCAAGACCCTCGAAATCAGCGGCGTGGGTTACCGCGCGGCGATTGAGGGCAAGGTGCTCAAGTTGAACCTTGGCTATAGCCATGACGTCAACTATGCGGTTCCTCCCGGCATCGAAATCAAGACGCCAAAGCCCACGGAAATTGTGGTCTCCGGCATCAATAAACAGCAGGTTGGCCAGGTGGCCGCCGAAATCCGCGATTGGCGTGGTCCTGAACCTTATAAGGGCAAGGGCATCAAATACGCCGGTGAAACCATCTTCCGCAAGGAAGGCAAGAAGAAGTAAGGGGCCGTCATGGGCAAAGTTACAGCTATTGGCCTGCGCAAGGTCCGTGTCCGCAAGGCGCTTTCCGCGCGCCTCAACGGTCGTCCGCGCCTGTCGGTGCATCGCTCCGGCAAGAACATCTATGCGCAAGTGATCGATGATACCAAGGGTGTCACGGTTGCAGCCGCATCCACACTTGAAAAGGACCTCAAGGGCTCGATCAAGACGGGCGCTGACAAGGCCGCCGCAACCGCCGTCGGCAAGGCCATCGCTGAACGTGCCGCGAAAGCCGGCATCAAGGACGTGGTGTTTGACCGTGGTTCTTACATTTATCACGGGCGCGTCAAAGCGCTCGCCGAGGCTGCCCGTGCGGGCGGCTTGAACTTCTAAGACAGGCTGGAAAGCATATGGCAAAAGAACGTGCAGAGCGCGGTGAACGCAAAGATCGTGGTGACCGCCGCGATGAAAAGGCTGACTCCGAATTCATCGACAAGCTGGTCCACATCAATCGTGTGGCCAAGGTGGTGAAGGGCGGCAAGCGCTTCGGCTTTGCAGCACTCGTCGTTGTCGGCGATCAAAAGGGTCGCGTTGGTTTCGGCCACGGCAAGGCGCGTGAAGTGCCGGAAGCAGTGCGCAAGGCCACTGAAGCTGCGAAGCGTGGTTTGATCCGCGTGCCGTTGCGTGAAGGCCGCACATTGCATCACGACATCGATGGCCGCTGGGGTGCTGGCAAGGTGACTCTCCGCACGGCACCAGCAGGCACAGGCATCATCGCTGGTGGCCCAATGCGCGCCGTGTTTGAATCCGTCGGCATGGCTGACGTTGTTGCCAAGTCCAAGGGTTCATCGAACCCCTACAACATGGTGCGCGCCACATTCGACGCATTGAAGAAGCAAGCCTCTCCGCGCTCGGTTGCAAATCGTCGCGGCAAGAAGGTGAGCGATGTGCTCCGCCGTCCAGGCGAAGTCGTCGCGGCAGACTGAGGAATCACACGATGTCAAACAAGACTGTCACCGTAAAGCAGGTCTCCAGTGCGCAACGCCGTCCGGCGGACCAGCGCGCAACTTTGATTGGCCTCGGCCTGAATAAAATGCACAAGACGTCGACATTGCAGGACACGCCTGCGGTGCGCGGCATGATCGCCAAGGTGGCTCACCTGATCGCGGTCGTAAAGTAAGGATTTGAGATCATGAAACTCAACGAGATCAGAGACAATCCGGGTGCCCGCAAAATCCGCACCCGCGTAGGTCGCGGCATCGGCTCCGGCCTCGGCAAGACAGCCGGTCGTGGTGGCAAAGGCCAAACCGCCCGTAAGGGTGGCGCAAAGGCAGGCTTCGAAGGCGGCCAGATGCCGATCTATCGTCGTCTTCCAAAGCGCGGCTTCAACAAGCCAAACCAGGTCGCTTACAACGAAGTTAATCTTGCCCGTGTTCAGGTTGCCATCGACTCGAAGATGTTGGACGGCAAGGCCACCATCACGGGTGCTTTGCTTTTGGCCGCTGGTGTCATCACCAAGCTGACCAAGGGTGGCGTCCGCCTGATCGGCAAAGACAAGTTCACATCGAAGCTTTCGTTCGAAGTGTTCTACGCCACCAAGGGTGCTGTTGCCGCCGTTGAAAAAGCGGGTGGCACAGTGAAAATCCTGCGTCCGGCCAAGGAAGACAAAGCCCCGGTCAAAGCATAAGAATCGTTGAACCCCCTGTGGCGGAACCCCACATAGGGCGTTACGGCACGTAACAAGGGTCAAACAGACAATGGCATCAGCCGCAGAACAACTCGCAGCAAACTTAAGCTTCTCGGCGCTTTCCAAGTCAGAAGAACTGAAACAGCGCATCTGGTTTACACTGGCTGCGCTGATCGTTTACCGCCTCGGCACCTACATCCCGATTCCCGGCATCAATTCGCTCGCACTCGAACAGTTTGCCACACAAAACTCGTCTGGCATTCTCGGTTGGGTCAATGGACTTGCGGGCGGCGCCCTTGGCCGCATGGCGATTTTTGCGCTCAACATCATGCCTTACATTTCCGCTTCGATCATCATGCAGCTGATGACAAGTGTGTCTCCCACGCTCGAAGCGCTGAAAAAAGAAGGCGAGTCTGGCCGCAAAAAAATCAACCAATACACGCGCTACGGAACCGTCTTGCTCGCCGCCGTGCAGGCCTATGGCATCGCCATCGGCTTGCAGGGGCAGGGTGGCATCGTCACCAATCCCGGCCCTTTCTTCATCATGTCCACCGTTATCACGCTGACGGGTGGCACCTTGTTCCTGATGTGGCTGGGTGAACAGATCACTTCGCGCGGCATCGGCAACGGCATTTCCCTCATCATTTTCGCAGGCATTGTCGCGGGCTTGCCGTCAGGCGTTGCAGCTTTGCTTGAACTCGGCCGCACGGGGCAGATGAGCCCCTTTACAATCATGGGCATTCTTGTCATGGCGCTTGTCGTCATTGCCTTCATCGTGCTGTTCGAACGCGCCCAGCGCCGCCTGCTGATCCAGTATCCAAAACGGCAAGTCGGCATGAAAATGACGCAAGCCGAGTCGAGCCACATGCCGCTGAAACTCAACACGTCAGGCGTCATCCCGCCGATCTTTGCATCGTCGCTGTTGCTGCTGCCGATCACGGTCGCCAACTTCTCAGCCGGGAAGGGGCCAGACTGGCTCAACCAGCTGACCTCGATGCTGGGCCATGGCCAGCCGCTGTTTCTGATTTTGTTTGCGGCGCTGATCATGTTCTTTTGCTTCTTCTACACGTCGATCATGTTCAACCCGAAGGAAACCGCTGACAATCTCAAGAAGGCTGGCGGCTTCATCCTTGGCATCCGCCCTGGCGACAAGACGGCTGAGTACATTGACTGGATCCTGACGCGCATTACCGTCATCGGTGCCGCCTATTTGATCGTCGTCTGTTTGCTGCCCGAACTCCTTGTTGGTTACTCCGGCATTCCATTTTACTTCGGCGGCACGTCATTGCTGATCGTTGTCACGGTAACACTGGATACAGTAGCCCAATTGCAAGGCCACATGCTGGCACAGCAGTATGGCAAGCTGCTTCAAAAAGCTTCGCTCAGGAGCGGCAAGAAGTGAACCTGATTCTTCTTGGCCCCCCCGGTGCTGGAAAAGGCACGCAAGCCAAGATCCTCGAGGAGCGCTATGGCTACAAGCAGCTGTCCACCGGAGACATGCTGCGCGCCGCCATTGCTCAAGGCACCGAGATTGGCCTCAAGGCCAAAGCCATCATGGACCGCGGTGATCTGGTGTCCGACGACGTGATTGTCGGCATCGTTTCTGAACGCCTGGACAAGCCAGACGTGGCAAAGGGCGTCGTCTTCGACGGCTTCCCGCGCACACCTGCCCAAGCAGAGGCTCTCGATAAAATGATGGCGGGCCGCAAAGCTGCGTTGAATGCCGTGATCGAAATTAAGGTTGACGACGAGGCCTTGATTTCCCGCATCGCTGGCCGTTTCACGTGCAAAGCCTGCGGTGCCGGTTACCACGACAGTTTCAAGCCCACTCAGATCGCGGGTGTCTGTGATTCCTGCGGGGGGACAGAGTTTATCCGCCGCCCGGATGACAACGCCAAGACGGTGCGGGACCGTTTGACTGTTTACAACACGCAGACTGCCCCTTTGGTGGCCTATTACAAGGCCAAAGGCAACCTGCATGTCATTGATGGCATGGCTGAAATCGACGCGGTGACCGCTTCGTTGGCCGCCGTGCTGAAAAAGGTTGGAAGCGACTGAAATTGCTTGTTCCATCGGGTTGACGCGCCAGTGATTCACCTCTATGGACCAGCATATTCTCAGTCTTTGTAAGGCTCGTGTGGGGAATTGGTTCTCCAGACGCGGCCTTGATCGTTTGGGAAATCGGGCTCTGTCCGGTTTTTCGAGAAGACTTTGTTTGGCGCAAGCCATTGTTTAAATTGGAGATACCCTCGTGGCCCGTATTGCAGGCGTGAACATTCCCACCAACAAGCGCGTTGAAATATCACTGCGCTACATTCACGGCATTGGTCCGGTGAATGCCAAGATCATTTGCAACGAAGTTAAGATTCCCGCGTCCCGCCGCGTGAATGAACTTTCGGATCCGGAAATTCTGGCGATCCGCGAAATCATTGACCGTGACTACATGGTGGAAGGTGACCTTCGCCGCGAAGTTTCGATGAACATCAAGCGTCTGACCGATCTTGGCTGCTACCGTGGCACACGCCATCGCAAGGGCCTCCCCGTTCGTGGCCAACGCACCCACACCAACTCCCGCACCCGCAAGGGTCCTGCCAAGGCCATCGCCGGCAAAAAGAAATAAGTGAGATAACAGAACATGGCAAAAGAAGCAGCAGCCCGTGGCGGCAAGCGCAAGGAACGCAAAAACGTTTCCTCCGGCGTGGTCCACGTGAACTCATCATTCAACAACACCATGATCACCATCACGGATGTGCAGGGCAACACCATTTCGTGGGCCTCGGCTGGTAAGCTGGGTTTCAAGGGTTCGCGTAAATCCACACCTTACGCCGCGCAGGTTGCCGGCGAACAGGTCGCAAAGCTGGCCATGGAACATGGCATGCGCACGGTTGAAGTTGAAGTCTGCGGTCCAGGTTCTGGCCGCGAGTCATCGCTTCGCGCGCTGCAGGCTGCCGGCCTTCAGGTCACATCCATCCGCGACGTGACGCCGATTGCACACAATGGCTGCCGCCCGCCAAAACGCCGCCGCGTCTAACCATTCTGTTGCCACAGCGGACCACGGGTCACTGTGGTTGCGCACACCAAGTTTAAAGAGGCAGGGCATACCTGCCGGAGGCACACGGGAAAATGAACATGCAGGTCAATCAAAAGAACTGGCAGGAACTGATCCGTCCAACCAAGATCGATATCCAGCCAGGCAAGGACAGGCGCCGCGTCGCAACGGTCGTTGCTGAGCCGCTGGAACGCGGCTTTGGCACGACGCTCGGCAACGCCCTGCGCCGCATCCTGCTGTCATCCCTGCAAGGTGCCGCCGTGACATCCGTCCAGATCGACGGCGTGTTGCATGAATTCTCGTCCATCGCCGGTGTGCGCGAAGACGTGACCGACATCATCCTCAACATCAAGGAAATCGCTTTTGCGATGCATGCCGAAGGCCCAAAGCGCCTCAGCCTGCGCAAGGAAGGCCCGGGCGTTGTCCGCGCCGGTGACATCCAGCAATCTGCTGACATCATCGTTCTGAACCCGGAACACGTGATCTGCACGCTAGACCAAGGCGCTGAAATCCGTATGGAATTCACTGTCCACAACGGCAAGGGCTATGTGCCAGCCGAAAAGAACCGTCCGGAAGATGCGCCGATTGGCCTCATTCCGGTTGACTCGATTTACTCGCCCGTTCGCAAGGTGTCATATCGCGTGGAAGCCACGCGCGAAGGTCAGGTTCTCGACTACGACAAGCTGATCATGACGGTTGAAACCAACGGTGCCGTATCACCTGATGACGCCGTGGCATATGCCGCGCGCATTCTGCAAGACCAGATTTCAGTCTTCATCAACTTCTCTGAGCCTGTGGCCCATGTGGTTGAAGAGCATCGTTCGGAACTGCCGTTCAACGCAGCGCTGTTGAAGAAGGTCGACGAACTCGAACTTTCTGTCCGTTCCGCCAACTGCCTGAAGAACGACAACATCGTTTACATCGGCGATCTGATCCAGAAGACCGAAGCCGAAATGCTGCGCACACCGAACTTTGGCCGCAAGTCCCTCAACGAGATCAAGGAAGTTCTCGCACAGATGGGTCTGCACCTCGGCATGGAAGTGTCGAACTGGCCACCAGAAAACATTGACGAGCTCGCCAAGAAGCTCGAGTCACACTACTGATTTTTGAGTATTAGGAGATAGATCATGCATCATGGATTTCGCGGCCGCCGGCTGAACCGTTCCTCAGCCCATCGCAAGTCGATGTTCGCAAACATGTCGGCTTCGCTCATCAAGCATGAGCAAATCGTCACAACCCTGCCCAAGGCGAAGGACTTGCGTCCCATCGTCGAAAAGCTGATCACGCTGGCCAAGAAGGGCGACCTCCACGCCCGCCGTCAGGCGATTTCAGAAATCAAGGACATTGATCAGGTCAAGAAACTGTTCGACGTGTTGGCCGCCCGCTACAAAACCCGCAACGGCGGCTACCTGCGCATCATGAAAGCCGGCTTCCGCCACGGCGACAACGCCCCCGTCGCCATCATCGAATTCGTGGACCGTGACGTGACCGCCAAGGGCAAGGATTCCGGTCCGAGCCAGAAGAAGACAGAAGAAGCTGCCGCCGCTTAACCCCTTCATCTCCCTTGCGCCAAAGGCGTGAGGGAGTACCCGCGAAGCGGGGGAGGGAGTGGTTGCACTGGGTTCGGTCCAAGCCGACACACCCTATCCCCGCCTGCGGCGGTACTTCCCCATCCGCCAAGGGGCGGACGGGGAAGTTGAAAATAGTTCTTGA
>JANPCE010000002.1:0-71296 GCA_031430795.1 Hyphomicrobiales bacterium
CCGCCCGGGGAGAGGGAAGAATTTGCGCCAAACTTCCCTCTCCCCTTGCGGTAGTGGGTGGCGAGCGCGGCGAGACGGGTGAGGGGAGTCGATCAATATCCCCCACTTTTCAAACCCGCCAAAAACTTCTCTGCACTCCCCTGAATTCTCAGCTTCTCGTCCTCCGCAAACTTGTTGTAAGACGCCACAATCTGGCCCATGCGCGGATTTTTGCGAAACCTTTCCCGGTGGGTGGCGATAAAATTCCAGTACAGCGCGTTGAAAGGACATGCGCCTTCGCCCGTCCGCTTTTTCACATCGTAGCGGCAATCCTTACAATAATCTGACATGCGGTTGATGTAGGCGCCTGACGCCGCGTAGGGCTTGGAGCCGAGCAATCCGCCGTCTGCATGCAAGGCCATGCCGATGGTGTTGGGCAGTTCCACCCATTCGAAGGCGTCGATGTAGACGGCGAGATACCATTCGTGGACTTCGAAAGGATTGAGCCCTGCGAGCAACGCGAAATTTCCGGTGATCATCAGGCGCTGGATGTGGTGAGCGTAAGCGTCTTCCCTGGTTTGCCGGACAGCATGGGCGACGCAGTTCATGTCCGTCTCTGCGGTCCAGTAGAAATCCGGCAAGGGCTTCACGGCATTCAACACGTTGGTGTCGCGGTAGGCCGGCATTTTCAGCCAATAAATGCCACGCACATATTCACGCCAACCGATGATCTGACGGATGAAGCCTTCTGTGGAGGCGAGGGGCACCCGGCCTTTTTTGTATTCGGCTTCAACACGACGGCAGACGTCCAGTGGATCGAGGAGGCCAACATTGATGTAAGCTGAAAGCAGGGAGTGATGCAGGAAGCGTTGGTCTTTCAGCATCGCGTCCTGGGTGTCACCGAAATGTGGGAGAGCCGTTGCAAGGAAATGCGCAAGGGCTTTTTCTGCCCCTGCATGATCCACCGCAAACCAGAAAGGTTCCGCGTCACCAAAACTGTTGGGGAAACGATCGCGCACCAACTGCAACACGTCTTGGGTGATCGCGTCTGGTGCTTCGTGGTGGGGCTGGGGCATGAACAATGTGGCTTCGGCACTTTTGCGGTTTTCGGCGTCGAAATTCCATCGATCACCCTCAGGTTCGCCATCCACCATCAACAGCCCGGTGGCGCGGCGCATGTCGCGGTAGAAATATTCCATGCGCAATTCCCTGCGGCCTGAGGCCCATGCGAGAAATTTTGCATGGGAGCACAGGAAGCGGTCATCTTCCAAGGTATCGTAAGCGCCGAGCAACTGTTTCAACCGCCATTCCCCGACCTCTGTCATGACAACGTCAGCAATGCCGTGACGCTGTTTGGCGCGTTCAATTTCGCTGGCAAGGTTTTGGGTGTTGCCGTCATCCGTCAGCTTCACATAATCCACCTGCCAACCTGCTTCGCGCAAATTTTCCGCAAAATGCCGCATGGCGGAAAACACGAAGATGAGTTTCTTTTTGTGGTGGCGCGCATAGGTGGCTTCTGCCATCACTTCCGCCATCAGCACGATAGACGTGGCTTTCTCGGCCCTGCGCAGCGACGACATTGAAAATGATAGTTGGTCGCCGAGAACGACGACGAGAGTTTGGGTGGGTTGATCCAGCTTTTGCATGCCACGTAATACGCTCACAGAGGAAAACAAGACGTGTCACATCCCATCATTATGTGGTTCCGGCAGGATTTGCGCCTGTCAGACCATCCGGCCTTGACTGCGGCAGCGGCGGCAGGCCGTGTCATTCCGGTTTACATTCTGGATGATGAGACACCAAAGGATTGGCGTTGGGGCGGTGCCTCGCGCTGGTGGCTTCACAGATCACTTGAAGCCCTTCACGCAAAGATTCCACTGGTTCTGAAACGCGGTGAAGCGGTTGCGGTGTTGCGCAACCTCATCTCCGAAACGGGTGCCAAGTCATTGTATTTCACCAGGGATTACGCGCCGTGGGCGGGTGCACTTGAAGCGCGGGTGAAGGCTTTGTGTGACGAGACAGATGTGTCTTGCCACCGTTTTGGCGGGTCCCTTCTGCATGAACCGGAAGCCATCAAGACCGGAGGGGGCGGATCTTTCAAAGTTTACACGCCGTTTTCGCGGGCGTGTTTTGCGCTCGGTTCTCCACGGGGCTTGAAGCCCGTTCCGAAATTTGAGCGCTGGTCTGGCGCGGTTGCGTCTGACCCGCTTGCAGATTTGAATTTATTGCCGGTGAAGTCCGACTGGTCGCAGGGATTTTCAACCTATTGGCAGCCGGGCGAGGCGGGCGCGCAGAAGCGTTTGGCGGACTTTATCGACGAAGGCTTGAAAGGCTATGCCGAGGGCCGCGACAGGCCGGACCAGAGTTACACGTCGCGGCTTTCAGCGCATTTGCATTGGGGCGAGATTTCGCCGCACCAGGTCTGGCATGGGGTGAGCGCTGCAATGGCGCGGGCGGGTGGTGCTCTGGACCATGATGGCGGGAAATTTTTGAAAGAGATTTTGTGGCGTGAGTTTTCTTACCAGCTGTTGCACCATGTGCCGCATCTGCCGGACAAGCCTTACAAGCCGGAATATACCGCGTTTCCCTGGCGCAATGATCCCGCCGCCCTCACGGCCTGGCAAAAAGGGCAGACGGGATATCCGATTGTGGACGCTGGCATGCGGGAACTGTGGGCAACGGGCATCATGCACAACCGCGTGCGCATGATTGTGGCGTCGTTCCTGATCAAGCATTTGCTGCTGCCGTGGGCTGACGGCGAGCGTTGGTTCTGGGACACACTTGTGGATGCCGATATCGCCAGCAATGCTGCAAGCTGGCAATGGGTGGCGGGATCCGGGGCCGACGCCGCCCCCTATTTCCGGATTTTCAATCCCGTGCTGCAAGGCGAGAAGTTTGACCCAAATGGCGAATACGTGAAACGCTGGGTGCCGGAACTGGCGGCGGTTTCAGCGGATTATGTGCACAAACCCTGGGAAATGGCGGTGCCACCCAAGGGCTATGTGCGGCCCATTGTGGAGCATGGCATGGCACGGAACCGGGCGCTGGCGGCGTTGAAGGTGATCAAGAAGGGGGAGGATGACGGAGTTTGAGGCGAGAAAGATCGCCCCACCCTTGCAATAGCCCCTGCAAGCCACAGGAACAGGCATAGAATGATGTTCTTGCTTTGTCTGGTACCCTGATAGCCCACAACCTAGGAATCGCTCTTACGGGGTCGTAAAGGGCCTAGAAATCGATTTCTATCTAGGGTTTAAGTCAAGTGCAGACTCAACCATCTTTGAGTTGGGCCCAGGTGTCGGGTTGCGACAGCATCTTTTTCAAATAGGCAAGATTGGCCGCCACTTCGTCGGGCGGCAGATCTTGGGCCGCGATTATTTCAGATTCGTCGAAGCGGCCCTGCAGGCCCACCACAAGGGCGAGATTTTGGCGGATGCGCGGCAAGGCTTTCGCACCTGGCATGGCGATCACTTGGCGCAGCTGCTTTTCGGCCACCGGCAACTGGCCTTGCAGCGCGTAAGACATGGCGAGGTTGTTGGAAACCGAGAGATCACCGGGTTTCGAAGCCAGCGCCTGCTGATATTGCTCACGCGCCTCAGGATGGCGGCCCAATTGGTCATAGACTGTGCCGAGGGCCGAGCGCGATTGCCAGTTCTCCGGGTTCAGTTCAACGGCGCGGGCCAAAATGCTGGAGGCTTCGTTGAGATTGCCGAGCACCAGCATTTGCTTGCCGACAGAAGATTGCACTTCGGCATTGTCCTTGTTGCGGTCTGCCAATGTGCCCAAGACCTGCATTTGTGTGTCTTTCTGGCCGAGCTCAGCCAGGCTCGCCGCATAGGCGAGCCCAGCGCGCACGTCAGAGGGATCGCTTTCAAACTGTTTGGCCAGCTTTTCCGTGCGGCGGAACGATGGGCCGGTGGTTGGAATGCCAGCCTTGGACGTGGATGCAGTTGACAGGGGATCGGCCTCAAGACTCGCTTCCTTTTTGGAACAGGCACCGAGTGGCACAGCCAAAACCAAAGCCAGCAAAAGATATTTGCCTGATAAGCCGAACCCAAACATGCGATAACCCCTTGAAACACCCGCTCGCGGCGACAATGGGATATCTTCCTCAACAATCGCTTAACCTTATCCATTAAGAAGCTGTTCAGGAGTCACATAAGGAATCGCCCATGCTTGATGTTCAGGATTTTCTGCTGCCCGCCGGTGCCAAGGCCAAAACCATGATCCACGTGGTGACGGCGGCGGCATGGAAGGCGGCCAGGGGCATTGCCGCTGATCATCTTGCGTGGGGCAAAACCCAGGGATTTGAAGCCGCGCCCTTGAGTTTGCTGATGGTGCCGGGGCCAAGGGTTTATGTGGGCGCACCCCGCGTGACGGATGATGTGTTTGCGTTGGGAGCGATTTCAGGAAAGCTTCCCGCTGGTGATTATGGATTTGCCGAGACGCTGGACCAGCCCGATTTGGTGGCGCTGGGCTGGTTGCTCGAACTTTACAAATACGATCCCTACCGCCCGCTGAAAACCAGGGCGGTGCGCTTGGCACTGCCCAAAGGCGTGGAACGCAAGCGGCTCATCTCCCTCGCGGGGTCCGCCTATATGGTCCGCGATCTCGTCAACGCACCATCCAATCACATGGGGCCGCAGGAGCTTGAAGACGCGGCGCGTGGGCTGGCGCGCAAACACAAGGCAAAGCTCAGCGTGATCTCAGGAGCAAAGCTGGAAAAAGGTTTTCCGTTGATCCATGCCGTCGGTGCCGCGTCTGACCGCAAACCGCGATTGATCGATTTCACCTGGGGACCGCCGCGCGCGCCTAAGGTCACTCTGGTTGGCAAAGGTGTGTGCTTCGACACGGGCGGCCTCGACATCAAGCCATCAACGGGCATGCTGCTTATGAAAAAAGACATGGGCGGGGCCGCCAATGTGCTGGGGCTTGCAAGGTTGATCATGGACGCGGGATTGAAAATCCGGCTGCGTGTTTTGATCCCCGCTGTTGAAAATTCAATTGGTGGAAACGCCTTCCGTCCGGGTGATGTGTTTAAATCACGCAAAGGCCTCACCGTCGAAATCGGCAACACCGATGCCGAGGGCCGTCTTGTGCTGGCCGATGCCATGGCGCTGGCCGAAGAGGAAACGCCGGACCTCATGATCGACATGGCGACATTGACGGGGGCAGCACGTGTGGCGCTTGGCCCAGACTTGCCGCCGTTCTTCACCGACGATGATGCTCTTGCCAGTGATCTGCTCGCACACGCCATGCGCGTCAATGACCCATTGTGGCGCCTGCCGCTGTGGCGGCCCTATGAAACACTCATCGAAACGCCAATCGCCGATCTCAACAATGCGGGTCAAGGCGGATTTGCGGGTGCCATCACGGCGGCGCTTTTCCTCCGGCGCTTTGGCGAGAAGGCCAAGGCGCATGTGCATGTGGATTGTTTCGCATGGACGCCCAATGCCAAGCCGGGGCGGCCCAAGGGTGGTGAGCAGCAGGGCATGCGCGCCCTCTTCAGTTTGCTGGAGCAACGATATGGGACTTGATTGCGAAGCGAAAATGGCGTGGAATGAAACGGTTCCGAAACGAGTTTCTTTGGTGCCGCGCCCATGCAGCTTTCATCCACCCAGTCGCTCCAGCTTTGGCATGATGTTGTGTTGTCACAGGTGCGCGATGACGCGCCTGATCTTTCACTGCGGCAGATGACGATTTTACTTTCGATCTATCTTGAGCCACCGCCGCACACGGTGCGGGGATTGGCACAAAAGCTTTCCGTCACAAAACCCGTGATCACGCGGGCGCTGGACAGCATGGGCAGGCTCGGGCTGGTGACACGCAAGCGTGATCCCGCGGACCGCCGCAATGTGCTGGTGCAGCGGACAGTGGAAGGCGTCTTGTTTCTGGAAAAACTTTCAGACATCATCGGCGCGAAAACGGAGCGGTTATGACAAACGGCGGGCTTGATCCCAGATTGTTTGCGGTGCGGGCTGACCTTGCGGACATGCGGTTGCAGGGCCAGGTCGAGGCGCAGCAATTTGTCGAGGGCAAGCGCGCCCAGTTTATTCGTCCGTGTACGGATGTCATCAAGGCGCCAAAGCCCGACGCCGCACGCCTGACCCAGGCCTTGTTTGGCGAGACGGCCACTGTGTTTGAGGTGCTTGAAGGTTTTGCCTGGGTGCAGCTCGAGCAGGATTCCTATGTCGGTTATGTGGCGGCACAAGCCTTGTCCGACCAGGTGGTTGCGGCCACACACCGGGTGGCAACACCTTCATCCTGGGCTTTTGCAAAAGCCAATCTGAAAACCCGTCCCTCCATGTGGCTGCCGCTCAACGCCAGGCTTGCTGTCAATGGCGAAGACAACCGCTTCGCCAAAATGGAGCGCGGCGGCTTTGTGTTTTCCGGACACGTGCAACCTGTGGCGTCACCGGCCTTTGGCACAGACTGGGTGAATGTGGCGGAGTGTTTCCAGCGCGTGCCTTATCTCTGGGGCGGGAAATCCATGCAAGGTTTGGATTGTTCCGGCCTTGTGCAGGTGGCACTCGAGTCTTTCAACATCGAGTGTCCACGTGATGCCGACATGCAGGAGCAGGCGATGGGAGATCCCATTGCTGAAGACGATGCGCTTCGCCGGGGCGATCTGATTTTCTGGAAAGGCCATGTTGGAATCATGCAGGACGAGAAAACCCTGCTGCATGCCAATGGCTATCACATGTTGACGGTGAGTGAGCCTCTCGCGCAGGCGGTGGAACGGATTGCAGCAAAGGGATTTGAGGTCACGGCGCGGAAACGGCTGTAAGCGCAGGGACCTCTCCCCCGCTTCGCGGACCCTCTCCGAAGGGGAAAGGGACTCGTGGTGGGTGCGCCCTGAACAGTAAAACGGGAGGTCGCAGCAAGAGGTCCCTCTCCCCTTCGGAGAGGGTACGGCGAAGCCGGGGGAGAGGTCCCTTCAGTAGCCCCGTGTTCTGTCCACAAGGTTGTCCAGTGTGGCAGTCCGTTCATACCCCTTAATCTGCTGGGCCACATAAGCGCAGATCACTTTCGGTTCGCTGTCTGCGGCAGAGTGCGGTGTGAGATAGACATTTGGATGTGACCAGAACGGGCTGTGCGTCGGCAAAGGTTCTTTCCGAAACACATCGAGGGAGCATGACATAAGTTCACCTGCATCAAGTGACACGAGAATGTCGGTTTCCACCTGCTGGCGGCCGCGCCCTGCGTTGATCAGCACGGGTGCGCCGAGAGGGCCGTCATTTGCGAGCTTTTGAAACAAAGCGCGATTGAGAATGCCATCGGTTTCTGCGGTCGCGGGCAAGAGGCACACAAGAATGTCGGTGCGGGCCAAAAAGGCGTCCAACTCCGTTTCGCCCGCGAAACTTTCCACGGCCTCGATTACTTTGCGGGTGCGGCTCCAGCCTGCGACGTTGAAGCCGAGCATGGCCAGTTTCCTTGCAGCGTCCACGCCCAACACACCGAGGCCCATGATGCCGACGCGGATGGCACTTGCGGCATGTTGCGGGAAACCGTCCCATATTCCGTTGCGCTGATTGTCCATGATGCGCCGCTGCTGGCGGTGGTGCATCAGCACATGCATGACGATGTGTTCGGACATGCGCGCTGTGAGATCGGGATCGTTGACGCGCACAATCGGAATGCCATCGGGCAAACTTGCGTCCATCAGGATGGCGTCAACACCGGCACCCAATGAGAAAATCACTTTCAAGTTGGGTAAATCGCGCAGCACGTTTTCTGGCGGAAGCCAAGCGGCAGCATAATGTACATCGGTTGCTTTGCCGATGTCGGGCCAGACCCGCACATCGTGTTCTGGCAAGTGCGGGTGCATGTGGCCTGCCCATGCTGCACCATCCCATGTGGGGGTAACAAAGAGAAAGGCTGTCATCGGCGAAAAGTCATCATTGACCCCATCCCAAAACCGTCATGGTCCGCTTCAGGCGGGCCATGACGTGTTTTTTTTGTTCATTGCTTCACCACATCATGCACTGGTTTGAGGTTCAACGACGCGGCAAGCAGCGCTTTGGTATAGGGCTGTTGCGGGTTGTTGAAAATATCTTCGCCCGTTCCCCGTTCCACCACCAAACCATCCTTCATCACGATCACCTCATTTGCGAGGGCGCGCACGACTTTCAGATCGTGGCTGATGAAAAGATAGCCGAGATTGTGTTTGGCCTGCAGCTTGCGGAGAAGGTCAACCACTTGCGCCTGCACGGACATATCGAGTGCTGAGGTCGGCTCATCCAGCATGATGAACTTGGGTTCAAGGGCAAGTGCCCTTGCGATGGCGATGCGCTGGCGCTGGCCGCCAGAGAATTCATGGGGGAAGCGGTCCATGGTGGTGGGGTCGATGCCGGTTTCAGCGAGGGCAGTGGCCACACGTTCGCGGCGTTCTGCAGATGACATTTTTGGGTTTTGTATTGCCAAGCCTTCTTCGACGATCTGCAAAACCGAGAGGCGCGGGCTGAGCGAACCGAAGGGATCCTGGAACACCACTTGCATGTTTTTGCGCAACGGCCGTGTCTCGTTGCTCCTCAATCCATCGATGCGCTGGCCACGAAAGGTGATCGCACCTTCCGATGAAATGAGGCGGAGAATGGCGAGGCCGGTTGTGGTTTTGCCGGAACCGGATTCACCAACGATACCAAGCGTCTGTCCCGCCTTCACTTGCAGGGAGAGGCCATCCACGGCCTTGATGTGGCCAATGGTTTTGCGGAAGAAGCCGCGCTTTATCGGGAACCAGACTTTGAGATTGTCAGTTTCCACCAGGATTTCCGCGTGTGGGTCAACGGGCGGAGGTGAACCCTTGGGTTCTGCCGCCAGCAACATTTTGGTATAGACATGTTGCGGATTGGCGAAGAGCGATTTGGCCCCGCCCTGCTCCACCACTTTGCCCTTTTGCATCACACACACATCATCGGCCATGTGGCGGACAATGCCGAGGTCGTGGGTGATCAACAGCAAAGCCATGCCGAATTCGCGTTGCAGGTTTTTCAGGAGTTCCAGAATCTGCGCCTGCACCGTGACGTCCAAGGCCGTCGTCGGTTCATCGGCAATCAAAAGATCAGGATTGTTGGCCAGCGCCATGGCGATCATGACGCGCTGGCGCTGGCCGCCAGAGAGCTGATGCGGGAAAGCCTCAAGCCGGGATTCGGGATCGCGGATACCAACCTTGCCAAGAAGTTCAATGATCCGTGCTCGGATGGCTTCGCCCTTGAGGTCTGTGTGTAATTCCAGAATTTCACCAATCTGCTTTTCCACGGAGTGCAGCGGATTGAGCGAGGTCATCGGCTCCTGGAAAATCATGGTGATGTCTGACCCACGCACCCGGCGCAAATCACGCTCATCCGCATCCAGCAGATTCTCGCCGTTGAAGTGGATGGAGCCTGATGGGTGGCTGGCGGCGGGATATTGCAGGAGTTTCAGAATTGAAAGTGCTGTCACGGATTTGCCGGAACCGGATTCGCCGACAAGAGCCAGTGTCTTGCCTTTCTCCAGATTGAAAGAGACGTGATCCACCGCAAGAGTGGTCTTGCCGCCCTGGCGGAAAGCCACGCTCAGGTCTTTGACTTCAAGCAGCACGCTCATGAAAAAGTTTTCCGTGGATCGAGCGCGTCGCGCACGGCTTCGCCGATGAAGACGAGAAGGGTGAGCAAGGTGGTGAGCACGCAGAAGGCAGAAATCGCCAGCCATGGGGCGTGGAGATTCTCTTTGCCTTGCGACACCATCTCACCCAGCGATGCTGATCCCGGCGGTAAACCGAAGCCGAGATAGTCAAGGGCTGTGAGTGTTGTCACACTGCCGGACAGAATGAAGGGCATGAAGGTGACGGTAGAAACGAGAGCGTTCGGCAGCAGGTGCTTGAACATGATCCTGGTGTTGGACAGACCAAGGGCGCGCGCCGCGCGGACATATTCGAAGTTCCGTGCACGGAGGAATTCGGCGCGCACCAGGCCCACAAGTGTGGTCCACGAGAACAGCAGCAAAATAATCAACAGCAGCCAAAAGCTGGGGGTGACGAAAGCGGCGATGATGATGAGCAGATAGAGTGTTGGCATTGACGACCAGATGTCGATGAAGCGTTGGAACAGCAAATCTGTCCACCCCCCGAAGTAACCCTGCACCGCACCTGCCGCCATGCCGATGAGGGACGAGAGCAGAGTGAGGATGAGGCCGAAGGCGACGGAGATGCGGAAGCCGTAGATCACGCGGGCCACCACATCGCGGCCCTGGTCATCTGTTCCAAGCCAGTTGAGGTTGCCGGCGATGCATTGCGGGTCGGCTGTTTTCGCCGGAAATTTCACGCAAACTTCGTCCCATGTCATGCGGTAGGCGGGCTTGGACGGTGCCGGGGCCGGGAGTTCGCGGTTTACGGTGCCGAAGGAATAGCGGATTGGCGGCCACAGCATCCAGCCATTGGCGTTGATTTCATCTTGATTGAGTTGGTCGCGGAAATTGGTGACGGCTAAAAATCCGCCGAATTTTTCCTCGGGGTAATCCCTGGACATGGGAAACAGAATTTCGCCCTTGTATGACGCAATGATAGGGCGGTCATTGGCGAGCAGGGGTGCGAAAAGTGAAACCAGTGCCAGCACAGTGAAAATGATGAATGACCAGTAGCCGCGCCGATTGTTGCGAAACAGCTGCAACCGCCGTTGATTGATGCCGGAAAAGCGGTCTGCAAATGCCATCAGACTTCCCGCGATTCAAAATCGATGCGGGGATCGATCCATGTGTAGATGAGGTCGCTGATCAGTGCCACGAACAACCCGACAAGCGTGAAGATGTAGAGGTTGGCGAAGACCACGGCGTAGTCGCGTTTCTCCACCGAACGGAAGGTGAGATAGCCCAGACCATCGAGAGAGAAGACTTGTTCGATCAAAAGCGTTGACGCGAAAAACGCGCCGAGAAACGCGCCGGGAAAACCGGAGATCACCAGCAGCATGGCGTTGCGGAAGACGTGGCCGTAGAGCACGCGGGTTTCGGTGAGGCCCTTGGCGCGGGCTGTTGTCACATATTGCTTGCGGATTTCATCGATGAAGGAATTCTTGGTGAGCAGTGTCAGTGTGGCGAAGCTTGAAACGCCGATGGCTGTGAGTGGCAAGACCAAATGCCAGGCATAGTCTTTCACCTGTTCCCAAAAACTCATGGCTTCAAAGCCGTCTGACGTGAGGCCGCGCAAAGGGAACCAGTTGTAGTAACTCCCGCCTGCAAAAAACACGATGAGGAGAATGGCGAGGATGAAGTTGGGAATGGCGTAACCGATGATGACGACGCCCGATGTCCAGATGTCGAAACGGGTGCCGTCGGTGATGGCCTTCTTGATGCCGAGGGGAATGCAAACGAGATAAGAGATGACGAGCAGCCAGAGGCCGAGTGAAATCGACACCGGCATTTTCTCCAGCATCAATGTCGTCACCTTCTTGTTGGTGAAATAGCTCTCGCCGAAATCGAAGCGGGCGTAGTTCCAGATCATCAGCAGGAAACGTTCATGGGCCGGCTTGTCGAAGCCGAACTGCTTTTCGAGCTTTTTGATGAATTCAGGATCAAGGCCTTCAGCACCGCGATATGTGCCCGTGGTTTCACCCTTGTTTTCACTGCCAGAGTCGAGACGTGAGCCGCCTTCGCCTGGATTTTCGAGCTGCGCAATGATCTGCTCAATCGGACCGCCGGGCACGAACTGGATGACGATGAAGGTCAGCAGCATGACACCGAGAAGTGTGGGGATCATGAGGAGCAGGCGTTTGAGGATATAGGCGGCCATTTAGAAAGAGACCTCACCCGTCTCGCGCTGCGCGCGATCCACCCTCTCCAAGGAGAGGGGACGATAGTGATGCTGTCCCTTCTCCTTGGAGAAGGTGGCGCGAAGCGCCGGATGAGGTCCCTTTGCCAACTGCAAACTCACCCCTGCTTCAACTTCGCGTCAGCCGCAGCATCGAACCACCAGATGGTGGGATAGCCCAAGGCGTAACCCGGCATATTCTCCGGATGCCTGACGCGGGTCCAGTAGGCGATCCAGTCTTCGGCCTTGTACCAATGAGGCACGACGTAGTGGTTCCACATCAACACACGGTCCATGGCCTTGCAGGCGGTGATGAGGTCGGTGCGTGTGGGGGCGAAGATGATCTTGTCGATCAATGCGTCAACGGCGAGGTTCTTGATACCGGCGCCATTGCGACTCTGTTTCTTGTCGGCGAATTCAGTGCCGAAGAATTCACGCTGCTCGTTGCCGGGGGAAAGACTCTGGCCCCATGAACCGACATCAAGATCATAGTCGTGGGTTTCCTGCAGGCGCTCATATTGGGCAGCGTCGACGACGCGGATGCTGACATCGAAACCGAGGAGTGCCAGCTGTTCCTTGTACGGCAGTGCCACACGTTCAAAGGCTTGGCTGTCCAACACGATATCAATCTTGAAGACTTCACCCTTGTCGTTCTTCAACACGCGCCTGCCGCCGTCCTGCACGGCCTTCCAACCTGACTCCGTCAACAGCTTTTGTGCCTCGCGCAGGTTTTTGCGGCGGGCGTCTGGCGTATCGTTCAGAGGGTTCATGAATTCCGACGTAAAAACCTCTGGCGGGACTTTACCGCGCAAGGGTTCAAGCAGAACCAATTCTTCCGGGCTTGGCAAGCCCCTGGCTTCAAATTCCGAATTGTTGAAGTAGCTGCGCGAGCGGGTGTAGACGCCGTAGAAGAGATTGGTGTTGGCCCATTCAAAATCATTGGCGAGGTTGAGGGCGTAACGCACACGCGCATCCTGGAATTTGGCGCGCCTGGTGTTGATGGTCCAGGCTTGCATGCCCGAAACACCTTTTTTCGGGAGCGCTTCCTTGGCAACACGGCCTTCTTTCACCGCCGGGAAATCATAGCCTGTTGCCCATTGCTTGGAAGACGACTCCTGGTGGATGTCGAACTGATCACCCTTGAAAGCTTCGAGCAGCACGTCGCGGTCGCGGTAGTATTGCAGTTCATATTCATCGAAATTGTCGGTGCCCACGCTGTTGGGCAGGTTCTTGCCCCAATAGTCCGCAACACGGCGCAGGGTGTAGGATGAGCCTTCTTTCAGCGCGACGACTTCATAGGGGCCAGAACCCAGTGGTGGTTCCAGCGTTGATTTGGAAATATCACGCGTGTTGCCCTTTGCGTCCTTTGCCGTCCACCAATGTTTTGGTGCGACTGCAAGCTCGCCGATGATCAAAGGCAGTTCACGGTTGCCCTTGACGCCGAATTTGAAGGTGACTTCACGATCGCCGGTTTTGGTGACGGATGTCACGTCTTTGTAATAGGCGGCGGCTGCAGCGGTATTGGCTTTCATGGCCTCAAGCGTGAAGATCACGTCTTCCGGCTTGATGGGTTCGCCATCATGGAATTTTGCTTCGGGTCTGAGACGGAAAACGACTTCGCTGAAATCTTCCGGGTACCAGAAGCTTTCGGCGAGTAAACCATATTCCGATGTCGGCTCATCCAGGGCGGCCTCCATCAGGGTTTCGTTGACTCCCGTGGAAGCGACGTCGCCCTGGTCTGTGAAGGGATTCAAGCTGTCGAAAGTGCCAAGGGTGGCAAGCCGCACACGCCCGCCCTTGGGGGCGTTGGGATTGACGTAGCTCCAGTTCTTGAATCCGGGCTGATACTTCAGCGGCTCGATGTTGGTACTGCCGTGACGGAACACGCGCTCCTGCGCCCACGCGGGGGTTGGAACCCATGGCATTGCGGGGGCCAAACCTAAAATCTGCAAAACGGTTCTGCGGGCGAGACGCATCAGAGTTGTCCCTTTCTGATTCGGTATGGGTTTAGAACATTGGACGCAGGGATGGAATCAATTCCCCGTTTCCTCCATCGGCTGGCTTGGCCAGCCGAACCAGACTGTCGGCAAGCCGGGTGGGCGGGTCAAGCCCGCCCATGGAGGAACTGGGACAAACAAAAACACCGCCAGCGAGGCTGGCGGTGCTTCGTGGCAATTTCGTGCCGCGCCAGATTACGGTTTTGTTATTGCGCGGGCGGGAAGGGCTTGGGCGCATCCGAGAGGGATGCGAGGTAAGCAATCAGGTCAGCGCGCTTGGCCTCGTTCTTGATACCGCCGAAGGCCATCTTGGTGCCCTTCACATAGGCTTTTGGGGCAATCAGGAAAGTGTTCAGGTTTTCATATGTCCATTTGTCGGCAGACATGGCCTTGAGGCCTTCGGAATAGGCGAAGGCGGCGGCGCTGGCTTTGGGCCGCTCCACGATGTCCCAAAGTGCGGGGCCGGTTCCGTTGGCCCCGCCTTTCTGAGGCTGATGGCAGCTTTTGCAGGCACCGAATTGTTTCATGCCGTTGGCGGCATCAGCCGAAGCCAGCAACACACCGATGGGCTTTGCTTCGACAGGCGTTTCCCCGCCTTCGGGCGTTTCGGCTTCGGCAACCGCGATCAGATAGCCGGGCTTGTCTTTCGAGGGCTTTTCGACGTGGAACAGGATGCCCGACAGGTTGGAAAGGGTCAGAACCAGCAGCAACGTGCCGAGAACCGCGCCTGAAATCTTGTTGAAGGTCCAGCTGTCCATGATGAATCGATATTCCGTCAAGTTGTTATTTCCGCTTAACTAATGCTTTGAAGGCTCACCCGCAATATCTATAAGGGCACAGCCTCAATTTGCCGCGCCCCTTTGTAACCTCATGATAGATCACCAAAATACCATCATTGTCATCCCCGCCCGCATGGCCTCGACGAGGCTTCCCGGCAAGCCCATGGCCGATATCAACGGCAAGCCGATGATTGTGCATGTCTGGCAACGGGCGGTTGAAGCCAATCTGGGTCATGTTTTGGTGGCGGCAGCGGAAGTATCCGTAGCCGATGCCGTGCGCGCCGCCGGGGGCGACGCCATCGTCACGCCGGCCAATCTCCCCTCAGGTTCCGACCGGGTGGCGGCCGCCTTGGCGCTCCGTGATGCCAAGCGGCAATTTCAGTACGTGGTAAACCTTCAAGGTGATCTTCCCACCATTGACCCAAACGCGGTGCAGCGTTGTTTGGCAGGCCTCACCAATGCGCAGGTCGATATTTCCACCATCGCCGCTGAAATCCATACGGAGGAGGAACGGCAGACACCCCATATCGTCAAGGCCATCGCTCCCTTGGGACCAGACCGCGAAGTGGCCTTCGCCCGGGATTTTGTGCGGGTGCTGACATCCGATCACGTCTCGCCGTTCTGGCACCACATTGGCATCTACGCCTATCGCCGTGCGACGCTTGAACGTTTTGTTGCGCTGCCGCCTTCGCGGCGCGAGACGGAACGCTCCCTCGAACAGATGCGCGCCCTCGACAATGGCATGAAGATCGCTGTGGTGAGAGTGGACTCCGTTCCCTTGGGTGTTGACACGCCGCAGGACCTGGAGCGGGCGCGGAATATTCTCAAGGACAAATCATGACGTCGAAGACAAAGGGCAAAATTGCCTATCAAGGCGAGCCCGGCGCCAATTCCCATATCGCCTGTGTGCAAGCCGCACCCGACTTTGAACCCCTGCCCTGCAGCACCTTTGAAGACGCGTTTCAGGCGGTTGAAACCGGCAAGGCCGAGCGCGCCATGATTGCCATCGAAAACACCTTGGCGGGGCGCGTGGCAGATGTGCATCATCTTTTGCCGGGGTCGCATCTTTCCATCGTCGGCGAACATTTCCTGCGCATTGAATTTCATTTGATGGCGGTGCCGGGGGTGAAGCTTGGGGACATCAAAGAAGTGCACAGCCATGTGCATGCGCTTGGCCAATGCCGCAAGTTCATCCGCAGCAACCGTTTGAAGCCGATTGTCGCCGCTGATACGGCGGGGGCGGCGCGGGAACTTTCCGAAACCCGCATCAAGACACAAGGGGCGATTGCCACCAGGCTTGCGGCGGAAACCTATGGATTGAAAATCCTCGCCAAGAATATTGAAGACGAAGAACACAACACAACACGCTTTGTGATCCTGTCCAACAAGCAGAAAGCTGTGCGCGAAGGCTCAGGCAAGATGATCACCAGTTTTGTCTTCCGTGTACGGAACGTTCCTGCGGCCCTCTACAAGGCCATGGGCGGGTTTGCCACCAATGGCGTCAACATGACGAAGTTGGAGTCCTATCAACTGGGCGGGCAATTTTCCGCCACGCAGTTCTACGCCGACATCGAAGGCCACCCGGACGACGCGCACGTCAAGCTGGCGATGGAAGAACTGGGGTTTTTCACGTCTTATGTCAGGGTGCTGGGGTCATACCCTGCAAGCGCGTACCGGGCGGAGATTGCGAAGCGGAAGGTTTTGGGGTGATCCCATCTCCCGATTCTCCCGGGATAATCGCTTGCAGCCAAGGGACCTCTCCCCCGGCGTTGCCGGACCCTCTCCGAAGGGGAGAGGGACCTCTTGCAGCAATCTCCCATTTTACTGCCCAGGGTGCTTGCACAACGAGTCCCTCTCCTCTTCGGAGAGGGTCCGCGAAGCGGGGGAGAGGTCCCTTCGCTGCAAGTGATCGCATTGCCCATTCCCCCTGTAACCGGGAAGAATAGAGCGGGTCTTTGGCCTTAACCCGTCGCGCCTTGAGCGTTCCACTCTGGCTCTGACACGGAAACCACATTGGCTGTGTCTGGTGCTGAGTCGGGATTCCATTTTTGCAGGCGGGTTTTCACGGCCAGCGCATCTGTTGCGTTGACGGATTTGGCAAGCGCTTCGGCGCGGCGGGCGGCGTCGGCGTCGTTCTGCCTGCCAGCGGCGGAATACCAGAACAGGGCTTCCCCCGGATTGGCCTTGGTGCCGAGGCCGCGTTCCAGCAGCACCGCCAGATTGAACTGGCTGTCTTTCAGGCCGTGGGCGGCACCCAACGCAAACCACTTGTAGGCGCGGGCATAGTCAGGTGCGCGGCCATCAGAACTTGCCGAAAGGACTGCGGCGTTGTGCATGGCCTTGACGTTGCCGAGACTTGCCGATCTTTCATACCAGCCAAGGGCCGCTTCCAGATCGCGGGCAACACCCTTGCCACGTTCATAAAGGGTGCCGAGGCGATATTGTGCCGGAGCGAGGCCCTGCGCCGCTGATTTGCCATACCAGTAGGCGGCTTTGGCATTGTCTTGCGGCACATTCATTTCACCGTTGAGATAGCGGGTGGCAATGACGAACTGCGCCTGGGCGTCGCCCTGGGCCGCGGCCTCACGCAAAGCCATGGTGCCCACTTCGGCGGGTGGCATGCCACTGGCTTCCGCCGGGTCTGTTGCCGCAATCAGGCTGCCAATGTCCTGCTCGCCGTCAACGGCTGAAATGGCACCGGTGAGGATCGAGTCACTTTCAGTTTCAAGTTGGCTTTCGAGTTCGGCGGGCTTCGGCTTGCCTGCAGTCGCCGCACCATCATCGACATCTTCCTCCTGGAATTTGTCGATGGCTTTGTTGTCCGCACCTTTGGCCGGCACTTCGGCGGCAGGTTGTTTCTGCTCCATGGTCTGTTCAATGGCGGCGGGCGTTGCAGGAAGGCCCGCCCGCTTGCCACCGATGATGTTGAAGGTAAAGGCGGAGACGGCCGCCAACAACACGAGGCCCATGAGTATGAGTTTGCGGCGCTTTGCCGTGTCATCGTTGGCAGGCTGCTTGAAACCGGGGGGATAGGAAAGTTCGGCGGCGCCCGCCATGGCACCGGCAACCTGGCCCGGGCGCTTCACCTTGCCCGCGTTGTCTTTGGCCTTGCGCTTGAACATCGAGAGGCTGAGCAGTTTCTTCGAGCCTTCTTCACTGACGCGGGCCAGATCAGGCGAGACGCCGGAGAGCATGCTTCTGGGCTGGAACGAGGCTTGGGCCGCTTTCCGGGCGGCAGCAATGAAGTCATCCGCATCCGCCTGAACCGCACCGGCCTGGAGGGACTCGCGGCCTTTTTGCAGCAGGGCCGCATTGCCCGGCGCTGCGTCAAAAGGATTGCTGACCACGACGTCAACGGGCGGCACCTCAAGGGTTGGTGCAAAGGGGTTGTTGAGCTGCGGCTGTTTAGTGGCCGGGGTTGCAAAAACATCGCTGCTGTCGGAAAAGGACGCTGCCATGGGCATTGCCGGTGCAGCCGCAAACGCCTCTGGCAATTGCATGGCCTGGTGCACGCGCTGGCCGATGGCCGCCGTTTCCAGTTCGGCGAGTTTGCCGACAATCTGTTCCAGGGTTTCGTGGACGGCTTCGAGGGTTTCCTGGTTACGCTGATCAGCACCTTCGGACGCCATGCGCACGGCATGGATGCCCTGCTGCAAGGCTTCGATTTCCGGTGCACCGGCGAGTGACACGCTTTGCGGGCCTTGCGCCATGAACTGTTGGGCCACCTGTGAGGCGGTGGCATGGGCTGCGCTGTGGGTGGCTTCTTCGACCACCTGCTGAGTCCAGGACTTTTGCTGTTCCAGCGATTCGAAAAGCTGGTTGACGGCACGCTCGATGGTTTCGAGTGAGGTCAGCTGCTGTTCGGTGCGTTCAACCCGGCCTGCGATTTCCGCGAGACGATCCTCAACATCGGCGGCCGCTGCGCTGGAGCGGCCCATCACCGCTTCGTTGAGCTTGTAGTCAAGCTCTGTCAGGCGGCGTTCGATTTCGCCAAATTGCGGTAAACTCCGGGTTTCAGCTTGCGTGCGTTCCAACTGCTGGGACAGCGTCAGAATGCGGCGGTCCATGTCATGGAGGGGTGCGAGATCAGCGCCTTCGGCAACACGGGTTGAGAGTTGCTCGACGGCAGCGCGAAGTGCCAGAACATCGCTGCCCTGCGCCTGGGCGCGCGCCGCGTCGTCGATGCGGGCATTCAGGCGTTCAACTTCGCCCCGCAGGCGCTGCATTTCCGCCGGGCCCGCACCATTGCCGGAGAGTGATGACTGGGCTTCACGGATGAGACCGACGATGCGCTGCTCAATGGCGCGCAATTCCTGTTGGCTGGACTGCACGGCCTGGGTTTGGGCGCGCTGTGCGAGGCCTTCGGCTGTGTCACGCACGGTGTCGATGCGGCCTGCGAGTTCAGAGAGTTCCTGCTTCAGCAAATCAGGCAGGCCCTGCTTCGGCTTTTCGGTTTCGGACTTGTCGATGCGGCTGGCAAGGTCAGCCAGGCGCTGTTCCAATTGGGTGAAGGCGGGGGCCTGGCGCAGCACCTGTTCCTGCGGTGCATTCTGCGCTTTCGCTGTCATGCCGGTGACGCGGTCTTGCAGCGACTTGAAATTTTCGCGGGAGCGTTTTTCCGACGCTTCCATGTGTTCGACGATGTTGCGGATCGCCTTTTCGAGGGATTGGTAGCCGGTTGATTCTTCAACACGGGTTTCAACCCGCGCCTTGGCGGCCTGCGCCATCTGGCGACCAAGCGTGGCCAGCCTGTCGTTGACAGCGGTGAAGGCCTCAACAGTCTGGCGTTCATTGTTGTCAACGCGGTTCAAGACGCGCGAAAAGATTTCACTATCATTTCCGCGCTGGTCTGGAATGGCATGGCTGACGAGCGTCTCACGCTGGGAAAGGCGGGCGAGATGTTCAGCAATATCTTCAAGCTTGGAGGCGGTGCGCTCCAGTGCCGCCGACGGACGGGGTTGTGCCGAAGCTGCCGGGCGCAGGGGCTTTGCAAACGCAGCCGGGCGGGCTTTTGGTTTCACGGGAGCTGGCGCATCATCGGCGAAATCAAGAATGGTGCTGTTCAGCCATTCACCCAAGGTCATGCCAGAGCGCTTTGCGGCAAGCTTTGCAGCTTCACGCGCATCCTGTTCAATGCCCTTGACGCTCCACGGAATGCCTGGCTTCATTACCCACTTCTCCTCAAACACTGCGGCCTCCAAAATTCCCGCAACACATGGGAAATGCATCAATGCAAATCACCCTGCAGGCGGAGTCCGACGGGGGGAAAGTTAACTTTCTTGGTAAATATTCTGTTAAGCGGTTGATCTTTCCCACCCTTTGACGTTCAAGTGGCCACCAAGATGAAAACACCTGCTTTCGCCTTTGCCGGACCACCCCTCAACCGCCACGCCAATGAGCGTGGGAAATCATTGGCTTTCAGTGCCCTTGCCGCCGGATACAAAACCGCTTGCGTGCAATGCCGGGGCGACCTGGTGTTGATGGAAAATAAACTTTTGTCGCAGGCCTTTCCCGACGACGGACGGGACCTGATTTTGCTGGGTGAAGACGCGAGTGGCTGTTTTTGGGCGGCGGCACGGGCAGATGAAAGTGACGCGTTGGTGCCCGTGCGTTCCCTGATGATGGAGGGAACACTGGACGGCGCCACGCTGTCGATCATCGCCCAGGCCAAGAGTTTGCTGCACTGGCATGACACCCACGGTCATTGTGCCAGGTGTGGTGCGGCAACACAGATGGCCGATCAGGGTTACAGGCGGCATTGCACCGCGTGCGGGGCTGATCACTTTCCACGCACGGACCCGGTGGTGATCATGGCGGTGCGCTGCGGTTCAAAATTGTTGTTGGGCAGGCAGAAAAGCTGGTCGCCGGGCATGTATTCAGCGCTTGCCGGCTTCATGGAACCGGGGGAAACCATGGAGGCTGCCGTGGCGCGGGAGGTGCTTGAGGAAGCGGGTGTTGTTGTCACGTCAGTGCGTTATGTCACAACACAGCCGTGGCCGTTCCCTTCCAGCCTGATGATCGGCGTCATCGCCGAGGCGGTGTCGGAAGCGCTGGTCATTGACGAAAATGAACTGGAGACAGCCAGCTGGTTTGACGTGGATGAACTGAAACTCATGCTCACCGGCCAACACCCCGAAGGCCTCACCGCCTCACACCCTTACGCGATTGCCCATGCGATTGTGAAACAGGCGGTGGAGGAGATGGGCAATGCCTTGGTCCCGTGACGCCAGAATCAGCTTGCCAGCAGACAAGCCAAGGGGTCTTGTTGCAGGTGTGGGCTTTTGATTGAAACAAGGACAACACATGACTGACCGCTTCGAACTCTATGGCTACTGGAGAACCTCTGCCACTTACCGCGTCCGCGTGGCCCTGAACCTCAAAGGCGTCACCGCGAAGGAAACCAACATCAACCTCGACGCGGGCGAGAACCGCAGCCCGGAATTTCTGAAGCTCAATCCCATGGGTGCGATTCCCGCCCTCATCGACCATGAGGCCAAAGGGCAGCCACCAGCGGGTGACGTCTGTCACCAACAACGCGGGCGAGAAAGTGGAGTATGGCTACAACACCGACAGTGAGGTGACATCGTCGGTCGTGAAGTCGTCGTCGAACGCCATCACCAAGCAGATGAGTGCGGTTTATGACGAGATGGGCAAACTGCTCAAATCCATTGGTGCGGCGGGCCAGGAAACGGTTTACACTTACGACCGCACGGACCAGGTGACGCAAGTCAAGGACCCGCGCAACAATCTCTATGCTTACGCCTATGACGGCCTGTCGCGCCTCATCCGCGAGACGGATGAGGTGGGGGCAGAAGTCAACTATGGCCTGAACGGGCAAGGCGAAGTGCTGTCTTATCAGGACCCACGCTCCATCACCACGACTTACGTGCGCAATGGTTTCGGCGAGGTGATCCGGGAAGTGTCTCCGGACGCGGGAACAACAACTTACGTGCGCGACGCCCGTGGCCTGGTGACGCAAAAGACCGATGGCCGTGGCATTGTCAGCAACCATACCTACGACAATGCAGGCCGCATGTTGACGGAGACTTATCCGGCGGCTTCGGTGGAGAATGTCACCTACACCTACGACAGTATCGCGGGCGGCAACATGGGCAAGGGCCAGCTGACCAGTGTCACAGACCAGTCCGGCTCTACCGCCTTTGTCTACAACGCGCTCGGCCAGATGCTGACGGAAACGGCTGTGGTCGCAGGCAAGACCTATGTGACGGCTTACACTTATAACGCGGCGGGCCGTGTCACGGGGATGACTTACCCTTCGGGCCGGATCGTCACGATCACGCGTGATGCGACGGGCCGTGTCACCATCGTCAACACAAGTGCGACTGCGGTGGCTCCAGTGGATACGATTGTCTCGGGTGTCAGCTTCCAGCCCATGGGCGGCTTGTTGAAAACCATGGCCCACGGCAACGGGCTTGCGACAACCGCGACCTATGATCTCGACCACAGGCTCACACAGCTTCAGGTGAAGAACGCTGCGGTGCTGGTGTCAGGTTATGCCTACGCCTACGCCGACACGCTCAACCTCACAGGCATCACCGACCAGGTGACACCAGCGAACTCCAACACGCTGTCCTACTCGCCCGCCAACAGATTGGCAGCGGCGAGTGGCGCATGGGGAACGAACAGCTTCAGCTATGACGGTGTGGGCAACCGCTTGAGCGATGTGCGACCTGGCGTGAACCGCCAATCCACCTACGCCGCATCTTCAAACCAGCTCACTTCAATGACGGAGAACGCGGCCTCCTTCCGCACCTACACGTACGATGGTGCCGGCAACACCTTGACCGAGAACCGCTTGGCCGAGGCCGCGACCTATGCCTATTCTTACAACAACCGCAACCGCCTGACCTCAGTCACCAAAAACGCCGCGACTTGGGCCAGCTACGGTTACAACGCCTTTGAACTGATGGTGTCGCGCAGTTCGTCCCATCCCGGTGCGCCCACTGGCACGGTGCACTACATCTACGACACAGCTGGCCACCTCATCGCCGAGGCCAATGCGGCAACAGGTGCCACGTCTAGAGAATACATCTGGCTGCCATCCAACGACAACGCACCCGTTGATCTCCCCATCGCGATTGCGGAAGCAGGAGCGATTTACCACGTCCACGCCGACCACTTGGGCCGCCCAATCCGCATGACCAACGGTTCGAAAGCCACCGTCTGGCAGGCCACATGGAAACCCTGGGGCGAAATCCAGTCCATCACCGGAACATTGACCAACAATCTCCGCTACCCCGGCCAATACTTCCAGATCGAAACCAATCTCCACTACAACTGGCACCGCCACTACGATCCCGCAACCGGCAGATACACCCAGCCCGACCCCTTGGGCTTCGTCAACGGCCCCAGTATCTACGCCTACGCGAGAAGCTCGCCGTATATGCACACGGACCGGGACGGGCGGAACATCATCGCAATCATCGCTAAGATCATGCGGGGGATTCAATCCTGCCTGAAGCGCGTGATTTGTCGGATTTCCATTTCAAAGACCCTGGCCACAATAGGTGCACGCATCGCCCGCTGGATGGCAAATCGGATGCCGGGACGCGGCGGTGGCGGAGGTTCTGGTGGAGGCGGTAGTGGAGGTGCTGCTGGCGGTTCTGGAGGTGGTGGTGCAGGTGGAGGCGGCGGTGAAGGATCAGGTGGTGGCGCAGGCGGTGCGGGCGGCGGTGGTGGTTTTGGTGACGACGGTGCCGATGATGTAGAGAAAGCCAATTGGAAAGTGCCAATTCCCAGGAACCTGTTACCTAAAGGTTTGAATCTTGGCCGGTTGCCCAGCTGGGCTCGCGGGAAGGTTCCAAAAATAGGAGAAAATGGGAAAGATTTTGCCAAACGTTTGCTGGACGAAAAACACGGGAAGGACAATTGGAAAGAACGCGGGCCAGGTTCTGACTTTAACATTCTGAAAAAATATGGCGACCGAGGATTTACTGATCCAAAATCAGGGATTGGGCCACCGCAGTTTGACCCATTCTGGAATTGCGATTCCGACAATTGTATTTGATGTTTGTCAGTTGAATGAAGATTAGAACGTGGAGGGAATGACAGATCATGGCGAAACAATCGAAAGCGGTACAACCAGGACAAACTTACTACCACGTTGTATATTTTCCGGACAAGAAAATTGAAACAGACTACATGGAAATCGGGGTATTTAGCCACCGCACCAAGGCATTGGATGTCGTCAAAGACTTGCGAAAGAGAGAAGGGTTCAACAAAAAAAAAGGAAAATTCGATGTCTCGCGTGGAATCGTGGATTTTGTCGGTTGGAGTGAGGGATTCATTGGAGCAGAAGAGTTTCTCTATGGGACGTCCGGAGAAAGTGTTTCATAGAGCCTGTGGGTGCCAACCGCCTCGCAGCGGCGTCCGGGGCTTGGGGCACCAACAGCTTCAGCTATGACGGTGTCGGCAATCGGCTGAGTGATGTGACGGCGGCCCTCAACCACCAGTCCACCTACGCCGCCACGTCAAACCGTCTCACCTCAATGACAGAGAATGCTGCCGCGTTCCGCTCCTACACTTACGATGGTGCCGGCAACACCTTGACGGAAAAGCGCCCCGGCGAGAACTTCCAATACGGCTACAACAACCGCAACCGCCTGACATGGGTGACGCGGAACGGTGCCAATTACGCGACCTACGGCTACTACGCCTTTGAGTTGATGACCTCCCGCGTCACATCATCGCCTGCGGTTCCCACCGGCACCGTGCACTACATCTACGACACATCAGGCCACCTCATCGCTGAAGCCAATGCCGCGACGAGGACCACAACAAGGGAATACATCTGGCTGCCATCAAACGACAACGGCCCGGTTGATCTCCCCATCGCCATTGCAGAGGCCGGAGCGATTTACCACGTCCACGCCGATCACCTCGGTAGACCGATAAGGATGACCAACGGCGCGAAGACCACCGTCTGGGCCGCCACATGGAAACCCTGGGGCGAAATCCAGTCGATCACGGGAAGTTTGACCAACAATCTCCGCTACCCCGGCCAATACTTCCAGATCGAAACCAATCTCCACTACAACTGGCACCGCCACTACGACCCCGCAACCGGCAGATACACCCAGCCCGACCCCTTGGGCTTCGTCGACGGGCCCAGCATTTACGCCTATGCTGGCAGCTCGCCATATATGCACACGGACCGGGACGGGCGATATCTGCGGGTCATTGCGCGGTTTCTGATTCGAAAAATTATGAATGCAATGCGCCTTTGCCAAAAACGGCCCCGTCTCTGCAGTTCGGCCACGATGGCAGGTTTGATGAGAGTTCTCAACCGCATCAACAAGCGCGGGCCTGGTCTAGCAAGCGGTGGCGGCGGTGACGGCACAGCTGTCGGAGGTAATGGTGGAGGCGGAGGTTTTGGCAACGGTGGTGGCAATGCCGGAGGCGGAAACAATGGCGGTGGCGGTGCTGGACCAAAACGTCCGCGCCGTCCTGGCGGCCATGGCCAGCCGCCCTCCAAAGGACCAACACGCGTAACACTGTCCGGTTCCAATGGAATCGTAGACTCCAGCGGAAGCACGGAGAGTGGGCAGCCGCCGTATTCGCCAAGGTCAACAAATACTGATGGAACGCAGCTAGGCAAAATTGTGCCGATGAGTTGTCAATCTGCCTTTTGGGAATGTTTAGCTACAACTGGTGGACCACTGATGAATTGTAGGCTCGCATATGATAATTGTAAGATGGGCCTGATTACGATATTTCCAGGAGGCATAATTGGAGGCAACTAACATGGACGAAAAGCAAGCTTCCGAGCTGTTCAAAGTCATACGAAGCTTATGGATTGAAGCCTCTCGACGGGAAGACTGGCATTACATCATAATGACCGGATTATTTGCACATAATATTTTTGCCTCGGCTGACAGAACTGAAGACGCAAACTTGATTATTGACTTGTTATTGCCCGCAATCGACGGACTGAAGAAAAAACGCGCCGCCGAACTCGCGCAAAATAACCATGCAAATATGACTTGTTCTTTTTGCGGAAAAGCACCCCCGGAAGTTCGCCTCGGTGCTGGAGCGAGCACATATATTTGTAATGAATGCGTAGGTAAATTTTCATATTTACTCAATTCATAATGCGGCGGAAGAGCGACATTATGCATACAAAAATCAAAGAGGTGTACAAGAACAGCAATAACTTGACAGTTGCCGTTCGCAGATGGGTTTCTACTTGTGAATCTGTTGTTGGTTTTCTGTGTCGTGATTTCTCTTCGGCCTAAACGAAGCCTGACGCTTCCCTCTCTTTGACTACCCCGCCAGCGGGTGACGTCTGTCAGCAACAACGCGGGCGAGAAGGTGGAGTATGGCTACAACACCGACAGCGAGGTGACATCGTCGGTCGTGAAGTCTTCGTCGAACGCCACCCCTGTCCCCTATTTAACCGTGTCTCATTTTAGGGGTGCAGTCCAGAAGTGTCCCCTTTTGCCAAATCGGCACGATGAGCGGTCGTGTCCATTACCGGCAACTGTATGCTGGTTTTGTTTGCACGTCAGCGACTGCAAGACTGTGACGTGTCCGATTTAATGGCTCTGCCCAAAACGCGCAGTATACGTGAAAAATGGCGTGATGGCTGTGCAGAGGTGTTGACTCCCGGGAGAAATGGCGCGTAGTATTTTTGGCGGTGGGCCTTCTTTTTGTTTGGAGACAGACGATGGACGCGCCGTGGCTTGTTGTTGCCAATTATCTCAAGGGTGTCAGCGAATTTGCTGGTGCCATGACCAATCCCAAAATCGAGGAAATGTTTGCGCTCTCGGGTTCAGCCTGGGTGCACAGTGATGAAACGCCGTGGTGTGCGGCGTTCGTAGGGGCGTGCCTCAGGCTCTCGGGTTACAAGAGCACCAACAGCCTCGGCGCACGCAGCTATTTAAACTATGGTGCGCCATTGGATGAACCGCGAACTGGCTGCATCGTGGTGTTCTGGCGGGGCGATCCGCGCGACACCAGTCGCGGCCATGTGGCGTTTTTTGACCACGTGGATGACGACCACGTTTATGTGTTGGGCGGCAACCAGGGCAACATGGTGCAGATACAGAAATACGCGCGTGAGCGTGTCTTGGCGTTCCGTCAGCCTGTTGATGTGGCGCCCATGGCGAAGAGCCGCATTTTGCGGAACTTCATCGACTTGACGGGCGGCAGCGAAGGCGAGCCTTCCGCAGGAGGCGCAATTCCTTTGGCAGTACCGCCGCCGCCAAATCCAATGCCTGCCCCGCAAGCTGTTGCACCTGTTCCCATTGCTCCAGAACCCGATGATGAACCGGTGCGCATGGGCGTTCCACCTTCGCCTGAAACATTGAATGGCAGCGCCATTACCGGGTCAACAGTATCAAACTTTGGCAAGGTGCAACCCATTGTCGACAAATGGGAAGGTCAATATATGGATCACCCCAGCGATCCCGGTGGTGCCACAAACATGGGTATCACCATCCACACGCTGTCGGTTTGGCGCGGCCACCAGGTGAGCAAGGCCGATGTGCAAGCCTTGTCACGCAATGAAGCCTGGCAGATCATGAAGGCCAAATACTATGACATTGTGCGCGGTGATGATTTGCCAATCGGCGTTGCAACAGCCGTTCACAATGCGGCGGTTTTGAGTGGGCCGGGCCGGGCCGCCAAATGGCTGCAACAATGTGTGCAGGTTTTGGGCGGCGCTGTGACGGTTGATGGCGCCATCGGCAACCAGACCATCAACGCGGTGCTGCAGATTGACGGCACACGGTTGATGGAGCAGTTCTTCGCGCGCCAGGAAGCATTCTATCGCAGCCTTGCAACCTTCAAGGTTTTTGGCAATGGCTGGATGAGCAGACTTGACGATGTGCGCAGGTTTGCGCGCAACCTGCAAAATGCCAGTAGAACAGTTATTGCAAACGTCATTGCTGATGAAATTGCTTTTTCTGGTCACATGATTGCGGAAGGACCTACCATGAAAACGGATACTGTGGAGCAACTAATTTCAAAACCTGAATTCGGGACCATTCTTGAGGATCCCGAAATGCGCAGGAAACTTAAGGATTTGCTGAAATCCGCTGGTCAATCGAACGGCCTGACGCCGGTCAATGCAGCGCTTGGACCGATGATCGGCCAATTGCTGAATGGCAACAAGACCACACTTGGCACGCTGGGCCTGTTGTTCACAACACTGATGGATCGCATGAGCCCGATTGCCGCGCCCACCGTGGACAGCCTGCAAAACAATGTCACTCCCTTCGTGCAGCCTGTGGCTTTGGTGATGTTGCTGTGGGGCCTGCTCGGCAAATATGAGAAATGGGTTTACGTGGAAGGGAAAAAACCGTGACGGCGCGGGCCCGCCAATTGACATTATGCACCAGTACTTGGGGGAGAGCCAAAATCACCCCCACAACATTCGAAGGGACGCCTCACGAGTCAATGGCGGAGCTTTGGTGCTTGGGCCGCGCATGGGCGGTGAGGCCTGAACCTACCAATTCAAACTCCAGAACGGAACCTCCCGGCGCGACTGCACATCGCGCGTGAGTGCGGAACGCAGCATGCTGCAGGCGACGCGCACCTCCTCGTAAAGGTCGCGTGCGCCGTTGCTTTGATCGCCATCGGGGGAAATGGAAACAGTACGGTCAAGCCGGGAGATTTCCGCCAACTTGTCCTGCAAGGGCCTGTAGGCCGTATCGAAGGTGGACCGGGACAGTAAAAAGCCGCCGACGTTGAAATACCAGTGCATGAGGTCATGCTGCAAATTTTCCAGTTCTTCAAATGTCAGCGTGGTGTTGCGCGGCCACTTCGGTAACAGTTCCGTCAATTTCCAAAGCTTGGGATAGGCCTCCAACCGCCGCTTGCGCATGTCGATGTCAAGATCGACATCGCGCTTGTTGGCCAGTGTGAGACGATCCAGCAGGACTTTGGCAAGGAAGCCGAGGATTGCGGCGAGAATGGTGCTGGTGGAGATGACGTCCAGTATCGAAGTTGCTGCAAGAAATTCCATTTTCAAGTCCTTCTGCGTACTTAGAGCGGACCAAGGTGAGTTTGAACCACAGTCCAAATGTTCACCAGTCATCCAAATTCCGTCATGGCCTGCTTCAGGCAGGCCATCCATGGGTGGCCCGCCTGAAGCGGGCCAAGACGAAACTCGGGTATGAAAGCGATTCCAGGAAATTTGGAACCGCTCTCACCAACAATGCCGCCTGCTCTCATTTGCCCCTTGGATTGGTGACGATCAGTCAACCAGAGTATCCTGTGTGGTGACAACTGAGACTGCAAATCCTGTCCCGAATGACCACTCTCTCTTGATCCGGGCCACATGATCGTCCAACTTTTTCCCACCCACCAGTTTTGGATGATTGTCGTCACGCAATCGTCCAAGACTACTGTTCGTATCAGCATTGCCAATGAACAGATTGTGTAAATAGGAGAAGAACAAGTTATAGCGCGTCTTTGCTTTTGCCTCGATCTCTTTGACATCAGCCTGATCCGATATTGGAATTCTTGCTTCGGCAATGGAAGACCGTTGCGAAATCAAGATTGCGGCTTCAGGCACCGTTTTACCTTTGAGTGCCTGTTTGTAGTGATCAATCATGTCTTGGGAAGAAACCACATGTCGCCTTGCAAGTTTAGCTCCTGTTTTGAAGGTTCCGTCGGCCTTGATTTTTTTCTTGGGTACCGCCTGGCCTTCTACAAGTTTGGTTTCAAACAGGCGGCGATGCTGTTCCGCAATCTCAATTTTATTTTCAGACGAGAATGACCCGCGGTTGAGATCAATATCGCCGACGGTGTCTTTGGTCAGATTCAGACCCCATTTTGTTCCTGCTCCGGAGACGTTTGTTCCGACAATCCCGATTTGCTTGTCCATGTCTGACATTGTCTTGTCGAGCTTCTTGCGTTCTTCTCCACTGATTGCTTTTTCGTCAGACTCAATCGCACTCTTTGAAATTTTCTTGAGCAATGAGTCGATTTTGTCCTCGGCGTCTCCAGTATTGCTCACGTAGTTGCCTTTTTTGATTTTTGCGTCTGTCTTTATACGTTGATCAAATCGTCGGGTGAGGAATTCCGAGGGTTTTTCAGGTGTGGAGTGAATGCGGAACTGTGGATTGGCGGCACTGCCATCGAACTGAAGTATATGTTGCTCGTCAGCAAATTTTACCGGCGACTTCCTGTTCAGCCAGTTCAATACTGCCGACTTAATCTTGACAGCCAGCTTACCCACTGCCTTCGCTGCCTTCTCAATCCACCCCACCAGCCAGTTCATGGCCTTGTCGAAGGGGGCGCGGATTTTTTCGAGGACGGCTCTCAGTTTGTCGGCGATGCGACCGATGGAGGCGAAGCCGGCGGCGAAAACGATGGCGAGTGACAGGCCGTTGGCGAGGACGCTGACGATCTTTTTGGCGGCGGCGGATGTGTTGCCAGCGGCGATGGCCGCGATTGAATCAACAAAGCCGGTGACCAGTTGCACGATTTGGGCGATCTTGTCGACGAAGACCATGACCATGTCATAGACCGACATGATGGCCGAGATGAAGCCGAGGCCCGGAATGAACATGGAGATGAGTTTCGGAATGGCTTTCTTCGTCACCACATCAACGACAAAATCAATGATGGCGCCGATGGCCATTTCCTTGAGGTTGGTGAGTTGCGTCTTGATCTGTTCCCAGGCTGCCGCCGGGCCGTCACGCACCAGTGTCACCACGATGTCGAAAGTGGTTTCGAGAACCACAACCGCCGATTCACCGATGGCCTTGACCAGCTTGGCCCGCAGGTTCACCCAGGTCATGCCAAGCACCGAAAGCACGAAGCGGGCGATTTCCTTCAGTTCAAGCGCTTTCGGGATATAGACGCCCGGCATGTTGCCGGTGAGCCAGCCGATGATGCCTGCTTGCAGATAACCGAGGAAACCATCCTTGAACAAGCCGAAGCCATCCTTGGCGGCTTTGCCGAGGTTCTTCACGAAGGGCAGCGGGTTGGTGAGAATGCTGCGGAGTGCCGCCCCCAGCTTTTGGATATATTTCCAGGAGCTGGGCGAAACAACACTGAAAATGATTTCCAGCAGTTTCCACACTGCATTGCCGGCCCAAGAGACGAAGCCCACCACGAAGGAGCCGAAGGCACCGAGGATTTTGCCGATGGCCTTGGGCAGGATGATGAAATCGCCGACTTCGAGGGATTTCAGGGTTGCCACGAATTTTGCGGGGAAGGCACGGACCATGGCCATGACGTCCGCCATCGCCCCCTTGAACCAGCTCCAGATCTGCGACAGCGCCTTGCCTTCCTGAACGCGCTTCCACACCTCTTCCTTGCCGATCAGCTTCATGAAGCCAGGCACGAGAGTTTCTGCCGTTTGGGGCACAGCTTCACCAGTGATCGGATTTTTGCCGAGAAGCGCACAGACCAGATCCCAGCCGCGTGTACCTTCCGCCAGCTTTGCCAACGGCATCAACACCGCATCACGGATGAATTGCAGGATGGCGATGCCGACACGTTTGGCGAGCGTGAAGATACCTTTGATGGGGGTGATAAAGATGTTTGCTGCGCGTTCCCAAATGCGCCAGGGGCGGACGAGGTCCGTGATGCCGAGATCATCAATGAAATCATCCAACGACTTGCGGATGGCCGAGCTGGTGAGGCCCAGTTCACTGAGTTGCTGTTCAACCCATGATCCCGCTTTTTCAAAGACCTTGTATTTGTCGAGAGCCTCGGCAATCAGGTAACCGCCGGGGATGAATTCCACCATGGCGCGCAGGATGTTGGCGGCGCTGCGATCCACCTTCGACATGTTGATGGGATTGACGCCGAGGATGACGGTGAACATCCGGTAGCCCGGAATGATATTGGCCTTGTCGGCAAAAAAATCCAGGACATCAGAGAAGCCAAACTGCTGGACATGGCTTGCGGGTTTTTGCGAAATCCCCTGCTCCGCTTCCTTGCGCTGGATCGCGGCACCTTGCTGGACGGTGTGGGTCAATTCATGGGCGAGCAGTTCCATGCCTTCGGCGGTTTCAGGCTGGTAGGCATTGGGAGCAAAATAGACATGGTTGCCCGTGGTGAAGGCCCGGGCGTTGATGGCCCTTGCCATTCCAGCAGCTTCAGCATCGGCATGGATGCGGATGTGTTTGAAACTGGCCTTGAAGCGCGGCTCAAAGAAGGCGCGTGACTTGGGAGACAATGGCATGCCGCCGCTGGTGCTGATGGATGGTACGGCGGCGGGGGCTGCATTGTCGTTGGCTTTGCGCTGCAATCCCAGGCCATGGGATGTGATGACGGGGGACGACATGGCCATGACATGGCGCGCGGTTGAATCCGCTTCCCGCTCCGCCGGGTCATTGCTGCGGGACACCATGGCACTTCGCTGCAAATAGGCGGGAATGGCAGCTGATTTTTTCTGCACAGTTCCGGATTTGACCGTGGCCAAGACGGCTGGTGCTGGTGTTGCCGGTCTGGCCTGGAGGGCGCTGGTGCGGCTCATGGCTGTTCCAATTCGCGCGGCACCTGGCGGCCCAGCTTTTGATATTCGGTTTTTGCGGCTGCAATCAGGTGCGGCATGGAAGGTGCTTCGCCCTTCGACAGCACGGCAGCCGACAGCACAAGATTGCGGACATGGCCGCCCGCCAAATCGATGACGGCGGCGAGATGGTTGATCTCGTTTTCAAGCAAACCTTTTTCAGGGAGGTGGGCGCGCCAGATGTCTCGCCTTGCCTCAACATCCGGCAAGGGGAATTCGATGATGGCATCAAGCCTGCGGGTGAAGGCTCCATCCAGCCTTTCTCTCGCGTTGCTGGTGAGTATGACAATGCCTTCATGGCTTTCCAGCCGCTGCAGCAAATAGTTGGTTTGGCTGTTGGCATGACGGTCATTGGCGTTGCCAACATCGGTGCGGGCGGAAAACAGCGAGTCCGCTTCGTCAAACAGTAAAATGACATCAGCCTCTTCAGCGGCTGACAACAGCTGCCCAATGTTTTTTTCCGTTTCGCCGATCCACTTGCTGGTGACTGCGGCAAGGTCCACCCGGTAGATCGGCAGGCGAAGGCCGGTTGCCAGCCATTGCGCGGCCAGCGATTTTCCGGTGCCGGACACGCCGTGAAAGAGCGCGCGCACGCCCGGATGATAACGTGCCGTTGCAGCGGGACCGAGTGTGCTGACCAGGCCTTCACGCAGGCGGCAACGGCCCAGCAGCAGTTGCAGACGTTCCGCAATCAGTTTTGGCCGCACGAAGGCCGCATCATCAACAGCGCCATCCAATTTCTGGGCCAGACCGGCCAGGCTTGCTTGTGCATCCCGTGAAACGGTTTTCGCGATGTCGCCCCAATTCACATTTTTGGCCAATCCACCGCAAGAGGCTGTTGTAGCTGCAGCCAGCATGGCAATGCGACGGGGCCCGATGCGCAGCGCATGGGCTACCTCTAATGCTGTTTCTGCTGACATGCCATTGGCCCGCCAGAGCTGCAGGCGTTCGGATTCAGCACAGGCAGGAAGCGTCCAGTTCACGGCCATGGCGCCACCGGTTTCAACCAGACCATCACGACCGGTGATGCAAAGCCAGGGCCCGGAATACGGATGCAGATCAGGAATCACCCGGCGTTCACCCGGTTTCACATAGGCATGGAAAACAGGAATGGCGTTGGAAGCCACCAGCCAAGCTGACAGTACGGCAGGTGCATCTGGCATGACAAGGGCAGCTTTTTTGCCGACTTGCTGCGCTACAAGGCTGGCCACGGCCACAGCCTCAGCTTCCGCATTGGCGCGGATGACAATGCCGGAATTGGCCCGCGCCGAAAGCTGCTCACTTTGTTTTTTCACCTCACCCACAAGCGCCTTCGGCATGGGGTGGGTGGTATTGACCAGGAGACGCACAGCCGGGGGAGTGGTTGTTCCCAGTGCCAGGGCATCCAAAATAGCGGGCGCAATGCCGATGGATTTCTCTGGCAGCGGTGCATCCTCTGTCCCGATAATGAAACAGCCCGAGTTGCGGCCGGCACCTGAGGTCAAGAGTGTCATCAAATGGCCGGTACTTCCAAACATGTGAAAGCCTGTGGCGAGGAGCCCCAACGTGGGCCTTGCGCCTGCAAGAGGTGCTTGTGTTGCACCCACCAGCCGGCATGCCGCAGGATCGGTTTCCACAGCGAGAAGCATGGCGAGAACGAGAAGTTCAAAATCCTCGAACTGCAGGGCTTGGGCCAACTGTACCATGCGCCCATCTTCCAGAGTGGGCTTCAATCGTATCTGGCTCACGTCCACACAGATGTTGTCTATGGCAACGGTTGACAGATCCAGTGTTGCGCCCGCATTTCCCGCCGCAGCCACTATGGCAGAGAGAGCCAGATGTTTGAGAGGCATGGTGGAGCGGCTTTTCATGTCATGTTTTGTCCGCAAAAGTGAAATGCACACTGCGGCCCATCCAGCTGACAAATCCAGGGTCAATGTCAACGCCCCTGCGGCGCAGACGGAGGTCTGCACTGTCGAGCGGGAAGCGCACCGAAATGTGGTCTTCACCCCACTGCAGCCAACCCATTCGCTTGATCACCTTTGCAAGATTGAGGCGGCAGTGCCTGCGCAACCAACGGTCGAGCGCGATACGCCAGGGCGATGTGTCGATGCCGGGATCGGCTTCAGCCGGCAAAAGCCCCCAGACCGCATCTGTTTCATCAACGCGCTGGCGGACGGCAATGTGGCGCACAAGTTGCAGCCCGTGCTGGCGCGCTGCTTCATGGGGATGTTGCTTCAGCCAAGCGTCGTAACCCAGCTGACGCAATGGCCTGAGCAGGTAAAACAAACCTGCTGCCGTGCTGCGCCGCTCAAGTGACAAAAGCTGCGGCGCGGGTCCAGATTGCAGATTGTCATTCGATACTGAGGCGGTTGCAAGTGTGGGCGCTTGAGGGACATCAGCTCGCGGTGCTTCAACATCCGCGTCCGTTTTTGCCAACATCAAATCCAGTTCGCGCGCCATGGATTGCACGTGTGCCGCATCTTCCACCAACGACGGATAAGCCGCCAAGACAAGCGCATTGTACAGCCACTGCCGCACGGCGCTGTGCCTTGGCATGGTCAGCAACAAAGCCCGGTTAGTGATGCTGGCAATGGGTTTTGAGACCCGTTGCGACTCCGCACGAAGCTGGGTGTCGGCAGGTGTTGCGGTTGGCAAGGCCGGTTGCAGGGGTAGACTGTTGCCGAGAATTTGATGCGCACGGTGGATTGGCAACGCAAGTGATGTTCTGCCGGGCCAGATGTCCACCAGATGAGTGGCATCGGCATCGCTGATCTGCCGGAGCAAGCGGAGCAAGGTGCCGTCTTCAACCATGCGGCGCACCAGCTGTGCCAGTTTGATGCGGCCTTTCGGCGATCGTTGCAACTGCTTCAGCAACACCAGACGCGCTGGTGCCGCGCCGTGTTTCAACTCTGGCACGGCCTTTGGCCAATACCAGGCCAGTGGTTCGACACCCGCCAGCAGTATTTCCAGCAGATTGGCTTGCGCAACCTCACGCGATTCAAACCAGACAGCATTGGCCCGCGCGCTGGCCGCGCTAAAAGCGGGCACTGCATTGGCGATCATGTCCCGCAACACACTTGAAGTGCGTTCATTCAGCCCTTGGTCAATGCGGCCCAGATCAAGCCTGCGCAAGATGACCAGGCGCTCGCCACCGTCCCGACCGCTGAGGCGCAAGGCTTCTTCCACGCGAAAGCGCGCATGGGTTTTGGTATCAGCATCGCTGAGTTTCAGCTTCAGGTTTTTGACTTGAACTTCGGTCATTTGAAGCGAACGTGCTGGACCGGCAGGATGGATGACTTGAAGGCCATTGACTCCGAAAGCTGGACCAGCGCATCAATGCCAATGGTTGCGTTGGGTTCAATCGCTTCCACGATCCGCGCCCGGGCGCGGCCGCCCACAATATCGTCAATCACCGCACGGGCAGCTATTTTTCCGGAAGTGTTTTGCACGGTGACAGCCATGCCGACGCGGACATTTGTGATATCAAGCGTCAGATCAATCAAAACACCGGGCTGCGCCACGGCCGGACGCACCATTCTGGCATTGAGCAATTGCGAGATGGGCGCATGTGCAGCAACCAGCAGACACACCAGCACAAGCCGGTTTAAGGCCGTGACGGCTTCGGCATTGCTGTCGGCAACCTGGCGATACAGAAGATCCACCACGCCCTGTTGTTCACGCCGGAGATCAACACTGATTGTTACCCAACCTGGTAACACGTTCAAGGTCCTGAAAGACATCCGACCGTCATTTTCCAACAGTGATTGCGCCCACAGCAGGCGCTGTTCAGCAGGCGTGTCGGCAAAACTGGCGTAGAGCGTTTCTGCGGCCCGGCTTATCCGGTCCAATTGCAGGGCTGACATATTGATGGCCTTGGTGCTGCCGTGGCCAGAATCAATCATGTCGCCCAATGTCGCGGCCTGGCGCAAGCGGCGGTGGCACGCGGCGATGCCTTCAAGTTCTATGTGCCGGGTATCCAGCTGCAGGCCGGGCTTGCGCCAGTGGCTTGCACCTTCGGCCTGCAGGCCAATCATGCTGCGGACAGCACCGGCAAATCCGGTGGTGGCCCGCGACACCTGCAACATGGGTGGCGCGGCAGCGGCAGAGCGGATGCGGATGTGTTCAAAAGCGTTGAACAACAGGGCGGGCCTGTCGAAATACTGCGGCAAAGACTCGAGTGCCGGGAACCACAGCAAAGGTGCCGCGCGAAAATTGTTCACCATGTCAGAAATATCCACTGGCACGGCGTCCAGTTCACGCATCGGGATTTGCAGGGTGCCATCAACGGATATGCTGCTGGCTTCGGTGACTGGCAAGGCTGTGAGCCGATCCAGCAATCGCTGTTTGTAAAAAACAACAACATCCACACTGTCGCGCACCGTTTTGCGCCTGGCGTTAACGGCTGCGATGCGTTTTTTTTCCTCGGCCTTCAATTGCTGCGCCACCGAAAGATGATGTCGCGCGGTTTCAACTTCGTCAGTGATGACGGCAAGCCGGGATTCCGCTTCCGCCTGCCAATCCAAAAGTTGTTTTTGCAAGGCCACCGCCTCATCGCGCAGGCGCTTGTATTCAGCAACACGCGCTTCAACCTGTCGAAGGATCAGGACTTTGTTGTCGACTGCAAAGATGGCGCGGTAAAAATGTGTGGCCTGGTCCACGGCGGAAACAGTGGTTGGCGCACTGCCATCAACCAAAGTGAAGGCGTTTTGGTTTGTGGGACCGCCGCCATCAATCATGTCGCCCAAGGTGACGGACGTTGCCGGGTTTGAGCCATTCTTCACATAACCCGAAGTAGACTTGTCCCTGAGGTTGACACCAGAAAACGGCATGTCGGCAGGATTTAAAGCCATCAAGCGCTGGATCAAAACCTGCAACCCGGCCTGGGCGTTTTGATTGGCATTTTGCGCCGGTGATATTGTCAGGCGTTCAGCCACCGTAACGTTTTTTTCAATCAGGCTTTCGGTCAACCCCTGCTCTTGCACATCACGAATTGTAGTTTTTGTTTCAAATGCTTCCTTGATGCCCACCAGCGATACTACCTCAGCCGCCGCATTTGCTGATGCAAATTTTTCAAAATTCGCCCTCTCCCCAACCTTGAGCGCTTTTGTGATCGCAACACTGCTTTGTCCGGGAATGAATTGCTTTGCCATGTGCTAGCCCCCATGCCCCGTGTTGAATTTTGATTTTTCCAGGAAGTTTTGCAGCTGTTCGCCGGAGACCCGGCCCCCTGTGTCCTGCCTGATAATGTCGGCGAGGGCCGGGGAGGTGGCCAGTCGCGATGCGGCATCGGAGCCCAGCATGAATTCACGCACCCTGAAGGTATTGGTGCGGGCCATGAGGAAGCCAAGGTCAACGGCGTCATTCGTCGCATTGATTTGGGCCGTGAGCTGGTCAATCAATTCTGCCAAAGGCAAGGCCGCAAGCCGCGCCTTCTCCGAACCAATAAAAGCAAGTGTTGCCAGTTTTTCCTTGAATGCGGCGATGCGTGGTGCACCGCGAACGTCGTTCTCGATTGCTGTGCCAAAGGTTTCTTCGTTTTGGCCGTCAAAGCCGTCCGTCCATGGCCAATTATCGTATTTTGCCGGGGGATTTGCCGCAAAGCCTGGCATGGGCAAGGTGTCTGTGAGGATCGGGTTGACGTTGCCGGACACAACCCTGAGGCCGAGTTCAGCAATACGGGTGGAATTGCCGTCCACCATCAGGCCAAAGGCTGCGATCTCAAGTGATTGCACGTCTGACACGGCAACAGCCGGGGGAACTGTTTCGCCCCGGAAAAAGTCGTTGGCTTGCACAATGATACGGACCCAACTGCCACCCTCTGGCAGGACGCGATTATTTTCAGGGCTATCCCGCTTGTTCTCATCGCGGTTCAGCACGGCGCTGAACAGCTCTTGTTTCTGTGAGCCGTTGGCTTTTGCAAGAGCAGACACGCTCAGGCTTTTGACGTTGTTGTCATACAAGGCCCACACATAGATGTTGTCATTGGGTCCAAGTTGCACCCCGCCTGACGGGGCATGGAAAGACAGAGACTTTCCGTTCTCAAGTTTGCTGGTGCGCCGTGCTTCAAAAACCGCAGTGCGCTCATCGTCAGCGAGGGAAGTACCCGGATCGATGCGCATGTCCAGATTGCCGCGGTTTGCATCAACCAGTGTTTCGCGCGTCAGGCTGACCAGAGAATGTTTTGCGAGCCAGCCATTGCGGAGACTTGTAAATGCGGTGATGGCCTCGTCAAATTCCGGAGCAATGTCATCGTCGAGCATCAAGTCGGGATCATAATCTTCGGCAGGCACGGGCAGCGCCAGTCCAACATCTTCTGCAATCGTAAGGTCAATCGGATCAAACGGGCAGTGTTCACGCAAGATGATATTCACCTGGTCTGCGGGCACTGGCACGACGGAGGTGGTGAATGTTTCCGGAAAAATAGATGTGCCAGAACTGTTTTCTACAACACGCCGGGGCATAAACCCCACGGGTGGCAATTTGGGAAACACGGCGCGAAGGTCTCTGATGTCTTTCGGCAGTTCAGCGAAGCTCCCCAGCTGTTCCCCAAATTGTTCAATCCGGGCGTTCCAGAGTGCCGGCCTGCCCGTTCCGGGCCAGGCAAACTTGCCAGCCCTTTGACCGCCTTGGCGCACCACACTGGCACGATCAACAAACTGCACGGTCCAATCGGCATTGAAACCAACCAGTCCCAGGGGCAGGCCGGCCACTTCCCAAGGGTGGCATTCACCGTTCTTCATGCTGCGCTCATCTGCAAAAATTGCCAGCGCAAGTTCATTGCGGAACGACGGCAGTGCGGGATCGAAGCTGCGTCGCGCTTCCCCGGATTTGTTGGGCGGGAGTGGATAGAGTGCAAACAGGCAGCCATCGGTTTCGAGCAGTCCGGCAAAGGGATCATCCACCGGATCGCGCGGCACGAAAGCCGCCGGGGCATCTTCGGGGCCTACTTCATTGCTAATGAAACTGATGGGCAAGGCCAGCATCACAGCAGCATGTGATTGTTGCGCCAGCGCATTGCCTTTCAGCGCGGCAAAGGTTTTGATGGCATCTGGCGTACCAGTGCCTTGCGGCAGCACAACAGCCAGATCTTGCAGCTGGAATTGCCGCAAGATGCCCAAGGACACGTCTTCACCTGTGGCGGTGAGGCCCATGCCCGGCAGAAGGGTGAAGGTGTCCGGCGTTTGCCAAAACAGCACAAGTCCATCGACAATACCCGCCGAGACAGATCGATGCAGCAACGATTGATGGGCCATTCGCGCCGTTTGCAGGCCAGTGAGGGCTTGCGCCGAAAGGGCGCGCCCTTGAAAGGCGTTGATGCGTTTGCGCTGGGTTTCAACACCTTCGGGCAACGGTTTGGGGTTCACTGCCAGAACATGTTCGTCTGTCAGCATGGGGTTGATGGGGGCGACAATCTCCATGGCTACCTCCCTCTCTCTTTCATGGGTTCGGACGAGGAACAACAATGCGGCCCGGAATGACAGCGGTATCAGGCAGTGGACGGGGACGCACACCAAATCCTGTCGGCGATACGGGCACATCGCGAAGTATTGCAGGATCGATGGCAGCCCTTGGATCAACGGTGACGCGAGGGTCAGGCCTGACTCGCGGATCAGGAGCCACCCGTGGATCAGGATTGGGTCTGGTATCGGGCCTGACCAGTGTGTCTGTCGTCAGAGGTGCTGGATCGGCAATCACAACCCTGTCTGTTGGTGGTGCAGGGTCAGCAACAACAACCACATCCGGCGGTGTTGGTTGTGGTCCAACGGGTTGCGGTGTGACACCGGTTTCCGTTGTTGGGGGGCCGTCTTTAGGCGGGATTTTCAATGCACCTCCAACGCCAACCCGCATCAAAAGCTGATTCAATTTGTTGGCGGCTTGCGCACGCCCTTCCAGTGAAGACCGCAGCGCAATGCTGCGCCGTTTTGCGAACCAGACAAAGCCATTGCCGTGTTTTTCAGCCAAGGCCTGGAATTTCTGCCAATTGCCGGCATGCGGGTCTGTTTGCGGCTCTTCAGTGGCCAGGCGGATCGCATTCAGTGCATGCAGGTTTTCCATCCAGAAATTGATTTGTGGAACTGGTGTTGCCTGACGGATTCCCGTTGCACCAAAGGCCGTGACAGCATTTTTCAATTCTGAACGCGGCAACGGAATGAGAATGACAACTCCCGTGCCCGCCAGGCTGGCCGCCGGCGCCGAAAGATCGACGGGTGGCAAGGGCAGGCTCTCCTCCACCAATGCTGCAATTTCATCCGTTGGAATGAAAGATACATCCACCGAAAGGCCGGGGGGGAAAAAACTCTCCTTGAAACCAAAACCATCATGGCTGAGACACGCCAAGGGCATTTGGCCAACAGGTGGCAAAATCGAAAAGGCCGATGCCGCCGCGAACGCCTTGCCTGAACCACGTGTAATGAACTGCAACTGTTCCTGGTATTGCAGCACATGGGCCTCAGCCAAGGCCCTTGACCGGGACCCCAGCGCGGATTGCAAGGTGGAAGAGCCCAGGTTTTCCCGCCGAACCATGTTGACGTCGATCCATTGGATGGCCCCCTGGTTGAGTGCGATCAAGGCCAGCGGCAAGGCTTCAACCGGTACGCCCCGCATTGACGCGTCAAAAAAGATCTGGCGGGCTGCCGCTGCGCGCAGGTTGTTGGCGTCACCTCCAACCGGAAAGCCGATCAGGGTCACGGCGGTTGCCTCGATGATGTCCCCATCCTCCATGTGGCGTTGGCCGGTGACCGATGTGGGATAGGCGGCAATTCTGTTGCTGGTGTATTCAACCGGGCGCAGGGCCAGAATGAAAAGGCCCGTACGTTTGCTGAAAGGTGCCGCAGGTTCGACCCTGATGCCGAAGCTGGCGTTCAGCCGTTCCATTTCAGCGACATTGGCAAGTGACAGTTTCAGGGGCGATGAAATGGCAACAAGGTCACCGCTCGCCGTGACGCCAAAACCGTCTGCAATGGAAATGTCCGTGGCAGTTTCCTGCGTGACATGGAGACCGGCGATGACGCCTGTGCCTGACGCTCGGGCCAGATCATCCTGGCGTTGGCGCACATAGTCCTGATCACGCGACAGGTCTTTGCCGGTGAGAAAGCGGCCGTCGAAATAACGGGGCCTGCTGCGCGCGCCGTCGAGGGCAAGCGTGGCAGTGTTGGCAAAGTCTTGCCCGTCAATCACAAAGCCATTTTCCTTCGATGAGGCTGACCTGCGTTGATTAAAGTCTGTCGTGATGGCCATGGTGGAGACCTCTCAGTTTCAGGTGTTGGCCCGGGCGCGCCCGGCAAGGAAGATGAAGGGGCGAAAGTCGTACTTGATTTGAAGGGCTTGATTGGGAGGCATGGTGAAGGCCGGGATATCAGTTCCGGCTGGAATGTTTTTCGAGACTTTGCAGTTTTCAATGCGCGCCAGGAGAATTTTTGTGTCGTTGGCGACCGTGCTCTCGCTATGGGTCTTCCAGCTGGACAGAACCTGATCCAACGGCGATGCGGGTGCCACGACTGTTTGTTGGGTCTGGCCAGGTTTGACCGGGTCAAGCTGCAACACGAAACTGTCTTCCAGCCGTGACGCGACGATGGAATCGAGGGCATCAAAAGGGCCATCGGCAAAGCTTGGGGTTTTGGCGCGGCCGATATCGCGGGCCAACAGATACACTTCAACGATCAAGGTGTTGTTTGTGACATCAACATTGGCGCTGACCTTGTCTGGGTTGGTTTCCACCCAGCGCTTGAGGCTGATGCTGTAGTCACGGTTGACTTCAATCAATTGGCCCAGACCGTCTATCGCGAGGCCCGGGCGCACAAAAATGGTGTAGTTGGCATCGGAAACAGGAATATTGCCAAGTTGTTCACCTTCAACAGCAAGCCCCGCCAATGTGCCCTTGCCCAAGGCGTAACGCAGAAATTGCGCCAGGCGGCTGCGGTGATAATCCTGCTCGACCCGGAAATCATCGGCAGAGAGCATCATGCCGGTGGCATAGTTCACGCGTTCAACCGGACCCTGTTTTTGCAATGGATTGGTTGTCATGGGCGTTGACCCCCTGCGTTACGGACCAGAAGGCCCTGGTTTTCGACAAGATCCGAAGTACCGAGTTGGCTCCATCCCAATTTGAATTTTTCACGGGACGCGGGTTCCACAAGGAAGGTATCAACACCGATGAGTGCTCCGGCGCCAACCAGGAAGGGATAACGCGCCTTCACCACATTGACTTCCACATGGGCGGGGCTTTCGGCTTCGGCGATGCGTTGCAGCCGGGCCAATTCCCGGGGTGTCGCCAACTCATGCACCAGAACCGTGACCCGGAATGCAAGCTTGTCAAAAAATTCAAGAACGGAAGCCTGGTCATTCGCATTTGGCGTATCTGCAAAAAGCGCCAGCACATCTGTGTTGTATTCTGCACCCAGAAACAGCGTGTCACCTACAAATGAATTGCCTGAAACGGAAAGGCCGCCAGTCAATTCATCTTCTTCACCGGCAAGATTGGCGCCCAGAATCGTTGCGAAGGTGCGCCGCATGCGGAAGCCTTCGAGAATGACTATGGCACCACTTGATATTTTGCCCCCTGCAATCAAGGCCGTTGATCTGCTGTCGCCTGACGACCCGGCTGACAACATCAATCCACGCACGGATTTGCCGCCAGCCTGCACTTGCACGACGTCCCCCGGGTTTGGCGGCAGTTCACCGGCGTTGAGCCTGGCGTTTTCCACAAACAAGCCACCCGTTTCGAGTTCGATTGCAGCACTCAATCCGGCCAAGGTGCCGTGCAGCCTTGCTGTATGGGGTGCGGCTTTGAGACGTTCTCTTTCGCGCGCCGTTGCAACACCCGGCGGCATGTCAACGCCAATCCATTGTGCAAGCCAGGGCAACGCGCTTGCTGGTGTTGCCGCCGCAGTTGTGAGCAGGTGGCTTTCCGCAATCCTGCCTTCGAGTATTGTGAAGGGCTCCTCCAGCAGTGACAAAAAACGTTCAAGATAGTCTGCCCCTGTTGCCCTTGAACCTGCCACGTCGGTTTCAAAGGCTTCACGATAGAGATGGGGCAGATAGTGATCGCGATAGGAGAAACGGCTGGCGTAAGCCCTGACGCCTGCAATCTCTGGTGATTGATGTGTGTTGCCGGAGAGATGCAAGGTGAGCCGCAAATGACGACCGACAAACCGGCGCGTGTTGCCGGATGATTTTTGAATCAAGATTGAGAACAATCCGGTTTGACCCGGCACGCGCTCCACTTTCAAAAGACCGTTGCTGTGCGGAATTTCTGAGGCTGTATCAAGCCAGGCCGCAAAAGGTTTGCCCGCCACTGGACTACCGCCAAACACATGGTCAGATGACTGCACCGGGAAAACCAGGCCATCCGTGGCGCCCACAGCAGCAATCACCTGGCAGCCAGGCGGTATCATGGCTTCGAGGAAAAGCCGGTGCCACACGGTTTCTGCAGAGCCACTGTCGATGGCCAATTCAACTGTGCCTGCGCGCGCGTAGCTGACAGAGGAAATCGGAATCAATGCGCGCAGACTGCCATCGGCCCCAGCATAGCGCGCTTGATGGCCGCGAATGTTGACAAAGCCTGACAAAGCCGGATCGGCCATAGGATAATGCCTGCCGTTGGGCAGGACGTTTCCACTTGGACCCACCACATAGACCAGCGCATGTGCAGCCAGTTTGGCGGCATCCGTTGCCAAAATGGCAATCTCATCTTCATTCACCCAGGCGAGACCCGCAGGCTGCTTGAGGCCTTGCAGCTCAAGGACTGAGGTGGCAAAGGCCCCATCAATGACAACAATTTTTGCGTCGTGGGTGCCGTCAAGACAGAGCACCGCCAATCGACCCTGTGATGACACGGCAATCGCTTGTGTGTGTTGCAACGGGTCAATAGGCAAGCGCTGCAGCGACGGCGGTGCCGGGTTTTCAATGACGGGCGCAAATTCCTGTGTTGGGCTTGGCGGGAAGAGACCTTCCTGCAAAGGTTTGCCAGTCAAGCGGGCCAGCAGGCCTTGTGCGGTATCAAGCACATAAACACCGCCTCCTGCGGCAGGGGCAAGCTTGCTGCAGGCAAAACCAGCAAGTGACACGTGCTTGGGTGTGAAGCGGGCGCGTGTGTCAACAAGTTCAACCTGGCCATCGCGCGCGACGTAGAGAATGTCATCATCGCCAAAGGCCAGGTCCAGTGGTGTGTTGCCGCCACTGAAAACCGCATGCGCAACTGCTGTGTCTCCGTTCGGCAAAAGGGCATTGCGCACATTGTCCCACTGAACCAGATTTTCCAGGCAATCAGCAACCGGTGAAGGTGACAGGCGAAGTTTCAAGGCAAGGCCCGGCTCCTCGGTCAGATGCGGTGCCTGGCCCTTGGTGACCAGTCGCAGGGTTTGCTGATGTGGGCACCATTGCACATCATGGGCGTTGACCCGTTTGTCAAACCAATCGTCCTTGCGCGACAATGACCAGAAACGGAGACCGTTGACATCCATCAGCAGAACTCCGGAACAACGGGAATTGCCACGCCTGCACTCCCTGAACCTGAGCTGTTGGCGCTGTTGATGATGGCAGATGGATCAGCTTCACTTCCTTCAATCACCACAACATCAAGCAACTCTGGCAGTTGCCATGGATCAAGGCTGAGGAAGGTTCGGAGGTGCATATCCCGCTTCATATCCTGCCACGCGGCATTGCCTTTCTCCTTGCGGTAAAACCGGATGGGGGCAACGCCGTCCACGCCATCGACCCGGGCAACAACCACTTCAAGTTCACGGTCTGTGACGGTCCGTCCCAGGGGCCAGCCTTGGCCGTTCGGACCACCGGGTGCCAAAGCCCATAACCACTTTTGCAACGCCAGTTTGACGTTGCTCAAAACCACCTGGCGGCGATCAGGATCGACCAGTTCAACTGCGACTGACAGGGCGAGCGGCACATATTCGCAGCCGATCGCATAAAGCTCGGTTGCCAACGGGCGCCGCACATCCAACCAGCTGTGCACGCTTTCCAGTGTTGATCTGTCTGGCCGCGGTGCCGGCGCAGTGAAGCCTTCCACGCGCGGCAGGCACATGACACTGACAACACCCGGAACACCGCTGCGCTTTTGGTGGGGCTTGAAGCGCGGCAACAGTTCCACACGGCCAATGGCGAGGCCTGGTGTTTGCAAGGCAAGGTGGCGGAAATCCTGCTCGGTCACGGCACGGCTCTGGTTGCGGATGAATTGGGGAATGCGTTGTTCAGCTTCAGCCAAGGTTTCTGCTTCAGCGCCACCAGATGTTGGCAAGGGTTGGTTGGCCCGCAGATCCGGCACGGCAATGTCCTTGATGCTGCCTGCAGCCAAGTTTCCGGCGCTGCCGCCGCCGCTGCGCACATCATAGACCTGCACAAGACTGCCGACACGCGGTGCGCGGCCACGTACACCATCACCAAAACGGATTATGCCTGCTTCTGCGTCCACACTGAACACCGGATCATCGCGGCCCGCACTTGCCGTGTCATCCACACGCCGCCAGGGACGGGGTGTACCCTGATCGTCAGTCACATCGACCTTCAGAAGACCAAGATCAACTGACGTGGCATTCAACCCAAACTGTTGGTCCGACGCGCCATTGCCCTGCCCCAAGGTTTGGCGACCCGGAATGCTTTCACGTTGTTCGATCATCACGGCATTGATGCCAAGCCACGACAGGGACAGTGACTGAACCTTCGCTGCAGGATCGGGCCGCAGCCTCACCCACGCCAATACACTGGCAGCGGCCTGCGCATCATCCAGTCTTGGTGGCATGTCCCCCAGGCCCGCCTGCAGTATGTTTGATGTGGGGGCATGATGATCCCCCAGTGCGGGCAGCTGCAAACGGACAACACCCGCGCGCGTGAGGCCGCGCGTTGAATCGGTGTCCAGCGCCAACCGGTTGAATTGTGATTTGCCTTTTTCATCCAGGGAATGAATGTCCCACAGCATCGCGATGGGGTGCCGCACACTGACATCTTCAAGTTCAAGCGGTGCAGCAACCACCGGTGCTAAGCCGATGTTGATGAACTTGGGCACTGCCATAAGGGCGCGCGTTGGCGCCACCAGTTCGGGCTTGTCAGCTGAAAGGGCCAGCCAAAGACTGCCATCAACAGTGACACTTGCATGCACAAAGTCACGGCCTGACACTTCGGCCTGACCATCCAGGAACACAGGGGTTGTGACATAGGGTGCGGCGGTTTCTGCTTTTGCGCCGTAAAGTTTCATCAAGTCAGGCAGCAGGTTTGCAAATTGCCTGGCTTCTGCGTCTGAAGGCTTGCGTTTGATGTAACTCGTCGCCACCACGGGAAGCACGCTGACCTCTTGCATGGTTTCAAAATGCGCGGGCTTGAGGAACGCGGTGTATGGCGGGCAAAACACCTCTTTCACATCCGCTGGCTTTTGCAATGACAGAGAAACCAGCCCATGGGCTGGCCGGGCCGGACGAAGCCCGACACCCAGCAATTTCAGGAATGCGAGGCGTTGACGCTCAGGGATCAGGTTGGCGCGGTAAAGAATTGTGTCGACCAGCCAGGCCATCAAATCAATGATCGCGCGCCCCGGATCACCTTCCTGCGGATTGGTCCATTCCGGCGTGTGTGCGGGAATGCGTCTGAGCATTTCCGCGACAAGATCCTGGAAGCCACGATCATCAAGGGCGGGAGGATGAATGGGCATCAAGCGCTCCCCAATGGCATGGCGAATGCAAGTGTTTGCGGCATGGTGTTGAAACGGGATCTGTAGGCAATGCTGATCAGCACCTCACGGCCATCATGGGGTGCTGCTTCCACCGTTATGGCATCCACAACGACACGCCCTTCCCAGTCTTGCAGGTTTTTGGCGATCATTTCGCGGATGCGTGCGCGCGTGACAATGCCATCAGGCTCGTGTAGTTCGTTTTCAAGGCCCGCACCAAACTCCGGCATCATCAACTGCTCACCGGGCCTTGTTTTCAAGATGACATAGATCTGGTTCTTCAAGCTTTGAGCCAAGTCAGGCCAGCGCCAAGAACCACTCTCATCAGGCACTTGCAACAAGGGCCAGCCCAGCGGTGGCTTGGGTGCGAGGACGCGGACATCTGTGCTGAGGGCTTTGCCGGTCATGGTGACTGTTTCACCTTTGGAAAGGGCAGGCATATTTTCACGAGTGGCAACCAGAAGAACAGGATGTTCAACAGCGCAATAATGATGGACAGGAGGATGAAGGCGCAGATGGTGATTATCGGAATAGAGAAGGCGCAGATCCAGGCGATCTTCGTGTCCGTGCCATCACCAGGTTTTTGATCAGGAAATTTGCTGAAATCCTGGTTGAGAAATTGCGCCAGCTGACGCGGCACTTCAAAGGCCACATTGGGCTTGAGTTTTGGCAGGCTTTTGAGATCAAAATCCGGCAGGGCAATACGCGTGGGTGCCCCTGTTCCTTCCCACCAGGGCAGAATGCTGTAGTTCGGAGTTGATTCACACCAGATCAGCTTGGGCGGGCAGTTGCCGCAGGTGAGACGCATGAAAGCCTGGAGTTGATAAGTGGCTGCCCGCTCATCAAACTTGCCGACATGGCTGACAATGTTTTTGAAGCGAGCACCCATGGCGGTGTAAAACGCTGACCTCAATGCGGGGGTTGCCCGTGGCCAGCTTGATGGCATGCGCAGGTCTGTTTCGTTCGACTTGCCAAAGACAAGAATGGGTGTTGCATCGCGGATGAACTGCAGGATGCCCATGTCTGCCAAAACCTCCCGCAAGGCCCCCGCCTCTGGTGTATCTTCTTCAAGTCCGGCTTCCTGAACCAGTTGGCGAATTGCTGTTGTGAAGGCCATGTTGCCCGTGGCTTGCTCAACCAACGTGCCCGCAGCCGGTGCCGGTGGCGACTGATCTGGCCGCAGATACCCACTCAGATGATTGTCCAGTTCTCCACCGTCTCCGTTGGCGAGTTCCAGATAGTCAACCGGTTCCGCGTCCGTCTGCTCGCTGCTGGTCACTGGGATGACGCCGAACAGAACTGTTTTCTTCAAGGCTTCACACACGTCGGGTGGTGCCAGAAACAGGGGGGTGACTTCTTCTTTCAAAATTGACGTGGGCGTTTGCAGGGCCAGTAGACTGTCAATTGCGGCGTTTCCTGAACGGGGAGGGGATGAACCATGTGGATCATCATAGGCATCGACTGGAAGCCAGCCACGCTGGGCCGATTTGGACAGCTTCCAGCCACGCAGCGCTGTTCCATTCACCTTGCGCACGACCATGCCTTGCGCAACCATCTTGCGTGGATCAACGCGGGGCAGTCCCGGCACCTTGCAGCGCGCCTCATACAAGGCCACGGCAAATTCACGGTGAATAGGCTGCTGCAACTGGGCCACGTTTTGCGTTTGCCTGGCGCGGCGCTTGTTCAACCTGTCCTGCCAGTCCGCGGCCCGGAGATCACTCATCAGGGCGGCGATAAAATCTTTTTCGCGCGCCACGGCAATGATGCCGCTGAAGAGTGGAACCAACTCTGTCTCATGGTCATCGTGCTGGCGTTTGGCTTCCTCTGCCTGTCGCCTGGCTACACCACGCAGGGGCTTTTCACGGAGCATCACCATACGTTGCCTGCTCCCGGTGTGTAGCTTGTGGAAATCACCGCAGTGGTTTGCAGCGCGTTGCTGGTGATCATGCCGCTGTAATTTGAAATGGGTGAACTGACATTGATGGTGGATGCGGTGATGGATTCAGTTGAGGTTGTCAGTGTGAAGCCGGCTGGCGCGTTGATGGTGATGCCGCCCGTATCCATGGTGATGGTGTTGCCTGCCGCAGATAGCTCAATCTTGCCGCCGCCCTCATCCGTGAAGGTTGCAGACACGCCCAGTGGTGTTTCGACACTGACGGTTTCGCTGCCCTGGCTTTGTTCGACTATGGCAATGCGCGTGCCTGCCTTGCCTGTGAAGCTCCAGCGATCCACGGAATTGCCGCTGATTTGTTCCGGTGCCTGCTGCTCGCCATTCCACAGCGATCCCAGCACCACGGGGTGGCGTGGATCGCCAGCGACAAAGGCCACCACAACTTCATCGCCCACATCGGGAATGAAAAACGCGCCATGCTGCGCGCCGGCAAAGGGAACTGCAACGCGGGCCCAGACCTGTGCCGAGCCGTCTGGGTCGGCTGATGTGAGTTTGATCTTCACACGGCCTGTTTGCGTGCTGTCCTGCACATCGGTGACCAGGCCGAGCTGTACAGCAAATCCAGCGGCAAGAGGACTTTCAAACGGGTGGTCAAATCTCATGCGGCATTCCTCCAATAGGCGGAATGGGCGGTGAAAGACGTGGTGTATCCGGTTTTCAGTGAAAATTCATGGCGCGCCTCGCGCACAACATATTCACCCTCAAACATGGGATTGACGCGCTTCAGGGTGAGCCATGTGCCAACACGCAAGGCGGCATTGCCTTCCGCAAGACCTGTGGCTTTCACAAAATGCCGCGCACGCTGGGCAAAGGCGGCGGCAGACATGGCTTTGGCTTCCGTATCCGTCATCTCGCCGAAGTGGCCGAGGTTTTCTTTGACACCAGCGTTCAAGGCCTGCTCGACCAGGGTGAAGCCCTTATCGCCTCGGCCCGGGCCGAAATTGCCCGATGTGGCAGACTGGCGGGTGGTACTGCCCTTTGCCGTGTCATAGCCGGACACGCAGATTTCTTTCGCCTGCTCGGCCAAATCTGCTGTTATCCTGACAGCCAGCAATTTATCGTTCAGACGCAGTTCCAGGGCGTTGCGCGCTTCAACTCCAAACACCTCGATTTGCAGTTCTTCGCCCACCACCTGCAATGACACATCAAAGCGCGCGGCCAAGCGGCGCAGGAACGACAAATCACTTTCATTGAGTTGCACCCAGTCCGCAGAGATGTTTGGTAAATCCTTGACAACGGGTTTGAGGCCATGGCGCTTGGCGATTTTCCGCGCCACATCCGCCAGCGTTGCAGCAGTGTAGGATTCACTGCGGCGGGTTTTTCGGGCGGCATTCAGGCTGTCTTCGGCAAGGACTGTGATGAGGGGCGGACTGTCGACGGAGCAATTGGTTTCGAGAGCGCTGATGCGGCCACGGAAAATTTCCTGCGGGTTGGACACATCGCCACCATAGACCTTGATCTCGGCTCCCAGTTTCAGGATGGCGCCGTCGCCAAACGCGAATTCTGCATGGCCGCCGGGTTTTGACACCCAATCCGTGAAAGCAAGCTCCAATGCAGACATCCCGTCTGCCGTTTCATGCAAGGACATCGCGTGCAGCATTTCATCGATGAGCGGCTTCTTCGCACCATTGATGCGGATCGTTGGCCTGGCGTTGCTGGATTGTGCAGGCATAGTGGCTGACCGGGTTTCAGGCATGACTTCAATCCACCTTCAAACGTCTCTGTCTTTGCTGCAGAAGTGCGAACAGTCCGCGCAGATCCGGTTCCGCCTTCGCGGATTGTGTGCTTGCGGATTTCTCCGGTTTTGGCGGTGCGATCAGTTCTGCATTCACTTCATCGATCTGTATCGGCATCTGCTTTCCCCTATCTCATGTTGAATGAAGCGCTTGATGTGGACTTGATGCGGCCAGTGAGATCAAACTCTGTACCGGCAGAAAGAGCTTGCAGGGGATCAAGCTCCAGTTTGAGCGGGCCACCTGACGAAACCTTGTTGCCAAGCCCCGCAAAGGCACCGCCACTTGCCGTCACTCCGGCTGATGCAAGACCACCAAACGTGCCTGTGGCGTTGAGGGTTGACCCACCTTGCGGCAGGGACAGCCCGGCTGGACCTTTCAACGCCACATCGCCACCCACGGCCATGGGTGCAGCACCCGGAAAGCGCATGGACTCCACGCCATTCTGTGCGGCTATGCTGCGCCCCGCCGCTGGATTGCCAAGTCCCTGTGCCAAACCCGTTGTTCCGCGCGCGCCTTTGCCGGGCGGAACGAGACTGCCAACGCCTGCACCAGCTGCGGGTTCCTGGGCGCGCTTTTCATCCAGCTTCAGGCCTTTCAGTGAAACAGCCATCGTCTCACGCAACGGCACACCTTCATCAGAGAAGAAATCGAAAGTCTCGTTCAATGACTCAATCACACCTGTGAACGAAAATGTTCCCCATTCGAAAACGACTTTGGGCAAAGGCTTGTTTGAGTCCGTCAGGAAACCCAGTTTTTTCAAACCGTAGGAGGCGTTGCGCACATCCGTACCATCATCCGTGCTGTCAAAAATCAGTTCGAGATCAAGCTTCGAGGCACTCTTGGACTTGGTTTGACTTGCACCACCACCCTCGTCCGGAATCGTGTTGGTGACGGCGAGCTTGAGGCTTGAAGGGTTGAAATGGACGGTGATCTTTTCACCAGCCTTGCCCTCTTCCCGGAATGTCGCCATGGCTTGGGTCATTGCCGTGCGGCCTCGCCTTCAATGGTCATGCCTTCGTGGACGAGATGGAGTTCCTCAATGGCCGCATCACTGCTCTTGGCCGACAAATCCCCGGCCTTGAATTTCACCGGCATGGCGTTTTCCAACACCCATACAATGGCAGGCTTCTGTTCGCTGTCCTGCAGGGTGATGCGAACAGTGCAGCGTGTTGATTTGGAGTACCTGGGTTCCGCGGAAAACAGTTTCCACCACTGCCAGATGTCGCGGGAGCTGGCCATGCCGCGCTTCAACACAACCGTGGAAAAATTGATGTGGCCGCGTTTCTGAATGGCTCCGTGATTACGGCCGCCTGAACGAATGGCTTTCATTTCCATGGTGGCTTCAAGGCCGCTGACTTCCGAAAACGAGCCTTTGCACAACTGGGCTCCACCGGACTTCTTCAGTTCATCAACCTCGATGGCAACCTGAAAATTGAACACGCCAAAGGGTGTTTCCGTGTCACGCTCAGCCGGGACATTCTGCACCATCAGGCAGCCCTCAGGTTGGCGGTCTGCGCGGTGTTGAATTCGAGGGTCACGGTCATGCGCTCAACCGGTTGCATGCCTGTGAATGTGATGTCTGCAACCATGCGGCCTGCATCAATGTCGTTTTGCGTGGTGGTGCCGGGTCCACAGCGCACGCTGAAGGCTTCCTGGGGTGTTCTTCCGTCAAAAGCACCCAGTCGCCAAAGTTCGGTCAAGGCGTCTTCAATCCGGTGGCGCAGCCTGGTCCAGGTGGATGCCGCGTTCACCTCAAAAACCAGATCTTCACCTGCTTGCCGTGTGGCCCGCAAAACAATGCCGCTGAGGCGGCGCAGGCTTGCGGCGCGGGTCATGCCGTCCTTCGCGTGGGTTGAATCACTGAGAAGAACGACGCTGTCGTCATCACGGCCCAGCAGCGTCAACCCATCTCCGAGCCAGCTGCTGTTGAGGTCGTGTCTTTCAAGATCAACAAGCGACAGGTTGGGCATGAGCGATGTGACAGTTGCAGAGCGGCGACCCGCAGCTGACTTGAAGGCACCCCGCGTGACCGCATTTCCCGCCAGCAGGCCTGCAACGATGCCTTCAGCCGACTGTAAAGCTTCCGGCAAGGCAGATGAGGCCAATGTGGCGACCCAAGGGTACACCAACTGCAACTGTTTCCTCGCGTCATCTGTCAACTTGTTTTCAATCACTCCGAGATCAGGTGATTTTTCTTCTTGAACATTGCCAAGGATGGGCAGGGGCCAGGCTGCAATCAGCTGAACATCCCGGCGGCTTCTGCCACCAGCCGTGCCGCCGATAGTTGACAAGACTTTGACAATTGCATCAGCCCACAAAGCACGGCTCTCCGTAGTGAGCCGGGGTGCCGTTACGCGTTGAAGGGTGGGTGCTGGTCTATAGGCTGCCTGCGGTTCTTCACCCGCAGGCCTGAACACTTCTGGCACCATGTTGGAACGATGAGTATCCAGCAGCACGTCAGGGGCTCCGGCAAAAAGCTCCGGCAGGTCTGGCAGCGACAGCATGGCGACGTCGGGCAGCCCCAGGACATGGGAAATGCCGCGCCACGTTGCAGGATCATCCGCACGGAAGCTTCGGGTTTGAATAATGTCTTCTTGCAGCCTTGCGGTTGCAGCCCGAAACTGCTGCGGGCTTTCGGAGCGGGGAGGAAGAATGGGCCTGGGATCGCCACAGCGCACCACATAACACATGAGGCCACCCTCGGCGAAGAAGGACTGGACGGCAAGGCCAAGGGCAGATGGCACGATGCTGTCTGGCTGAGAGGCGTCGTACAGCCTGCCATCACACTGAAAGAGGTTTTTGAATTGCGCGAGAGAGTTGAAACGCACCGGAAGCATGAGACCCCTTTCTGCGTATAGCGCCTCATCAAAGCTCAACCCGGTTTCTTTCCATTGCCGCCGCACCCAATCCGGCAGACTGCCGGTTTGCTTCACCAGTCCCACAAACAACGCCACATCCGCCCGCACATTCAAGCCGGGTTCAGGCGTTTTGGGGTCGACAAAGCGGATGCCGGGAAGCGTCATGGCTTATACCTCAAGGAATTCCAGACCTTCGGATGTTACCACCAGTTCCTCCATGGCGACGTCCGTGCCGCCCTTTGCCGCCAAGGCAGGGCCTGTGAATTTCAGTGGACGGGAGTTGACCAGCTTCCACCGCAACACGGGGGCACCCTGTTCATCATTCAAGGTGACGATGAGGTTGCGTCCGGTTTGTGGATCGCGCCTGGTCTTGATCATCCAGTCCGCGAAGTTTTTCACACCCATGACACCGCGTTTGAAAGTTGTGTCGCCGGTTTTGTACATGGCAGGGCGCTTGCGCATTCGGTTTTCGGGGTCGTTGCCATAACGGTATTCCATCATGGTCATTTCGGTGCTGAGGCCGGTGACATCGGAAAAGCCGCCAAAGGCGCTTGAGCTTTCAATGTCGTCGCCAAATTCGACAGTGAAGTTGAAGCTGGCATAGGGGGTTTCACGTGGCATGGAATGTTCCTTTCTTCAATCAGCCATTGCTGCTGGTGAGTTTCTGGCCAATGCGGAAGATGACGAATTCAGCCGGCTTGATGGCGGCCACACCGATGAGGCAAACGAGGCGGCCATTGTCGATGTCGTTCTGCGTCATGGTGGTGCGGTCACAGCGCACGAAGAAGGCTTCCTTGGGTGTGGCCCCCAGCAGGGCGCCATTCACCCATTCGTTGTAGAGAAAGTCCCTCACCGTCTCGCGCATGTTGAACCACAGCTTTTCACCGTTGGGTTCAAACACCGCCCATTGTGTGCCGCGGTCAATCGACGCCTCGAGATAGAGGAAGTATCGCCGCACATTCACATACATCCATTCCGGATCGGAACTTGTGGTGCGGGCCCCCCAGATGCGGTGGCCCCGGTTGGGCATGGAACGCAGGCAATTCACACCCAGCGGGTTGAGCAACTCCTGCTCACCAAAGTGCACCGTGCGGGCAAACCGGTTCACGCCAAAGACCACTTCATTTGCCGGCGGCTTCCATACGCCGCGATTCACATCCGTGCGGGCGTAGACGCCGCACACAAAGCCGGACGGGGGGAGCTCAACCTCTTCCTGGGATTTTGGATCATCGCCAAAAAGCGGGTTCGGTGCCACGATCCACGGATAGTAAAGCGCGGCCTTTGTGGAGTCCAAACCACTTTTGTGAGCGGTGATCTTGTTGAGGTCACTGTCATTCGGAGCATCGAGCACCGCGATGCGATAGGCCCGGCGTTTTTCAGCGGCCGCGATCAGGACGTTGTTGATTGGCGCTGGGTCGGATTGTGCGACTGCACCAGGTGCCGCAATCATTGAGATGTCTTCATGGCCCGCCAAAACCTCAAACGCCTTTTTATAGTCTTCGGGGATTGCAAACTTCGTTCCATCACTTCCATTTATGAGTTCAAATGTTTTTTCGGCAACGATTTGTGACTGCTCGTTTTTTAAAGCGTGGTCCTTCAAAAGATTGATCACCAGTTCTGAACACAAATCTTCTCCGGGATCATCAATCATTATGGGGTTGTTGAAGATGTCAGACCTTCGTATTGGGTCTTTTCCGAGCACAGTGCCAACAAATCGAGGGTGCTTGCCGTGAAGCCCAAGGCCTGGAAAATCAATTGTGTGGCCAGATGGCGAAGACACTGTAACGCCAAGTGTCAGGGCCTCAATGTCTGTTGCAGTTGCATCAAAATCCACGGTTTCCGCCACACCCGTTGGTGCTTGACCTTTCGTGCCCGGCTTGCCGTCTTCCAAATAGCGGTAGACGGTCTTCTTTGCTGCGGCGGCATCGGTGTGTTGCCAGCGGATCAACGTGTGCGGGGAGGTGTTGGCAAGCTTTCTGGCATTTTCGAGCGTAATTTTCTGCGCGATGACTTGCACCTGGACAACGAAATTTGCCTCTGATCTGGCAAATTGGCCGCCGCCGCCGTTTCTGGCGACCCATTTGATGCCGGTCGCAATCAGACATTCAGCAGGTTTTGCACCTGCACCAAGTATGCGGCCCACGTACAGCCTGCCACCGCCATTGTTAAAAAATGCAGACGCGGCGTGGGCCATGTAGTTCGGTTCAAATTTTCCGCCAATTACAAGCTCCTCAAACCCACCATAAATCTGCTCAAAGTCAGCAAAACTTGTGAGCAGAGTCGGCGGGGTTTTTTCGCCGATCACCGGCCCCCGGCTTGTCATGCCAACGAAGGCCGCTGTGCTGGTGCTGACACCGGCTATGGATTTGGGGCGGAAGCTGGTTTCTTCCACATAGACACCTGGGGCAAGATATTCAGGCATTTTGAATTTCCTCTTTGCTTGGATAGCGCGGTTTGCTTGCGGAATTTCTCATGATGGCGGTGGCCATGACTGGATTCGGCCCGCGCGAAAGCTGACGGCTGACGTCTGGCGAACCAGATTTGGTGTGTTCAGCAAGACCTCCGGGTCCGTGACAAGATTTTCGGTACGCGCCCTGGCAATGGCTTCTTCAGTGTTGGCAACGCGCTTGTTTGGGTCTGCATCCACGAGAATTTCCAGCGTTGCATTGATGTCCTCCGTGTGGGTGCCCGCTGAATATTGAACAACAGCAGCCCCCTTCACCATCAACAGGGCTTCGCCAGCAGCATTGGTCATCGTGCGCGTGGTGATGGCGGGATTATCGGTTTGCTTGAGTGTGACAACTGCACCTCGCACCACATTGCCGGGCGGCTCTTTCACCGTGACCAGCAAGCCGCCGAGATTGCCCATGCAGCGGTAGGATGTCGAAGGGTAAAGTGTGATGGTGATTGGATTGAAGATGGCTTCGGACGTGCCATCATTTGTGCGCGGGATGGCAATGCTCGCCTTGCGCGGCATGTAAGCAGGGTCCGATGGCCGGCATTCAATCTCATGGCTGGTTTTCGCTGCAGCCGGGTCCTTGTCATCATCCACGGCCATGACCAGCACGCGGCCATTTGGTTTGTCCCATATCTGCAATCCATCGCCCCGCACCTTTACATGGCACGGCACCGCCATGCCTGTCACACCATCCAGGAATTGCACAGCGGCGAGCAGCCTTCTGGTTTCAAACTCGAACTGGCGCGGCGCTGCTGTCATCATGCCAGCTCCAGCTCAAGGGAACTGGTGGTAAATCCGAGGCGGCGGCTCACAACTGGTGGGCCGGTTTCCGCCGCCTCGCCCAACTGCAACGCACGCACAACATAGGCTGCACTGAGCCGGTATTTGATTTGGAGGGCTTCCCAGATCTTGAATAAAGCCTCATGGGTGAGAAGATCAGGCTGCAAGTGAACGGATTCTCCTGGCTGCCAAACACTTCTCTCCACTTCTTCGGTGGCCTGGTTGAGAAGTGAGGTGTCAAAGGTTGGATGCTTCTGCAATTCGAGAAGCGCCCAAGCCAGTGCAGTCTGTTCTGCACGCGGGGATCCGCCCCAGGCACTGAGCAGATAGCAAAGGTCGACTCCCAAATGGGTCATACGCGGGGAGTCTGGGGGCGATTTATGGCGCTGTTGGCCTGACAGGGCCACGCGGTAGCAGAAAAATGCCAGTCTGCCCCGGTCGCCCGTGACTGTGGCCGTGTCTTCGACCATGTTGCGCACAGTCCACGACAAGATATCCGCTTCCACGGGCAGATGGCTTGACAAGTTCTTCTCAACCAATGTTGCACCGGGGTTGTCCAGCAACCGCCGACGGCTTTGCAATAGCGTCACCACGGAGTCACCAATGTCGTGCATGGCGGCAACGCGGGCCATTTAATGCCGATGCTCCGTGGAGTCCGCGTCAGGCAACGGTCCAAATTCTGCGCTGTAGCGTTCAAGGGTGTTGGTCATCAGTTCCTGGAATGACCGCAGGTGCGTTGGACTGGTGATCAGCCTCGCCTGATGGCACACAGAGGCCTGATCAAAAACCTGCCCAAACTCCAGCACGACTTCGGACATGCTGTGCCCGATCGAGAGGTGATTGACGTAAATCCCCGACTTGCCCGCACAATCGTCTTTGTTTTTTTCTTTTGTCAACGCTGCCTCCACCAGACTCTGGCAGCAAGTGGCGGGCCAAACCTGAAACAGACAGCATGATCGCTAAGTCACTGAACAAACTCGTTTCATTTTTGATCGACGCAATGTTTGTAACCTGACACTGTGACAGTGAGTTGTCACAGTGTGACAAGTGATGTGACATCACCGCAGCTGCTTGCAAGATGATGCATCTCGAGTTTCCGATACAACGTCATGCGCGACCAATTGAGTGATTTGGCAGCAACACTCTTGTTCCCGCCTGCTGCCTTGAGTGCTTCAATCAGTCTCTGCCGCTCGGAAATTGGTCGTGATGCAACATGGTGGGGGACCGCGCCGCACAGTATTGTAGAAAAGGCAACAGCGCGGATGACATCACTTTGAGCTTGAAGCGCTGCAAGCTGCAAGACATTGCGCAATTCGCGCACATTTCCTGGCCACTCATATGATTGAAGAAAATCCGCGGCGTCGTCGGCGATGTCGTGCCTGGATCCTGCAAGGAAGTGTCGGGCCAAAACCAGGATGTCTTCAGGTCTGACGCGCAATGGGGGCATGTGAACCTGCGCCACAGCCAGGCGAAAATAAAGATCCTTGCGGAAAGAGTTGTTGGCACAGGCTGTCCTGAGGTCAACATTGGTCATGGCCACGATGCGGGCATCGAAGGTATCGGGCTTCAGGGCCCCCAGACGGTAGAACTCGTGGGTTTCAATAGCCCGCAAAATTTTTGCCTGGCCCTGAGGTGAGAGGTCACCCACTTCGTCCAGCGCCAGTGTGCCTCCATCTGCCAGCTTCACCTTGCCGGGATAAGACTTAATGGCACCCGTAAAGGCGCCTTTTTCATAGCCAAACAACTCACCTTCCAACATTGTGTCGGGAATTGCGGCACAGTTCAGCGCCACAAGCGGTTTTGTACCACGTCGACTGAGTTTGTGTACCAACTGCGCGGCGCATTCCTTGCCACAACCTGTTTCACCCGTGATCAACACTGTGATGTCACTCGGCGCGATAGAAGCAATTGTCCGTCGAACAGCTTCAATTTGCGGGCTCACACCCAGCAGCGCGGGCGCGGGCGCTTGAACTTTTGATGCCCCGAGCAATCTCAGCCGCTCGGGCAGGCCATGCAGATCACCCGGGGTTACAAGTATGATTTCTGCACCGGGATAACCATTGTCGACAATATATGGCTGGATGTTTCTGTCTGCGAGAACATGAGTTACGCCAGTTTGCCCGCCACGCGCCACGGACAACTTGCTACTCAATAAAATGGCTTCCAGTACACGCTGATGTTCGGGATTTACACAATCAAGCGCAAACAGTGCCATGGAATCAGGCCCCTCCCCGCTAGTCATGTAGCAGGAACACGTACCGCCCCTTGGTGGAAATCAAACACCAAATTTTTGCTGATTGCAAGACAGAAACACTTGTTTCAGCTCTTGTGACCTGACGTGCCTTTGCCAGTGGGCCTCGACGTAAAAGCCAAATCGATGAAGAAATCCCGGAGCCAAGCCTCCGAATTTTCGCTCCCGGCGATTCCAGTTGCCGTTCCCCTGGGGCGGAGAGGCCCGAACTCAACCTAATGGCTGAGACCACAAATGAGCAGGTAAATCCATGTCAGCGGTTCCATCACATTGATGGGTCATTTTGTGGCAGACACCGATGGTTATGGCTGGTCAAAAGATTGGTGGAGCCAGGCGGAATCGAACCGCCGACCTCTTGCATGCCATGCCGTTTTTCATGATTCCCGCACATTCATTGAAATACCTTATCTTTAACAAATTCAATAAGATAACTTCCCGCGATTTCCCTGCATGTCCAATTGATACCCGCAAACATCACTGTTATTTGGTTGCTAGATGGTTGCTAGAAATCAAGTGAGCGCATTATGGCTTCAGTCCGCAGACACATTACCAAATCAGTTGTCGATACCATGAAACCAGATGAAATCATTTGGGACACAAAGTTGATTGGCTTCGGGGTGCGATACCAACGGCGCGACAAAGTGTTCGTCTACAAATGTAGGATCGGCAATAGACAGCGCTGGTTCGCCATTGGTAAGTATGGGCAGCCATGGACGGTCGCGGATGCCGAAAACCGGGTGAAGGTTATTCAAGGGGATATTGCAAAGGACCTCGATCCAGCAGCCATTAGGGATGAGCGCGTCAGGAACCCAACACTTCGGCAAGTGGGCGCAATTTTCTTGGAGACCGTGGTATCCAAAAAGCGCAAGGCGACCCAAGTCCTGTATCGCGATTTTCTGGAACGGCTGACTTATCCGAAGCTGGGCGATATAAAAGTTGCGGAAATCAAGTTTAGCGACATCGCAATCCTTCACTACGGTTTGCGGAATACGCCCATCACCGCCAATCGGGCCATAGCTTCCTTGTCCACATTGTTTTCATGGTGTGAGCGTTGCGGGCTACGATCCAAACATTCCAATCCAGTTCAAGGCGTCGAACGATTTCCGGAAAAGAGCAAAGAGCGCTTTCTGTCGCCCCGTGAATTGGCACGGCTAGGCGTCGCACTTGCGAGGGCCGAGAGAAACAACACTGAGTCCGTTTTTACACTGGCCGCAATCCGCCTGCTGATCTTCACCGGCTGCCGTCGCAATGAAATTCTGGAGTTGCAGTGGAACGACGTGAAAATCGAACGAGCCATGCTTTTGCTTCCGGAGACCAAAACAGGTGCAAGACCCGTCTACCTTTCAGCACCAGCACTTTCCGTGCTGGCAGGGCTTCCCAGGGTCAGCAAAAACCCGTTCGTAATCGTTGGCGACAAAGAAGGGCAGCGGCTCGTAAATTTGCGCAAACCCTGGCTCCGCATCTGCAAGGTGGCGCGCCTTAAAGACGTGAGGATACATGATTTGCGGCATTCATTCGCCAGCGTGGGTGTGAGCGGTGGTGCATCACTGCCAATCATTGGTAAACTTCTGGGTCATGCCAAGAGCTCCACGACCGAAAAATACTCGCATCTTGCCGCCGACCCGGTCCGCGCCGTCAACGAAGCCATGGGAAACCAGATCGCTGCGATGTTGAGCGGTAACAAGGGGAATGTGGTGGAGTTCAAGACCACGATCGGCGCATAGATTTCGTCAGAACTTTCAATGAAAATTGCATGAACAGAGTTCGTGCTTGACAAAATGAGGCAGACACCTCATATAAAATGCATGAACTCGAATACTGCTAAAATTGTCCCGCTTTCTAAAATCGCTTCGATTGTGGGCGGCTATCCCTTTCGGAGTGCCATTGAGGCACTTCCGGCTGGCGATGTCGGGGTTCTTCAGATGGCAAATGTCGATCCAGTCAAAGGGGTCGACTCAGCGAAGGCAATTCGGGTTGAGTTGCCAGCAGAGCGCAAGCCAACTTTTCTCGCTCCAGATGATATTGTCATCGCCGCAAGAGGCAGCAACAACTATGCCGTCAGGATTGCAAGTTTGGACGGGCAGTTTGTCTGCACGTCCCAGTTCTTTTTAATCCGACTGCTTGACCCCACCAAAGTGGACTCACGTTTTCTTGCATGGCAGATGAACGAACGCCCATCACAAGACTACCTCAAGCGTGAAGCAACGGGCTCCTACATCCTCAACATTCGCCGTGAGGTGATGGACAGGCTGCCGATTGCCCTGCCCCCATTTGATCAACAACTCGCCATCGCGGGCTTGGCAGAGACTGCGCGGAGTGAGCGACTCGCGTTAAACAAGCTAATTGAAAACCGAACACATCTTTTCGAGGCCATTGCTGTTGGCCTGCATAGCAATGAAAGGCCTACACCATGAACGATCTAATCAAACAGGATGAAGTCAACAAAGCCGTTTGGTCGGCCTGTGATACCTTCAGGGGGACTGTGTCGGCTGACATTTACAAAGACTACGTCCTCACGATGCTGTTCCTAAAATACCTCAGCGATGTGTGGCAGGATCATCATGACACCTACGCCAAGCAGTATGGCAAAGAGCCCGCACTCATCAAAGAGATGATGAAGAACGAGCGTTTTGTTCTGCCAGAGAGCGCCAGCTATTACAGCTTGTATGAGCGTCGGCATGAACCGGGCAATGGAGAACGCATCGACAAGGCGCTCCACGCTATTGAAGAAGCGAATGTGGGCAAGTTGCGCGATGTGTTCCAGGACATCAGTTTCAATTCCAACAAGCTCGGCGAGGAAGTTCAAAAAAACGACTTGCTTCGCCACTTGCTGGAAGATTTTTCCAGACCCGAACTCAATATGCGCCCCTCTCGGGTTGGCACCCTTGATGTGATCGGCAATGCTTATGAATTTCTGATCAAGAATTTTGCTTCAGACGCGGGCCGTAAAGCTGGAGAATTTTATACGCCTCCTGAAGTGTCAACACTCATGGCTGAGATCATGGATTTGAACGAAGGTGAAGAGGTTTGCGACCCCACCTGCGGTTCTGGCTCTCTTCTTATGAAGTGCGGGCAAAAGGTGAAAGCCAAGTTCGGCTCCAAGAAATATGCGCTCTACGGCCAGGAATCTATTGGTAGCACGTGGGCACTGGCCAAGATGAATATGTTTCTCCATGGCGAGGATAATCACCGCATTGAGTGGGGCGACACAATCCGCAATCCGAAACTGCTGGATACAGATGACCGGTTGAAGCATTTTGATGTCGTCGTTGCCAACCCGCCCTTCAGCCTTGAAAAGTGGGGGCATGATACGGCGGCGGCGGATCGCTTCGGCAGGTTCCGCCGCGGCCTGCCGCCAAAGACCAAGGGCGACTATGCTTTCATTTTGCATATGGTGGAAACCATGAAGCCGCGCACAGGCCGCATGGCCGTGGTGGCCCCCCATGGCGTTTTGTTTCGGGGTTCGAGTGAAGGGCAAATCCGCCAGAAACTGCTAGAGGAAAACCTGCTGGACTGCGTCATCGGTCTGCCGGAAAAACTTTTCTATGGCACCGGCATTCCCGCCGCCATTCTGATTTTCCGCAAGAACAAGAAGGACGACAATGTACTCTTCATTGATGCAAGCCGCGCTTTCAAATCAGGCAAGAACCAGAACCAACTGACGCAGGAGAACATCGACAAGATCGTATCAACTTACCGCGCGCGTCAAAGCATCGACAAGTACTCATACCTCGCAACACCGGAAAAGTTGAAAGAAAACGACTACAACCTCAACATTCCCCGCTACGTCGATACCTTCGAGGAAGAGGCCGAGATTGACCTGATGGCCGTGCGGGCCGAGCGCCTCAAGCTCAAGGCCGAACTCGCCGATCTTGAAGCCAAGATGGAAGGCTATCTCAGGGAGCTGGGCTACTTATGAGCGGCGAAATCATTGTCTATCAAACAGAAGACGGCGGAACGGCCATCCGGCTGCAAGCGCAGGACGGCAGCGTCTGGCTCACACAGTCGCAGCTTGCCGAACTCTTCCAAACCTCTATCCCAAATATAAATCAGCATATTAAGGCTATCCTTGAGGATGGGGAACAGTCTGAGGCAACTATTAAGTCGTACTTAATAGTTCAAACTGAAGGCAGTCGCACGGTCGAAAGGCCTGTCGGCCACTACAGCCTGCCTATGATCTTGGCCATTGGCTTTCGTGTACGCAGCCCACGCGGCATTCAGTTTCGGCGCTGGGCAGCCGATGCTTTGAGCGAATATCTGGTCAAGGGCTTCGTCATGGACGACGCTAAACTCAAAGACCCCGCCACTGACTATTTTGAAGAGTTGTTGGCGCGCATCCGCGATATACGTTCGTCGGAAAAAATTTTCTATCGCAAGGTTCTGGATATTTATTCGACTTCGGTGGACTACGACCCGCGAGCAGATGCTTCCGAACGCTTTTTCCAGACCGTGCAGAATAAAATGCACTTTGCCACCCACGGGCACACGGCGGCTGAAGTGGTTTACACTCGTGCCGATTCAAAAAAGGATCACATGGGCCTCACAACCTGGGCAACCGCCAACAAGGGCGGCATGCCCACCAAGCGCGATGCCCTGACTGCCAAAAACTATCTCGAAGGTGAAGAACTCGAAACCCTGAACCGCATCGTCACGGCCTATCTGGAATTTGCCGAGCTTCAAGCCTTGAACCGCAAGCCCATGCATATGGCGGACTGGGGGAGAAAGTTGGATGAGTTTCTGAAGCTGGGTGAAAGGGATGTTCTCACCCATGCGGGCCGAATCTCAGCCGAGAATGCCAAACTCAAAGCCGAGACCGAATTCTCAGCTTGGTCCACGCGCACCATCAATGAGCCGACGCCCGTCGAAAAGCATTTTGCCGAAGCAGTGAACAAGGCGAAGCAGATTGACACTGGCAAGAAAAAGCTTCCTCGCAAGGGTGGCTCTGAATGACGATTGTATCGAAGGCCAGCGCATTTCCAAAATCTGTTCAACCCGGCATTCCTGCTTTGGGTCGCAAACCTGTAGGATGGGTCCGAGGTCCGTTGTCTCTTCATCTCTATGAAATAGCGCGGCCTGTTGAGATGCGAGACAGTGCTGAATATCGTTTGGTTACGGTGAAGCGTTCACGCGGCGGTGTGGTTGAACGCAAACATTTGAAGGGAAATGAAATCTCCGTAAAGGCGCAATTTCTTTTAAATGGTGGAGATTTCTTGATCTCGAAAAGACAAATTGTGCATGGCGCTTGTGGCATTGTGCCAGAAGAACTGGATGGTTCAATTGCATCAAACGAGTATTCAATACTTCGAAGCAACCCCAGTCTTGATCTTGAGTTTCTCAGCTATCTTGCACATTCCGCATATTTTCAACAAACCTGCTTTCACTCCAGCATCGGCGTCCATGTCGAAAAAATGATCTTCAAGCTGGAGGCTTGGCTTGCATGGCAATTCGACCTCCCACCCATTTCCGAGCAACGCCGCATCGCGGAAATTCTTTCCACTTGGGATCGGGCGATTGCGGTGCAGGAGCGGCTGGTGGCCAATGCCCGCACCCAAAAGAATGCCATGATGCAAGCCCTCCTCACCGGCAAAAAACGCCTGCCGGGGTTCAAGGGGAAATGGAAAACAAAAAGGCTGAGCGATTGTGTCTTAAAAATTGGCAGTGGAATAACACCACATGGTGGCGAAGCTTCGTACAAACCATCAGGTATTCCGCTAATTCGGAGTCAGAACGTAGGCTGGGGACAATTGTTGCTAGACAACGTCTCGTTTATTGATGCTCATCAACACGAGATTATGTCGAATACCAAACTACAAACTGGTGATGTGTTGTTGAATATCACCGGAGCGTCAATCGGCAGAGCAGCATCCTATAATGGTAAAGATAGAGAGGCCAACGTAAATCAACACGTCTGCATAATTCGGACGAGCGAATTATTGGATTCTCGCTTCTTGCTTGTTTTTTTATTATCAGAATTTGGACAAAAGCAAATTGACCAATTTCAGGCTGGCGGGAATCGCCAAGGACTGAACTTTGAGCAAGTCGGTTCATTCCGATTGCCGTTCCCAGAGCTTGAGGAACAGCGAATGCTCGCAGACATATTTTTAATTGAAGGCGACAAAATTGCATCGCTAGAGGCGAGCGTTGTTACGTTGAAGAAAGAAAAGTACTGCCTGATGCAGCAACTTCTCATCGGCAAGCGCCGAGTGAAATTGGAGACAAAAGCATGACGAAGCTATTGACGTTTGAACAGGCAATACGGGATTCAGATGACGCTGCGAAACGGCATTTGTTGCTGGGCAACGGCTTCAGCATTGCTTGTCGGGCAGACATTTTTCACTATGGTTCACTGTTCTCCCGCGCTGACTTCAAAAAAGTTCCCGAAGTTGCGGACGTGTTTGCCAAGCTTGGAACACAGGATTTCGAAGTCGCTATTCGTGCACTGGAAAACGCGTCATTGATCCTGCCTTCATATGTTCCGCATGGCGCGGATGCAGCCAAGAAAATGCTGGAACACGCGGCGGCTCTCAAAGAAATTCTGGTACAAACCATCGCCGGGAGCCACCCAAACACTCCATTAGAAATCATGGATGAAGAATTCTGGGCCTGTCGACAATTCCTGTCCCACTTTCTGGATGGCGACAAAGGTCAGGTATTCACTCTCAACTACGACCTGCTTCTCTATTGGACGCTGATGCATGACGACAAGCCACTCGGCAAGCAAATCGCACTCACGACAAATGATGGATTTGGCAACGACGAGGACGATCCTGCCGCTGATTATGTTGTGTGGCAGGGGGAAACAGGAGCACACAATGCACGGGTTCATTTTCTCCACGGTGCACTACATCTCTTCGATAGCGGCAAGGAGCTGAAGAAATATACGTGGGTGAGGAAGGGCGTACCACTGGTCGAGCAAGCACGGCAGGCAATCAATGCCGACGCCTATCCGCTCTTTGTCGCTGAAGGAACCAGCGACCAGAAGAAAGAAAAAATCAGGCACAACGCCTACCTCTATCAAGGCCTCAAGCAGTTCACGGCAAATGTTGGGACGGGCACACACTGCTTCTTTATTTTTGGGCATTCGCTGGCAGCAAATGACGATCACATTCTGAATCGTATAGCCCGAGGCAAGTTTCGCAGACTGTATGTTGGCATTTATGGCGATCCCAATTCCAACGCCAACAAGCACATCATTGAGCGCGCAAAGTCACTCGCCGCGCCTCGGACCATTAGATTTCCGCTAGAGGTAAAATTCTTTGATGCCCAGACCGCAAAAGTCTGGGGAAAATAGGAAAGGAGAAGTCAAAATGGCAAGAGATACACACCGCGTTATGCCGCACAAACGTGGCGGTTGGCAGGTCAAACGTGATGGCGATGATCGCGCCAGTCATGTCGCGAATACCAAAGCTGAAGCAGAAAAACTTGGTCGCGAGATAAGTCGCAATCAAGAGACGGAGTTGCAAATCCATGGAAAGAACATGGAGATTCAGCGCTCAGACAGCCACGGCCATGACCCTAATCCGCCGAAGGACAAGCGTTAACTGGTAGTTTTGATGCGGTTTAAGGAAGAGGACGGAACAAGTGTGGCAAGATCGTCGAGAGCAATGGAACGCCCAAGCAGATGACGCTCGGGATGCAGCCGATATCGACTATGCAAGAATTATCCACTCCGCTTCATTTCGCAGACTTCAGGGCAAGACCCAGATTCTCAACTTGGGTGACAGCGATTTCTATCGCACGAGATTAACACACTCCTTGGAGGTTGCCCAAATTGCTGGGGGCATCATCAAGCACATTGCGAAGAAATACTCCTCGGTCCACGTACAAGAAATACTTCCCGACCGTAGCTTGATCCACGCAATTGGATGCACTCACGATCTTGGTCATCCCCCGTTTGGACACGGCGGTGAGACCGCTCTGAACTACTGTATGCGCGGTGCAGGAGGTTTTGAGGGAAATGGACAGACACTTCGTATTCTTTCTAGCCTTGAGAATTTTTCAAAAAATTCAGGTGCAAATTTAACTCGACGATCTCTCCTTGGCGTCCTCAAATATCCAGTTGCTTTCAGTAAAGCAGCAAACCCAGAGATCAGGCCTGAACTAATGGACAAGACTACAACAATCAGAATTATAAACGCTGAAAGTTCAAAACCACCTAAGTGCTACATGGATAGCGAGAAAGACGTCGTTGACTGGATATTGGAGCCGGTAGTCGAGAGCGACAAAGTGGAGTTTGAGCGTTGGGAACCCGTTGCCAACAAGCACAATAGTCCCCTCCACAAATCATTTGATTGCAGCATCATGGATGTCGCAGATGATATTGCCTACGCTGTTCATGATCTCGAGGATGCAGTCGCCCTCAACCTGTATTCACGCACAAGATTCGAGGAGCTTGTGCCCGAGAATAGGTGCACTTCATTCCTCAATGAACTGAAGAAAAGATATCCCGACGAAGTTAGAAACGATGTCTACAGCCACTTTCTCAATATGCTTTTTGGAGACAGCGGACTGCGAAAGAGGTGCATTAGTCGGCTGGTCTTTCATTTTGTCTCTGCCGTCGAAATTGAGGAATTGCAACAATTCCAAGAACCAGTTTTACGTTTTCGAGCAAAGGTGAGGGAACCCGAACGAACGTTCCTAAAGGCGCTAAAGTCTTCGGTTTATGAAGAGGTAATCAAAAGCCCCGGCGTTCAACATTTGGAGTTTAAAGGGCAAGAAATGGTTGTTGCAGTTTTTGAGGCAATGCAATCGGACCCCAAGCGATTACTGCCGAGAGATGCATACAAAAGATATGAAAGCGCGCGAGGTGACTTGCGTGTTCTCTGTGATTACGTTGCGGGCATGACGGACACCTACCTTCTCAAAACATTTGAGAGACTTTTTAGCCCTCGTATGGGCTCTGTGTTCGACAAGCTCTAGATCATGAATGTTACTCCCAACACCGCAGAGCTCTACAGCGCCCAAATTCCGGCCCTTGCAACATTGATGTCATTGGGGTGGCGCTATCTTTCATCAGCCGATTGTTTGGCAGAGCGCGGTGGAAATGCGGGGTTGGTTCTGCGGTCTGAATTGGTCAATCAACTGCGAAAACGGCGGTTCCATTTCAAAGGCGAGAGCTTTGCACTCTCAACCAACGCCATTGACCAGCTCGTGCGGGAACTCTCAACCCCGGCCATGCATGAGGGTCTGCTGACGGCGAATGAGAAGCTCTACAATGCTTTGACGCTTGGCCTCACGGTGACGGAATTTGTGGGGTTCAAGAAAACCGGTGTCACGGTGCAAGTGATCGATTGGCAGAATCTTGCCAACAACAGCTTCATTATTACCGAGGAACTGGAGGTTTTGAATACATCGGGGACAGGCACAAGACGGCCGGACCTTGTGGCCTTTGTGAACGGCATTCCCCTCGTCGTGATCGAGGCCAAGCGACCTGATAGTGGCAATCCCAATAGCTCCATGGTGGAGGAAGGGATAAGCCAAACCATCCGCAACCAGAAGCAAGACGAGATACCCCAGCTCTTTGCCTTTGCGCAGCTCTTGCTCTCCATCAGCATGACAGACGGTCGCTATGGAACCACTAAAACACAGCGCAAGTTCTGGACAAATTGGCACGAAGAAGAGTTCGATGAAGCCCACTTCAGCCAGATCAAGAACCTTCCGCTCGGAGCTGGTTCCAAACGACAACTGCTCGCTGGCCGTGACCCTTGGGTGCGGGAACACTTTGAGGCGCTGTGGTCAGCATCGCAGGCCGTGACCGATCAAGACCGCCTGCTGATCAGCCTTTTGACACCAGAACGGCTGCTGGAATTCATCCGCTATTTCATTCTGTTTGACCGCAAGGTGGGCAAGATCGTTGCCCGGCACCAGCAGGCCTTTGGCATCAAGGCGCTGCTCCGTGAGGCAACCGGGTTCAAGCCAGACGGCAGCCGCAATGGCGGGGTGCTTTGGCACACAACAGGTTCTGGCAAGAGTTTTACCATGGTGTTCCTGTGCAAAGCGCTTCTCCTGCACGAGAGCCTCAAGACCTGCCGCGTCATTGTCGTTACAGATCGAACCGACCTCGAAAAGCAGCTGGCCAAAAACTTTGCAACGGGTGGCGCATTTGGGTCTGACATTGGCACAAAAAAAGAGGGTGGCAAGGTCAAGGCGGCTTCAGGTCGCGACCTGGCCAAGCGTATCGGCAAAGGCACCGAGCGCATTATCTTTACCATCATCAACAAGTTTGCAAGCGCCTCCAAGCTGCCGGAATGCCACAACGAAAGTGCGGATTTGATTGTTCTGGTGGATGAAGGTCACCGCAGCCAGGGCGGCGAAAATCATGAACGCATGCGGAAAGCATTGCCCCATGCCTCCTATATCGCATTTACTGGGACACCGCTTTTGAAAGACGACAAGACCGCCAGTAAATTCGGGCGGATTGTTCATGCCTACACCATGCGAGACGCAACAGCGGATGGCACCGTGACCCCGCTTTTGTATGAAGAGCGAAAGCCAGTTCTGAATATCAATGACGAAGCAATTGACAATTGGTTCGACAAAATAACCTTGGGGTTGTCTGAAACACAGAAGAGTGACCTCAAGGAGAAATATGGCAAAGCTGGGCGGGTCTATGGCTCGCTTAACCGCATTGATCTCATTGCATGGGACATTGCGGTTCATTTCAAAACGAATTTCAAAGACCTCGATGTCGGCCTCAAGGGACAATTAGCGACGGACAGCAAGCTATCCGCTGTCAGGTACAAGAAGGCACTGGATGCCACAGGGCTGGTTACGAGTGCCGTCGTGATTTCACCACCAGACACGCGCGAAGGTCATGACGATGTCGACGAGTCAGAACTGCCCGAAGTGCAGCAATGGTGGAAAGACAATGTGCGCGATGACCCGAAACTGTACGAAGAGCGCATCATTGAAGACTTCAGTACCGAAAGTGCGCCTGACATTCTCATTGTCGTGGACAAGCTGTTGACTGGTTTCGATGAACCGCGCAACGCCGTTCTCTACATCGATAAGCGTTTGGAAAAACACAATCTCATACAGGCTATTGCCCGCGTCAACAGACTTCACGACCAAAAGAAATTTGGCTTCCTGATCGACTACCGTGGAATCCTAGAAGAGCTCGACACCGCAATTCTTGAGTATCAAGACCTCGCCGAACGGACACAAGGCGGCTTTGAGATTGAGGATATCGAGGGACTCTATGCCAATGTCAGCACGGAATACAAACGTTTGCCTGGACTGCATGATGCACTCTGGGCGCTGTTTTCAAGTGTCAAGAACAGAGCCGATATTGAGCAGTATCGGCAGATACTCGTTCCAAGGACAGAAGATGATGGAACCGGTAATCCCGTCGATTTGAATCAGAAATTGCGTGAAGATTTCTATGCGGCGCTAACTGAATTTGGCACGTGTTTGCGCACTGCTTTGGCCTCACGAGTATTCTTCGAAGATTTGTCTTTCGGTGAAAAGCTCATTTCAACCTACAAGAAAGACCTCAAGTTCTTTTCTGACTTGCGAAGAATTGCAAAACAGGATGCACAAGAAACGGTCGATTTCAGTGCCTATGAAGATCAGATCAGAAAGCTCGTCGATCGCTACGTCATGGGCGAAAAAATCATCGACACCGGGCAATCTATTGACGTCATCAATCTTGGTTCAAAGCAGGAGCCAGAAGAGTGGGGTGAGGAAAAGACGAAAAATGAAACGGACATCATAAAGAGCCGGTTGACGCGAACAATCGAGCAGCAGCTTGGCGACGATCCATATGCCCAAAAATATTTTTCCGACCTCCTGCGAAAAGCAATTGAAGAAGCGTCCGCATATTTCGGATACCCTCTTAAGCAGTATGCAATTTTCAAAGACTTGGAGCAGCGTGTCAGTACGAGAGATGTCAATGACGCGCCTCAAGAGCTCGCCGGCCATAGGCATGCAAGCGCCTACTTTGGCATACTGAGAATGGTTGCTGGCGACGCGCACGCGCTTGTGGAGGAACGCCGAAACTTCATCGATACTGCGGTTGCTATCGAGAAGGATGTTCAAATCGCTGTTGCCGAAAACTCACTCAACCCTCAAAATATTGAAGCGGCTATTCGGAAAACCCTCCTCCCAAAATTGTTTGGCCTCGTCGGTCTCGATGCTGCAAAAAAGGCTATTGAGCAGATTGTAGCTGTGACGCGAATTGGCCTCAGTAGGGATCGCAAGTCATGACAAGCCTTCTACTAAGATACGGAGATAGGATCACTCGGTATAGTATCGAAGAAGCTGAACGGCTCACAGCAAGTATTCTTGTTCATGTCGCTCCGGACGGAAAAGTTATTGTTGAAGCGCCCCCTAAATGCCCTTTGGCGAAGGTGAAAGTGGCTGTCCAGAAGCGAGCAAGGTGGATTTTTCAGAACCAGGATTCGGCAAAGCATAATGTCGGTCACCCTCTTCCTCGCGAATATATCAGCGGCGAAACTCATTTCTATCTTGGCCGTCGCTATCCGTTGCGTGTGAAGGTCGGACGATCTGATACAACGGTAAAACTTCTCAGGGGGATCATTCAGATTAACGTCCCGCTGCAAGATCGCGCACTTGTTAAACGTCGG
>JANPCE010000003.1:0-39545 GCA_031430795.1 Hyphomicrobiales bacterium
TTTGTTGGTTGGTTGTTTTTTTGTTGCGGGGGGGGGGGGGGGGGGCCCGACAACTGGAGTTGAATGACGCTCCCGCTACTTCAGCGCTGAGATAGGGGACGCTTCCCTTATCCGCATGACTGTGCGCCCCCTCTTGCTTCAAATCGCGAGGCTTTCGAGAATGCGCGTGTGGCTCAGGGCGCGGGGTGGGCGGAGGTAGCCGAGGGCGCGGACGTCCTGCATCCATTGGCCAAAGGGGCTGGCTTGTGACAGGCTGGCACCGCCGACGGCGTGGCTGATGCCGTTCAGGGCGGTTTCAGCGAGATCGGCGATGGCGAGCTTGCCATGCAAGACATCGGTTCCGGCACTTGCTGTTTCCATCGACCGTGCCATGGCCTCAAACGCCTGTTGCGCAAGCCAGATCTGGTTCTGGGCCTTGACCCAACTGGCCTGTTCAAAGCCTGACAACCGCTGTGCCCGCTTGCCGAGGAGGCGTTGCGCTTCGGCGGCGGCAGCATCGAGGATGCCAACGAAAACCGCCGAAAACATGAAGCCGATGACAGGACCAATTTGTGGCAGCAAATCGAGGGCAAGGCCTTGAAGGCCATGGCGCTCAACGCGGACATCGTCAAAGCGGAAGGCGTGGCTTTGCGTGGCCGCCATCCCCATACCGTCCCAGGCCCGCACCATTTTCAGTCCCTGCGATCCATCCCATTTCACGTCGCGTGTGTCGAGAAGGAAGATATCCGGGCGCTGCTCGCCTTCCGGAACAGCCACTGTCATCATGAAAGACGTGATGCCCGAGCCGCTGCCCATGAATTTGTCGCCGCTCATGCGCCAGGACCCGTCAGTGCCGGATTTTGCTGATGCCTTGGTGGCGAGTAGATCACCGCCAATACCGGGTTCGGACGCAACCGTGCCAAACCAGTGGCCGTCCCTCGCCAAAGCCAAGACATCATCCCGATGTTGCTTCCAGCCAATTGGTACTTCATCGCTTGTCGGAGTTGTCCACATCAGCAGCACCGTCGGGTGCATGGAAGCCACCAGCGCCAAAGACGGGTCAACGCTCGCCAACTTGCGCAGCAACAGTGCAATTGGCCGCGCCGATTGGGCCGGGCCTTGCCACAGTCCGCCAAGATCATTGGTCACACCCGTCAGTGTCAACCCGGCGCTGGCGAGGGCGTCAAAGTCGGCCTTGACCAGGGCCTTCCGCGCCATGCGCTCTGCGCGGTTTGGCATCCAGGTTTGGACGAGGTCACTCATGTTGTCGTCGAGGTGCTGAAAGTCCATGAAGATTTCTCCCTTCGTGGGGCCTCGCTCATTCTGCTCCAAAGCTTCGACAAGAGAAAACGAATTCGAAAGAAGGGGCGCTGCACTGGACTGCACCCTAAAAGTGAGACGCATTTAAATAGGGGTCAGGGGTGGATATATGTTTCTGTCACGTTTTCAGGATTGCTGCGTCATCGTTCCCGGGGATGCGAATGTTGGCGTCAACCATGGTGTTTTCTCCAGCCAGAAACCACCACTGTTGTGGGAAATAGAGGACGACTCCCACTTCCTCACGGATGTGGCGTGATCGCCAACACTGTGATCACATGCTGCCCTGGCCCATAGACCCAGAAGATGCGGTATGCGCCGGGTGTGTTGTTTTCGGCATAGGCTTCAAACACGTCTTCGCCGCCCGGGCCTGTCATGTCGTCGAACTTGTGGGTGTTGAGGCTGGGATGACGCGGGTTGTGTTCAAGGAAAGCCATGGCCTTGGTGACGGCCTTGTAACGCTTGTTCAGCGCGGGGTTCTCTTCGAGCGCATCCATTTGCGCATCCGCTTCAATCGAGAAAATGACCTCGAAGGCCACGCGCGTCTACTCTTCCAGAAATTTTGCAAAGCTGCCGCGCGACACCACCCGCCCCGCCGCTACATCCGCGATGCCGCGCTTTACGCTGGCCAGCGCTTCCGGGTTTTTGGCAAGCCACGAGTCTTTCAGCGCGATCTCGACATAGGGCTTCAAGACTACGCTACCGTCGATGTTTTGGGTGGCGCGAAAACTGGAAATGCCTTCCGCGAGTTTGCCCAATGTCACCCGGCCCTTGGCGTCGGGGCGCAGCGTCAGTTCCTTGTGGTCGTCCATGGCAGGCTCCTGTGGGACATGTCAGAAGTGGGACATAGCTCATTTCCCACCTGTTTTCAATCCGCAGCATCCCCCAGCTGGATGCAGGCGAGGTCGCCTTCCCGGCAGGTGAACTTCATGCGCAGCCACGTCACGCGCTCCCGCGTCAGGCGGTCCTTGCATTGGCTGACGATCATGGGGCGGGCGCTGCCGCCTTGGGTGGCCAGGCCTTCAAGGTGGCATTCGGTATCGCGGAGCTCGATCCAGGCCCTTTGCGCGGCAACGAGGGCGGGGGCCACGGGTTCGGCTTTGGGAAGGTCTTGTTGGATCAGCACATCGTGTGTCTTGTAGCCGGCGAGAAGCTCCTTGTAGGCGTCGTTTAATTCAGTGTCGGCCTGTTTGAAACTGTGCGCAGCACAACTTTTCAATACAGCTTGCGACGTTGCGGTGTCGCAACTGCCAGCCTGGGCTGTGGTGATGAAAGCGCTGAACCACAACGCAAATGCAAATCTTGATATCATGATCACTCCTCTTCATGGTCTGACCATAATGCAAAAAGCCCCGCCTGTTGAGAGGCGGGGCCCTGTTACAAAAGTTCAGCCGCTATCAGCTCTCCGGCAGCATCACCGAGTCGATGACATGGATGACGCCATTGTCGGTCATGATGTCGGCCTTCACCACATTGGCCTTGTCGACGGTGACACCGCCTGCGCCCTTGGAAATGGCGAGGAGATAATCACCGCCTGACGCGGCCTTGAGGGTACGGACGTGAAAGGGACCTGCCAGCATCTGCTTTGATGTCAGCTTGCGTGGCAGCACGTGGTACGAAAGAATGGCGGCGAGCTGTGCCTTGTTCTCTGGCTTCAGAAGATTCTCAACCGTGCCCGCTGGCAGCTTGGCGAAGGCTTCGTCGGTTGGTGCGAAAACCGTGAGGTTGTTGCCAGTGGCCAATGCATCGGCGAGGCCTGCGGCCTTGGCAGCGGCGATCAGCGTGTTGAAGCTGCCGGCACCCATGGCGGTTTCAACGATATTGGCGGCTGAGGCAGCCGACGTGAAAAGGCCAAGTGCCAAGGTGGCCGCAAGCATGTGCTTGTGCATGAATATTCTCCCGATGTTTTATTGACGTCACCTGCGGCGGAATTGCCGATGGTCGTGACGTCCATGATGTCTCAACGCCACTGAGGATGTGACGGATCACCACGCAGGAGCTGATGGCTGATGAACAATTGGTAAGCTGGCGTGCCGCCACGCGAAAGCGAATGGCGGAGAAGACCACGTTCCCCGCCATTCATTTCCAGATTCCGCCGTCCCTTGCGGGAATTATGAACCTGGAAGCCTTGAGGGCACACCCTCTCGACAGCAGAACGATTGTTCGCAGAGGGATTGTTTCATCAACTGATTGTGATCAGGCTGTCCGAAGCCCACATGCATCCGCATAGGCCAGGCAGGCTTGCCAGCTGCGGATGGAGGCCGATGTGGTGGCGGAATGGAGTGACGTGGCGGCAGCGGCATTGGCGAGGGCGAGGGATTTTTCCAGCGGCCAATTCTCGTGGATGCCAAACAGCATGCCCGCATAAAAAGCATCGCCAGCGCCGACACTGCCGATGATGTCGCTCTTTGGCACTTTCACTGATGGTGCGTGGGCGGTGTCGCCCTTGGCGGTTACGGCGACTGCGCCATGAGGATGGTGGATGACCGCCAGTTCATTGACGCCGCGCTGCAAAAGGTTTTGCGCAGCATCAATGGCCGCGTCCACATCCAGTTTACCATTGCGCGTGGCGGGCAGGCCCGTCAGGATTTCAGCTTCACTGTCGTTGATAACGAAGTAATCGAGGAGCGGCAGGCAAGGCAAGGTTTGCGCGCGCTGCAGTGCTGGCGGCACCGGGCAGAGTTCCATGGCGGTTTTGAAACCACGCAGGCGCACTGCCTTCAAAATCTCCCGCCAACCATCAACAGCATCAAGCGATGACGAAATGCCGGGAGAACCGAGATAGTAAATCTTTGCAGCATCGTCAGAGGGCAGCAGCTGTTCCACTTCAAGCGTGGCATTGCAGCCGGGGTGCACAAAAAATGTGCGCCGCCCCGTGGCGAGTGATGTCATGACTTGCGTGTAATCCGTGTTTACGCCGCCCACGCGGATCATATGTGTGGTGTCGAGGCCATAGGATTTTGCGATGCGCACGAATGTTTCGCCCTTGGCATCATCACCGATGGCACCGATCATGGTGACAGGGAAATCAGCACCAAGTTTCACCAGCCCCGCCGCCGCATTGTGGGGTGGGCCGCCGGGGGCTTCAATGGATTCGCGGACAAAGGCGATCTGGTCTTCATCCGGCCAACGCTCAACCATGTGGACAATGTCGAGGACAACCGTTCCGCCAAGGACGATGCCGGAACGCATTACTTCTTAAAACCTTCGAGCACACTCTCGGTGATCATCTGATCATCCTCTATCCCACGCACGGGGCGCAGGCCTTTCTTGGCGAGCACGGCGTGATAGGCTTTCACAGCTTCTTTGGGTGTCATGTCGCGCTGAATCACGGGGCGGAAGAAGGAGAGCAGATCGAGCGGGCTTTCGGCCAGTTTGATTTTGCGACCGAACAACGCGACGCGGGCACCGGATTTTTCGCCCTGGTGGATGAGTTCAAGGCAATCACGGGTGGTGCCACCGCCACCGCCCAGAATGCCGACCACGAGTTCTGTGTCATAGCCAGCAAGCTCTTCCATGGCGCGCCTGCCATTGAACGGTATTTTCAGGAACAACGGGCGATCCGCTTTCGTCATGCCGGCGATGCAGCGCAGGATGTTGTCGTTGACGAAGAATGGCATCTGTTCCGGTGACAGGTTTTTTGGTGCGTTGGGATTGAAGACTTCGAGGAAGTGGCGGAACTTGAGTTTGGAGGCTTCGGCGCGGAACTCATTGTAAGCTTCAAGATGCGCGTAATCCGCCGAAAGGTCATTGTTGAAGGTGACGGAGTAGAGGCCAAGGTCAGAGAATTTTTTGCAATGGGCGAGGTTTGCCGTACGGAAAGGCCGCGCCATGTCCTTGGTATAGGATGAACCCCTTGCGCGCCAAATGTCTGTTGCATCGTTGGCGCGGATGGCAGGTGTGACATGGGATGTCTTGAACACACCTTTGGCCGCCACAACTTCCAGCGAAGAGGCCGCCACCAACATAATGTCAACGACCCCGTGCTTCACCACATCAATGATGGACTGGCGGAACGTTTCCACATTGTGCTGGCCCTTGGATTCGTCGTGCAAATCCTTCGGACCAGGCGAAGAAACACCAGCCGACATTTCCGGGTCCTTGGCATCCGCCACGATGAAGTCCGCAGGTTTGTATTTGCCGGAAGTGATGCGTTTCAGTTTGGCGTCGAGGGATTTCATGGTGTGTCCGTGAGCTGGGAGGGTGCCTGATGATTGATGATGTACCACCGGAAACCCCAGAGGTCAGTCAATTCTTGCATACTGACCTCTGCGCCCGGCGCAATGTAGGGTTTCGATATGTCTGGGTAGGCGATAATCGTCCGGCCATCTTTGAGATCAACCCACGCGATTTCACCATTTGCCTGTTTTGTTGATTTAACGCCGTATCTTACCAGTTGTCCCGTGACCGCTTCTCTCTTGATCAGGGTTCCTTTGAATCCCATAAAAACAACCAGCGGGAGAACAAGGACGATTGCCAAAAGTGCCGTACGATGTTGAGCAAGCCAGTCCTTGATCATGATTTGGCGCAGCTTCATTGCCCAACACTTCTGAGCATCGTCATGGCCCGCAGGAAGCCTACTATATGCACACATCTTTTTTGATCATATTCTTGCAAGAGCAAAACTCCGGTTTTCCCACAAAAACCGTCATCCCGGCGAAGGCCGGGACCAGGCTTTTTGCGCGCGCAGCCTTGGGTCAGGTGAGTCAAGGGCAGGAACTATGACGCCAACCGGACTGGCTTTGGCCCACCCGTCGCCCAATCCAGAAGTTCGACCGTATGCAGGATCGGCACGCCAAGCCCTTCTTGCAATTGCGTGATGCAGCCAATGTTTCCGGTCGCCACACATTGGGGCGAGGTGGATTGGATGTTGGCGGTTTTGCGGGCTTTAAGTTTCGTCGCGATCTCGGGCTGCAATATGTTGTATGTGCCTGCAGAGCCGCAGCAGAGATGCCCCTCAGGCACTTCAACCACCTCAAATCCAACGTGCCGCAACATAGCCTGCGGCTCTGTCTTGATCTTCTGTCCATGCTGCATGGAACAGGCGGAATGATAAGCCACGCGCATGTTCATGGCAGCACTTGGCAGGCCGACATGTTTGAGAAACTCCGTCACATCCATTGCCTTGGCGGCGACTGCTTTTGCCTTTTCGGCATAGGCAGGCTCACGCTGGAACATGTGGGCGTAGTCTTTGATCGTCGTGCCGCAGCCTGATGCCGTGATGATGATGTGGTCAAGGCCTGCATCCCTCCATTGATCTATCGACTGCCGCGCACGTGACTTGGCATCGGCTTCTTTGCCCATGTGAAGCGTCAATGACCCACAACAAGAAGCCGCGCCCGAAACCACAACCTCATAGCCAAGCCGTGTCAGCAGGCGAATGGCGGCGGCATTGATGGAGGGTTCGAGAACGCTCTGTACGCAGCCCATCAGCAGGCCGACACGGCCCTTGCGTTCACCTTGTGCCACGTAAGTACCGGGTGCGCCAAAGGACTCTGGCCTTGGCATGACTGATGGCACCAGCGACGTTAACGCCGCAAGCCGCGTTGCGCCACATGCTGTGAGCAGACCACGCAAGGGTTTGGTCAATCGCGCACCGATCAGCGCAAGGCGGAAGAGCTTGGGTTGCGGCATCACTGTCGCCAATACTTTGCGGATGATACGTTCAAAAACCGGACGTCGATAGGTCTCCTCAATATGTGCCCGCGTTTGATCCACCAGATGCATGTAGTTCACACCTGATGGACATGTGCTCATGCAGGAGAGACACGAAAGACAACGGTCGATGTGTTTCACTGTGTCAGCGGTTGCGGGTTCACCCTTCTCCAGCATGTCCTTCATCAGGTAAATGCGCCCGCGCGGGGAATCGAGTTCATCTCCCAGCAACACATAGGTGGGGCAGGTGGCCGTGCAGAAACCGCAATGCACGCATTTCCGCAAAATGCCATTGGCCTCGGCGATTTTCGGGTCCTGCAATTGTGCGTCAGTGAATTGGGTTTGCATCAGACCTGCCCATACATGCGGCCGGGATTGAGTTTGCCAAGCGGGTCCATGGACGCTCTCACCCGCTGTGCGAGAGCAGCAAGGGCAGGCGCCTGTGGCTGGAACACGGGCACGGTGTTGCGCATATCCGAGGGTGCGCGAAACAACATGGCATGGCCTCGGGTGAAAGCGCCGCGCACAATCACTTCGCTTGCGTCAGTCGCCACCCAAATCAATCCACCGGCCCAATCAAACAGAAAACGTGCGTCAGTTTTTTCAGCGATCCGATGTGCCACCTGTGGCGAATCCATCGGCGGCACGCTGATCCGCCAGATCACATCACCGGGCTTTGCGTTCAGGGCATGGAGATCGCGGATGGAGGACCAGAGTTTCTGCGATGGCCCTTGCGCCAAAACATCAGCGGGCCGTGCCAGCAATTTCAACAGACTGTCGCGCCGCGCCGCAACTGACACAATTATTCCCTCAAGCCGCAACACCGTGCCTTGTCCCGGCACATGGGCGGCGCATGATACTTCGGCTGATGACTGCATGGCATCCGACATGACGCGCACCGCATCTTCATACGACGATGTTGGCACCACTATGCTCTGCTCCGTTTCAGGCCTCGGCAAAACCTTGAAGGTCACACTTGTGATCGCGGCCAGCGTGCCCCAGCTTCCCGCCATCAGCTTTGGCACGTCATAACCCGTAACATTTTTGACGACACGCGCACCTGCCTTGAAAATTTCCCCGCGACCGGAAACAGCAGACATCCCCAACACATGGTCCCGCACACCGCCAGCCTTCAGGCGGCGCGGGCCTGCAAAGCCTGTGGCCAGCATCCCACCAAGACTGCCTGCATGAGCACCGCCCAACAAATGCGAATAATCAGGCGGATCAAATGCCAGCATTTGTTCGCGCTCTTCCAGCAAAGGCAGGATTTCTGAAAGCGGCGTAGCGGCACCCGCTTCAAGGATCAGTTCTTCCGGCTCGTAGATGGCGATGCCTGCAAAGGCTTTCAGGCTGAGCACAGAAGCCGCATTGTCTGCGCGTCCCAGGCTCTGCTTGCTGCCAAGGCCCTGAACATCGAACGGCCCGCCTGTCGCGATCGCTTCTGCGAGTTCGATGGGTGTGCGTGGTGATACGGTTGTTTCCATTGGCGCTATTCACAAATTTCTGAATCTGTTTTCCATATTCCTCCATCGGCGGGCTTGACCCGCCGAACCAGACTTGCAGCAATTCTGGGTGGGCGGGTCAAGCATGCCCATGGAGGATGATGAAGGGTGATAGACATGATGCAAACTAAAACCGCGGCAGATTTGGAAAAGCGATTTGGCCTTTGGTGACACGCATGCGTCCGAGTTCTGCACAGGCATGCAACACCGGAAACACTTTTCCCGGATTGAGCAGCCCACTGGCATCGAACGCACATTTGAGGCGTTGCTGGATGGCGAGATCCGTGTCCGAGAACATTACACCCATCAAATCCCGTTTCTCCACGCCCACGCCATGTTCACCCGTCAGCACACCACCGACCTTGACGCAGAGGCGCAAGATATCCGCGCCAAAGGCTTCAGCACGTTCAAGTTCATCACCCACATTCGCATCAAACAAAATCAGGGGATGCAAATTGCCGTCTCCCGCATGAAATACATTGGCCACGCGCAAGCCATATTTGGCAGACAGTTCATTCATGCCACGCAAGACTTCAGGCAGGCGCTTGCGTGGAATGGTGCCATCCATGCACATGTAGTCTGCCGAGATGCGGCCAACAGCGGGAAACGCTGCTTTGCGCCCCGCCCAGAACAACACCCGCTCTTCTTCGGTCTCTGAAATGCGCAATGTTGTTGATTGGTTCGCCGTGGCAATCGCAGCAACCTTTTTCACCAGCGCATCAACTTCGGCTTTTGGCCCATCAAGTTCAACAATCAGCAGCGCTTCAACATCAAGCGGATAGCCGGCATGCACAAAGTCCTCGGCCGCATGGATGGCAGGCCGGTCCATCATTTCCATGCCGCCGGGAATGATGCCTGCTGAAATCACATCTGCAACACATTGCCCGGCGTCTTCGCTGGTCGGAAAACCAATGAGAACGGCCCGCGCTGTTTCCGGTTTTTGCAGAATGCGCACCGTAACTTCCGTCACGACACCGAGTAGACCTTCCGAACCTGTGATCAGGCCCATCAGGTCATAGCCTTCACTGTCCAAATGTTTGCCGCCGAGACGGATCACGTCGCCGCCTGCCAGCACACATTCAAAGCCCAAGACATTGTTGGCGGTGAGGCCATACTTCAAGCAATGCACACCGCCGGAATTTTCCGCGACGTTGCCGCCGATGGTGCAGGCAATCTGCGAGGAGGGATCAGGCGCATAATAAAACCCGCGATGCTCCACCGCTTTGGTGATCGCCAGATTGGTCACACCAGGTTGCACCACGGCACAGCGGTTGTCGTAGTCAATCTCAAGGATGCGGTTGAACTTGCCCAAGCCCAAAAGAATGCCATCGGCCAAAGGCAGTGCGCCACCGGACAAAGACGTGCCCGCACCCCGCGGCACAACATTGATACCCTCATCTTGCGCGTAACGCATGATTTCAGCCACTTGATCTGTCGTGTCTGGCAGCACCGCCACCATGGGCGGCTGTCGGTAGACCGACAGCCCGTCAGACTCATAAGCCTTGAGTGATATTGCACTGTCTATGACCGAGTCACGCGGCAACATGCGCCGGAGTGCGGCAATGATGACGTCACGCTGCGCCAGAATGGCAGCTTTCGGCTCAGGCATCAGGATCATGGCGTCATCCGTTGATGGCGAGAAAAACAGAATAGAGCGAGGTGCACCCGCAAATGAAAAGCCGGTTGCGGGCCGCACCGCCAAAGCACACATTGGCCACCAGTTCAGGGACTCTGATTTTGCCAATCAACGCGCCATTGGGCAAATAGCAGTGAACGCCGTCTGCGGCACTGGCCCAGATGCGATCATCTGCATCAACCCGAAAACCATCGAACAGTCCCGCCGTGCAATCGGCAAAGACTGTGGACTTGCCCAATGCCGCGCCATTCCCATGCACCTGCATGGCCCGGATGTGTTTGGGTCCGTGTGGGTCATGGGAAATACCGGTGTCTGCGACGTAAAGAATGGACTCGTCGCGTGAGAATGCGAGGCCATTGGGTTTCACAAAATCATCGGCAACAATCGTCACATCACCCGTTGCCGGATCAATGCGGTAAACATGGCACGCCCCGATTTCGCTCTCGGCTTTGCCACCTTCATAATCAGCAAGAATCCCGTAGCTCGGGTCCGTGAACCAGATTGTTCCATCTGATTTGACGACAACGTCATTGGGCGAGTTGAAGCGCTTGCCTTGATAGCGGTCAGCCAGCAGCGTCATTGAGCCATCATGTTCGGTGCGCGTCACGCGCCGTCCCAGATGTTCACATGTGACAAGCCGTCCCTCACGGTCTGTGGTGTTGCCATTGGAATTGTTGGAAGGCTGCCGAAACACACTCATGCTTGAGTCCGTGTCGTCAAAACGCATCATGCGGTTGTTCGGAATGTCAGAGAAAATCAGATAGCGCCCGCCACCAAACCAGGCCGGCCCCTCGGCCCAGCGCGCACCCGTCCACAGCCGCTCCACCCGGGCGTGGCCGATCAGGCATTGTTTGAAAGCCGGATCCAATACCTCATACCCGGTGCCTTCCGGTTCGCCATAAAACATCGTCCAATCCCTCTGCTTGGCATCAAAGTGCCATGTTTTCACCCGTGGGGCAAAGCAGAAAGTCAGGAGTCAGCGCAATCGCTTGCAGCCCAAGGACCTCTCCCCCGGCTTCGCCGTACCCTCCCCGGAGGGGAGGGACTCGTTGAAACAGCTCCCGTTTTACTGTTCAGGGCGGCCGCACCATGAGTCCCTCCCCTCTGGGGAGGTTCCGGCGAAGCCGGGGAGAGGTCCTTGGCGACAAGCGATGACCCTGAGTCAGGACGTCCTCGTGTCGGCCTCAGACAGCGTGGCGTTCAAGCGCCATATACTGTGGACCAGCAGCGTCAGAATGACGAGACCTCCGCCCCAGAGCACCGCGCGGTTTGGCGCTTCCGCAAACAGCATCCAGACCCAGATCGGTGTCAATGCTGTTTCCAGCAGGAAAAACATGCTGACATCGGCTGAGGGCAGATAACGGGGCCCGTTGGCCATCAACGCAGATGACAAGGGAACAATGATCAACCCGTTCAAGACCACCCACACCCAGCCAGGTGCACCCCCATAGGCAGGTTCAAGCAAAGCGCCGAGATTGATTGGAAAGACCACAAGGGCGAAGACAGCCGAAAGCAAACTGCCAAGGGCGAGGCATGTGGCGAGATTTTTGCGGCTGGCGCGGATGATGGTGAACGTGGCAGCGGTGCAACACGCACAGATCAGCGCCAGAACATCGCCAAAAATCTTGCCGAACTGCAAGCTGTCACGCACGATGACGGCAACCCCCAGAATGGCGACTGCTGTTACAGCCCAGGTGAAGGGATGGACGGCTTCCTTGATGAAAACACGGGAGAAAACCGCAGTCAGAACAGGCACCAGTGCCAGGATGAAAACCACATTGGCGGTGTGGGTCTCAAGAGTTGCGCCAACCAGCGCCATGTTGGCCACGGCATTGGTGGCGATCACAGCAAGGCCGGCGGCACCCGCAACATAAGGTATTTTCTCGTTGCTCTTGCGCCTTAACAGCCACCAGAACGCTGTGATTGACAGGATAGGCAGAATGCCGCGTACGAAAATCAGTGTCCACTTGTCGCTCTCCGCCATGCGCAAAAGCGGCAAATCAAAAGTGTATAAGAAACCGCCAAGCGCGGTGATCAGCAGTCCATATTTGACAGATGGCGATGCAGGCATGATGTGAGTTTAGCGGCCCTTGTAAACCTGCATGAAGATCAGATGTTTTCTCATGTTGCCCGTTGGGTTTTGCTTATCAGATAAAATTGAAATGACAAGTTGATGCAACTTAAGCGTAAACTTTTATGACCGGGTATCGAAATCCTAAGGATCTCCCGGAACGCCATAACTTGGAGCTTTTTGCGGATTTAGCGCCCTTTGCAGGTAGGCCCCCATCTGTGGGCGGTAGGATTCCCAAATATTTCTCAAGTTTTTGATCGGATTGCCGTCGTCCCAATCGACACGCAGTGAGACCAGAGGAAACGGTTGATCAAGGTACACCAGCAAGGCTGCGGAGTGAACAGGGCCTTCCTCACCCCCCGAATCAAGCCCGGCCTCAAGCGCACGCAGAAGTCTTTCTGCAAGATGCTGGTCCGCATGGGCGGCAAAAGAGGACGTCATGGTCGCTGGAAGTGTTGCGTGTTTCAGCAGGTTTCCGGCGGCGACACAGTCCGGCATTTCAGATACACCAAACGTGCCCAGAATTTCTGTACCTGAATGACTTGCACTGTTGCCGTGTCGGTCAACAGCCGTCAGTTGCCGGAATTGAATGTGGGGCCTGTGCTTGACCAAAGAAGCAATGGCCTGGGCAGCCGAAAGGCCACTTTCCATGGCATCGAGAAGAAGTGGTCCAAGTTGGGGGTCTGTCACGTTTTGTGTGGCAACAGCGCCAACCCCGGCACGCCCGTGCGGACAGCGCGCACCGACTGCAATGGAAGACGTTGTGATGGCAACGCCAAAGGCTCCGGTCTTGGCACAGCGACCTGCAATCGAAAATGTCATTCTGCTGCCACGCGCAACGCAGCAGGTGCAGGGCGGTTGAGTTTCAGGTCGAGATATTTTGTGAAATCATGAATCTCCCGCTCCAGCCATGAGAAGGGGCCGGGCCGGGCCAGTGGAGAAGCTGATCCTTTGTGGATGCCTTCAACCACAAACTTGTCCTCGGCATTCACCTTGTCGAAGAAGGTGATGGTCCTCTTGCGCCATTCTTCATAACCTTCACCCAGTGCCGCTTTCACCTCCGGCGCCACAAGTGCCCCAAACCGGATCTGCACCTGCTGCGGCCCGCGTGGCATGAGCGACAAGTACCACATGTGGTCGGGTGCCAGCACATACATATGTGTGGGAAACACCGTCGGCATCAAGGACGTGTAACGCCACTTGCCCTCAAGATGCGTGTTGTTCTTGTGGGCGCGGCCATAGGTGGCATTCTCGTCTTTCTCAAATGTCTGCCAGGTGAAAGCGGCATTGCTTGTGCCAGGGAATGTGGATTGATCCACCGCGCACCACGCCCCCACCGTTTCACGGTGTGCCACGGGGAGGTGATAGCTTTCCATGAAATTCTCGGTGAGCAGTTTCCAGTTGGTGTCCCAGACATGGTCCTGCATTTCGAACGGGAGATAGCCATCCAGTTTGAAACGCGCCACTTCCGGCTCAAGCTCACGCAGCAACTCTTTTACCGTTGGCGCGTTGTTGTTGAGCGTCACATAGATGATGCCCTGCCAAACTTCCGTGCGCACTTCCGGCAGGCGATAACCCTTCTTGTCAAACTCCGGATCACGTTTCGCCATGTAACCGGCACCGATAACTTTGCCCTCCGTGTCATAGGTCCAGCCATGATAGGGGCAAGTGATGCGGTGGGCGCAGCCTTTGCCCGTCAGCAGCGTCATCATGCGGTGGAGGCAGACGTTGGCATAGGTACGAACCCCGCCGTCCCTTGAACGGATGATAAAGATCGGCTGCCCGGCAACGTTGTAAGTGAGATAGTCGCCTGCATTTGGAATGTCAGCCGCCATGCCGGGCGACACCCAGTCCTGCTTGAATATGTTTTCAAGCTCCAACGCATGGATTTCGTCATCAGAATAAATCGCGGGCGGCACGGTGAAGGCTTCATCGAGTGTCGACCGCGCAACCTCGCCAAGGCCATGGAGAATCTGTGTGGCATGGGCCGAGTGTTTCATGGGCGTTCTCCTCAATCCGGAATGACAGCAGTCACTTCAATTTCCACCAGCCATTCAGGTCTGGCAAGGGCCGTGACCACAAGGCCCGTGGAAGCCGGAAAAACCCCTTTCAGCCATTTCCCCATTTCCTGGTACACATCCTGGCGGTAGCGGATGTCCGTCAGGTAAATCACCACACGGCAAATGTGATCCATGTGCCCGCCGGACTCTTCCATCAGCATCTTGATGTTGGCCATGGCTTTGCGGGTTTGCAAGGTGGCATCCCCCACATGCAGGCTTTCGCGCGTGCCAAGATCCTGGGCAATCTGCCCCCGCACAAACACCATCGTGCCCCGCGCCACCACAGCCTGGCACAGGTCATTGTCAAGCTTCTGCTCGGGATAGGTGGTTTTGGTGTTGAACGGGCGGATGCGGGTGTGTGCGGTCATGGTTCACGCGGCTTCCCATTCGAGCTTGCGCGGCGCAGGCTTGAGTTTGGTTTTCTTGATTTGCCAAAGATCGTGTGAAGCCTGCATCGCAAGCCACAAGCGCGCTGTGCTGCCCAATGACTTCTCCAGTCGAACTGCCATTTCAGGTGTAATGGCACTTTCTCCGCGCAAGACGCGGTAGAGTTGCTGGCGCGTCACACCAATCGACTTCGCCGCAACAGAAACTGGAATTTTCAGCTCCTCAAGCTCGCCTTTGACAACAAGCCCTGGATGGGGAGGGTTAAACATGTCCATTGTCAAAACTCCTAGTGATAGTCCAAGAAATCAACGTCGTGGAATTCTCCCTCAACGAAGCGGAAAGCAATGCGCCAATTCGCCCTGACGGTCATGGCCCAATGTCCTTTCATGTCGCCCTTCAAGGGATGCAAACGAAAGCTCGCCAAATTCAACTCTTCCAAACTGCGCGCAAGGCTGAGTGCATTCAGCAAGACTCGAATACGGTGCAGCATGTCGGGCGGAAGCTTTCGACTGTCACCTCGATGGTGAAAACTCTCCAAACCTTTGTGCCTGAAACTGGCAATCATGGACATTATTGTAACATGTCGCGTGACATGTTACAATGTCTCAATGAACGTTGGTCGCTAAGAACGGGAGCCAAAAAATGCAGCGTGACCGGACAGTCGACTATGTCGGCAATGGCGAAAAAGTTCAGCCGACATTTTCCGCAAGCGAAATGCAGCGAAGGCAGGATGCCATCCGAAAGCACATGGCGGACGGAAAAATCGATGCCGCACTTTTCACCTCCTACCACAACATCTGTTACCTCTCGGATTTCCTGTTCTGCTCCTTTGGCAGGCGCTATGGCCTGGTGATTGACCACAAGGGTGCCACATCTGTTTCAGCGGGCATTGACGGCGGACAACCTTGGCGCCGCACATTCGGAGCCAACATCACCTATACGGACTGGCAGAAGGACAATTACGTCCACGTCGTGCGTGGGCTAACCAAAGGCGTGAAGCGATTGGGCATCGAGTTCGATCACATCAACCTCGACACCATGGCCATCCTCAAGTCCGAATTCCCCGACATGGAATTCGTCGATATCGCGGCCCCCGCCATGAAGCAGCGGATGGTGAAGTCCGATGAGGAAATCATCCATATCGAAAAAATGACGCGCATTGCCGACATTGGCGGTGCCGCTTGTTGCGAGGCCACCAGTGTCGGTGTGCCGGAGCATGAAGTTGCGCTCCACTCCACCGCCACCATGATCAGGGAAATCGCCAAGGTCTGGCCCCACGGTGAACTGATGGATACCTGGACCTGGTTTCAGTCCGGCATCAACACTGACGGTGCCCACAATCCCGTCACATCCCGTAAACTGGAGCGCGGCGACATTCTCAGCCTCAACTGTTTCCCGATGGTCGCGGGCTACTATGTGGCGCTGGAGCGCACACTGTTCTGTGAAACAGCAACGCCTGAAAATATCCGGCTCTGGGATGTGAATTGTCGCGTGCATGAGCGAGGCCGTGACCTCCTGGTGCCCGGTGCAAAATGCTCAGACATCGCCAGGGAATTGAACGGCATCTACGAGGAACACCAGCTGCTGCGTTACCGCTCCTTCGGCTACGGCCACTCCTTCGGCGTGCTCTGCCACTATTATGGCCGTGAAGCCGGCCTTGAACTGCGCGAGGACTGCGACACGGTTTTGGAACCCGGCATGGTTGTTTCCATGGAACCCATGATCACCATTCCGAACCACCTGCCGGGTGCGGGCGGCTACCGTGAACATGACATTCTGGTCATCACCAAGGACGGCAATCGCAACATCACCCACCACCCCTATGGTCCGGAGCATATGATCATCAAGTAAGGAGCGGATAAGGACAATCGCGTGTGGCCCAGGGACCTCCCCCCCCGGCTTCGCCGGACCCTCTCCGAAGGGGAGAGGGACCTCCTGCGACGACCTCCCATTATACTGTTCAGGGCGCTCGCACCACAGGTCCCTCTCCTCTTCGGAGAGGGTGCCCGAAGGGCGGGAGAGGTCCCTTGGCACCAAGCGATGGCCCCAACGAACGGATTTTTGTGTTGCGTTGCAGCGTGGATATGCTTCACTACGAAAAACAACAAGATGGGATAAGTGATGTCTGTCACTGAGCCGATGGTTCGGTTTGAGAATGTGCAGAAGAGTTATGACGGCGAAACCCTCGTTGTCAAAAACCTGAATCTTGACATTGCCAAGGGTGAATTCCTCACCATGCTCGGGCCGTCCGGCTCCGGCAAGACGACGACGCTGATGATGCTGGCAGGCTTCGAACCCGCCACCCACGGCGAGATATGGCTCAACAACAAACCCATCAACAATGTGCCGCCGCACAAGCGCGGCATCGGCATGGTGTTCCAGAACTACGCCCTGTTTCCGCATATGTCAGTGGCAGAGAACCTGGCCTTTCCTTTGGAAGTGCGCAATCTGTCCAAGGCCGACATTGACACCAAGGTGAAACGCGCTCTCGATATGGTGCAGCTCCAGGGCTACGAAAACCGCAAGCCCGGCCAGCTTTCAGGCGGCCAGCAACAACGTGTCGCTGTAGCGCGTGCGCTCGTGTTCGAACCCGATCTCGTGTTGATGGACGAACCGCTGGGCGCTCTCGACAAACAGCTGCGCGAACAGATGCAATTCGAGATCAAACACATCCATGATCGCCTGGGTGTCACTGTTGTCTATGTCACCCATGACCAGACCGAAGCCCTGACCATGTCGGACCGCATCGCCGTGTTCAATGATGGCGTCATTCAGCAGCTGTCTTCAGCAGAAGAACTTTATGACAAGCCCAAAAACTCCTTCGTCGCCCAATTTATCGGCGAGAACAACAAGCTGGCAGGTGTCATCGCGAACACAACGAAAGACATCTGTGCGGTGAAACTGGACTCAGGCCAGACCGTCAAGGCGCTGAACGTCGTTGGTGGCAAGACCGGGGCAAGAAGCCTGCTTTCGATCCGGCCCGAAAACATCGACATCAATCCAAAGGCCAAAAGCACCGACAATGTGCTGGAGGCCGATGTGCGCGAACTTATTTTTCTGGGTGATCACTTGCGCGCGAGGCTCGCGGTGGCCGGCAATGATGATTTCGTCGTCAAGGTGCGCCACAAGGAAGTGGCGGCACAGTTGAAACAGGGGGAAAAGGTCAAGGTGGGCTGGCAGGCCGCCGACTGCCGGGCCTTGGATATGCCGCCATGAAAACAGGCCTTCACGGGGCTCAAAGAACATGACAATCTGCAACCAATTCCGCTTCAAGTGCGGAATACAAAAGGGAGTTAAACAATGAGACTTTTGAAAACCATTCTGGCAGCAACCGCCTGTGGCGCGTCACTGTTGGCATTTGCACCTGTCGCATCGGCTGGTGATGAACTGACCGTCGTCTCGTGGGGCGGCGCATACTCTGAATCCCAGCGCAAGGCTTATTACGAGCCTTACAATGCCGCCGGCAACAAGATCACCGAAGCTGAATACAACGGCGAAGTCGCCAAGATCAAAGCCATGGTGGAAGCCAAGGCCGTGACCTGGGATGTGATCGACGCCGACTCGCCAACCGCCCTTCAGGCCTGCGCCGAAGGTGCCCTAGAAATCATCGACTGGGCCAAGCTTGGCCTCGACAAGTCGAAGTTCATTGGCGGCGACGTTTCGGAATGCGCTGTGCCCACCATCGTCTACGGCACTGTGTTTGGATACGACACAACCAAGATCACCGGTGAAGGCCCGTCCAAGATCGCTGATCTGTTTGACACGGCCAAATTCCCCGGCAAGCGTGGCCTGTGGAAAAGCCCCTTCGTCAATCTCGAATGGGCTTTGATCACTGACGGCGTTGCTGCCGCTGACGTATACAAAGTGTTGGGAACGCCTGAAGGTGTTGACCGCGCTTTCAAGAAACTCGACACCATCAAGAAAGACATTGTCTGGTGGGAAGCCGGCGCACAGGCCCCGCAATTGCTGGCTGACGGCCAGGTTGTCATGACCAGCGCATGGAACGGCCGTTTGCAGGCCGCCATCGACAAGGAAGGCAAGCCCTTCAAGATCGTCTGGGACCACCAGAACCTGGATTGGGACTGGTGGGTGATCACCAAGGGCACACCAAAACTCGATGAAGCCTATCGCTTCGTTGCCTATGCCTCAGGTGCCGGCCCGCAGGCCGAGCAAACCAAGCATATCGCCTATGGTCCGGCCAACATCGACTCGATCCCCAACATCGATGCGAAAACCCTGCCCAACCTGCCGACAGCGCCTGACAACATGAAGACGGCGTTCAACCTCGACAGCCAGTTCTGGGCTGACAACGGCGACCAGATCAAGGAACGCTTCAACGCCTGGATCGCACAGTAAGAAACCAAAGTTCTCCATGGGCGGGCTTGACCCGCCCACCCAGTCTTCGGAAAGTCTGGGTCGGCTGGTCATGCCAGCCGATGGAGGGAATTGGGTTTTTGATTGAACATGAACGCGGCGGCTCTCCCCCCTGACTCCATCATGCGCGCGGCTGACGGCACACCGCTGAAGCAGAAGCTTGCCCAGACGATGCGGCGTCAACAGTTGCAAGCTTTGGCACTGATCGCACCGCTGTTCCTGTTTATCGTCCTGAGTTTCCTGCTGCCGATTTTCCAGATGCTGCAAAACGCCTTCTACGATCCAGACATTCTGGAGACGATGCCGCAGACTGTTGAGGTGATTTCCAAGTGGGATGGCAAGGACCTGCCCAACGAGGAAATTTTCGCAATCTTCGCCGCCGACTTGAAGGCCGCCCATATCGCCAAGACCTCCGCCAAGATCGGCAAGCGGCTCAACTACGAAATCCCCACACTCAAATCCAAAACCGTCATCACCGCCCGCAAACTCGACAAGATCGGGCAAGGTCCATGGAAACAGACCGTCATCGCTATTGATCCGGTCTGGGGTCAACTTGAAACCTGGGCCACCATCAAACGGGCGAGTTCAGCTTACACCCCGTTTTATTTGCTCAATGTGCTTGACCTGAAACAGCAGGCTGATGGCACAGTTGTTGGCGTTGATGAAAACCGCCGCGTTTACAAACAGATCCTTTTGCGCACCCTGGGAATTTCAGCGCTTGTCACCTTGCTGACCCTGGTTCTCGGCTATCCCGTCGCCTACATGCTGGCAACAACGCCGCTGCGCACCGCCAATCTTCTTCTGATCTTGGTGCTGCTGCCATTCTGGACGTCACTTCTGGTGCGCACCACCGCCTGGTCAATCCTGTTGCAGGATGGCGGTGTCGTCACCCAGTTCATGTCGATCTCCGGCATCACCTGGATGCTCAATGCGTTGGGTCTGATGCAGGGAGAGCCGTCACTATTCAAGACCCGCTTTGCCACAGTGCTGGCGATGACCCACATCCAGCTGCCCTTCACGCTGCTGCCGATCTATTCAGTGATGAAAACCATCTCTCCCACCTACATGCGCGCCGCCCGCTCTCTCGGTGCCAAGCCGCTCTACGCCTATTGGCGGGTTTACGTGCCGCAAACCCTTCCGGGCGTTGCCGCAGGCTGTTTGCTCACCTTCATCCTCTGCCTTGGATATTACATTACACCTGCACTGGTGGGTGGTCCTGCCGACAACATGATCGCGGGCTTCATCGACAGCGCCATGAACTCGGAAGGCAACTGGGGCCGCGCCTCTGCCCTTGGGTTTGTCCTCCTCCTCGCCACGCTGATCCTTTACTACGTCTACAACAAGCTGATCGGCATCGACAAAATAAAGCTGGGCTGAAACATGCAAATTCCTCCTTACGCGACAACGGGCGAAAAAATCGGCATCTGGGGTGTCCGCTTTTTTGTGGGCTTTGTGTTGTTGTTTCTGATCGCACCCATCCTCGCCATCATGCCGCTGTCTTTCAATTCAGAAACTTTTTTCAGCTATCCCATGCCCGGCTATTCATTGAAATGGTATGAAGACTTCTTCACAAATGCGCGCTGGCAAAACGCCTTGCGATTGAGTCTCGCCCTCGCCTTCTGCACCACGATTGTTGCAACAACGCTTGGAACCTTGGCGGCCCTTGGCCTGTCGCGCGCCAACATTCCCTACCGCGCCACAATCATGGCCATTTTGATTTCACCCATGGTGGTGCCCATCATCATCTCCGCCATCGGCATGTATTTTTTCTATACGAAGATTGGCCTCACCGGAACATTCATCGGTCTCGTTCTGGCGCACACCGCACTCGCCACGCCTTTTGTTGTGATCACCGTCACAGCAACACTCACATCCTTCGACCGCACACTCATGCGCGCGGGCGAAAGCCTTGGGGCCACACCATCGCGGGTGTTCTTCAAAGTGGTGTTGCCGTTGATTCTGCCTGGCATGATTTCCGGTGCATTGTTTGCCTTCGTCACATCCTTCGATGAAGTCATCGCCGTCATCTTCATCGCCAGCCCCGAGCAGAACACACTGCCACGGCAAATGTTCTCCGGCATCCGCGAACTCATCTCGCCCACGATCACAGCGGCGGCATCCGTGTTGATTGTGTTTTCGACAGTGCTGCTGGTGACAGTGGAAGTGCTGCGGCGCAGGTCCGAGCGGCTGCGGGGTGTGAAGCCTACTTAAGGAGGTCCGGGTTCGCTTGCATATACCCCGATTTCTGTCATCCCGGCGAAGGCCACTAGTGGCAGCAGGGCCTTCGCTTGCAGCCAAGGGACCTCTCCCCCGGCTTCGCCGGACCCTCCCCAGAGGGGAGGGACTTGTGGTGCGAGCGCCATGAACAGTAAAACGGGAGGTCGCAGCAAGAGGTCCCTCTCCCCTTCGGAGAGGGTCCGGCGAAGCCGGGGGAGAGGTCACCTGGCTGCAAGCGACGGTCCTGCTGCCATTTGGCTACACAAAAGACCTGTGCACACCATGGCGGCGAAGGCCGGGATGACGGAAACCTGCGACTATGCAAACTAACCCGGAACCGCGCTATGCTTTTGCGATATCCTCCGGTCTTGGCATCGAGATGATGTTGTAGCCTGAATCCACATAGTGGATTTCACCTGTCACACCGCCAGACAACGGCGACAGCAGATACAATCCCGCCCCACCCACTTCTTCCAGTGTCACCGTCCGCCGCAAGGGTGCATGGGCCTGTTGAAACGCAAACATTGCCCGCGCATCACCAATTCCGGCACCCGCAAGTGTGCGCATCGGCCCCGCTGAAATCGCATTGACGCGAATGCCTTGCGCACCAAAATCCGTGGCGAGATAGCGCACGGATGATTCAAGCGCTGCCTTTGCCACACCCATCACATTGTAGTTCGGCATGGCCCTGACCGACCCACCATAGGTGAGGGTCACCATGGCACCACCATTGGGCATCAGCTCTGCTGCACGCCTGGCGATTTCGGTGAAAGAAAAACACGAGATCACCATGGTGCGGATGAAGTTCGCCCGTGAGGTGTCAGCGTATTTGCCTTTCAACTCGTTCTTGTCCGAGAAGCCGATGGAGTGGACGATGAAATCAATTGTGCCCCATTTTTCTTTCAATACGGCGAACACGTTGTCCACCGATGCAATGTCTTCAACATCGCAGGGGATCATGAGATCAGCACCAATTGATTTCGCCAAAGGCTCGAGCCGCTTGCCGAACGCATCACCCTGATAAGTGAAGGCGAGTTCCGCTTCCTGCCTGGCCAAAGCTTGCGCGATGCCCCAGCCAATGGAATGATCGTTGGCGACCCCCATCACCAGTCCGCGTTTGCCTTTCATCAATCCGTCAAGCATGGGACATCAACCGTTGTAGCGCTGGAAAACCAGCGTGGCGTTGGTGCCGCCAAAACCAAAGGAGTTCGACATCACAGTGTCCACTTTCGCATTGTCCACGCGGGCGCGCAGGATCGGCACATCAGCAAAGGCCGGGTCGATGTCCTGGATGTGCGCGCTTTCGCAGAGGAAGTTATTCTGCATCATCAACATCGCATAAATCGCTTCCTGCACACCCGTCGCCCCCAGCGAATGGCCGGTCAAAGACTTGGTCGAAGAGATCGGAGGTATTTTAGAACCGAACACCTCGCGCACCGCCTCGATTTCTTTTGCGTCGCCCACAGGCGTCGAAGTGCCATGCGGGTTGATGTAGTCGATGTCGCCTTTCACCGTCGACATCGCCATCCTCATGCAGCGCGCCGCACCTTCGCCAGACGGGGCCACCATGTCATAGCCATCGCTCGTGGCACCGTAGCCTACGAGTTCGCCATAAATTTTCGCACCACGGGCTTTTGCATGTCCTAGTTCTTCCAGCACCACTACACCCGCACCACCGGCAATCACAAACCCATCGCGGTTCTTGTCATAGGCGCGTGACGCGGTGGAGTCGTTGTACTTCGAAGACATCGCCCCCATGGCATCAAACAACACGGACAATGTCCAATCCAATTCCTCGCCACCACCCGCGAACATGACATCCTGCTTGCCCCACTGAATGAGTTCCGACGCGTTGCCGATGCAATGCGCCGACGTGGCGCAGGCAGACGAGATTGTATAGTTCACACCGCGAATGCCGAAGGGAGTGGCCAAAGTCGCCGAATGAGCCGAACTCATGGATGGCGGCACGGCAAAAGGACCAACACGCTTTGGTCCCTTTTCGCGGGTTGTGTCGGCTGCGGCCACAATGACTTTTGTGGACGGGCCGCCAGAACCCATGATGATGCCCGTGCGCTCATTCTTGACGTCTGATTCTTCCAATCCGGAATCAACAATCGCCTGCTGCATGGCCACATAATTCCACGCCGCGCCATCGGCCATGAAACGCCGCACGCGGCGGTCAATGGTGTCAAGATCGTAGTTGGGTTGCCCATGAACCTGACAGCGGAATCCCAACTCCTTGTACTTTTCGGCAGCCACAATCCCAGACTTCGCCTCCCGCAAAGACGCGGTGACTTCCTGGGTGTTGTTGCCAATGGACGAAACAATGCCCATGCCTGTGACGACGACGCGACGCATGCTCATAACTCCTTATTGTTTTTCCGGCGCAAACAGGCCGACTTTCATGTCCGTCACCTGATACACCACTTCGCCATCCGCCTTCATCACACCATTGGCGACAGCCAATTTCAGCCGCCGCAGAATGAGGCGCGTGACATCAACTTCATAAGTCACCGTCTTGATCTTCGGCGTCACCATGCCGGTGAATTTCACCTCGCCCACACCCAGCGCGCGGCCCTTGCCGGGCTCGCCCAGCCACCCCAGGAAAAACCCCGTGAGCTGCCACAGGGCATCAAGCCCCAAACATCCCGGCATGACGGGATCACCATGGAAATGGCACGGGAAGAACCACAAGTCTGGCTTCACATCCAATTCAGCCACAACAGAACCCAGCCCCGAAGATCCGCCGTCTTTTTTGATGTCGGTGATGCGGTCAAACATCAACATGGGCGGCAGCGGCAGTTGCGCATTGCCCGGGCCAAACAATTCGCCGCGTCCGCAGGTGATCAGGTCTTCGTAGGTGTAGGATGGTTTTGCTGTGAACATTCTGTTTGAGGCCCTGTTTTCACATTTGTTAGCAGGGGGCTTGACCGAAAGCAAAACTTGCCCCCCCGCTCCATTCTGCCACGTTGCGCAACCCCGGCGGATATTGCTATGAACCGCATATGCTTTCAGCGAACTACGCCACCAAACTCCGCGCCTCTGGTCTCCGGCCCACGCAGCAGCGGCTTGCCTTGGCGAATTTGCTTTTCAGCATGGGCGACCGCCACATCTGCGCCGAGGAACTTCATGCCGAAGCGGTGAGGGCCAAAATGCCTGTGTCGCTGGCCACCGTTTACAACACCCTGAACCAGTTCAAATCAGCGGGTTTGCTGCGCGAAATCGCCATCGAGGGCGAGCGCAGCTATTTCGACACCAACACCTCAAACCACTTCCACTATTTTGATGTGGACCGTGGCGGCCTGATGGATATTGCGGGTGATACTTTGCGCGTTGTTGGCATGCCGAAAGTGCCAGACGGCAAGGTTATCGACCGCATCGATGTGATTGTCCGTCTGCGGAACAAGTAAATGCGGGCGGGTCGTGCTTTCTTGGCATCGCATTCAAACTCCAAAACCCGTCCTGACCCACCCGGCGCACGCCATGACGGCGTTTTCCCGATGAGACAATAGCGAGAGTTTCCATGTTCAAATCCAAAACCATTCGCCTCACCACGGCCCAGGCCCTGGTAAAATTCATGACCCGCCAGATGACAGTGATCGGTGGCAAGAAGCAGCCGATCTTCGCAGGTGTCTGGGCCATCTTCGGCCATGGCAATGTCGCTGGCATTGGTGAAGCGCTTTACGCCCACCGCAAGGTACTCCCTACCTATCGCGGCCACAACGAGCAATCCATGGCCCATGCCGCAACCGCCTTTGCCAAATCCTCCAACCGCCGCCGCATGATGGCCGCCACATCGTCGATTGGTCCCGGCGCACTCAACATGGTGACGGCCGCCGCTGTCGCCCATGTCAACCGCATTCCCATCCTGCTTTTGCCCGGTGATGTCTTTGCATCGCGCCTGCCTGATCCCGTGTTGCAGCAGATCGAAGACTTTGGTGACGGCACGACATCCGCCAATGATTGCTTCAAGCCGGTGTCGCGCTATTTCGACCGCATCATGCGCCCCGAACAACTCATCCCGGCAATGAACCGCGCCATGAATGTGTTGACGGACCCCGCTGAATGCGGCCCCGTGACGATTTCCATCTGCCAGGATACGCAGGCGCAAGCCTTCGACTATCCAGAAGATTTCTTCGCTGAGCGCGTGTGGAACACACGCCGTGTGCGCCCGGACGAAGTCGAACTCGCGGCGGCAGTCAAGGCGTTGAAAGCCGCGAAAAAGCCAGTGATCATCGCAGGTGGTGGTGTGCTCTACTCCGAGGCCACAGAAACCCTGAAAGCCTTTGCCGAACGTCACGGAATCCCCGTTGTCGAAACACAGGCCGGAAAATCCTCACTGCCCTACACCAATGAACTCAACATGGGTGCTGTCGGTGTCACTGGCACCGCCGCATCCAATGCCATCTGCAACACCGCAGACGTCATCCTCGCCGTCGGCACACGGCTGCAGGATTTCACCACGGGCTCATGGACATTGTTCCAGGAGAAAGACCGCACCATCATTGGCCTGAACGTGCAGGCCTTTGATGCAACAAAGCATCAATCATTGCCACTCGTCACCGACGCAAAAGTCGGCCTTGAAGAACTCACGGTCAACCTCGGCAAATGGGCAGCACCTTCCACATGGACTGCGAAAGCAAAGTCGGAGCGCGTAAAGTGGATCGCGGTTGCCGCCAAATACCTCAAGCCTTCAAATGCCGAGAGCCCCGCTGACAGCCAGGTTGTGGGCGCAGTGCTTCGCGCCCTCGGCCGCGATGTGACAGTGCTTTGCGCAGCAGGCTCCATGCCCGGCGAATTGCACAAGCTCTGGGAAGCCAGCTACCCCGGTTCCTATCACATGGATTACGGCTTCTCCTGCATGGGCTATGAAATCGGTGGCGGCATCGGCGTCAAGCTGGCGCACCCGGATCGCGAAGTCATCGTCTGGACCGGCGACGGAACCTACATGATGGCAAATTCCGAACTCGCCACCGCCTGCATGCTCGGCACCAAGATCACCCTGGTCATCACCGACAACCGCGGCTACGGCTGCATCAACCGTCTGCAACACGCGGCGGGCGGTGAACGCTTCAACAACCTCTTCGACTACAACACACTCGAGGGCGGCAACCATCGCATCGATTTCGTGAAACACACGGAGTCCATGGGAGCCATCGCCATCAAGGTGAAATCCCTCGCCGATCTTGAAGCCGCATTGAAGCAGGCCAAGGCAAGTTCCAGGACCCATGCCATCATCATCGACACCGACCCGATGATCTCAACAGACGCAGGCGGCGCCTGGTGGGACGTCGGCATCCCCGAAGTATCGTCACGCAAGCAAGTGGTGCAGGCGCGCAAAGCTTGGGACAAGGGCAGGAAGAGCCAGAGGGTGGGAAGCTGACACTTGTCCGGAACAGGGACCACTCCCGCCCTTCGGGCACCCTCCCCGGAGGGGAGGGACCTCTTGCAGCAACCTCCCCTTTAACTTTTCAGGGCGCTCGCATCACGAGTCCCTCCCCTCCGGGGAGGGTCCGGCAAAGCCGGGGGAGAGGTCCCTTCAGCCACATGCGACAACCCCAAGCAAGGTAACCACAAATGCCAAAACTCCTGATCAAAGCCAAAGCCAAATCCGGCAAGGTCATCTCCGTCACTCCAAAATCAGCGAAGTGGAAGTACGTCGGCCATGATGTGTGGAAACTCGCACCCGGCAAAATGGCCCGGGGCCTCGAAACCAGGCGTGAGACCTGCATTGTTTTCATCACAGGCAAGGGTCACGTGACGATTGACGGAAAAGACTTCGGCACACTCGGCGAGCGCGAAAACGTCTTCGCGGGAAAACCCTGGAGCATCTACATTCCACCCAAGGCCAAGTGGTCTGTGAAAGCCGAGAACGCTTGCGTCCTCAACATTTGCACCGCACCCGCCAAGGGCGGCCTCGCCGCCTGCGTCATTGCACCTGACACCCTCTCCATCGAAACAAGGGGAAAAGGCTCCAACACCCGCTACGTCTGCAACATCCTGCCGGAGCAAGACAAGCGCGCCGAGAGTCTGCTGGTCGTCGAAGTCATCACACCCTATGGCGGCACATCGTCTTACCCCTCCCACAAGCACGACAAAAACAACTTGCCCCACGAGTCGCTGCTCGAAGAAACCTACTACCACCGCATCAACCCGCCCCAGGGCTTCGCCTTCCAGCGCGTCTACACCGATGACCGCAAGTTGGATGAGGCGATGGCCGTCGAAGATGGCGATGTTGTCATGGTGCCAAAAGGCTACCACCCCTGCGCCACCATCCACGGCTATGATCTTTATTATCTCAACGTGATGGCAGGCCCGGTGCGCACCTGGAAGTTCAACAACGCCAGGGAACACGCCTGGCTGTTGCCACCTACCAAATGAAATCGCTCAGTATGAAGTCTGGCTTGGGGTGAAGCTGGGCTTCATCCACACCAGCCGAAACGCCCTGCTGAATCAGCAACGTGGTCAACCCGGCACCACGTCCCCCCGCCACATCATGTTCGGCACTGTCGCCGATGCAGAGCACTTTTTTCGGGTTGGCAAGCCGCGAAAGCGCAAACTCATAAATCCCCGGATACGGCTTTCCGACCCAGGTGACCGTGCCTCCCATCTCTTCATAGACAGCGGCAATGGCACCGGGTGCGGCTTGCAAGCCATCCCGCGTCATCATCTGCTTGTCGGGATTGCAACAGACCGCAGGCAAGTTGATCCCGGCAAATCGCTGCCGATAATCCTGCAATGATGTCTTCGGTGCATTCGATCCCAGGATCAGCATCACTTCGGCATCTTCAGGCCGCTCCACAAACTGTACCGGATCAAACCCATAGTCCTCCCCATCCTTGCCAATGAGATGGGCCTTCGAAACCGTGAGCGACTGAAACGCAACTTCCCCTGAACTCACGCAATCCACAAACTGCGCCCGCGAAATCCCCATCTTCACAATGCGCTCCACATTGGGTGCGGCGCGTTTTCCCGAATTGGTCATGATGACAACAGGAATGCCAAGCGCCTGAAGCCCGCCCATGGCATTGGCGGCACCGGGATAAAGCTTCTGCCCATCATGCAACACACCAAACTGGTCAATCAACATGGCATCGAAATCACCGGCAATCTCACTCAGCCCTGTAAGCCTATGCATCATGTCCAATCCCCCGCCACGCCAGCCGTGCCACACCCATCGCTGCATGATCGCTGGCGGAAGGAAGCGCAGGCACGCCAAGCTTTTTCAATCGAATGGCAGACCATACACCGCTCACCGCCCCCCCGCCCGTCGATCGAATGCATTTCAATGGCGTGGCCCCAAGTTCAGCGAGACGCTGGTAACCCAAGGCCTCAATCCCGGCCATGCCTTCGAACAGGCCTTGCAGAAACAGATGATCTTCGGGCGGACGCGGTGACATACGCGGCACAAGCGCAGGATCGCTGATCGGAAACCGCTCGCCGGCTTTCGGCAATGGATAGTAATCCAAACCTGTTGGCTTTTCCGCGTCCATCAAGGCAGTCAATCGCACAATCTCGTCGTTCGGGAAAAATTTCTTCAACACCACACCGCCGCTGTTCGAAGCACCCCCCGCCAACCACTGACCGCCAATGCGGTGGCTGTAGATTCCATACTGCGGCGCAAACACAGGCGTTGCGGAGAGGAGCTTCAACGTCAAGGTTGTTCCAAGCGACGTCACCCCTTCACCGGTTTCATGTGCCCCGGAAGCCAGAAACCCCGCGCAGCCATCGGTTGTGCCCGCAACAATGGCAACGTCATTGCGAAGGCCAAACCGCGACGCGGCGTGCGCCAGGATTGTTCCAGTCCGGGCACCCGCCGCGACAACACGCGGCAGCCGTGCGGCGTCGAAACCCGCAGCCTCAATCCAGTCGGGCCATTTCCGCGCTACCGGATCATAGCCCGTCTTCAGCGCATTATTCTCATCCGAAACATCAAAGCTTCCAGAGAATTTCCCGGCCAGCCAATCCGCCTGGTGCAAAAACCGCGCACCACCCATCCCCATCGCCCGCGCCAGCGGCGACGTGGAGCCATGCGCGGCTGTTTCTGGTGGTGCCACCCGTTTTATGCACGCAACATGTTCAGTTTCGGCAACAGCATTGTACATCGATGCCAGCCCCAGCGGTGTTCCCTCGGCATCAACCGGAACAATGCTTCCTGACGTTCCGTCAATGGCAATTGCCATCACCCGGAGTTGCGCAAGGTCAAGCCCATGCATCGCCGCCACAACAGCCCGCCACCACTGTTGCGCGTCCTGTTTGCCGGTTTCAGTGGCCGGCATGGTGGCAACTGACATGCCGCAAAGCCCGCCTTCGCGGTTGCGTGCAGCAATACGCACACCTGACGTGCCCACATCGATTCCCAGAACGACTTCTGTCATGCCGCAAGCAATGCCTTCGCCGTCGTCTCATCGGTCACAACAACATTGGCTATCCCTGCAAACAGCACGCCGTGCATGGCCTTGACTTTCCTGCGTCCGCCAGACACCAGCACCCGGTGCGGCACCTCACGCAAGTGTTCAGGTGCAAGGCCAACGGCACGTGTGTTGAGCGGGTGGTCGACCAGCGCACCTTCACGGTCAATCCAGTGCGAACACACATCGCCCACGGCACCCGCTGAAACCAGCTCCTGTACTTCACGTTTTGAAATCAACCCCAGCTTCGCAATGGTGCAGGTCGTGGTGATTTCACCGACGGAGAGAAACGCCAGATCCACATTGCGGCCACGCTCATAGACATCACGCAACATCAGCTGCTCCATCAACACGTCACGGGCGTGAGCAGAATCTGTGTAGGCGGGGGCCGCAAAATAATAACACTGTCCGTCCACAATGTCAGCGAGATGCGACGCTGTTTCATGGGTGTTGACGGCTGAGGCTTGCGTCAACCCGCCGATGAGCGAGACAACAGAAAGCCGCTTGTAGGTTTTGCGGGGAACGAAACTGAGGGACTGCCTGAGCGTTTGCCCCCAACCCACGCCAACTTTCATCCCGTCTTTAAGGTTCTGGCCAAGGTAATGCCCCGCTGCCGCAGCAATGACCGCCCGCAACTTGTCGCCTTCCACAGCCGACGGCACCACAACCGCATCCTTCAAATCAAAACACGCGCGCAGCTGACCTTCAAGCGCAATCGCAGATGCAAGACGCCCGGTGATGTTGATCTGCACCAGCCCGCGCTTCTTGGCTTCTGCCAGCAATCTGTTGACGCGCACCCGCGTCAGGCCAAGCCGCTTGCCGATCTGGCTTTGCGTGTTCTCTGCAATGAAATAGAGCCACGCAGCCCGTGTGGCCAATTGCTCCTCGGGATCAATCGGCGTTGTAATTCCAAAATCCGCATCCACCACCATCATCAGCCCTGTCCGTGGAAATCATGCCACGGCGGCACAAGATGCGTGTTGTTTGTCAAAGCCTCCAGCAACGCCAGTGTCAGCGGCACATTTTCGCCCCGCAGTTTCCCAGTGGAAATCATGCCGTGAATGGACGCCGCAACGGCAACACCAAGCTCCGCCCCTTCAACCGTCTCGCCCTTGAGTGGCCCTGCTTTTGCCTCTGCATAGGTGAGGCCGCGCCCCAGCGCATGGCCAAGCCGCGAATTGCGCCCGGCCTGGCACGTCACATAAAGATCGCCAACACCTGGCATGCCCCAGACACTTTCAGCCGTGCCGCCCATTGCCAAGGTCAGCGCCATCAACTCGCGCACCGCCTGGTCAAAAAGAATCGCAGCTGGATTGTTGTTTTTCGCGTTGTTCTGCGTTTCAACCAAAACCTCATTCTGTCCGTGCGCCCAGCCTACGGCGATGGCGAAGAAGTTTTTGAACGCCGCACACACTTCTACACCCATCATGTCTGTGGAGCTGCGCGGAAAATAATAGTCACCAGCAAATCGCTTCGCAAGTGATTGTGCCAAAGCCGGATCACGCGACACAATCACGGTGCCAGTCTGCCGCCGCGCCGCCAGTTCACCGGCAATGCAGGGCCCGGCAATTGCAGCAACCGGCACCTCAAAACCCAGGCAACGCTTCAACGCGTCCGCCACAACATCCGGAAACACCTGCATCCCGTCCACTTCGGGCTTCATGCCCTTGGTGATCATGATGACGGGGATGGGAAATGTCATCACCTGACAAAGACGGTCAATCGCCCACTCCACGCCAGCCGACGAAACGCCCAGCAAAATGAGATCCGTGTCTGCACCAACAGCCTTGCAAAAATCTCCGTGATGAAATGCTGCCACCGCCTCTGGCATGGTCACGTTGAGCTTGGGATGCAGCCCAGTGTCCTTGATGCCGACAATGATGTGGTCATCCAGATGCGTGCCAACCAACCGCACAGCAAAACCGCAGTCAACCAAGGGCATGCACATGGACGAACCCATGACACCAGCACCTAAAATGCTGACCATCTTCATCTGATGACGTTGCCGCTGGCCTGGTCAAACAGGTGGACCTTGGACTCCATGGGGCGCAGCGACAGCGTCTCACCGCGCTTCACGTCAATGCGTTCGCGCACCACGGCACAGATTTCATCTTCGCCAAGATCGCCATAAATATGGATTTCAGGTCCTGTCGGCTCTGTCACCGAAACCTTCACATCCATGCCCTTGCCAACTTCAAGATGTTCCGGCCGCACACCAAACACAATCGCCTGACCTTCTTGCGCCTTGTGCCCCTTGGGCAGCGCGATTTTTGTGTCCGCCGCCGTGACAAGGTGGCCGCCTGCGACCTTGCCCTTGATCATGTTCATCGACGGAGACCCGATGAATGTCGCCACAAACACATTGTCCGGCCTGTCATACACATCCAGTGGCGCTCCCTGCTGTTCAATCACACCATCTTTTAAAATCACGATCTTGTCCGCCATGGTCATGGCTTCGATCTGGTCATGGGTTACGTAAACTGTCGTCGTCTTCAAGCGTTCATGCAGATCCTTGATTTCGGTACGCATCTGCACCCGCAGTTTTGCATCCAGATTCGAAAGCGGCTCATCAAACAAAAACACCGCCGGATTGCGCACGATGGCGCGCCCCATGGCCACACGCTGGCGCTGGCCGCCGGAAAGTTCACGCGGGTAACGCGCGAGGTAAGGCTCAAGGTTCAGAATTTTCGCGGCCCACGCCGTCTTCTCGTCGATCTCGCTTTGCGGTTTTTTCGCCAGCACCATCGAGAAGCTCATGTTGTCTTTGACAGTCATGTGCGCATAAAGCGCATAGTTCTGAAACACCATGGCGATATTGCGGTCTTTCGGATGCACGTCATTGACGCGCCGGCCCGCAATCTCGATGTCACCGGACGAAATCGTTTCAAGCCCCGCGATGGAGCGCAGAAGCGTGGACTTGCCACAACCCGAAGGCCCGAGCAGCACCACGAATGAACCATCATCGATATCAAGATCAACCCCATGGATGACCTGCACGGCTCCATAGCTTTTCCGGATGTTGCGTAATGTGACTGATGCCATTTACCTGTCCTGTTCTACTGATTTTTGCTTGAAGCCAAGGGGCCTCTCCCCCGGCTTCGCCGGATCCTCTCCGAAGGGGAGGGACCTGTTGTGCGAGCACCCTGAAAAGTAAAACGGGAGGTCTCACCACGAGTCCCTCTCCCCTTCGGAGAGGGTCCGCGAAGCGGGGGAGAGGTCCCTTGGCTTCGAGCGATGATGGCTGAGGGTATGCTGGAGGTTCGTTTCAAAGTCGCAGCCATGGCTCTCACTGCGGATCGTTCAGAAGAAATTCGTCGAGAAGCCCGGCGTCGTCTGCAAGGTCAAGGAACGACCAGCGGTTGCGAACGTCACGGGCATGTTTCATGGCGTCCCGCCAGATGTTGCGCGGAAGACCGAGTTCAGTGGCGTTGGTTGGTCCACCGGCAGATGCCAGGATGGATGCGATTTTTTCAGGCGGTATCATCATGGCTGAACACTCTGCGCAAAGCTCCGGCCAAACCTGTTCAAGCCGTGTGTTAAAAGCATCTGCCCCCTTGGCATCGAAGGATTTCTTCTTCGTCTCATCAAACATCATGCCACCAATGTCGAGGCCGTAGCGGGTCTGGAAATCAACTTTGTCGATGTTTGTGGGCTTGATCTTGGGTGCGCGGGGCAGCGAGAACAACATGCGGTGCAACCGCGCCATGGCCACAGAAGCGACACCCACTTGTTGCCCATGCACTGTGCCTGGATGTGCGGCCCCTGCAAACATGTCGATCCAGTGCGACACCTGATGTTCTCCCATGGAACCCGAATGCGATGTGCCAACAATGTTGTTGCCAAAGGCCGCTTCAATCAGCACCCGGTAAAGATAGCCGTTGGCTTCAACCGAATGCGTCTTCAACCCCGGCGCGGTGCGGATCATTTCCGCCTCGTCATTTTCCACATGAAACACATCAAACGGGGTCTTCATGTACGCCGTGTCCAGCAGCCGGTGCGCCGCCCACCATTCCACCTGCGCGATGGGGCGGCAGAGACTGTCACCCAGCCCCGCAGCTGAAAGCCAGGTGGGGGCAGCGGCACTCACGCCCAAGTCAATGAACACGCCACGCGGTGCCCGTGAGGGCAGCGATGTCTTGTATCCGTTGTTGAGTGTCACGGACGCCGTGCCCGCCCCATAACCATTCATCGAAGCTGCTGTGGCAAAACTCGCAAACGACCGCCCATCCTGGAAAGTGGCATAGCGCACCGTGTCCGTCAGCGAGCCAGACCCCACAACCACGATCGCATCACAATGCCGCGTCTTGTCTTTCATCACTTCGACGGTGGGTTCATTGCAATGGGTGTCTGATGGAAACACAAACTCTTCAACCGAGGTCCAGCCCTTGAGTTCCTGGGCCACGCGGCGTCCCAGCGCTTCAACCGTGTTGGTGTCCGAGACAACGGCCAGCCGCTTGCCAATCTGGAGAGGAGCCACGAGATCAGCCGCACCACCATCCAGTGTTTCTTCAATGCGAATGGTTTCAAACGGCACATTGCAACGCTTGCCCGTCTCAGGGTCACGCCATTCACCCGAAATCACCTCGCGGATCAGTGAATTCCAATCCTTGCGGGACGCACTCATGTGCCCTGTCTCCGCGCAAATTCCTGCAAACTGCGGTTCCAACCCGCCATCTGCGGCCAGAGCTCTTGATAGATCGACAACAGTTCCGCATAGGCCTTCGCCTGTTTCGTCCGTGGACGGAAGGTCTTCGAAGGTTTGCCCGACATGGCTTCCGAAGCAGCGGCAATCGTCCGGTAAAAGCCAGCACCTTTCGCCGCCGCCATCGCAGCACCCAGGGCCGAAGCCTCCGATGTTTCCAGGCGCTTCACATCCCGCGCCGTGGCGTCGGCCACAATCTGGCACCAGAGATCAGACTTGGAGCCTCCCCCCACAATGGCGAAGTGGTCAATCGGCGACGTGGCGGCAGCCAGCCGGTTGGTCATCATCGCCTGTTCAAGGGCGATGCCCTCCATCATCGCGCGGTAAAGATCGGCCCGTGTGTGGCTGCCAGACAGACCAGCAAAAACTCCGCGTCCATCCGTGTCCCAATAGGGCGTCATGATGCCGGAGAAATACGGCAGCATCACAAGCCCGCGGGAACCGATGGGAACCGCCTTGGCCTCCGCCTCCAGTTCAGCAAATATCGTGGGGTTCTTCGCGGGCTTCTGATGGAACACACGCTCCACCAACCATGTCACCAGATAGGTGCCGGTGCGAATGGCCGTTTCGAAGCTATAGCCTTGTTCAGCCGTTGCAACCAGAGAACGGAAAGCCGGGTCCGTTGTATAGGCAGCACCAAAGCTTCCGCCTACAGCAGCAGTTCCCAGATTGTAGTAGAAGCGGCCCTTGGTGAACGTGTTGGCCCCCACACTGGCGCACTGCCCATCACCGCCTCCTGCAACAACAGGTGTGCCAGCTTTGAGCCCCGTGCGTTTTGCTGCATCAGCCGAGACCACTCCCATCACATCACCCGGGGCCACGAGTATCGGCAACATGTCGCGTGTGAGTTTCGCCTCTTTCAACAATACATCAGACCAGTCGTGTGTCTTCGCATCAAGCACGCCCATGGGGCTGGCGGATGATGTCGATGTCTTCCATTCACCTGTCAGGAAATGCGTCAGCACCCCATGCACCTCAGCCGTCTTCGCTGTGCCCTTCCAGATTTTGGGCATATGCCGCGACAACCACAGGCAACGCACCCTGCAAGGTGTGATGTCATTGGGAATGCCCGAGATCTGGTGCAGGCGTTCCGCGCCAATCTTGGCTGCAATGTCCTTGACCTCTTGGTGTGCCCGCTCATCCAGCCATAAGGTGCCGGGCCGCAGGGCTTTGCCCTTCTCGTCAAACTGCGCAAAACTTTCGCGCTGGTTGGAAATCGCAACCGCAGCGATGCTGTCCTTTGAAATCTTTTTGGTCAGTTGCTTCAACGCCGTGGAGACGGACCCCGTCCAGTCATCAACATCCTGCTCAAACCAACCCATCTGCGGATTGGACAAAGGCACGGGTGCACGGCCTTCCGCAACGATACGACCGCGCCTGTCAAAAGCGATGGCCTTGCTGGCCGTCGTCGACTGATCGATGCCAATGACAAGATCGGGTTTCATGCAACACTTCATATCTGACCGTAATCCCGGCGAAAGCCGGGACCTCCGTCAAAAAGGTCCCGGCTTTCGCCGGGATGACGCAATGGGGGAGAGGGGAGACCCCCGCAATTTGTTGCGGGGGTCCGTTATGTGTTAAAGCAATCCCGCTTCCGCGACCTGGGCATCGATTGCGGCTGCAATCGTGTCCATGCACTTCTTGGCGTCGCCACCAAAATCCTGGCCCGTGAGCAGTTTGCCCAGGTTGACCGGAATTTCGTTGTTGGAGAAGCCGGCCCACAGCGGCATGTCGGGTTCGGACGCCATGTCGTTGTTGATGGTTTCAAGAACCACAGGCAAATGCCGTGTGGTACCCGGTCCGACAACGGCCTTTGCCTTGACGCGCTCATCCGCGAAGGACGAAAGACGCATCGGCGCAAAACCGCCGCCAAGCGTGCAGCGTGTCATGATATCCTTGGAGCATGCCCACTGCATGAAGATCCATGCGGCGTCGATGTTCTTCGAATACTTGGAGAGGCCAAGCACCGAACCGCCCTGGTGGCCCCAGTTCGGGATTTCACCAAAGCCGGCATCGGCAACCGCACGAAGGCCATGCTTGCCCTGGATCGGCCGCTTGGCTTCCCACAGGCCTTTGACCTTCGAGTCGGCGGCATCAAGACCTGGCATGAATTCATCCCATGAATTGATGAGCGCAACCTGGCCAGAGTTCATCATCTGCCACTGGCCGTCCCACGTCGAGTTCGTCGACTCAGGCGGCGAGATTGCAAGCAGTTCCTGGTAAATCTTGAGGCCGCGCACAGCGGCTTCATCATTGCCGGAGAACTTCTTGTCCTTGGTGAAGATCGAGCCACCTTCATTCCAGACCACCTGCGTCCAGTCGCAGTTCAACGAATAGTGACCAGACTTGGCTTGCAGGCCCGTGCCGAAAATGCCGTTGCCCTTTTCCAGTTCCGTGATCATCTTCGCGGCGGCCACAAATTCGTCCACCGTGTTGGGCGGTGCGATCTTGTGCTTTTCGAGGATGTCCTTGCGGTACATCGTGGTCATGATCGGAATGTCGAAGGGAATGCCAACCCACTTGCCTTCATAAACGGCAAGACCGTCTACCAGTGGTTTGGAGAAGTCGTCCCAATCCATGCCGGGCAAAGCCAGATCAGGCTTGTCCTTGTAGTACTGGATCGGATCAACCGTGTCTTGCGCAAACGTGGCCACCCATGACTGGTCAAGATAGTAGAGGTCATAGGAACCGAGCTGGCCTTGCACGTCTTGCGTGGCCTTGGCGAGAACCTGTTCCAGCGGCACGATTTCAATTTCGACTTCGATGCCGGTGGCGGCAGTGAATTCGCCTTTCAGCTGGTCCAGCACAACGGTGGGTGGTGTGGCTTCCGAAGTATAGCGGATCTTGGTGCCCTTGTAGGGACCCGACACACTCTTCAACCAGGCCGTAAGATCAGCATCCTGTGCATGGGCTACGTCACCCACAAGTCCACCGCCCCGGAAAGGCCGCGTGTTGCCAAGCAGCGCCACGTTGAAGGCCGAGAAGCCCACACCGGCCAGACCGGCCTTTTTCAGAAACGAACGCTTGGAAATCCGGCGCGCGGAAAAGTCCCGCGCCAGATCGGCAATGTAAGTCTTCTTGTCATACTCTCTAAAACTCATTTGATTCCTCCAATTGGTTTTATGGTTCAGTGTCTCGTCTGCGGTTCTCACTCTTTCAGGGAGCCAAGGGTAAGCCCGCGGACCAGATGGCGTTGCACCAGCAGAATGAAAATGAAACTCGGGATCGCGGCAGCCGTGCCCAACGCCGCGATAAAGCCCCATTCATTGCCGGTGGAAGTAACGAAAGTTTGGATTTTCACAGGCACCGTGCGGATGCCTGTGGTGAGAAACAGGGACAGCAAAAACTCTGTCCACGAAAAAATGAATACCAGAACAGCAGACGCGGCCAGGCCACCCCGCACCATGGGCAGAACAATCTTGGCAAAACTCTGCCAGCGTGTCGCCCCATCAATCATGGCCGCTTCATCCACATCTTTTGGCACATCATCGAAAAAGGATTTCATCAGCAGCAGCGCAATTGGCAAATTCATCAATGCATAGATCAGCATCAGGCCCAGCAGCCCCAACCAGTAATTGTCATTGTCGCGCATGCCAGCCGCCTTGAACATCATAACGATCGGCACAAGGATAGCGATGGGCGGCATGAAGCGCTGCCCCAATACCCAGTTCAAAAATGACTCGCGTCCCGCGAACCGCATCCGTGACAGCGCATAGGCCGCAAGCACCGCAATGGTGACAGTGATGAGGGTCGATCCAACCGAAACAGCAACGGATTCAAGAATGCTGACGCGGGAATCATAGGCACCAGCCCCCGCCACACCCATGCCCAACCCGTCATCAATTGCCAATTGCGAGCGCGACTGTCCAAACAGTGTCACGCCATAATTGATGAGTGTCGGCACGAAGTCGAACCAAACCACACGGTCCTTGTCGAACACGGCGGAGATCGGCTTGATCGACGTCAGCGCCCACCAGAAAATCGGAAACGCAAAAAGTGCCGTGACAAACACCGCCAGCGCATCGCGCAGCAACTGCATGGGGCGCGAGAGTTCCATTACAGCTTCACCTTGAACACGCGCATGAACACCGTCGATGTCACCAGTACGATGATGAGTGTGAGCAGCGCAATCGTCGCCGTATAGGGCTCATCTGATTTGCCGCCAAAATACACCCGGCCCGCGTAGCTCGACAAAGTCTCCGTCGCCGTTCCCGGCCCCGAATCCGTCATCACCTTCACATAGTCAAAAGTGCGCAGCAGATCGATGCCGCGGATCAGCACCGCAATCGCAATCACCTTCGACATCATCGGCAGTGTGAGCTTGAAAAACGCCTGCACATGGGTCGCCCCGTCAATCGCCGCCGCTTCAAACGGTTCTTTTGGCAAAGAGCGCAAGCCCGCCAGCATGATCAACACCATGAAGGGCGTCCACTGCCACACCTCAGCCAGCAAAACACCCGCCATGGCCAGCGAAGAGTCACCAAGGATGGAATGATTCTCCGGTAAAAGCCCAAGCCCGATGATGCCCTTGGCAATGACGCCAAAGGATCCATTGAGCATCAACAGGAACATCATCGCTGTCACAGCCGGCGGAATCACCAGCGGCAGCGTCATTACGGCGCGCATGAAGCCATAACCCTTGCGGTCTGAATCCAGCAGTAAGGCAATCAACATGCCGAGCACCAGCTGAATCACCAGTGCAATGGCCGTATATGTCAGCGTATTGAACAGCGCATTCCACACCCGCTCGTCATACAGCGCCTTCACCCAGTTGTGGTCAGGATCAAACACCAGCTTTCGCGTGGCGATGTTCTTTTTGAAAAGTGAAATCTCGATGGCTTTGTAGAGCGGGTAAAGCCCGAAGATCACCATCAACACAGAGGCCGGCAGCAGCCATGGCAAGGGATGCTCGCTCGTGAACCAGCGCGGCAACCATGCTGTGCGGCTGCCTCCATGAACGATGGCCTCACTCTGACCCATGCCGTGACAGACCTCCCAATGCCACGCTTGGCCCCCCTAATGAGGTTGCGTGAACTTTTGTTCTCTTGCCGATACAAGTGTATTTGAGGTTAGTGTCGAAAGGCACGGACTGTCAATTGGTCACGTGCAGCCAAGGGACCTCTCCCCCGGCTTCGCCGGACCCTCTCCGAAGGGGAGAGGGACTCGTAGTGAGGCCTCCCGTTTTACTGTTCAGGGAAGTCGCCGCAAGAGGTCCCTCTCCCCTTCGGAGAGGG
>JANPCE010000004.1:0-23543 GCA_031430795.1 Hyphomicrobiales bacterium
CCCTGGACAGTAAAGCGGGAGGTGGTTGACAGAGGTCCCTCTCCTCTTCGGAGAGGGTCCGCGAAGCGGGGGAGAGGTCCTTTCGCCGGGATGACGGTAAGTGCGGTTAACTCCGAATACGATCCCCCGTGATACCATCAAACATATAGGCCCGGTTCATGTCGAAGTTCAGTGAGATGGGGCTGTCGATCGGCTGGCGGAAATCCCGGTCGGCGCGCGCGACGAGCAATTGCCCGCCAAGCCTGACGGTGACCAGGGTTTGGTCGCCCGTTGGTTCCAGCGAGTACAGCAAGGTGTTGACGTGCCCCTTACCCTTGGCAGCGATGGATACATCTTCCGGCCGAATGCCAAGTGTGACTTTGCCAGACCGTTTTCCAGCTTTGGGCACCACTGTTTCAGGGCCTGTAAATACGCCTTTCTCTATGCTGCCGTTGACCAGATTCATCGGCGGAGATCCGATGAAGCTCGCCACGAAGACATTGGATGGGTTGTTGTAGACTTCATCCGGTGTGCCCAGTTGTTGGATTTTGCCCTTGTCCATGATGGCAATGCGGTCTGCCAGGGTCATGGCTTCGATCTGGTCGTGGGTAACATAAACAGTCGTGGTTTGCAGGCGTTTTTGAATGTGCTTGAGTTGTGCTCGCATGGCGAGGCGGAGTTTGGCGTCGAGGTTCGACAGGGGCTCGTCCATCAGGAACACTTGGGGATGTCGCACGATTGCGCGGGCCAATGCGGCGCGCTGACGCTGACCACCGGAGAGGGCTTTGGGTTTGCGGTCCAGCAGATCACCCAGTTCCACCATTCTTGCGGCTTCGCGGACCAACGCGTCATGCTTGTCGGCTGGCACATTGCGCATCCTGAGGGGGAAGCGGATGTTCTCGTAGATCGACATGTTGGGGTAGAGTGCATAGCTCTGGAACACCATGGCGACATCTCGGTCTCTTGCGTCCACGTCGTTCATCAACTGGCCGTCGATGGAGATTTCACCTGAGGTCAAATCTTCCAACCCTGCGATCATGCGCATTGTCGTGGTTTTGCCGCAGCCGGAGGGCCCTAGGAATACGATGAATTCCTTGTCCCTGATTTCAAGGTCAATGGCGTCCACGCCTTTGACCGCCCCCCAGGCCTTGGTGACTCGTTTCAGGGAAATTGACGCCATGTTCTTTGCCCAATCATTCGCCAGCCTGTGTCGGCAGGTCGGATATAGTGTTGCGTGTTTTCGCAATTTCGCGCAACACGCCTGTACCATCATCTCAAATAATAATAGCACATATTGACATAGTCAAAAACAAAAGTATCATAATTAAACTTTGCAGTCATAGGAGACTCACACGTCCATGACCACACGCCAGGCCACGACATTCACGGGCAATTTACCTCTCGACCTGCAACGCCGCCAAGCGGATTTGGGCCGCCCTATCCGGGTGGGCCTTATAGGGTGCGGTGAAATGGGGACAGACATTGTCACCCAGTGCGAGATCATGAAGGGCATTACCGTCGCTGCAATCGCTGAGCGGCGCTCCGGTGCTGCGGTGAAGGCACTGGCCATCGCAGGGCGTGGCGCATCCAAAGAAGTTGGAACTGATAGCGCGATGAGCGCCAGCATTGAAAAAGGTCACACCGCGATCACACTTGATGCGCAACTGATTTGCCGCTCGCCTCTCATTGATGTGGTGATTGACGCCACTGGCATTCCCGGCGTTGGCGCCGAAATTGGTCTCACAGCCATGGAACATGGCAAACATCTTGTCATGATGAACGTCGAGGCGGACATCACCATCGGTGCCTATCTTGCAACTGAGGCTGCGCGTCTGGGTGTCACCTATACGCTTGGTGCGGGAGACGAACCTTCGAGTTGCATTGAGCTGATTAATTTTGCCAAGGCGTTGGGTTATCCCATTGTCGCCGCTGGCAAAGGCAAAAACAATCCGCTCAACATTGACGCAATGCCTGATGTTTACATGGATGAAGCCAAGCGCCGCAACATGAACCCGCGCATGCTGGTGGAGTTTGTGGATGGTTCAAAAACCATGGTCGAGATGGCGGCGATTTCGAATGCAACAGGGTTGGTGCCCGACAAGCCAGGCATGCATGGTCCTGCGGCGACGCTGGATCAGCTAACTGAAATGCTGATCCCGATTGAGGACGGTGGATTGTTGTCACGCTCCGGCGTTGTGGATTATTCCATTGGCAAAGGTGTGGCCCCCGGTGTGTTCTGCATTGTGAAAGCGCCGCATGCGCGCATTCATGAACGCTTGACTGATCTCAAGATGGGCAAAGGCCCCTATTTCAAATTTGTGCGGCCTTATCACCTCACATCATTGGAAGTGCCGATGTCTTGCGCAAGAGCTGTCATGTATGGCGCTGCCGACATGGTGCCGTTGCCGGTTCCGGTGTCTGAGGTTTGCGCAGTGGCGAAAAAGGATTTGAAACAGGGCGATGCGTTGGATGCCATCGGTGAGTACACCTATCGTGCATGGATCATGACGGTGGGGGATGCGGTTATCCAAGGTGCTGTGCCGTGTGGCTTGCTTGAACGTGGTAAAGTCATCCGCGCCATCAAGAAGGGCGAATTGCTGACGTCTGCGAATGTGGCTGTTGATACAACGGCCAAAATTTACCAGCTCCGCCAACGTCAGGACGCCATGTTGCGGGTGAAGGCGGCTTGACATGCCACGTTACGACTACGTTTCCATGGGCTTCTACACCTACGATTGCCTGGGCTGGCCCTTCACTGAAGTGCCGCCGGGTGGCGGTACGCTGTTCATTGATGAACTGACAATCGCCGTTTCCGGAGCCGCAGGCACTGCCGCCATTGCCGCCGCCAAAATGGGTGTGAACACACTCGCTGTCGGCGGTGTCGGCGATGACATCATGGCGGACTGGGTGTTGGAGCGGCTGACGCATTTTGGTGTTGATACCTGGGGCATGCAGCGCAAGCCGGGGTGGAAAACATCATCTTCAATCGTCACCACACGCGCCGATGGTTCGCGCCCTGCCCTGCACATGCACGGTGCCACCAAGGATTTCATCGTTACCGAAGACATGTATGCACAAGTGACGGATTGCACTGTGTTTCATGCTGGTGGCATTGGTTTGACTGAAGCCATGGATGCGGGCGGGCATTCTGCCAAGGTCATGAAAGCAGCCAAGGCGGCGGGGGCCGCCACCACGGTGGACGTGTTTGCAGGCTCACCGAAGGACCTGCCCGCCATCGCCGCTGTTCTTCCGTATACAGACTATTTCATGCCGTCGATTGAAGAGGCGCAGGCGCTGTGCGGCCTCACTGATTTGGCCGACACCGCCAAGTTCTTTTTCGATATGGGAGTGAAGGCCTGCGTGCTGACCATGGGTGGCGACGGTGCGTATTACCATGACCGTGACGGTACCAAATTCAAAATTCCGGCCTTCGACATCAAAGTGAAATGCACCTGCGGCTGTGGTGACGCGTTCAACGCGGGGTTTGCAACAGGACTGGTGAAAGGGTTCTCGCCCGAGGACACGGTGCGTTTTGCACAAGCGACGTCAGCGTTGAATGCGACGGGGTTGGGATCTCAGGCTGGTGTCGAGAGTTTTGAGCACACATTGAATTTCATGAGGACGACAAAAGCCCGGCGCTGACGCCCGAGGTGACGGGGCAGCAGAGTAGTGCTATGTTCCTGAGATGAATTCCCATTTCCGCCCCCCTAACCTGCCGATGACGACACAGGCTGCCGAAGGCTTGGCGCGCCGCCTTTGGACCTTTGCCGAAATCGAGGCCATGGTGCAGGCTGGGATCATTGACGAAGACGAACGTTTCGAACTGATCGACGGCGAGGTGGTGCCCATGTCTCCCAAAGGCGCAAAGCACGAGCATGTCAAGATTTCACTCAATAAGTGGTGGGCCAAACGCCTGCCTGATGGAATCGAAATGGCACCCGAAACAACATTGCGGCTTGATCTTAATGGTTTTCTTGAACCGGACTTTGTGTTTTTTCCAAGTAAAACCAAAATCAGGGAAATCGGTCCCAAAACCATTTTGTTGGCCGTCGAAGTTGCCGACACCTCCATGCGCTACGACACGGGGCGGAAGGCGCAAATTTATGCCTCACATGGTGTGGCGCTGCTGTGGGTCATCGAGGCCGAAACCCTGCGCACCCACTGTTTCGCAAAGCCGTCCGCTGAGGGCTATCTCGAGCGGCGCATGGTCGAGCCGAACGAAATGCTCGCCTTGGATTTTGCACCAGAACTCTCAATCAAGCTGGCGGAACTTCCGCTGATCTGATCACCCCTTCACCGCCCCCATCGTCAGCCCACGTGACAGGTGGTTCTGAATCAGGATCACCAAGAGTAGCGCCGGGAAGAAGGCAAGGAAGCCGACCAAGGCTATGGCGTTGTAGATTATGCCGTCTGAGCCGCCGGAGAAATTCGCCAAGGCCACTGACAGTGGATAGGCGTTCTTTGATGCGATGATCAGCGTGAAGAGATATTCGTTCATCGCAAAGATCGCGGCGATGACTGCCGCCGTGATGATGCCGGGGAGGCACATGGGGATGATGATTTCCCAGAGGATGCGGAAGTCGCCGGCGCCGTCGGTTCTCGCCGCGTCTTCGATTTCGGGGTGGATGTCGATCATGTAGCTGCGGATGATCCAGACCACGATGGAGAGATTCATGGCGGCGTAGACCAGCATCAAGGCCCATACGGAATCGATGAGCTTGAACTGGCCGAAGAGAAAGAACATGGGCACGACGACGGCGGCAGGGGCCATCATTTTGGTGGAGAGAATGTAGTTGCCGATGTCGGCATTGCCCTTGAACTTGAAGCGGGCCAACGCATAGGCACATGGCACGCCGAGGATGAGGCAGATGAAGACGCTGCCTGAGACGGTGACGATGGAGTTCCAGAAATACAATCCAATCGGCCATTCGGTCCAGATTTTGGCCCAGGTTTCTGTGGTCAAGGTCGGGAAGTAAATGGGCACGGGTGCAATGATTTCATTGCGCGGGCGAAGCGCAATCGACGCGAAATAGAGAATGGGCAGAAGCGCAAAGACGCCCCAGATGGTGAGAATGATCCAGCCCCAGCGCGGGCCTTCCATGGGCTTGCTCATGATTCTGTGCCTGACCTGAAGAATTTGCGCACAAGGAATTGCGCGAGAATGACGGTGGCGACCAACAGAAGCACAGAGGTTGCGGAGGCATAGCCGTGGTCGAAGCTGCGGAAAGCAGTGCGGTAGATGAAGTAGCTCAGGGTTTCCGTGTAGCCGGCGGGCGAGCCTTGGGTGATGATGTTGACGGCTGACATGTTGTTGAGAAGGTCAATGCCGCGCAGCACGAGTGCGATGGCGATGATGGGGCGGAGTAAAGGCAGCGAGATGTTCCAGAACATTTTGCCGAAGGATGCGCCATCGAGGCGAGCAGCTTCTTCAATTTCCTTGTCCTGTCCTTGCAGGCCCGCCACCAATATGATGAAGAGAAACGGCGTCCATTGCCACACATCGGTGAGGACGAGCACAAAGCGGGCGTTCAACGTGTGGGCCATCCAATCAATGCCGCCATCGACGAGGCCAACCCGGTTGAGTAAATCGGCCATGACGCGGCCGTCGTTGAAAATGAGCTTCCAAAGGAAGCCCACAGCCGACGGCATGAACAGCATGGGCAACATGAACAGGATGCGCCAGCCTTTGACCCAAGGTGAGCGATAGACAAGGGCCGCCAGAAAAAGTGCGATGACGAATTCGATGACGAGTGTGATCGAGCCCAACAGCAAAGTGTTCCACACAGCGGACCAGAAATTTTCGTCGACGAACAGTCTTTTGTAATTCTCCAAGCCGACATAATTCTGCTGCCAGTTGAACTTGCCTTCGAACAGCGAACGGTAGAGCGCAAAAACGCCCGGCCACAGCGTGATGCCGAGGAGGTAGATGCAGGCCGGCGCCACCATGAAATAGGGGAAGGCCTTGCGCATGAAGGCAGAGCGGCGGCGGATGGGGATTGTGGTGGTGGTCATTGGTTTGGCGTTTCTTGCTTGTGTCGACGAAGGGACCTCACCCGTCTCGCGCGTTCCGCGCGATCCACCCTCTCCAAGGAGAGGGGACGGTTTTGACATCGTCCCTTCTCCTTGGAGAAGGTGGCGCGAAGCGCCGGATGAGGTCCCTTCGTTGCAACGGCAAAGAATGGCCGGAGCTTTTCACCCCGGCCAATAGTTTCAGGGAGATATCAGATCGGCACTGCCTTGCCCTTACCGATCCAAAGGCCGGGTTCAGTGGCGGCGAAGTTCATGGGGTCGGCGCCTTTGTAGAAACCGTTCTTTTCCATGATGGCTTTCACTATTCCGGCGGCTTCGTCCAATGCTTCCTTCGGCTTCTTGGTGCCAACGATGACTTCGTTGACGAGGAAACCGATTTCCTGCTCGACTTGGAAACCTGACGGAATGCGAGGTGCGCACCAGGCGTAATCCAGGCTCTCCGCCCAAATCTTGGCAGGCTGCGAGACGCTGCGAAGCTTCTCATTGTTCATCACCGACTTGGTGCCCGGAGCAACGCCGTTGGCATTGGCTTCGTTCATCGCCATGATTGACGACGTCGTCAGGAAGGCAAGCATCAGGAATGCCGCTTCCGGTTCTGGCGACGTGGCCGCGACAATCGAGGTCGAACCGGCGATGTTGGGTGGGGCATATGTGCCACCAGCAACACGCGGTTCGTAGATCGTCACAATGTCATCACCCAGCTTCGATTGGTCGGCACGGGTTGCTTGTGTGCCGGTATCCTGCCACGAAATGTTGCAGGCGATCTGTCCGCCGAGCATCGCAGCACGATTGGTAGGCCAATCGGCTGCGGCAACGCCTTCAATCGCATGCTTGGAAAGAGCCAAGAGCATTTCGAGGCCCTTCACACCGGCATCGCCGTTGAAGATGGGCTCCCACTTGTCGTTGAAAAGGTGCATGCCGTACTGGGCGGCAATGTGTTCCCAGGCATAGGTGGCCCAGAAGCCGCGGCCAGCCATCAGGCCGATACCGGCTGTGCCGGGTTGCGCCTTGTTCAGCTCAGGAGCCAAGCGCAGCATTTCGTCGTAGGACGGAATGGTGTTGACCTTGTCGATGCTGCTGATGCCGATCTTGGCGAATACCGATGGGCGGACGTGCACCTGCTGGATGTCGCAGTCAAACGGTATGCCGAGAATGCCTTTGTCACCCCAATGGCCATAATTGCGCTGATAGGTCTCGTACCAATCGTCAAATGGCAAGGCCCATTTGGTCACGTATTCATCGAGCGGCTTCAAGAAGCCTTGCGCGGCGAAATCACCGAGCCAAGGCGAGAAGAATTGGACAGCATCGAAGCCCGCGTTGCCCGAAAGGAATTCGGCCACGATCTTGTCATACATGGCGTCGTCTGGAATCGACACAACGTCGATCTTGATGCCTGAGAGGTCAGCGAATGGCTGTGTTTGTTCCTGGGCTGATTCACGGTCGGCGGCGCCGACGGCGAAGCGCACGGTCTTGCCGGCGTGTTCCTTGCGGATGGCTTCCCAATCGGCGGTGCGAATCCAGTCTTTCTTCGGATCCCAGAGTTCGTCATTGTCGCCAAGCTTGAACTGTTCGCGGTATTCTTTTTTGACGAATTTGCCGACGTTGAGAGTGGCGAGCACATCTGCCGGATTTTTCATGTGGCTGTCAGCGAAAGCGCCGCCGACGTTGAACAGGTTCACACCACCGGTTGTGGCGAGGGCCGCACCCGTGGCCGCTGTTGTTTTCAACAGCGAGCGTCGGGTCAGTGCCGAATTGCGAGATGTCATCTTAGGTTTCCTCCATGATGTTGGCCTTGAACGAGGGGGTTCCGGAGCACGGCAGGCCAGCCGATTTCCGGTGATGAGGCGGGCTGTGGTCTTTGGTGGGCCAGCCGCAAATTGTTAAATTGAAAGGGAATTGAGGATGAATCCGGGCGTGCCGAGCCAAGTGCGCTCTGGGGCATGCCACGTGTTGACACGATCTGGGCCATGTGACCCATCCTCCCGATTGGGGCCTTTTGGCCCTCTCTGAATTCCTGTCAATTATAGTACATTATGTATTTGCAGGATGCAAATGTTTCGTTTTAGCCTGATCTGACGCAACGAAACATTTGTGCTATTCCAGCACAAAAGGCGTCCAAACGTATCAACGTCGTGGAGGTACCATGTCCGCAAAGCCCGAAATTGAAAAGCAGCCGGATGCACCGTCGGAGCGCGCTGCCGGGCGCGTGGCGCGCAACCGCATGCGCATTGCATGGATGTATTATGTTGAAGGTCTGACCCAAAACGAAATCGCTGACCGCCTCGGCATTGGCCGCGTCACTGTGGTGCGCAACATCAACGAGGCCTTGAAGCAACGGGAAGTGAAAATCTGGGTCACAGGCGGCGTTGCCGAATGCCTGGAACTTGAAAGGGCGCTGAAGGAAAAGTTTGGATTGGAGGATGCGGTGGTTGTGCCGGAACCTTCCGACCCCAAACTTGTGGGCCGCTCCATTGGTGCGGCGGCGGGCATGTATGTGACCGAGCAATTGCATGACGACATGCGCCTGGGCGTGGGCTGGGGTGCCACGTTGCACGAGTCATTGCAAACTTTGTCGCACAAGGAATTCCAAAAAGTTGAAGTGGTTTCGCTGCTCGGTGGCGTGGTGCAAGCGAGGCGTTTTAACCCTTCAGAATTCGCATGGCAATTTGCCAACACCATTGGCGCGGATTGTTATTTGTTGACCGCCCCTGCCCTCGTCGATTCACCAGAGACCAAGCGTGCGTTGATCGACCGTTGCGGCCTCGATCAAGTCCTGTCGCGCGTTGACAAGATGGACATGGCCCTGCTTTCTGTCGGCACCATGGCGGCGCAATCCACCAGCTTCCGCTTTAACCTGCTGTCAGAAGACGAAAGGCGCTCCCTTGAGAGTGCCGGTGCCGTCGGTGACATGTTGTTCAATTTCTTCAACGCTGAAGGCACGCTGGTCAACCACCCCATCAACACCCGTGTTATGTCCACGCCCATCGATAAATTGCGGAAAGTTCCAAAACGCGTCTTGATCTCCGGTGGCAGTGACAAGATCGAAGCGCTGGTTGGCGGCATGAAACTGGTGAATGCCAATGTGCTGATCACCAATGAAGACGCGGCAAGAGCACTGGTGGAGCGGGTAAAATAAGTGTGTTCTGTCATCCCGGCGAAAGCCGGGATGACGGTCTATTTATAGCAGTCCCCTGCCCGCTAAATTGCGCATCAACTGCGAGGTTCCAAATTCCCACGGCGCGCATTGGTCTGTGGAACGCACAGTGTTGATCAAGGTACCGATCAACGGATTGCTGACGCTGACACGGTCGCCATGCTTGTGTGTAAAACCCTGCCCCTTGGCGCCGCGGTCCTGTGTGGGCGCAAACACCGTGCCGCAGAAAAGCACAAAACCGTCCGGGTACTGATGATGTTTGTTGAGTGTGGCCCCGGCAAGGGACGACGGACTGCGGCTGATTTTTTTCATGTTGCTGCCGCCTTGCAGTTTGAAGCCGTCGTCGTGTTCAACTTCGAGTGCGATGTCCATGGCGTTGACATCATCCAGTGTAAAGCTGTCATCAAACAAGCGGATGAAAGGCCCAAGTGAGCAAGACGCGTTGTTGTCTTTGGCCTTACCCAACAACAAAGCGGACCGACCTTCGACGTCGCGCAAGTTCATGTCATTGCCGAGAGTTGCGCCAATAATCGTGCCCCGGCTGTTGACGACGATCACAGCCTCCGGTTCCGGGTTGTTCCAACTCGACATGGGGTGGATGCCAATGTCAGCGCCGAATCCCACCGCACTCATGACTTGAGATTTTGTAAAAATTTCCGCGTCCGGCCCAATGCCGACTTCAAGGTATTGCGACCAGCTGTTCTTTGCGATGAGCGCCTGTTTAAGTGCCATGGCTTCCGGTGAGCCGGGTACAAGCTTGGAAAGATCATCACCAATGAGACGGGTGATATCCGCGCGAATGGCATCAGCCAGTGCCGCATCACCACGGGCTTTTTCTTCAATCACACGTTCGAGCATGGATGAGGCGAAAGTGACACCAGCTGCCTTGATGACGTGGAGGTCGATGGGGGCGACTATCGAAATTCCTTCCATCTTTCCATATAGCAACGATGCCACGTCACCAAGATCATCGCCCTTGGCATGAAACGCAGTTTGGGCGGGGCTGGCTGTTTCACACAGGTCGCGCATAGTCGGCAGCGCTTTTGAGGTAATATCGAACACCCTGTCCTGGCGCACGGTAACGACACACGGTCCTACACCATCACGCCAGACGCGGCCCGCGAATGTACCTACTGCGAGAGCGCTACAGGTGGAAACATTTGCTTGTTCATGGTTCATTGGATTGCGCTTTCATTTTTGCATCACCGCAAATATTCGTCAGCCCCCGCTTCATGCGGGGGACCCATGGGTGGCCCGCATGAAGCGGGCCATGACGAAATGGGGGGGCATCAACATTTCACCCTCAAATTCTTCGGATCATATGGTGCATGCATCTGCAACGTTGCATGCTTTGCCTCGTTGGCAACGACGAGTTCATATTTTCCTGCGTTGAGCCAAGCCTCTGACACGCCTTCAGCATTTTTCACGTAGCCATAACCAATGGGTTTCCTGATCGAATAGCCGTAGCCGCCGCTTGAGAGATACCCCGCAAACTCGCCATTGCGCAAAATGGTTTCGCGTCCGACAAGTACAGCACTTTCATCGTCCACGGTGAAGCCCATGAAGCGTTTCTTCGGTGGCTGGCCGTGCAGTTTGCGAAGCGCATCGCGGCCCTTGAAATCCATCATGCCGGTCATCTTTACAGCCCAACCGAGGCCGGCTTCAAACGGTGTGTCATTCGGCGTGATGTCCGAACCCCATGCGCGATAACCTTTTTCCAGCCGCAGTGATTCAAGTGCGCGGTAACCGACAGGCAAAACACTTTCCTCCATGCCCTCACGCACCAGCATGTCATAGACGGGCATTGCCGACGCAATCGGCATGTGCAATTCCCAGCCCAGTTCGCCAACGTACGTCACGCGCAAAGCCCAGATATTGTGTCCGGCAATCACAATCTCCCGCGCATGACCAAAGGGAAATGCCTGGTTAGACACATCAAATTTTGTCGCTGTTTGCAGAACATCACGTGCCCTTGGCCCCATCAGCGAAAGTGTGGCGATCTCCTCTGTCACATCTTCAAAATGCACGTCCATGCCTGAGGGCAGATTGTCTTTCATCCATGCGAGGTCATGGCTGCGGAAGCCCGTACCCGTGACGATGTAGAAATCACGATCTCCAAGACGTGTCACCGTGAGATCGGCCTCGATGCCGCCGCGTGAATTCAGCAGCTGGGTGTAGGTGATCAAGCCGTTGTCACGGGCCACGCTGTTTGCACAAAGCCAGCCGAGCGCTTCAGCAGATGCGTTTCCGCGCACACGGTATTTGGCGAATGACGATTGATCAAAGATGCCGGCATTGTTGCGAACATGTTCGTGTTCGGAACCCACGGTGTTGAACCAGTTCTGTCGGCCCGTTGAATAAATGTCGCGGCGCTGGTCGCCCGGACGCGCAAACCAGTTGGGCCGCTCCCATCCCAGCTTGGAACCAAACACTGCATGCTGGCGTTTCAACGTCTCATAAAGTGGTGATTTGAGATGCGGCCGGCCTGAGTCATATTCTTCATGCGGATAGGCAATTGTATAATGTTTGCCATAGGCTTCGAGGGTGCGGTCGTTGACCCATTTGCGATCCCGGTGCATTTCAGAAAAGCGGCGAATGTCCACGACCCACAAATCAAGTGGTGCTTCTCCGCGCATCACCCAATCGGCAAGCACCCAACCTGCCCCACCGCCAGCGGCGATGCCGAAGGCGTTGAAGCCGGCACCTACAAACATGTTGGCGCATTCTGCGGCGCGGCCCAGAATGAAGTTGCCGTCGGGCGTGAAGCTTTCTGGCCCGTTGATCATTTTCTTGACGCCTACATCTGCGAGAGCAGGAACGCGGGCGATGGCCTGTTCCATGTGCTGATCAAAGTGTTCGTAGTCGTCGTCGAAGAGTTGGAATTCCCACGCGTCGGGAACGTCCGTCACGTCCCAGGAAATCGGGTCTGGCTCATAGCCGCCCATGACGAGTCCGCCGACTTCTTCCTTGAAATAAGTGCGTCGATCCGGGTCGCGGATGGTGGGTGCGTCAGTTGAGAGTCCGTCAATCTTGTCGGTGATGATGTATTGGTGTTTCACGGGTTGAAGCGGCACGTTCACACCTGCCATTGCTCCCAATTGCCGCGCCCACATGCCGGCACAATTCACCACTTTTTCGCAGGCGATGGCGCCTTGATTGGTGCGCACGCCTGTGATCCGGCCATCCTTGATGTCAAAGCCAACGACCTCCACCTGCTCCACCAGTTTCGCGCCATGCATGCGCGCACCCTTGGCGAGGGCTTGCGTGATGTCTGAAGGACTCGCCTGTCCATCCGTTGGCAACCAGCTGGCACCCACAAGATCAGACACGTCCATCAGCGGCCACATCTGTTTCACCTCAGAAGGCGAGATCAGCGACATATCCATGCCGAAGCTGCGGGCTGTTGTGGCGAGGCGTTTGAATTCCGTCCAGCGGTCTTCGTTGGTGGCAAGGCGCAAACAGCCCGTCATCTTCCAGCCGGTTTCGAGTCCGGTTTCGGTTTTCAGGTTTTTGTAGAGTTCAACTGAATATTTCAACACCCGTGTGATCGACGCTGATGAGCGCAACTGCCCCACCAAACCTGCGGCGTGCCAGGTGGAGCCGGATGTGATGCGTCCTTGCTCAAGCAACAGCACATCTGCCTTGTGATCTTTCGCCAAGTGATAGGCTGTCGAACATCCAATGATGCCGCCACCGATGACGATCACTTGGGCGTGGGCGGGCAATGTCATTTCAGCAATTTTCCATGGGCAGACTGATAGCGGTCGAGAGACACTTCATAGCGCGACTGGTTCTCCGCTGCATAGGCGTCATAGTCGACACCGGGTGCATTCAGAAAAAGACCAGACACATGGGACCACAGCAACTCCCGCGACAGTGATGCACATTGCATGGCATCGAAAGCGCGCATGACATCAGGCGCGGGCTTGCCGCCGAAATAGGTTTCCAGCAATTCCATCGACTCATCATCCGTCATCAAGGCGTTGGATGCAGCACCCGCGAGATCAAACATGGCCGTGTTGAAGCCTGCGTATTCAAAGTCAATGAGCCAGAGTCTTTCCCCATCATCGAGAAAGTTACCCGGCAGCAGATCGTTGTGGCCGAAGATGACAGGCAGCGGCACCTGCAAGGCTTCAAGAGCATCCGCTTCCTGCAACAAAAGCGGCAGAGCAGCTGTTGCACTGCTTTTGGCGGCACGCAACGTGGCGGCATAGTCGCGGATGACATGGAAGACCCAGAACATGAAGCCCGCGCCTGTGATTCGTTTTGGCATTTCAACATGGAAGCGGCGCAGCAGTTCACCAACCCGCGCCGCATTTTCCCGCACGTCGTCGCCATTGTAGGTGCGGGCACCGATGAATTGCGTCACCGTGACACCCGGTGCCGCGAACTGCACTTCCGGTGCAAATCCGGCCGCGTGCGCGGCGCGGGCCACCATCACTTCGCGTTCCCGCGACACGTGATGGAAGGGATAGTCGACGCCGAAACGCACGACGTGCTGCCCGCCTGCATCTTTCACCAGATAATTGGCGTTTGATAATCCGCCCGTCAAAAGCGAAATATCGACAGCCCCGATCCAACAAGGCAACACGTGTATGCGGTCGTGGTCTTCGCTCATGTCAGCGGATCATATAGACCTTGCGGATGGTTTCATAAATACGGCAGGTGCCGCGCCAGTCCTTGGGGAAAAACGCCACGGTGTCTGCCACGATCTCTATCACTTCACCGGATTCATGGGTGTAAGTGCATCGGCCCAGCAGGAAGTGGCAGAACTCATCGCTCGTCACATGGCAATTCCAATAGCCCGGTGTTGCAATCCAGATGCCGGTTTCACTTTCGCCTTGCGGGCCTTTGTAGAGCACCACACCGGATGTGCGGCTTGTCCCTTCGATCATGGTGGGGATGACGCCCCAGTCCTTGAAGGGGCCAGGATAAGTGGCGGGGTTGTGCAAATGGGGGGCGGAAGATTTCAGGTTCATTGTTACCTCAACATGTAAACATTGCGCATTGTCTCGTGGACGGTGCAGATGCCTTTCCATCCGCCCGGGAACAGGACGACGGTCCCGGCGCTGACTTCAATTATTTCGCCACCTTCATTCTCGTAGGTCGCGCGACCCGAAACGAAATGGCAGAGTTCATCGCGTGGCATTTCCAGCGGCCAAGAGCCGGGTGAGCATTGCCACAGGCCGATTTCAGGTTCGTTGTTCGGCCCCTTGTGCAGCAACACGCCGTCAGATTTGGAGTTGCCAACAATCGGGTTGGCCTGATGGCCCCAATCTTTCAGAGGCCCTGAATAAGCGGCGGGGCCTTCGAGGTGAGGGGCGGATGATGTGAAGTTTGTTGGCATCACCCGATCTTGCGCTTTAGCAGTCCAGAAATCACTTTTGCAGCTTTCGTCGGCCCGTGTTTGGCCCGCATGGCATTGCTGGTTTTCTTCAACTTCGCTTTCATCTTTTTGTCGCTCAACATCGCCATGATCTTGGCTTCCATCCCGGCGTCGGTCCATTCGTAACGGTCCAGCTTGAAGCCGTGGCCTGTCTCCTCAACGCGCGTCGCATTGTCGTGGCCGTCCCAGACATAGGGCATGATGATGGCGGGTTTGCCGAAGTAGAGGCATTCAGTGAAGCTGTTGTTGCCGCCGTGGTGGATGACGGCATCAACCTTTGGAATGACCGAGGGTTGCGGATACCATTTGTCGATCAGCACATTGTCTGGAATATCCGTGTACTGATCAAGATAATCACCCACATTGACGAGGGCACGCACGTGCAGTTTTCCGATGGTTTTGATCAGGCGTTTCAGCAGGTCCGTGTCACCTGAACCGAGAGAACCGAAAGACACGTAGAGCAGCGGCTTGTCATTGTTCGCCTTGAACTTTGGCACGGTGTAAGCCACGTCCTTGCGTACGCAACCCTCAAGGTACTGGAACTGCTTTGGCGGGAGCTTGTGCTTGCGCTTGAACTTCACTGCTGAGGGATAAAGTAAAATGTTCATATGCGGGCTGGCTTCGAAGAATTGACCGATGGGATATTTCTTCTCTCCGACGGACTTCAGGAAATCGTTGAAGTTGTCGTGGATCGGCCTGATGACCTGGTTGAAGCGTTTGCGATAAGCAGCATGACCTTTTTTGTCGTTGGCATCACAGCCTGAAAGATGTGGCGGAATGTCGGGATCTTCAATTTCGTTCTCCGAACAAGAAATCACGCGCACCCAGGGCTTCTTGTTTTTCATGGCGTAGCGCTTGATGGCAGGGAACAAGATCACATTGTCGACGCAGACGACATCGGGCTTCACTTTGTCCAAAACGCCGGGCAAATCTTTTTCTGCCCATTTGGCGGTTTCGACGATCATTTCCCAACAGCCCTTCACGTAGTTGTCGATCTGGTCCAAGGGGGATTTGCGGAAATTGGGGATGTGGCCGTTGATGAAATCCACCCAGAATTTTGCCATCTCTTCGGGTGGCAAGGGTTCAGAGAGATTTACAGCATGGGCTTCGAAACCAAAGCTCTTGTAGACGTCGATAAAGCCGGGGTCGGAGAGGAACACAACCTTGTGGCCCAGCTTTTCTAGCGCCTGGCCGATGCCGACGGAATTGAGCGCTGGGCCGTAGGCGGCCTCGGGAAAGAGAGCGATCACCTTCTTTGGTCTGCTTTTTTTGGCAGGTTTTTTCGGTGCGGCTTTGGCCATCATGTTCTCCCGTCTCGCCCCACTACATGCCGGGAATTTTTCCGCGGTTCAAGCGTTGCGCCATCAGCACCAACACAAAACTCACAAACATGACGATGGTGGCCATGGCGTTGATTTCGGGTGTCACGCCAAAGCGGATCATGGCGTAGATTTGCATGGGGAGTGTGGTGGAGGATTGGCCCGCCCCCGCCGTGAAATAAGCGATGATGAATTCGTCGATGGAGAGCGTGAAGGACAGCAACGCCGCCGCGATGATGGCAGGCAGAACGAGTGGAAGTGTGATGCGCAGGAAGGAGGTGGCCGCCGTGGCCCCAAGATCACGGGACGCCTCAACCAGCGACCAGTCAAAACCCTTCAACCGGGCGCGTACAACAGCGCAGACAAAGGCGATGTTGAAGACGACATGGGCCATGATGATGGAGTGCAGGCCAAGCTTGAACTTCGTCAAAGTGAAAAAACTGAGCAATGCGATGGCCAGCACAATGTCAGGAATCACCATTGGCGCAAAAAGCAGGGCGTCACGTGTCGTGCTCGGCTTGGCGCGCTCCACACCAAAGGCCAGCATGGTGCCGATGACAGTTGAGAGCAGCGTGGCGAAGGACGCGACAACAAGCGAGTTCCAGGCGGCACCCATCACTTTGTCGTTCGATGCCAATTTGCCGTACCATTCGAAAGACACGCCACCCCAGGCCGTGGGCAGGCCCGCCTTGTTGAGCGAAAGCACCATCAACACGATGATTGGCAAATACAGAAACGCGAATGTTCCAATCAAATGCGCGCGCAAGGCCTTATGCACGGATACCTCCGGCACGGCGCGCGGCGATGGCTTGAATGAACAGAAGAAGCATCATGATGGCGATGAGGAGCGCCGACAGTGTTGCACCAAAGGGCCAATCGCGGGCGGTGAGGAACTGGTCGTAGATCAGGTTTCCGGCCATTTGCACCTTGCCGCCACCCAATAAATCCGGGGTCACAAAATTGCCGATCGACAGCACAAACACAAACACCGCGCCCGCAGCCACACCCGCTGCCGTGAGCGGCAATGTGATGCGATAAAATGTAACCCAGGCCCCTGCCCCCAAATCGCGCGACGCTTCCGGCAATGAGGTGTCAAGCCGTTGCAACGCTGAAAACACCGAGAGGATGACGAAGGGTGTATAGTTGTAGACAAGGCCGAGAACGACCGCGAATTCATTGTAGAGCAACGGCCATGGTTCAGTCGTCAGGCCGAGATGTTGGCCCAGCGAATTGATGAGGCCTGCGGGATTGAGCAGTACCATCCACGCGTAAGTGCGGATCAGGTAATTAGTCCAGAACGGCAGCATGGCGAGAAACAGCAGCGTGGTCTGGTGGCGCTCTTGTGTTTTCGAAATCGCGAAAGCCGCAGGATAGCCAATGAGCAAAGCAATGACCGTCGTCAAAAATGCAATTCGACCGGAGTCCCAAAAGATGGAGAGATAGAGCGGATCAAGTGCGCGACGGATGTTGTCGAGTGTGGGTGCCGCCCAATCGACACCGCCATAGGTGCCACGTTCGAAGAAGATCAGGATGAAGATCAATGCACAAGGCACGACCATGAGGGCGGTGAGCCAGAGCAGGCCGGGTAGCATCAGTAGTGTTGGAGATTTAGAACTTTTCATTCAATCCAAATCCCGTCACCCCGGGGAAGGCCGGGGCCAGGCTTTTAACCAACAGAAATCGCGACAAGCCTTGTCCCGGCCTTCGCCGGGATGACGGAAGTTTGGCGTCACTTCGCCGCCATCACCTCAGACACCGTCTTCGAAAACGCCTTCATGCCGGCCCCCAGATCGCGCAGTTGCTCATACTTCAGCAAATCCGTTGGCGTAATCGCCATGTTGGGAAATTGGGTCAGCATGGCGGGTGCGACTGCATCCATGCCGGCCTTGTTCGGTGACTTGTACATGATATTTTCGACGACCCATTTGCCGTTGTCTGCGCTCATGACGAAGTCGATGAACTTGGCGGCTCCTTCAGGATTTTTCGCGGCCTTGGTGATCACCATGGTGTCCACCCAAAGGTCAGAGCCCTCCTTCGGAATCACATATTTGATTGCCGCGTTTTCAGCCGTGCCATAGTTGCACCAGCCGTCCCAGGCGTGCACCAGCGCTGCTTCGCCGGAAACGAGTTTTGAATAGAACGTCGCATCATCATAGGCGAGCAGGGTTTTCTTGGTGGCGACCAACTGGTCACGCGCTGCATCAAGGTCAGCCTGCACCACCGTGTTCACGGATTTGCCTTGCGCCAAAAACGCCGCCGACATCAGCCAGCGGTCTGTGGCCAGCATGGTGGTTTTGCCTTTCACGGCGTCAGCTGGATTGAGCAGGTCGTTCCAGCTGGTGGGTGCCGTTGTCACCACGTCGGAGCGATAGCACAGCCCTGTTGTGCCCCATGCGTAGGGCACAGAAAACGTGTTGCCGGGATCATGCTTCAGTTGCGTGGCTTCGGTGTAAAGGTTTTTGAGATTTGGAATTTTCGCGGCGTCAACGGGTGCAAGCAGGCCCAACTGGTTGAGTGCTTCTGCGAAAGGCGAAGACACAAACAAAACATCGAAACCTTCGCCTCCGCTCGCCGTCACCTTGCCCATGATTTCTTCATTGGTGGCGTGAACGGCGACTTCGAGATCAAGCCCGGTGGCCGCCTTGAACTTCTCCGCCATGTCTTTCGGCATGTAGCCGTCCCAATTCGAGATGACGACCTTGTCCGCGAGCGCCATCGACGCCGATGACATGAGGCTAACTGCAAATACGGTGGAGCGAATGACTGATGACATGGCGTTTCTCCCTGAGCCTTGATGCATGCATCATGGAACAGAAAACACTTGCGTGGCAATGGGGCTTACGCCGCCTCGCGCATGGCACCCGGCCCCGGCACAGCACCTTTGGGACATTTGCCGGCGATGATCATGCCCAGCACTTCATCGTGGTCCACATCGGACTTATTGGCCGTGCCCACAACCTTGCCGTTCTTCATCACACACAAGCGATCAGCAAGATCGAAAACGTCGTGCAAATCATGGCTGATCAGGAAGATGCCGATGCCTTCGGCCTTCAACTGCTTGATGAGTTCGCCGACCTGCGCGGTTTCCTGCGGGCCCAAAGCGGCCGTCGGTTCATCCATGATCAGAATGCGGGCATTGAAGTGAATGGCGCGGGCGATGGCGACAGACTGGCGCTGGCCGCCGGACAGTTTCGACACCGGTTCCTTGAAGCGGCGGAAGTTGGGGTTCAGGCGGTGCATGACCTTGCGGCATTCCGCCTCCATGGCGACGTCATCCAACGTGCCAAAAGCGGTTTTAAGTTCACGCCCAAGATAGAGGTTCGCAGCGGCGTCGACATTGTCGGCAAGCGCCAGCGTTTGGTAAATTGTTTCAATGCCCAAGGCCTTGGCATCGCGCGGGTTGTCGATCTTGACTTCCTTGCCTTCGATCAAAATCTGTCCGCCATCACGCTTGTAGGCGCCGGACAGAATCTTGATCAACGTGGATTTGCCGGCACCGTTATGGCCCAGCACGGCCATGACTTCGCCGGGGTACAAATTTACAGACGCATGATCGACAGCCTTGATGCCGCCGAAGGCGATGGAGATATCGCGCATTTCTATCAGTGCCGTTCCGCGATCCGTGGGTGCTGAAAATTTTTCCGCGCCCTGAACAGCCGCTGGCGTGTCATGCACTTCCATCACAAGCTTTTCAGTGGCGCGCCTGGGTGTGCGGGAATTGGCTTTTGGAACTGGTTTTTTTGCCATAGTGATGTCCTTACTTCACGCGACGTGAATAGAGCTGGTCAAGCCAGACGGCCAGAACCAACACAATGCCGACAACAATGTTCTGGAACGCCGCAGGCAAATTCAGCAGCGACATGCCGGAGATGATCGACTGCATCATCAGCGCGCCGATCATGGCCCCGTAAATTGTGCCCACACCGCCCGCCAGCGATGTGCCACCAATGACAGTTGCCGCGATGACGTAGAGTTCGTTCAATCCACCCAGCGCGTTGGTGGCCGCATTCAGACGGGCCGATGAAATGACGGACGATATGCCGACCAGTGTGCCCATCAGCGCGAAGACCTTCACCGTCATCCACTTGGTGTTGATGCCGGCCAGCTCCGCCGCTTCCGGATTGCCGCCGATGGCATAGACGTAGCGCCCAAACATGGTGCGGGTGGCAAGGAATGTCATCAAAAGCCCCACAACAAGTGCGATCAACACTGGCACAGAATAGCCAGTGTAATAAATCAGGCCTTCGGTGCAGCGCACCACCTTGTCGGCGGCCATGCAGATGGCGGCACCATCCTTGTCTTCCACGCCCGGCGGAATGACGGCATTGTTTGCCTTGGCGTAGTTCTCGATCAGCTTGAACGGCCAGGGATATGAATTCATCACCCGTGTTGTGCCGAGAACGGCGGCACTGCCGATGGCTGCCAAAAACACTTCGGCCCACATTGGGCGCAGTGGAAACTTGAAACGCAGGCGCTGGCGGCGTCCATTGACGATGCCGTACACAATTGCCGCACACACCACTGCGGCGATCAACCAACTCCAGAACGGCCCGAGCCAGCTGATCGGAATGCCGCCGCCGAAAATTTCAAATGTCTTGTCCATCGGGGCCACGGTTTCGCCCTTGGCAAGGTAGAAGGCGAGGCCGCTGTAGGCGAGAAGACCACCGAGTGTGACAATGAATGCGGGGATTTTGGCGTAGGCAGTGATATAGCCGTTGAAGGCTCCGACCAGTGTGCCGAGCACGATGCATGCCAATACACCGATGATCCAGATTGCGGGGTGGCCAACACCCAACACGGGTACCAGCTTGAAGACTTGCAGCACGGCACCCGAGACCGCCACTAGACTGAGCATGGACCCTACTGAAAGATCCAGTTGCCGCATCACAATCAGCAGCACCATGCCCGTCGACATGACGGCGATGGATGAGGTTTGAACGAGCAGCGTCCAGAGATTGCGGGGGGTGAGAAACGAGCCACCGAGCAGTCCGCCAAAATTGCCGCGCAGGATGCCGCTGGCAATGTCAAAGATGCACCAAATGAGAACCAGTGCCACCAACATGCCGATCATGCGGGCGTCAATTTCCGTGGCTCGGAAAAAGCGTTGTATCGGCCCCTCGCTTTGAAGGGCGGGGCCTTGGCTGGTGTTGGTGGCGTCAGACATTTGATGGCTCCGGGCAATAAAGGAACTTTGGTACAACGTTCAGGCTTTTGGAATTCATCTCCCAGTTTCCTCCATCGGCTGGCTTGACCCGCCGAACCAGACTTTCTGCATTCTGGGTGGGCGGGTCAAGCCCGCCCATGGAGGAATTTTGGGTTCAACTTGCCAACATACGGCACACCGCAAGTTTTCATTCCGGCCTTCGCCGTGATGACGGTGTTGGTTGTGGTTAAAAAAAGCCGCGCCACTTTTGCAAATGGCGCGGCCCATTTCATTCAGACTGCAAGATCAGCAGCCCGTCACTGCACCAGCGGCCACGCCTGCGCAGGCCTGTTCCTTGGTGATGTGGCCAGCGTCGATGGCAACGGAGATGTTGTCCTTCGTAATTGGCGTTGGTGCGAGGAGGATGGAATTCATTTCCACGCCCTTCTTGCCGCCGTTGAATTTGGCAACACCAGCGATGGTCATCACATCACCGCCTTCAGCAAGGACGTTTGCAGCTTCAGCGGCAACCCGACCGAGGTCCGTGGCGTTCTTCCAGACAGAAACGGTCTGGGTGCCAAGGGCCACGCGGTTGATGGCGGCCAAGTCACCGTCCTGGCCACCGACTGGAATGCCAGCCATGCCTTGCGCGGTGAGAGCGGCGACGACGCCCGAGGCCATGCCGTCGTTTTCAGAGGCGACTGCATCCACCTTGTTGCCAGTCGAGGTCAGGCATTGCTCCATGTTCTTCTGGGCATTGTCTGGCTTCCAGCCGTCCGTGAAGGTTTCGCAGACGTTCTTGATCTTGCCTGAATCCAAACCTTCCTTGAGCACTTCCATCATGCCCTGGAAAAGGAATGTCGCGTTCGGGTCACCCTTGTCGCCCTTGATGAAGGCGTAATTGCCTTCTGGCTTCACTTTTTGGATTTCCGAAGCGATGAGGCGGCCCACACCGACGTTGTCGAAGGTGATGTAGAGTGCGTTTGGATCTTCGAACTGCACGTCATAGGCAATCGACTTGATGCCAGCATCGCTGAGCGCCTTGATCGATGGCAAAATGGCGTCCGAGTCAAAGGCGACAACCAGAACGACGTCTGGCTTCTGCGAGATCAGGCCTTCGATGTCGGCTGCCTGCTTCTGGGCAGAGCCTTGGGCATCTGTGGAGATGTAGGTGTTGCCCGCTGCTTCAACAGCAGACTTGATGGCAGCTTCGTCTGTCTTCCAACGCTCTTCCTGGAAGGTTTTCCACGACACGGCAATGGTCTTGCCTGCGGCCTGCGCGGCAAAGCTTGATGCGCCCAGCAACACTGCGCCGGCCATCAATGCATAAATTGTACGCTTCATTCGAATTATCCTCTCGTTGCCAAGACACCGCTGGACGCCATCGCCACCCGAAACCGGATTGCGGCAGTGTTGCCTGGCATTTCCCTGATTTGTTTTGGCGTCCTTCGAAAGCTGCATCTGTCGCCATTCAGCGCTGCTGCACCCCCCAAAAGGACGCATGCGCAAACGGCCTCAATTGCGGGCCTCATCTTGCCAATTGAATATGTCCTCCCAATGGCGTTTACGGCGTCGCTTCCACCTATGTTGGTAGATTTTTTTCAACGCCTGAAATATAAATGCACCAATGACACTGGCGAGTCAACAACGCTTCGAATCCACCGGCAATCCCCAAACATGACACATGACGGCCCGGTTTTTGACTTTGAGCAAAGTGCATATGCTGTGGGTGACTGCCCCTGCGGCATCGACGAAGCGGGCCGAGGGCCCTGGGCGGGGCCGGTTGTTGCAGCGGCAGTGATCCTTGATCCCCGGCGGATTCCTGAAGGTCTCAATGATTCCAAAAAACTGACGGCGGTGAGGCGTGATGCCCTGTTTGGGTTGATCATGGCGCTGGCCGACGTCGGCATTGGCACTGCCACTGTCGCGGAAATCGACACCATCAACATCCTGCAGGCCAACCACCTCGCCATGGCCCGTGCTGTCGAAGCATTGACGTCGATACCAACACTCGCCCTCGTTGACGGCAACCGCGCGCCGCCGCTTTCCATCCGTGTACAGACGATTGTGAGAGGCGATTCAAAATGTCTTTCCATCGCCGCTGCCTCGATCATCGCCAAGGTGACGCGGGACCGCATGATGGGAGCGCTGGACGCGGCGTATCCAGGTTATGGTTTTGCGCAACACAAGGGCTATGGCACGGCAGCGCACGCGGCGGCCTTGCACAGGCTTGGGCCGTGCGAGGTGCACCGCAAAAGTTTTGCGCCCATTGCAGCGTTTTTGATGTCCAACAACATCCCGGTGTAATCCGCTATCGTGCGCACACAACTTTTGTGGTGTCGAATGCAGCAAGGCAATCGCTTGAAGCCAAGGGACCTCTCCCCCGCTTCGCGGACCCTCTCCGAAGGGGAGAGGGACTCGTTGTGCGAGCGCCCTGACCAGTAAAACGGAAGATCGCTGTAGGAGGTCCCTCTCCCCTTCGGAGAGGGTGCCCGAAGGGCGGGAGAGGTGCCTTGGCTTCAAGCGATGGCC
>JANPCE010000005.1:0-8330 GCA_031430795.1 Hyphomicrobiales bacterium
GCCACCTTGGGTCAGCCTCGTCCCGGCCTTCGCCGGGATGACGGAATAGTGAATTAAAACAATCGTTTGTGAAGAAATGAAAAGGCCGATTTTAAATAGTGCTTGTGCCACAAAAAGATGTGTGAATCTTGTAGGCTTCAGGCGGACCACCGATGGCTGTCGAACCCCGGAGCAGTCAATGTCAATTGCACTATAATCGTTGACTCCACACGGGAGGTCCGCCTGAAGCCGACCATGACGGCCCAAAAAATGAAACTGCGTCAGCATTAAGAACCCCTCATAAGCCGTTGAGTTTCCCACATCTTCTCGTTGACTGGCGAGGCTGACTGCCCTAGCATGTACGAGTAGGGAGAGTCGAGAGCATGGATAAAAAGACTCTGACACGTGCTGATTTGAGTGAATCGCTGCACCGGAACATCGGGTTGTCGCGCACGGAATCAGCCGAAATGGTGAATAATGTGCTGGATCTGGTCGCTGACTCGTTGGCCGACGGCCAATCTGTCAAACTGTCATCTTTTGGCACATTTATGGTGCGCTCCAAGCGGGAGCGCATGGGCCGCAACCCAAAAACCGGTGAAGAAGTACCAATTACGCCACGGCGTGTGCTGGTGTTCCGGCCAAGCCAGGTCATGAAAAACGTCATCAACGGGCTTGAGCCTGGCGAAGACACTGACAGCTGATCACGGGGATAAAGCTTTTGGAAAAATCACCGGACGCCTTCCGCACCATCAGTGAAGTTGCGGAAGAAATCAATGTTCCCCAGCACGTGCTGCGGTTTTGGGAAACCAAGTTTACCCAGATCAAGCCGATGAAGCGTGCGGGCGGTCGCCGTTATTACAGGCCATCCGATGTGCAGCTTGTGCGCGGCATTCGCGTGCTGCTCTATGGTGAAGGTTACACCATTCGCGGTGTGCAGCGCATCCTGAAAGCCGAAGGTGCAAGTTATGTTGTCGGTGTTGCGCAAGGATCAGTGAAACCAAGCGCTGGTGATGCCATGCGCGAAGGAGCACCTTTGCCGGGTCGTGCCCCAGTTGCACCTCGCGTGGGCAAGGGCGGAATCATCCGTCCGGCGGCCACAAATTCTGTTGGCGATGAGGCTCCAAGAGTTGTGCACCGCCTGTCTGCCGCGCAAACCGACGCCTTGAAGGCTGCGTTGAAGGATCTGTCCGACGCCCGCAAAATGCTTGATCCCGCCGGCCGCTGACGAAGCCGCGCTTTAAGGCAGGGTGCATGAAACTCAGTCACCTCGTCGGCAAATTGATGGGCTTTGTCGGTGCGCGTTTTCTGGGCGCAGGCGTTGGCCTGCTGACGCAGGTGCTGCTCGCGCGTTTGCTCCCTCAGTCTGACGTCGGAACAGTTTTGCTGGGCATGAGTGCGGCAGCCTTCGTCAGTCTTGCAAGCAACGGCGGCTACACCATGCTTGCTTTCACGCAACTGCCAAAGCTGGCGGTGCACGGAAGACCGAACCTGACGCGAAGCTTTCACAGACTGGTGTTGACAGACACAGTGCTGCTTTCGGTTTTGCTCTTTGGCGGTTTGTGGGTGGCATCATGGGTTTTCGCCTTTACAGAGGCACAGAAAATCGCCTGGCTTTTCGGATGCATCTGTTCGCCGATTTCGTGTTTGATGCGCTACAACAGCATCATCGCTTCAACTGAACGCCGCATAGAGTTGTCATACGTTCCAGACTTTTTGGTGCGTCCGGTTCTTTTCCTGCTCGGCCTTTTGGTTTTGAAGGCAATCGGTTTCACGTCCACTTCATTCAGTGTACTGATGGTTTTTGTCGCAGTCACCTATGCAACCACCTTGGGTCAGGCGTTCGTACTGGGTCGCAAAGGGCTGGATGTCCTTGATTTCGGCTGGCCGCGAAAGTCTTTTGCGAACAGGCTGCGGTCGCGTGCTGCGGCATTGACAATCGTGTCTGCCGTCAGCCTTGCCTTCGCCGATATCGTCACCATCACAGCGGCTTTTATCCTGCCTGCGTCAGAAGCCGCCATCGTTGGCATTTGCGTCAGGCTGGCGGCGATTGCGGGCTTTGTCTTGCAAGCTGGACAATCCTTCATTTTGCCCGACTACACGGCAGCGGTGATGAAACGCAAAACAAATGTGGCGCGTGGCATCCTGCTCAAATTCAACGTGATGACCTTGGGTGTGATTGCTGCGGCCTTGGCAGGGGCCTTGGTGTTCGGACAATTTGCGCTGCGCATTTTCGGTGCTGACTACGTACAGGGCTGGTGGCTTCTGGTTTTATTCATGTGCGGCCTGTCCGTTCGCGCCATGGGAGGAATGAACCAGCATATACTGTCGATGCAAGGTCAACAGCTGCGCACAGCAGGGGCGTGTTCGGCAGCTGTCATCGTTCTGGTCATCACCGCAATCGTGTTTTGCAACGCCTACGGCTTTATCGGCATGGGCTATGCGGCAGTCTGCGCGGAGTTGACCTGGACAGCTTCATTGGCACTGTTGGCGCAGAAATGGGCGGGCCGAAGGGGGGACATTTTGTGGCTTTTGCAGCAACCCAAATAGAAGATTGCCTTCCTCCAGGTGAAAGGCTATCCCCGCATCAAGTCGGAGCGTAGCGCAGCCCGGTAGCGCACTAATCTGGGGGGTTAGGGGTCGCAGGTTCGAATCCTGTCGCTCCGACCAACTTTCTCCCCAAAACCACGCCTATTGGCGCTGGCCCCCAACAACATATTTTAATCCATTGACGAGGGTCGCCGGCGCCAGCCACGTTGCAAGGCTTTTTGCGAGGCCTGCCCAAGAACGCGGTGAAGTTGCTTTGCGATAGCGCCATTGAATGCGCATGCGATTGAGTATTTGTTTGCGCCGTCTGAGTTGCGAGATTGAACCAGGCGTTTCTTCTTTGATGAGCAACGTCTCAGGAAGATTGGCCAACTTGAAACCATTGGCAGCCGCTCGCCATTGCAATTCATAGTCTTCGGCTGCGGGAAATTCTTCTGAGTAACTTTTCAAGGCCTCAAAAACCGAACGCCTGATCAGCATCGCCGGATGAATGATGGCGGTATTGAGATAAAGCCGCTTCACACAGTCATCATGCGTCAACGGGAATTGGTTTGTACGCGCACCGACGCGCTTGCCATCGCTGTCAAACAATCTGAATTCAACCGCAGACCCCAGAATACCGACCTCTGGATTTGTGTCCATCCAGGCAATTTGGTGTGCAAATCGTTTCGGAGCGCAAAAATCTCCGCAGTCAATGCGTGCGATGTAGCGATAATTTCCACGCAGTATTTCCGCCACTCCCGCGTTCATGGCACCCGTGATGCCAAGATTTTGCGGCAACCGCAAGACATGCGCATTCATACCTGCCGTCAACGTCTCATAGTTCAACGGCTTCTTGCTGCCGTCATCAACCAGGAAAAGTTTGAATGGTACTGTCTGCGCGCGCAGGCTGGCCAGCGTGCCTTCAAGTTCAGCAAGCGGTGGATTGTAGCAGGGCAGGAGAACAGCAATGTCTGTCATGGTTTTCTGGACTTTGGCGGTAGAATAAAACTGAGGATGGATGAATCAACACCAACCTCATGGCGCAGAAGTGCAATGGCTGTGATGTTCCAGACCACATAACCAAAAGTCGTGGCAACTGCCGCTGCCATGGCACCATAGCGGGGCACCAGAAACAGCTGCAGCGCCAGCACGATGGCGTAGGCCATGGCCATGATTTTCAAATAGTCATTTTCCAGCTTGGTCATTTGCATCAAGTAGGCCGTAGGGCCGGCAAGTGCATCAATGGCATAGCCAAGCGCCAAAACCATCAAAAGGCCATGCGCAGATCGGTAAGAAGGATCAAACAGCGCCAGCAATTCGCTGCCAACAAAAGCCAGCACAGCAAACCCGACAAGGGTCGCAACAGCAATGGCCGCAGACAGGAACTTGCAGATCCGTTGCAACTCTGTGGTCCGTCCGCCTTGAAAAGCGGCAGACATCAAAGGTGCCGCCACCATGCCTCCCGCGATCATGACCAACCCCATGAGACTCGCGGTTTTCTGCGCGGCAAAATAGCTGCCAGCTTCACTAGCACCCAACAACGTGCCGACGACGACGACATCAAGCTGTTGCACCATGGCGAACAACACGCTTGCACCGGCGAGTGGGATGAGTGGCCCACGCCAGGCCTTCCAGTCCGTGCGTGCCGCAACGTTTCCGACGATGCGCTGGGTTGCCCGCCACGCCATACCAAATTGGGCGAACGTCAGTACCGCCAAAACCACGACGCAACACAGGATCGCACCCGCTCCGGTCGCGGCCCCTGTGAAGTAAAGTACGAGGCCAGCGGACACGGGAGCGAGTATGCGCCATAAGATATCGCGTGGCACCAGTGCCCATGCTGTCTGGTTCTGCGCACGCAGCAGACTTGAGTAGAATTCACTGAACGCCAGCAAGGCAGCGAAAACTGTGACCAAAAGCGCACCAGACGCAATGCCAAACATGCCCTTGCCGAGGCCCGTCACTGAAGCCACCAATCCGATGGCAATCAGGCCGATGCTGACGACAGCCAACAACTGCTGTGCGGAAAATGCGAACCCTTTTGCGAGGTCCGGCGCACCTTGTTCCAAATGCGCTGGCCAGAACCGCATGGCACCCAGATGCAGTCCAACAACACAGACCGCTGACAAAACAATGGCGGCATTCGTCATCACGCCAAAGTAGCCGTAGTCTTCAGCCGACAACATCCGCGCAAAAGCAACGAGCATGATGTAGCTGAGGGCCGCACTCGCAACCTTCACGACGAGAGAAATCAGACCCGGCCCCAAAAGCTTGGCCGCCAACGCGTCGCTGCCCAACAGGCGCGCAAGTCGCGATGTCATCTGGCCTGGGCCCGTGAAGGGTTGGGCGGCTCAAGATTCCAGCCTTCGAAATAGTCTTCCACAGTCGGCGGGCGGTGTTGATAGACAAGGCTTGCCGCAAAGAACCCCCAGACCATGCCGACGATCCAATACAAATGCCGCCAATGCTCCATGTCGATTTGAATGGCCTGGATGGTGACGGACGTGAAACAGGCAAATGATACGATGGCCAATGACTGAAACGGAGTCCGGGCAAAAATCGTACGGAAACCGACGATCATCGTGCTGATAACAAACGACAGGAATGACACACCGCCAAGCCACCCGGCGGCGGCAAAGGCGTTGAGAAATGTGTTGTGAGGTGCAAGGCCAAAGATGACTTCGAACTGGTAGGGACCAAATCCAAATGGCCTTTCGAACAGCATCGGGATGGCGTTCAGCTGATTGCCAAACCGGCCCGTTTCGCCGGAGTCATAGCTCTTGGTCAGCGTGAAGCGGTCAAGAAACACGTCGCGCGTTTCAGGTATGGAAAGCAAGACAAACAAAAGCAGCGCAAAAGCGGCAAGCCCAACTGCGCCAGAAACAATAATGCGGCCCCGCAGTTTGTTGGAAGGCGACAGAGTGTAGGTGAAACCAATGACCATGATGGCCGCCACAACCACATTGAGCCATGCCCCACGCGAGAACGCCAGAAAGATCGCGGCAAGAATCAACAGGAAACTGGAAATGCTGATCAATCCCAGGCGCAAACGGCCGATGATCATGGCATGCATCATGGAAATGAAAGCGGGAACGAGCCACGTCGAATACACGTTCGGATCCTTGTACGCACCAACAGCGCGTCCATCAAAACCTGTCAACAATGAAAAGAAGGGTTCGACATCGAAGTATCTTAAAAGGCCAACGGCAGCCCCGATTGTTGCACCGACCCAATAGGCTTTGATGATTTGCCAGTAGCGCACAACGGGATCTTCGGCGATGTAAGCCGCGAAGTAGATACCCGAGAAACTGGTATAGGCGAGACCGATAATGTACTCTTCGCCCTTCAGGATATCCACGGGAACAATGGTCCAACTGATGACGCCAGCGACGTTGTAAACGAGCAGGACAAGCAGAAGCGGCATCAAGGCCAGGCTGATTCTGAGGCCGCTTCCGAGGGAAAACATCAGGGCCAGCAGAAAAAAGATGTCGCAAGGTGCCGGTTCAAACAGCGAGACAAACGATGTCACAAACACCAACGACACCATCCAGCGGCGGAGTGTGTCCACGGCTGTGCTCGGTGCTGAAAACACAGGTGTTGCGATGACGGCCATATGGTCCCGGAATTACTGTTCTGTTGGTCAATAGGCAGACTCGGTCTTCAACAGAGCGAGCGGAGTTCTTGCCAAGATGTAAAGATCGAAAGTTAACGACCAGTTTTCGATATAATACAGGTCGTGCTCGACGCGCCTTTCGATCTTTTCGGTTGTGTCGGTTTCACCCCGCCAACCGTTGATCTGGGCCCAGCCCGTAATGCCGGGCATGACCTTGTGCCTGGCGAAATAGCTGGTGACGACATTTTCATAGAGTGAACCCGCCGCACTGGCTCTTGTGGCATGCGGGCGGGGCCCGACGAGAGACAGTTCTCCTTTGAGCACATTGAGAAGCTGCGGCAGTTCATCAAGGCTTGTTTTGCGGATGAAACGGCCGACCCTCGTCACCCGGGGATCGTCTTTGGTCACAAGCTGGCGGGCATCAACGTCGGACTGGTCGGTGTACATGGAACGGAACTTGTAGACTTCAATCAACTCATTATTAAAGCCATAGCGCTTCTGGCGGAAGAACACCGGGCCCTTGCTGTTGAGCTTCACGGCCAGTGCCACGGCGGCAAAAACCGGAGCAAGTACCACCAATGCAAGGCTGGCGATCAGCTTGTCTTCCAGGGTCTTGAGCAGCGGGCCCCAGTCGCCAAGCGGTTTATCGAAAACATCAAGCAGGGCGAGATTGCCGATATAGGAATAGGCGCGTGGCCGGTAACGCAGCTTCTGGCCCTGGGCGCTGAGACGGATATTGACGGGCAAGACCCAGAGCCGCTTGACGATTTGCGCCAGACGGTCTTCGGCCGAGATCGGGAAAGTGACAATCAGCGTGTCAATGCGGGTGCGCCGAACGAAACTGATGAGATCTTCTATGCTGCCAAGCTTGTGAATGCCACGCGTCAGGAGCGGCGAACGGGCATCGTCCCGGTCATCAAAAATGCCGAGCAGTGAAACGCCTGTGTCGCGGGAATTCTGCAGGGTGGCGATCACCTGGGCGGCACTTTCACCCCCACCCACCAGCACGGCGCGGCGGTTGAACTGACCGTGGACGTTGAGCCTCCTGACGATTGCCGCAACTGCAAATCGCACGGTGATGGCCCATCCGAGCCCGGTGATGCCCCAAACGAGGAACCAGGCGCGTGACAGCGAGTCACCCATCTTGCTGACCAAAACACCAAAAGCCACGAGCCCGATCAGAATCGACCAGACCGCGACGATTTTGGCAAGATTGCGCAGGGGATTAAGAAGTTCGGAGAGGGTGTAGAGGCCGGTCACCTTGAGAATGACGGGATAGCCAAGGGCAACGAGCGAAATGGCGAGTGCGTATAGCCAAAGTGTCTCAACCTTGGCGAGTCCCGGATAGTAGAGCAGTTGGGCAATGGCGACGACAGAGATCGCAAGGGTCTCGCCGAGGCGGATCAGGGCGGACGCTACACGGGGTGCGACGAACGGTTTGTCGGGCAATTCCTGGGCAATCTGCTCGCGCAGTTCCTGCACTTCCGCCACGGGGTCGATGTCAAAAGGCACCGCATGAGCAAGCTGTTTCTTGAAGTCGTGCTGCCGTTCCATGAATCCTGCACCAATCCGGGACAATCGAAGGGTCTCTGATGAAGTGTCAGCAAGGGCTGCGCCCATCGGTGGCAGCAACGACAGCGGCACCGTGCGATGGTGAACCAATCGTTAATGGATCAGGATTTGAGAGTGGAATAGAAATCCGTGATGCGCTTTGCCATGGCAGGCGCTGAAAATTCACTGACCAGCTTCGCGGACAGGGCACGGGCCTGCATTTGGACTTCAGGGCCATTGTCGAGATAGTGCCCGAGCTTGTCTGCTAAAAGCGCTGCGTCGGGCCGGGCGACCAACATGGGTTCCGGCAGGATTTCCGGAATGCCGCCAACCGCCGTGGCAATCAGTGGAACGGCCGCCGCCGCCGCCTCCAGCACCACATAGGGAAAGCTCTCATGGCGTGATGGCACAACCATGATCTTGCCGAATTTGAAGGCTTCACGAATGGGTTTACGGCCTTCAAAACGCACCTGGTCCGCCAGGTTCAAATCTTTCACACGTTTTCGGTAGGTTTCCAGTTCCGGACCGTCACCAACCACTGAAAGTGTCACGGGGCGCTCGCGTTTCAAAAGCACGATTGTATCGAGGAGAATATCTATTCCCTTCAAATGCCGGACTTCACCGACGAAGAGCAAATCCCGGGCGTTGACGTTGGCAAGGG
>JANPCE010000006.1:0-30667 GCA_031430795.1 Hyphomicrobiales bacterium
ATGTGAATGGCGAGGCGGTGACGCTGGACAGCATCGACGACGACAAGTTTGATGACGATCTTCTGGCACTGGCGATTGCGGCCAATGGCAACAGCAACATCCTGGCGGGTGGCGACAGCGTGAGCTTCACGGTGACGAAGAACCTTGTAGACGACAGCATCGGCGATCACATCAATACTGTCACAATTGTTGCATCGGACAATGACGGCAACAGCGACACAGACCAGGCGACAGAGACCGTCGGGTATGAGAACGTCAACCCCGAAATCAACGTCGTGAAAACCGCCAATCCGGAATTGATCCGGGCGGGTGGCGAGGCTGTGACTTACAGCTATGCCGTGACCAACACCAGTGCGGCGGGCGCGCTTGATCCGCTGTCGAACATCGTGCTGTTGGATGACAATGGCACGGCGTTCAACTTCGATGACTTCGCACCGACCTATATCTCGGGTGACGATAACGACGGGTTGCTGGAAGTTGGTGAAACCTGGCTCTACAGCGCCACGGTCAATGTCAATCTTGCCAACGGCCAGTCACTGACCAATTGGGTGACAGCCACAGGCCAGGATGACGAAGGCACCACCGTTTCTGACCGGGATGATGCCACGGTCACGGCGATCTCCGGACCTGGTGTACGGACACCTGGTTTCTGGTCCAGCCCCAACGGCCTGAAATTCTGGGACGGTATTGCTGGTAATGAAACCAAGACCGGGCCGAATTTCCCGACAGGGGAATTGGCAGCCAACGGCTTCTTGATCATTGGTGGTGACCATGACAATGTGCTGGAGGCTGGCGAACTCAAGATTTCACTGGCTGACGCGCGGAGCTTGATCAATGCATCAGAAAAGCAGCAGCAGGATGGCCGTTACCAGTTGCTGCGCGACATGGTGGCAACGGAGCTCAACCTCCGCGCCGGAAATCCAGGTGCTGACGGCAACCCAACCACGTATGATCCACAACAAATGCTGGATCACGCGGTTGACTGGATTGACCTGAATGTTGCTGGCATCAATCTCGATGACGTATCAACATCGAACGACACTTTGACCTTGTCGATGTTGAGCAGTGCAACGGCTGTCCGGACAAGCACCACCAAGTGGCAAAGCGATTTGACGCTCGACGGGTTCAACAACTCGGCCTCCACCATGCATACTCAACTCGACAAGTACAACAATGTCGGCACGTTGTTTGGCATCCAGTTCGCCAACGACGGGGATACGATGCTGGTTTAAAACAATTGGGGCGGCGTCCACTGGATGCGGCCCCTGCATTTCTACGGCGGCAAACAGGCGATAAACTGGTGCCGCCGTTTCCTGTTTTTGCTAGCGACCAACCTCAAACAGCATCAGCGCCGCCGCTGTCGCCACGTTCAGGCTTTCCACACCCTCGCGCATGGGAATGCTGACGAGGGTTTGGCAGGCGTTGGTCACTTCTTTGGTGAGGCCGCGGGATTCGGAGCCAAGGACGATGAGTGTGGGGGATTCGTATTTGCGGCGGTAGGTGGCTTTGGCGGTCATGGCGGTGCCGATACTTTCGCCGGGCCAGGATTTGAGGAAGTCCACGAATTGTGGAGTGGGCATGCGGGTCATGGGCACAGCAAAGATAGAACCCGTGGTGGCGCGCACGCATTCCGGCGAAAAGGGGTCGCAGCAATCGCCGACGAGGATGATGCCAGCCGCTGCCGTTGCATCCGCTGAGCGCATGATGGTGCCGAGGTTGCCGGGGTCGCGGATGTCTTCCAATGCGAGCCATACGCCTTCTTTGCCGGGGTGGGGCTGAAGTTTTTGCTTGAAGGTGGCCATCACGGTGTGCGGATTGTTCTGGGCGGAAATCTCACTCATCAGTTTGTCTGAGATGATCAGTGGCTTGATGCCATCCCACAGGCCGGGGTCTTTGGTGGCGACGAGGTGTTCCGGCGTCCAGCCTTGATCAAGGGCGCGCTCCAGCATGGCCAGGCCCTCGACGACAAAGAGGTTGTGCTCGCGGCGCGCTTTCTTGTCGTCGAGCGAGCGGATGAGCTTGATGTGGTGGTTTTGATTGGAGGTGATGGGAAGCATCAGGTTGCTATAGTCCATGGCTGCCGGTCTTGTCTGTGAAAATACTTTTCAAGGTTTGGGACACATGCCGGCATGAACAACATTCTCATCGAAGGAGTTTTCCATGTCCGCTCGCAGTTTCTGTCGTTGCAGTTGAAGGCACGCATGGAGGGGATTGAGACGCCAGTTTACGGCATCGGAGCAGTGCATCATTTGGGGTAGGGGAGAGCGGGTTACTCTCGGCCAATGGAAACGACGTGGCAGATTTTGAAAGTTGGGGAATCTGGTTTATGGCTGTGCCTGTTTAGTTTGTACACGACCCGATTTCCGTCATCCTCCGCTTCATGCGGAGGACCCATGGGTGGCCCGCATGAAGCGGGCCATGGCGAAAGTTTATTTGTTACATGATGGTTTAAACCAACCCGGAACCGCTCTAGGATTGCTGCCATGAACGTCCACACTCCTTCCAACATCAAGACCGGGATTTCGGTTTGTCCGCATGATTGCCCTTCGGCCTGTGCGCTGGAGGTGGAGGTGTTGGATGAACGCACGATTGGGCGGGTGCGGGGGGCCAAGGATAATTCATATACGCTTGGTGTGATTTGCGAGAAAGTGGCGCGCTATGCGGAGCGCATCCATCATCCTGACCGGTTGCTCCATCCGTTGAAGCGGGTGGGCATAAAGGGCGAGGGTAAATTCGTGCGCGTGAGTTGGGATGAGGCGATGGGGGAGATTGCTTCGCGCTTCAACGGGATTGAAGCTGAGTTCGGCAGCGAGGCGATCTGGCCTTACTGGTATGCGGGCACCATGGGTTTTGTGATGCGCGACGGGATTGACCGGCTGACCCATGCCAAGAGTTATTCCCGCATGTATGGCTCGTTTTGTGTTTCGCTGAGCTGGCCCGGGTTTGCTGCGGGAACGGGGGCTGTGCGCGGTGTTGATTCACGCGAGATGCAGAAGTCCGACCTCATCGTGATGTGGGGCGGGAACCCGGTGAACACGCAGGTCAATGTGATGACCCATATCGGCATTGCGCGAAAGCAGCGTGGGGCGAAGCTGGCTTGCGTCGATATCTATGACACGGGCACGATGAAGCAGGCGGACCACAAATTCATCATCCGTCCGGGCACGGATGGGGCGCTGGCCTGCGGCATCATGCATGTGCTGTTCCGGGATGGGCTGGCGAATTGTGATTATCTTCATCAGTACACAGATGATCCGCAGGGGCTGGAGGCGCATCTGGCGACGCGCACCCCGGAATGGGCGGCGTCGATTTGTGGACTGGAACCGGAGCGGATTGTTGAATTTGCAAATTTGATTGGAGCAACCCCGGCCACGTTTTTCCGACTTGGCTATGGTTTTTCGCGGTCCCGCAACGGTGCCGCCAATATGCATGCGGTGGCGTCGATTCCCGCTGTCACGGGCGCGTGGTTGAATGAAGGTGGGGGCGCGCTGCATTCGGCGTCGGGAATGTATCGGTGGAACAAGCGGCTGATCAGAGGGGCTGATGTCGCCAAACCCGGTGTGCGGACCATGGATCAGGCGCGCATCGGCGAAGTCCTGCTGGGAAATACCGAAGATTTGCGTGGCGGCCCAGCGGTGAAAGCACTGTTCATCCAGAACACCAACCCGGTTTCGGTGGCCCCTGACCAGACACGTGTAAAGGCCGGGTTTGCACGCGAAGACTTGTTCACGGTGGTGCATGAGCAGTTCATGACGGAAACGGCGAAGTATGCCGACATTGTGTTGCCTGCCACGATGTTTCTGGAACATGACGATATTTATCAAGGCGGTGGTCACAGCCATATCATGTTGGGGCGCAAACTTGTTGAAGCGCCCGGAGAATGCCGGTCCAATCACGATGTGTTGTGTGATCTTGCGGCACGGGTGGGCGCTGAACATGAAGGATTTGGCATGAGCCCGCGCGAAATCATTGATGTGACGTTGAAAGAGTCGAACCGGCGCGGCGTTGATGAGCTTGATGCGGAGAACTGGTTTGATGTGGCCTTGAGTTTCGAAGAGTCACATTTCATCAAAGGCTTTGCCCATGCGGATGGGAAGTATCATTTCAAAGCGGATTGGAAGCAGGCGGCGTCTGTGATTTCGACGATGGGGGTATTGGGGGACGTTTCCAAACTGCCGGTATTTCCAGATCATGTGGCAGTTACAGAACAAGCAACCGATGAACATCCCTTCCGGCTGGCCACGAGTCCGGCGCGGACGTTTTTAAATTCGACGTTCAATGAAACACCGGGGTCGGTGAAGCGGGAAGGTCGGCCGTCGGTGCTGGTGCATCCCGATGATCTTGCAGCACTCGGTGTTGTTGCGGGAGAAAAGGTCACGGTTGGCAATGGGCGTGGGCAGGTCAATCTTTGGGCTGTTGCACATCAAGGCCAGCAGCGCGGCACTTTGATCGCGGAAGGTTTATGGCCCAATGATGCGCATGACGGCGGTTGCGGCATCAACACGCTGACAGGCGCTGACCAGCCCGCACCTGCCGGTGGTGGGGCGTATCATGACAATGCGGTTTGGCTGCGGCGCGTCCAAACCTGAATTGAATCTGAACGCCGGATTCACGCCCCACTCATCCGTGGTCTGATAGATTTGCTGCCAAGTTCATGATTTTGGCGCAATTCCGCCGCTGGCCCGACAGGAATCATCCGTATACGGTTGATCTACAGTACGGCTAAACGGCGTAATAATTAACGGAAGATTCAGATGTCAGACGGTGCAGAAGTGTTTGAAAAGAATCATTTATTGGCAATGCAGAATCATGAGACGAATGTCGTCATGCACACGCAATCCGCTCCCCGTTCGACGATTCTCCTGAAGCTTTTGGCAGCTGCATTGGTTCTGGCGATCCTTGCACCTGCGGTGGTTTTGGCGGGGTAAAGAGGCCCCTTCAACGCAACTTTGCGATCCGCTCCGTCAGCAGGCTGAAGAATCCGTCTGCATCAATGCCCCGGCACACAGTAGCATTAGGTTTGCGACCTGAAACACCCCACCAATCCACCACTGTCATGCCCATGGTGATCTCAGACTCGCACTCAATGACGACATTGACCTCGCGGGAGGTGAAAAGTTCGGGCTTCAAAAGCCAGGCGATGACGCACGGGTCATGCAACGGGCCGCCGTCAGTGCCGTATTTCTGCTCGTCGAAGCGCTCAAAGAAATCCAGAAGTTCTGCTGTGGCGGGGCCGGACTGATTGTTCATCTGGCGGAATTTTTCCACACGGGCCTTGGAAGTCAAGGCCTGATGGGTGCAATCCAGCGGGATCAGGGTGATCGGAACGCCAGACTCGAATACAAGGCGTGCTGATTGCGGGTCGACGTAGATATTGAACTCTGCCGTGACCGTGACGTTGCCACCCTCAAAGAAGCCACCGCCCATGGCGACGATGCGTTTAATGCGGGACGCAATGCGCGGTTCGCGCACAAGGGCGAGGCCAATGTTGGTCAATGGCCCCAATGTGCATAGGGTAACGGTTCCTGTCGGCCGTTGCATCAGGGTTTCAATGATAAAGTCAACGGCGTATTGTTTCTGCAACGGCATTTTTGGTTCTGGCAGGTCTGGACCATCGAGACCTGTGCGGCCATGGACGTGTTCCGCTGTCACCAGATTGCGCAGCATGGGACGAACGGCACCGGAGTAAACCTTTGTCTCAGGTTTTCCCGCCAACTCACAGACTTTCCTCGCATTTATCTCAGTGAGTGCCAGTGGCACATTGCCCGCGACTGCTGTGATGCCAAGGATTTCAAACTCGGGCGACGCGAGGGCAAGTAAAATTGCGACGGCGTCATCTTGGCCGGGGTCTGTGTCGATGATGATGGGCTGTGTCATTTCCGCTCCGCTTCTTTACACGCGGTTTTTTGCGCAAATGATGGGTGAGTGCAAGCGTTATACAGTGTGTCAACTCAGGCTTGGGAAGGGGATCGTCTGTACCGAAAATCAAAGCGCGCCTGCCGTCGTATTTGAACTTTGCACCATAAAGCTCCCTGAATTCATCTATCAAGCCTGATCGACAGTGAAAATACATGGCGAATGCATTCTCTTCATTGGGCAGCCCATCAATGCGGATTGTACTGCCGCTGCCTGACTCCTTCGTCAGGAAACTGTATTGGCCCCAGCGCAGGTCCTCGTTGATGCGTCCAACGCCAGGGGTTGTTTCGGCAATCTTCAGCACGAGCACTCGCAACCCGGCCAAGCCGTTGCGGACTGGCTTTGAATAAGGGGCGATTGCTGTTTTGAAGGCTTGTACTGTCATAACCTGCAATCCGGGAAATATGCCGCACGAATGCGTTCGAGGTATGCCAAGACATATGGGCGTGACCGGATGTGGTCACCCAATGCAGTATCAAAAAACGACGACGCGGATGAAAATAAGAATGCGAACACAGTTGCATCATACTCGCTGATGGTCTGGCCGAGGAGATAGGTGTTGTTGCCAAGCACTGTTTCAACGCAATCGACATCGCCTTTCGCAAGTTGCAGCCGTTCTGCATCTGTGTGGCGGCCGAGGCCTTGTGCCAAGAGAGTTTTGCGAACTTGTCTGCGGACCATGGTGCGGACGAAGCCGCGTATCGGAAACGGAACGCTGTCGAAATAGCGGGCGGGACCTTTGTCAAAATTGTCATCCGGCATCCAGCGGGCGTGAGCCATCAAAAAATAAAGATGCTCTTCAAGCATGCGTACAATGGCCCAGCCTTTGGCTGCGTCTTGCGCTGAATAGCCACCGCTCAAGTCCAGTTTTTGCCTCGATTCGATATACAGCTTGATGAAATGGGAATCTCCCAAATAGCCGAGATCGGTTTCGATATAGGGGGTTTTGCCTTTTGGGGCTTTGTTGAAGTTCATGGGCTTCAATTCAAACGGCAGTTTGGCGATCTTGAGCAACAGCATGGTCTTGACGACGAATGGGCTTGGGTCTGGCAAACCAAACATCGGGCCGAGGCAGTAGAGGGTGATCATTGTTTTCTCCTGCGTTTGAAGGCATCCTACTGACAGGCTGCTGACATCATGGTGTCAGCAGCGTTGCAGTAAGGTCGATCCATGAGACGCGCCGACAGGTTACTCCGCATTATACAGATTCTGCGCCGCCACAGAAGGCCGGTGCGGGGGCAGATGATGGCTGAGGAGTTGGAGGTGTCGCTGCGCACGCTCTACCGGGACATTGCGGATTTAGTGACGGATGGTGTGCCGATCCATGGTGAGGCGGGGGTCGGCTATGTGCTGGAGGCGGGCTATGATTTACCGCCGTTGATGTTCAATGTGGATGAGCTTGAAGCTGTCATGCTGGGGCTTCGCTGGGTGCGGCGGCGCGGCGACCAGGCGCTGGTGCGGGCTGCGGAAGATGCGGTGGCCAAGGTCGGCACGGTGTTGCCCAAGGATTTAAAAGCGGCACTTTATGAGGCGGCGTTGCTGGTGCCACCGGGATATCAGGTCTTCAAAGACACGGTGGATTTGGCGCTGATGCGGCGCGCCATGCGGGAACAGCGCAAAGTCAGCTTGGTCTATGCCGATGAACAGGGACGCGTCACCACACGGGTGATCTGGCCAATTGCGATTTCCTATTTTGACTCCATGCGGCTTGTGGTTGGGTGGTGTGAAACGCGTGATGACTTCCGGCATTTCAGGTCTGACCGGATCGTCTCGTCACAAGTGCTGGAAGAGCGCTACCGCGAGCGGCGTCAGGCGTTGTTGAAGAAGTGGACCCAGCAGGAAGGAGTGTCGCCGCACAGTGCTCAGATTGATGTGTTCATGTGAACTTGGCCCGTTGCCACGAGGCCGAGGGCTTTCACATACAAGGGATGTTCGGCAGCCAGCACACGCGCCGCGAGTGTGTCGGCGGTGTCACCAGCCAGCAATGGTAGTGCGGTTTGTGCTATCACGGGCCCACCATCCAACTCATCCGTCACAAAATGCACGCTCGCGCCGTGGGTTTTTGCCTTGTCTGCAATGGCGCGTTCATGGGTGTGCAGGCCGGGGTAGGCGGGTAAAAGCGAGGGGTGGATATTCAGCATTCTGCCTGCCCAAGGGGCAATCAACACCGGCGTCATGATGCGCATGAAGCCGGCGCAGCAGATGAAATCGAGTTGGTACTTTTGAAGTTCCGCATTCATCGCGGCATCGAAGGTTTCGCGTGAGGGGAAGTCTTTGTGGTTTACAACGGCACAGGCAAGGCCTTGTGACCTGGCGAAATCCAAACCTTTTGCCTCAGGTTTGTTGGACCCTACAAAAACTATGTCTGCTGGATAATCCGGTGCCCGCGCCGCCTCGACCAGGGCGCGCATGTTGGAGCCGTTGCCCGAAATCAAAACGCCGACGCGCTTTTTTTGCATCAGGCGGGGTGGCCGAGATAGCGCACTTGCGGCTCTTTGGCTTTGCGCTTTGCAATGCGACCGATAACGGTGACTTTTTCGCCAGAGCGTTTCAAAGTTGCCGTTACCTTTTTCGCATCTTTGGCCGCAACGACGACAATCATGCCGATGCCGCAGTTGAAGGTGCGCAGCATTTCGCTTTCGCTGACACCGCCTGTGGATTGAAGCCATTGGAAGACCGGGGGCAGGGTGTGGTTGCCGAGATCAATCTCAGCCACGGTGCCTTTGGGCAAAACACGGGGGATGTTTTCGGTGAAGCCGCCGCCTGTGATGTGGGCCAGCGCCTTGATGCCCTTTGAAGTTTTCAGGGCTTTGAGCAAAGACTTCACATAGATGCGGGTTGGCGTGAGCAGCGCTTCGGCCAGGTTTTGGTTTTTCGACCAGGGGGATGAATCGTTCAAGGACATGCCACTCTGGTCAACGATCTTGCGGATCAACGAATAGCCATTGGAGTGTGGGCCAGATGAAGCAAGACCAAGGATCACATCATCGGCTTTTACATCTGCACGGGGCAGGATTTTTTTGCGTTCCACCGCTCCGACGGCAAAGCCAGCGAGATCATAATCCCCGCCGTGATACATGCCCGGCATTTCCGCCGTCTCACCGCCGACCAATGCACATCCCGCCTGTTTGCAGCCATCGGCGATGCCTGCAATCACATCGCGGGCAGTGTTCACCTCAAGCTTTCCCGTTGCATAGTAGTCAAGGAAGAACAGCGGCTCGGCCCCTTGCACCACCAGGTCATTCACCGACATGGCGACAAGATCTATCCCCACACCGCGATGCATGCCAGAATCAATGGCCAGCTTGAGTTTTGTGCCAACGCCATCATTGGCGGCCACCAGCACGGGATCCTTGAAGCCGCAGGCCTTCAGGTCAAACAAGCCGCCAAAGCCACCGAGCGAGGGGTTGGAACCCCGTCTGCGTGTGGATTTGGCCAGTGGTTTGATCAAATCCACCAAATCATTGCCTGCCGCGATGTCCACGCCGGCGTCGGCATAGGTGAGGCCGCGTTGTTGTGCTTGTTTGGTCGCGCTCATGCCGCTAGTTTGCCTTTGGATAAAAACGGTTTGCCATTTTGTTGACGCCTTGCGGGCTGATAGCCCAAATGCCTGACGAGACAAAGCCTGAATGGACGTGATGGGGATAGCGAAAATTTTGTTGCGTGCAATGACGTCTGCCATGCTCCTTGCGGCCTGCTGGGCGGGGCCAGTGCTGTCGGCCGGCATCATTGAGACAAGCGTGTTTGCGGTACAGGCCGTGGACGTGGACGTGACGGACGTGGATGCTACCACGGCCAAGAACAAAGCCTTGATCGAGGTGCAGATGAAAGCCTTTTTGCAACTGGCGGAACGGCTCGGCAATGACGGTTTGGTGGAGGCTGTTTCGAAGTATACCGAGAAGCAGGTGCTGCCCTATTTGAAGTCGCTGTCCATCGAGCAGGAAAGTGTCAGCCCCGGTCGCTATCAAGGTAAATTCACGGTGCGGTTTTTGCCAAACCGGATCCGCTCGCTCTATTCGAATTTTGGCGTGAAAGTTGCCGGCGAGCAGGGACCCGTATTTCTGGTGCTGCCGATCTGGACCCAGGATGGTGGCCAGACCCTTTGGGGCGATACGCCGTGGCGCCGGGCTTTTGCAAGACTGAATGCCGAGCAGGCCGCAGTGCCATTGCTGGTGCCGCTGGGGGATGCCGAAGACCGCACCTTGATCAGCGTCACCGATGCCATCAACGGCGACAAGGTCAAGCTGGAAGCCATCCGCCGCCGCTATGATGCTGCTGTTGTGGTGGTGGCTTACGCAGAACTTGCTGAAGGCGGTGTCAAGGCCAAGATGACGGGCAGTTCGCCTTTGGGGAAACTCAACTTTGACAAAGTCTATATTGCCGACAGTGGTGTCACTGATGATTCAGCGGCACTTGCCGCTGAACGCTTCCACTCCGTCATGGTCGAAAAATTCCGCAGTGGTGCAACCCGTGAGGCCGAAGCTCAAACAGCGCAAAAAGCCGTCGCTGAAAAAACCAAGCGTAAAGTGCTCAGCGTCTCCGTGCCGTTTGGCGGACCGTCGCAATGGAACGGTTTGCGCAGCCGCATTCTTTCCACACCAGGTGTTGTCGGTCTCGATGTGGCATCGCTGGGGGCGGATGGTGCCGTGGTGTCGCTGGCCTTCACCGGCACTGTGGAAGAAATGCAGTCTTCGCTTCAGGCGACAGGATTGCAGCTCGGCCGGGTGGCCGGTGTTTGGGTGGTTTCACAGATTTGATGGTTGCGCCATGACATTCGCAAACGCCGTATGACGATGCCCGTCAATGTTCCCAACTTCATCACCATTTGCCGCATTCTGCTGGTGCCAGTCACCATCTGGCTGATCATCAACCATGCCTATGGTCTTGCATTTGCGGCTTTTGCGATTGCGGGGTTGAGCGATGCGGTGGATGGATTGATCGCCCGTCGGTTTCAGTTGCAGACTGAACTTGGTGCCTATCTCGATGCCATTGCGGACAAGGCGCTGCTTGTCTCAATATTTGTGTCGCTTGGCATATTGGCAGAATTGCCGTCCTGGCTTGTCATCCTGGTGGCGACGCGGGACATCTTGATTGTCGGGGCTGTGGTCCTGGCCTGGTTGCTCGGCAAGCCGATGGAGATGCGTCCGTCCCTGCTGTCGAAAATCAACACAACAGGGCAAATCATGTTGGCTGTGACCGTGCTGGCCGCGCTGGCTTTTGATTGGCAGTTGGGGCATTTGCTGGTTGCCGGAGAAGCTGGCGTTGCCGCGTTGACCTTTGCGTCTGGTGCACTTTACATGCGGGATTGGGTGAAACACATGTCAACAACCGAGGTCGGGAAACAGCAATGACATTTCGCATGCAGATGGGTTTCTGGCTCAGCGCGCTGTTTGCGTTTGTGTTTTCGCTTTGGCTTTTGCAGGACATCCTGCTGCCGTTCATCGCTGGTTTCGTGCTGGCGTATTTCCTCGATCCGGTTGCGGACATTCTGGAGCGGTGGGGGCTGTCCCGGTTGTTTGCAACACTGCTGATCCTGCTGGCAGCCGTTTCCGGCATCGTTATCGTCGTGCTGGTGGTTGCTCCGGTTTTGGGTGAACAAGCACTGTTGCTGGCGCAAGACTTGCCGGAACTGATCAAGAGTCTGGTGGCACGGCTTGATGAAATCATACCACAAAGGCTGAAAGACATGTTGGCAAAGAATGGCGGAACAGCGGGAGGCTCCATTGGCGATATCGCGGGCCAAGCCACCGGGTTTGTGGCGTCGTTGCTGCGGTCGTTGTTATCGGGTGGCATGGCGCTGGTGAATATTCTGTCGCTGCTCGTGGTGACGCCTATCGTTGCGTTTTACCTGTTGCTGGACTGGGACCACATTGTGGAGCGAATAGACAACTTGCTGCCGCGCCACCACGCGGAAGAAATCCGCACCATTGGCCGTGACATCAACACCGCGATGGCGGGGTTTATCCGTGGGCAAGGCACGGTCTGCCTGCTGCTTGGCGTTTTCTATGCGCTTGGCCTGTCGTTGTTGGGATTGAAGTTTGGATTGGCCATTGGCCTGGGCGCGGGGCTTTTGAGTTTTGTGCCTTATGTCGGCGCCATCATTGGTGGTGTTCTGGCCATTGGCGTCGGGTTTGTGCAGTTCTGGCCAGACTATGGTTTGGTCTTTGCCGTGATTGGCGTTTTTGTTGCCGGTCAGTTCATCGAAGGGAATTTTCTGTCTCCCAAGCTTGTTGGAGGTTCAATTGGATTGCACCCGGTTTGGTTGATGTTCGCGCTTTTTGCCTTTGGCTATTTGTTTGGTTTCGTCGGACTGCTGCTGGCGGTGCCTCTGGCGGCGGCGGCTGGTGTATTTGTGCGCTACGGGCTGGGCCAATATCTCAAGTCGAAGTTTTACCGGGGCATGCCAGAGCCAGTGATTGAAACTGTCGTGAACAAGCCAACGCAACGGCGGCGCAAGGGTTAACATGGCTGTTCAACTGACTCTGGATTTGGGCCATCGGGCCGCGTTGGGGCGTGAGGATTTCCTCGTGGCGCAATCCAACGAAGCTGCGGTGGCGCTGGTGGACCAATGGCCGCGCTGGCCGAGCTATGCCGCCATTATTGAAGGTCCGCCGGGATCCGGCAAAAGTCATTTGGCCACGGTTTGGCAACGGGCCTCAGAGGCTGTGTTGACCGAGGCCGCATCGCTCAGTGTTGATGCTGTACCGGCGTTGCTTGACGGCCAGGGCTTGGTTGTTGAAAATCTGGGCGAAGACCGTGTTGATGAAACGGCGCTTTTTCATGTCCTCAATCTGGCGCGACAAACCGGAAAGCACGTGCTGTTTACAACGGTGCGACCCGTCGCAAGGATGGGCTTGGCTCTGCCTGATCTGGTCTCGCGGCTCATGGCCTTGCCTGTCGCCCGAATCCTACCGCCCGATGACGCGTTGTTGCGCGGCGTGCTGCTCAAGCATTTCAGTGAGCGGCAGATTGCGATTGACGAGCCCTTGTTGAATTACCTCGTTGCGCGCATGCCACGTTCCCTTGGCATGGCGCGCGAGTTGATTGCGGCCATTGACGCTGCGGCCTTTGCTGAAAAAGCAGAGGTTACGCGGAGTTTTGCGGGCAAAGTGCTGGCGCGGCTGGTTGAGCCGGAATTGGGGTGAGGCCGCGTCAGGATTCCGCTGCATGTGACGGGGCCATCGCTTGCAGCCAAGGGACCTCTCCCGCCCTTCGGGCACCCTCCCCAGAGGGGAGGGACTCGTGGTGCGGGCACCCTGAACAGTAAAACGGGAGGTCGTTGCAAGAGGCCCCTCTCCCCTTCGGAGAGGGTGCCCGAAGGGCGGGAGAGGTCCCTGGGCTGCAAGCGGATGACGGAACCGTTCTAAAATCCAATTCTTGCCGTTTCACAAAACTGTCATGCTGTCGTAAGAATGTTGCAGCATGGACATCAACTCTGAACCAACCAACCTTCTGGCCTCGCCTGCACGCTTCTTCAACCGGGAGCTGAGCTGGCTGGGTTTCAACTTGCGGGTTCTCGCGGAGGCGCAAAATTCCAGTCACCCATTGCTGGAGCGGCTGCGGTTTCTTTCGATCAGCGGCAACAATCTTGATGAGTTCTTCATGGTGCGGGTTGCCGGCCTTGTGGGCCAGGTGCGTGAACAGGTCGCCGAACTCAGTGAAGACGGGCGCACTGCCGCAGAGCAGTTGGCGCTCATCCGTGTCCGCGCTGAAGAGCTGATGGTGGAGCAGGACAAGCTGTGGGTGGAGCTGCGTGCCGAATTGCGCGGCAATGGCATCAGCATCATCCGCGAGGATGAACTGAAGAGCGATGACGCTGAATTTCTCGATGCAATGTTTTTGCAGCAGATTTTGCCCATTGTGACGCCAATTGCCATAGATCCTTCGCATCCCTTTCCGTTCGTGCCCAACCGCGGATTTGTGCTGGCTTGCGAGTTGGTGAACCGCAACAGCAGGGACGTGATGCGGGCCCTGCTGCCTCTCCCGGCGTTGCTGGAGCGCTTTGTCCGCTTGCCGGGAGCTGATGTCCGGTTCATCCCCATGGAAGCCATGCTGGCGCAGTATTTGCCCCGGTTGTTTCCGGGTTATGATGTTGCGGGAAAGGGCCTGTTCCGCGTGATACGCGACAGTGACCTTGAAATTGAAGAAGAAGCCGAAGACCTGGTGCGGGTGTTTGAAACCGCGTTGAAACTCAGACGCCGCGGCATCGTCATCCGCATGGAAGTCGATGCCGAAATGCCCGCGTCACTGGCCAGTTTCATCATCGCCGAGCTTGATGTGCCAAGTGACATTGTGGTCAGCGCGCAAGGGCTGGTGGGTTATGCCGACACGGAACAGCTCATCCTTGATGAAAGGCCTGACCTGAAGTTCAAGCCTTTCGTGGCTCGTTTCCCGGAGCGCGTGCGTGACCATGCGGGCGATATTTTCGCAGCCGTGCGCCAGAAGGATTTTGTGGTGCATCACCCATATGAGTCGTTTGACGTGGTGGTGCAGTTCATCCGCCAAGCGGCGATGGACCCGGATGTGGTGGCCATCAAGCAGACGCTTTACCGCACCTCGCGCAATTCGCCTGTTGTGGCCGCCCTGGCAAAGGCGGCGGAGGCCGGCAAGTCCGTGATGGCATTGGTGGAGCTGAAGGCGCGTTTTGACGAAGAAGCCAATATCCAGTGGGCGCGTGACCTGGAACGGGCAGGGGTGCAGGTTGTTTTTGGATTCCTCGCTCTCAAAACCCATGCCAAGGTGTCCATGGTGGTGCGGCGTGAAGGCGGCGGCATGCGCACCTATGTGCATTTTGGGACCGGAAACTACCACCCCATCACGGCGAAAATCTACACCGATCTTTCCTTCTTCACCTGCGACCCGGCACTTGCGCGCGATGCGGCACGGCTGTTCAACTTCATCTCGAGCAACGTCAAGCCCGAGGTGCTTGAACGGATTTCACTTTCACCGATTGATCTCAAGCCACGCCTTTTGCAACACATAGAAGAAGAAGTTGAACATGTGAAAGCGGGAAGGCCGGGACAGATCTGGGCCAAGATGAATTCACTGGTCGATCCCGATGTGATTGACGCACTGTATCGGGCTTCACAGGCGGGTGTGAAAATTGATTTGATCGTGCGTGGCATTTCCTGTTTGCGGCCAAGTGTGCCAGGCCTTTCGGACAATATCCGGGTCAAGAGCATTATCGGGCGATTTCTTGAACATTCCCGCATCGTTTGTTTTGGCAACGGCGCGGCATTGCCGCATCCCGGGGCGCGGGTCTACATCGGCTCAGCGGACTGGATGCAGCGCAATCTGCAACGGCGCGTGGAAACACTGATTCCCATCGAAAATCCCACGGTGCATGACCAGGTTCTGGACCAGATCATGGTGGCCAACATCCGCGACAACCAACAGAGCTGGGAGTTGCTATCGGATGGCACGGCCCGGCGCGTTGTACCCGCGGCCGGAGACGAGCCTTTCAATGCGCACGCATATTTCATGAACAACCCTTCGCTTTCTGGACGCGGCAAGGCAATCACGGGTAATGTGCCGCCACAAATCAAGGTCCCCAGACGCAAAGGAAGCAAGGCAAAGTGAGTTGGCACAAGGGGTTTCGAACAGAGCCGCCCAAGCACAGGCCTGTCGCGGTTATTGACATCGGGTCGAATTCTGTGCGTCTCGTCGTCTATGACGGCCTGCGTCGATCACCTTATCCCATGTTCAACGAAAAAATCCTGTGCGGACTGGGCAAAGGCATTGCCATTACCGGCGAATTGGAAAATTCCGCCATGGTGCGCGCCCTGGCGGCGATGCGACGCTTCAGTGCCCTGACAAAGCAGATGAGATGTGTGGAGACCTTTGCCCTGGCCACGGCAGCGGCGCGTGAAGCGAGCAATGGCAAAAGCTTTGTCGCGGCGGCTGAAAAGGCCCTTGGGTGTGCCATCAACGTGCTCACCGGCAAGGAAGAAGCGCGCTATGCCGCACTCGGTGTCATCGCAAGCATTCCCGAGGCCGATGGCGTTGTGGGTGATCTGGGCGGAGGCTCGCTGGAACTCATCAATGTCAAAGACGGACAGTTGTTTGACGGAGTGACATTGCCGCTGGGACCATTGCGGCTGATCGACATGTCTTCAGACTCCATGGCCAAGGCGCTTGAAATCATCGATGAGTACCTGCAAAAGGCAAAAGTTCTTGAAAGCCTGAAGGGGCGGAGTTTTTATGCCGTCGGTGGAACCTGGCGCAACATTGCGCGGCTGCACCTCAACAACACACAGTACCCTTTGCATGTGTTGCACCAGTATACAATGCAGCGGCAGGACGCACGGGACATTTCTGAAACCGTGTCACGGCTGACGCCGGGTGCCTTGCGGGCTGTGAAAGATGTTTCCAAATCACGCCTGACCACCTTGCCCTATGGTGCGCTTGTGCTGGAGCGTATTGTCGAGCTTGGAATGCCGAAAGAAGTTGTGACGTCTGTCTATGGTGTGAGAGAAGGTCTGCTGTACGCCAAACTTTCCCGGAAGAAATCGGCGCTTGATCCGTTGCTGGCGTCGTGTTGGGATTTTGCCCGTCGCTATGCGCGCTCACCGCAACATGAACTGGAACTGTGTGACTGGACTGACCAGTTGTTCGGCAAGGGTAAACTCGGCGAAACCGATGCGGAGCGGAAGCTGCGGCATGCCGCCTGTTTGCTGGCGGACATTGGCTGGCGCGCGCATCCTGACTACCGCGCTGATCGCTCGCTTGGCATGATTTCGCAAGCGGCCTTTGTCGGTCTTGATCATGCTGGCCGCGTGTTTTTAGCGCTGACGATTTTCTACCGCTACGAAGGTGAAGTCATGCCGGACAAACTCACGTCATTGTTGGACGAAGGGGAAATGCGGCGGGCCCACTTGTTGAGTTCGCTGTTCAGACTCGCCTATATTCTTTCAGCGGCCATGCCCGGCATGTTGCCAAAAATCGGCCTGACCTTGGATGGTGGCAAACAGCTGACGTTGTCGTTGCCAACCAAACTCAAAGACTTGATGGGCGAGCGGGTTGAAAAGCGATTGGTGACGTTGGCCGCTGAAATTGACCGTATGCCGAAGGTGGTGGTGGGGTAGCCGCCGCCGTTACATCTCCAACACTTTGTCGACCGCCACAATGCGGTGATCTCCATAGCCGTTGAAGCGGGTTGATGTTGCAAGGCCGTAAGCGCCAAGGGTTCCGAACTCGATGAAGTCACCTTCTGCGATGTCGCGGGGCAAATCGAGCTTGTGGGGAAGCACATCCAGCGGATCGCACGTCGGGCCAAAGACTTTCCAGGGCTTGGTCACACCTTCGCGCTCCTTGCCATCGCGGATCAGGCGGTGGGGTGGTTTCAGGTCTGGTGCCTGCATCACTTCCATCAAGCCGCCGTAAACACCGTCATTGATGAAAATGTCATCGCCGTCGGTGCACACAAGTTTGACTTGCACCAAGAGTGACATGCAGGTGGCGACGATGCCACGGCCAGGTTCACATTCCAGTTCCGGGCGGGTTTCACCGAAGGCGCGGACAGTGGCATTTTCGATGGCGCGGAAGAACACGTCGGGTTCGGGAGCAGTGGAGAATTCATAGTTGGCGGGAAAACCGCCGCCGACGTTGAGTGCTTTCACCGTGACACCTCCCGCTGCAGCAATGCGTGCTGCGGCTTCGATGTGGCGGACGTAGACTTGCGGTTCTTTGCTTTGGGAACCGGGGTGAAATGTCAGGACAGGCAGATATCCAACCGCGACAGCTTTTTGCAGAAGTTCGACGCAGATGTGCTCAGGCGCACCAAATTTGGTGGAAAAATCATGGGCTGACGAGCCGCGGTCACGCGGGAGAACAAAGCGGACTGCGATTTCGACAGACGCATCGACGCCGACGACATCGATGACTTTCTGCAACTCTTCGCGGCAATCCACCGCGAAGCGGCGGCAACCGTAAACGTTGTAGGCATCGGCGATTTCGCGGCGGGACTTTACGGGGTTATGATAGTGAAATTTCGCCCCGGGCTGGGCTTTGTGCACGGCTGCCATTTCGTGGGTCGACGCAACATCCCAAATCTTGATGCCAGCGTCTGCGAGTGTGGACAGCACCTCATGGGATGAGTTGCACTTCACGGCATAGGACACATGGCCGGGAAATGAATCAATGAACTCACGCGCACGGGCTTTGAGTTCGGCTGGAGCGAAACAGAACATGGCTTCTTCAGGAGCCAGATTGCGGCTGACGGCCAATGCATCTGCGTGGGGCTTGAGTGATGCGGGGTGCTGCACAATGTTTAAGGCGCGGTTGGTCATGGCTGTTCTCCTTGTCCCAGTGCTGGCCTGAGTCGCTTAATATTATCTTTTCACGCTGCGACGGATGAAAGACGGCGATGTGTTGCAAATGGCCGGATGATCCGTCATATTGCCGGAAAGGACGGCGATTTGCGGATGACCGACAGAGACGAAGAACTGATCTCACTGCTCAGGGTGAACGCGCGGGAACCCGTGGCGTCTCTGGCGCGCAAGCTGGGCCTGTCGCGCACAACGGTGCAGGATCGGCTCAAAAAGCTGGAAAGCAGCGGTGCGATTTCGGGCTATGCCGTCAAACTAGGCGCGCAGGCCAAAAACACCGGTATTTCCGCCTTGTTGACGCTGGCGGTTGAGCCGCGTCGGCAAATCGATGTGGCCAAAATTGTGGGGAAACTGCCTCAGGTTGAAGTGCTGTACACGGTCAGCGGAAAGTATGATCTGGTGGCTATCGTCAAAACCGCTTCGGCTGAGGACATGGATGCGCTGATTGACCGGGTGGGTGTGGTGCCGGGTGTACAGGAAATCGAAACCGCCGTCATCTTGTCAACAAAACTAGACCGCAGATAGACAGGCTCAATCGGGACGAGATTCATGCGACACATTTTTCTGGCTATATTGCTCCTCATTTTGCCTGTCCGCGCCTTGGCGCAAGACCAGGTGCCTGCTTCCATGGCGGAGGTGCAGCTTTCGTTTGCACCCATTGTGAAGCGCACGTCGTCCGCTGTGGTCAACGTCTACGCCAAGCGGATTGAGAAGCAGCGGGACTCCGGCTTGATGGCCGATCCGTTTTTCCGCCGCTTTTTTGGTGAGGACGGCGGCTTTGGGAGACCACGTGAACGTGTGGCAAACTCGCTCGGTTCCGGTGTCATCGTTGATCCACGCGGCTATATCGTCACCAACAACCATGTCATCAAGGACGGTGTGGACATCCACGTTGTGCTGGCAGATCGGCGCGAGTTTGAGGCCAAGCTGTTGCTGGCGGATGAGCGGACAGACTTGGCGGTGCTGAAGATCGATGGTGGCGATGAGGATTTCGCCAGTCTGAAATTTGCGGACTCAGACAATCTTGAAGTCGGCGACCTGGTCCTGGCCATTGGCAATCCGTTCGGTGTCGGCCAGACCGTAACAAGCGGCATCGTTTCAGCACTCGCCCGCACACAAGTTGGCATTACCGACTACCAGTTCTTTATCCAGACGGATGCTGCCATCAATCCCGGCAATTCCGGCGGCGCGTTGGTGGACATGAAGGGCCAACTTGTTGGCATCAACACCGCGATCTATTCCCGCTCAGGTGGCTCCATCGGCATCGGCTTTTCGATTCCCTCCAACATGGTGAAAGTTGTTGTTCAATCCGCAGAAGGCGGCAGCACACGCATCCGGCGGCCATGGCTGGGTGTTGATTTGCAGGATGTCACACCCGACATTGCCGAAAGCCTGGGCATGGCGCGGCCCGAGGGCACATTGATCATCAAACTTCACCCAGAAAGCCCATTGGCCGAGGCTGGTTTGAAGCGGGGCGATGTGATTGTTGGGATTGATGGCAAGCTTGTTGAAGGGTCGCGCGAGTTTGGATTTCGTGTCGGCACAGTTCCCATCGGTGAAACGCGGATGATCGAATACCGGCGCGGTGATGAGAGTTTTGAGGCACGGCTGAAACTTGTGGCCGCTCCCGAGACAGTGCCGCGGGATGAAACACCGATTGATGGACAGTCGCCGTTTTCAGGCATGGTGGTGGCCAATCTTTCGCCGGCCGTGGCGGAGGATGTTGGTGTTGCGTCTGATCTGAAAGGGGTTGTTGTCGTTTCGGCGGGCGATGCGCCTGCCGTGCGATATTTCCAAAAAGGTGACATCATCGTTGATGTCAATGCGACGCAAGTGAAGTCGGTTCAAGGTCTGCGCGAGATTGTCAGTGTGATGACCCGGCGCTGGGGCATCTTGCTGATCCGCAAAGGTCGCAAACTCGAGCTGCAATTGCGGGGATGAGCGGGCTGTTTGACAAGGCTGCGGAAGAGGGGCCAAGGCCCCTCGCAGACCGCTTGCGGCCAAAACGGCTGTCGGAAGTCGTGGGGCAAGACCATCTTGTCGGGGAAGACGGAACACTGACGCGCATGCTGGCGTCAGGGCGTATTCCGTCGATCATTTTTTGGGGTCCCCCGGGTACGGGAAAGACAACACTTTCGCGTTTGCTGGCGGGCGAAACAGGACTGTTGTTCGAGCAGATGAGTGCTGTCTTTTCAGGCGTTGCCGATTTAAAAAAGGCTTTTGAACAGGCGCGGATGCGGCGCGAGCAGGGGCGTTCGACTTTACTGTTTGTGGATGAAATCCACCGTTTCAACAAATCGCAGCAAGACAGTTTTCTGCCCTATGTCGAAAATGGCACCATCACGCTGGTGGGTGCCACGACAGAAAATCCATCGTTTGAACTCAATGGTGCTTTGTTGTCCCGGTGTCAGGTCTTGGTGCTCAACAGGCTTGATGCAGAGGCATTGGACGGTTTGCTGAAACGCGCTGAGATGAACGAGCGACGGGCCTTGCCCGTGACTGCGGAAGCGCGTGAAGCTCTGATTGGGTTGGCCGATGGTGATGGACGATATCTGCTCAATCTGACGGAAGAAATCTTCGCCACTGTGCCGGAGGGGCGTGTCGCACTCGATGAAGCAGGATTGGCAAAGGCCGTATCCAAACGCTTGCCGCTTTATGACAAGGCGGCGGACGGGCATTACAATCTGATCTCTGCCTTGCACAAATCCGTGCGCGGGTCTGATCCCGATGCAGCATTGTACTATCTGGCGCGCATGTTAGTTGCCGGAGAAGACCCGCTGTTTCTGGCGCGGCGGCTTGTGCGCATGGCGATTGAAGATGTGGGCCTTGCTGATCCAGAAGCTGTAAAACAAGCGCTGGCGGCGAAGGATGCTTTTGATTTTCTGGGATCGCCCGAAGGTGAGCTGGCATTGGCGCAGGCTACGGTTTACATTGCCACCGCACCCAAATCCAACGCCGTCTACAACGCCTACAAAGCCGCCATGGCGAAGGCCAGGGAAACAGGTTCACTGATGCCACCCAAAATCATTCTCAACGCGCCGACGCGGATGATGAAAGAGCAGGAGTATGGTTCGGGCTACCAATATGACCATAGTGAGCCAGATGCATTTTCGGGCCAGAATTACTTTCCGACAGAGATCGGACGGTTGCAATTCTACAAGCCGGTGGACCGGGGTTTTGAACGCGAGGTTGGGAAGCGGCTGGAGCATTGGAGTCAGATCAGGTCTGCAAAAATCAAGCCCTGATCGATCAAGCGGTTGTAGGATTGTACAACGACAGACGCCTCCTCAGGCGTTGCACATCGATTTCACTGCATTTGAAGCGTTTTGTCATCAGGCCAAAGGGGCCTCGCACCACTTTGATTTTGCGGTGGCCGCTATGGTTGCTGCCTACAAGAAGTTTCGCACCACGATGGACCCACAGACAAATGAGGGAAATTTCGTTGTCAGACATCGTAGGCCGCATCCCATTCCTTAAACCCCGCAGCAAATGGTGTGCGCTGATTCCGCAGGCGGAATGAACCAAGCCACAGTTGCAACGTCACAAGATTCTTCTGCACATGCGGGACAGACGTGCGCGAAAGTGAGAGCGGTTCTAGCTTTATCGCAGCAGCGGTTGCACCCCCATCCCGTCATCCCGTCATCCCGTCATCCCGTCATCCCGTCATCCCGGCGAAGGCCGGGACGAGGCTAACCCAAGGCGGCGCGCGTAAAAAGCCTGGTCCCGGCCTTCGCCGGGATGACGGTTTTTGTGGGAAAACCGGAGTTTTGCTCTTGCAAGAACATGATCAAAAAAGATGTGTGCATATAGTGGCCCTGAGGCGGGCCATTGCGGGGTGGAGGTGTAAATTCTGTCACAAAAAACACTGCGTTTTGTCTTGCCGCCTTGCGGTTTGCATCCAAGCTGAAAGGGCCTGCACCTGCCGTGGCGAGCCACAGGAATACGAAACACAACATGATGGCCAGCTCGCCACCATTAACAATCGGGTGAAAGCCCTGTGCGGCATGGGCCATGAAATAGGCAACCGCCATCATGTCGGCCAGCACGAATGCTGTCGTGCGTGTGAAAAGTCCGACGATGATCAGAATTCCGCCGACGAGTTCAAGCAAACCAGTCACACCCATGAATGATGCAAATGGTACGCCATCCTTGAAAAATTCTGTCAGCGGAAATTTGAAGAGCTTGGTCGTGCCGTGTGCCGTAAACAGCAAGCCTGTCATGACGCGCAGGGCGGCATGCGTATAACCTTGCCACGCGGCTGGTAGAATTCCATTCAACATTCTTGTTGCTTTTGATTGTCACCCCAAGTCTCGGGGTCGTCCCAAACCAGACGAGGCAATCAAAAGAAACAAGTGTTGTTACTGATTTTTAAGCCGCGTCGACAAAGTCCATTTTCAGCATGCCGCGAAGCTTTTCAACTTCGCCATCCGAGCAGCTGTAACGCCGGGTCAAGAAACCAAAGGGGCCACGGACAATCTTGATTTTGCGCCGCCCCATGGGGTCACTTCCGATGAAAAGCTGCGCGCCGCCCCTCACCCATTTACAAACACGACTCAACTCTTGCTCGGACATAATACACCTCAGCCACGAACCCCAGTACTTACAGACCAAACACTATACAAAATCGAATCAAATTGAAACATCCAAAGTGTTGATGAGGGGGTTTTTGCCGATTTGAAGGGGGCGAATGCGGTTTTGTGGTGAACAGCTGGTTTACGGGCGGGGTTCACAAAGTACAGGTTGGTATCCTATATAGCAGTCATGGCAAAATCCCCTTCCCGGACAGACGACGACAACGACACGCGGGTGCTCACCCGTGTGGTCCCCAAAGTCAAAAAGCCGTCACGCTACAAAGTACTGCTTTTGAATGATGACTACACGCCGATGGAATTCGTCATCCTCGTGCTCGAGCAATTCTTTGGCAAGGGGCGCGAGGACGCCTATGCCATCATGATGCATGTGCACCAGAAAGGTGTCGGTGTGTGTGGCGTGTACACGTTTGAAGTTGCGGAAACCAAAGTGACGCAGGTGATGGATTTCGCCAAACAGAACGGCCAACCCCTGCAATGCACGCTTGAAAAAGAATAAGCGCTTTCCCCCTCGCAAAGCCCAAAATTCGTCCTATATTGTTTTGACGGAACAGTTTGATTGTTGAAGGAGCGCGTTTGTGCCTACATTTTCCCGCAGTCTAGAAAAGGCCTTGCATCGGGCGTTGTCATTCGCGGCAGAGCGGCGGCAAGAGTATGCCACGCTTGAGCATTTGCTTTTGTCACTGACAGAGGACAAGGATGCGATTGCCGTGCTCAAGGCTTGCGGCGTTGACATGGATGAGCTGCGCGAAGACTTGACTGACTATGTCGACAATGAATTGTCGAACCTGGTTTCTGATGCCGCGCGTGAGGCAAAGCCGACGGCGGGTTTCCAGCGTGTGATCCAGCGCGCCGTCATCCATGTGCAGTCTTCGGGCCGCGAGGAAGTGACGGGTGCCAATGTGCTGGTTGCCATTTTCGCGGAACGTGAAAGCCACGCCGCGTTTTTCCTGCAGGAGCAGGACATGACGCGTTATGACGCGGTGAATTACATTTCCCACGGCATCGCCAAGCGCCCCGGCCAGTCGGAGTCGCGTGCCGTGCGTGGCGTGGATGAAGAGCACCACGAGGACGACCATGGCGGTGCGGCGCAAGGTGCCGGTGGTTCGAAAAAGAAGCAGCAGGAGCAGAGCGCCCTTGAAGCCTATTGCACCGACCTCAACAAAAAGGCCGAGAACGGCAAAATCGATCCGCTGATTGGCCGCGGGGCGGAAGTCAACCGCACCATCCAGATCCTGTGCCGCCGCACCAAGAACAACCCGCTTTATGTGGGTGATCCCGGTGTGGGCAAAACTGCGATTGCGGAAGGGCTGGCGCGCAAGATCGTGAAAGACGAAGTGCCTGATGTTTTAAAGGGCTGCACGGTCTATCAGCTGGACATGGGCGCATTGCTCGCGGGCACACGTTACCGCGGTGATTTTGAAGAACGCTTGAAAGCCGTGATGAAGGAGATCGAGGCGAAGCCCGGTGCCATCATGTTCATCGATGAAATCCACACCATCATCGGGGCAGGGGCCACGTCTGGTGGTTCCATGGATGCGTCCAATCTTTTGAAGCCGGCATTGGCGGCCGGCACGATGCGTTGCATCGGCTCCACCACCTACAAGGAATACCGCCAGTATTTTGAGAAAGACCGCGCACTGGTGCGGCGCTTCCAGAAGATTGACGTGAACGAGCCGTCGCTGCCGGACGCCATTGCCATCCTCAAGGGGTTGAAACCCTATTATGAGGAATTCCACAAGGTTCAGTACACGGATGATGCGATTGAACAGGCGGTGCAGCTTTCGGCCCGTTACATGAGTGACCGCAAATTGCCGGACAAAGCGATAGACGTGATTGACGAGTCGGGTGCCGCGTTGATGCTGGTGCCGGAGGATAAGCGAAACAGGCTGATTGGCGTAGAACAGATCGAAGCCACCATCGCCACCATGGCGCGCATTCCTGCGAAGACCGTGAACCGGGATGACGCTGAAGTACTCCGCAACATTGAGAAGGAATTGAAGCGTCTGGTGTTTGGCCAGGACAAGGCAATTGAGCAGGTGGCCTCTGCCATCAAGCTGGCGCGGGCAGGTTTGCGTGAACCTGAAAAGCCCATCGGCAGTTATATGTTTGCCGGGCCCACAGGTGTAGGCAAAACTGAAGTGGCGAAGCGCTTGGCGGAAGTTCTGGGTGTGAAGTTCCTGCGCTTTGACATGTCGGAATACATGGAACGTCACACGGTGTCGCGCCTGATCGGCGCGCCGCCGGGATATGTGGGCTTTGACCAGGGTGGCTTGTTGACGGATGGCATCGACCAAAATCCCTATTGTGTGTTGCTGCTTGACGAGATCGAAAAAGCGCATCCCGACCTGTTCAACATTCTGTTGCAGGTGATGGACCATGGGAAACTGACGGACCACAATGGCAAGAGTGTTGAGTTCCGCAACGTCATCTTGATCATGACGACGAATGCCGGTGCCGCTGATCTGGCCAAGGCGGCCATCGGCTTTGGTGCCTCAGTGCGCGTATCCGAGGACAATGAAGCCATCACCCGCATGTTCACTCCGGAGTTCAGAAACCGGCTGGATGCCATTGTAAACTTTGGACATTTACAGCCAGACATGATCCGCAAAGTGGTGGAAAAATTTGTTCTGCAACTCGAAGCACAACTTGCCGAACGCCAGATCAATATCGAAATCTCACCCGAAGCAGCGGACTGGCTGGCCAAGACGGGGTATGACCAACAGATGGGCGCACGGCCTTTGTCACGTGTCATCCAGGAACATGTGAAAAAGCCATTGGCCGAGGAAGTTCTGTTCGGCAAACTCACAAAAGGCGGCACCGTGCGCATCCTGATGAAGGGTGATAAGTTGGATTTGACGTTCCTTGGCCGCGACGAAGAGCGATCCCTTCCAAAACCGCCAGAGCGGAAAGCACTGACGCGGGCAAAGGGGCCCGAAGTGGAGAAGGCTGCGGGTGCAAAGAAGAAAGTGCGGAAGGTGAAGGTGAAGTAGTTTTCCAGAAAAAGGGTTCCGGGTTCGTTAGAAAGATCAATAACCCAAAAATCGTCATGGTCCGCTTCATGCGGGCCACCCATGGGTCCTCCGCATGAAGCGGAGGATGACGAAAAACCCGGATTTTTCAAACTGACCCGGAACTGCGCTCTGCTCACAGCAGACTTGCGATCAAGCTGGCTTGGCCTGCCAACATCGCATGATCTGCCATCTGTCCGGTATGCGGTTTCAACACCACACCGTCTTTCATCGGCAACACATGCACATGCAGATGAAACACCGTCTGCCCACCTGCCGCTTCATTGTATTGCCTGATCTGGAAACCATCTGCATCCATGGCCTTGACAGCGGCGCGGGCGACTTTCTGCACCGTGGCCATGACATGTGCGAGCGTGGTGGGGTCTGCGTCCAACAGGCCGCGTGACGGGGCTTTCGGCACCACCAGACAGTGGCCTTCAACTTGCGGCATGACGTCCATGAAGGCGAGTGTGTGGTCGTCCTCGTGGATTTTATGACACGGGATTTCGCCGCGCAGGATTTTGGCGAAGATGTTGTTGGCGTCGTAGGTCGCGTTCATGTGTCCCGTTCCACTTTCCGGAACGGCGCGTGCTCAGCCAGTTCCTCTTGTCCCGCATCGATGGCGCGGCGTTCTTGCTCCAAATACTCGGCAACAGCGCGCGCCAAGCCGGGGTGGGCGAAGTGGTGGAGTGAATAGGTTTTCACGGGCATGTAGCCGCGTGCCAGCTTGTGTTCGCCCTGAGCCCCAGCTTCGACCACCGCAAGTTTGTGTTCAATGGCGAAATCGATGGCGCGGTAGTAGCAGGTTTCGAAATGCAGGAAGGGGTGGTCTTCGCTGCAACCCCAATTGCGGCCGAAGAGGCGGTCTCCGCCGATAAAGTTGAGGGCACCCGCAATGATCTTCCCGTCACGCTTGGCCATCACCAATAAAATGTGTTGGCGCATGGACTCGTGGATGAGGGTAAAAAATGCGCGGGTGAGGTAGGGCCTGCCCCATTTGCGCTGTCCGGTATCCATGTAGAAAGCGAAGAAATGGTCCCAGTGGCGGGGCTTGATGTCATCGCCTGTCAGCATGTCAAACGTGATGCCGCGCGCCACAACGGCTTCGCGTTCCTTGCGCAGGTTCTTGCGCTTGGATGATGAAAGTGTGGCGAGGAAATCCGCATAGGAGCCATAGCCATTGTTGAACCAGTGGAACTGGATGTCCTGGCGTTTCAGCCAGGCTTCGGGTGCCGATTGCCAATCCCGCTCCGGCAGGAAGGTCACGTGGGCGGATGAGGCTTTGGTTTCACGCGTCAAGGCTTGCAAACCGTGCAGGAGTTGGTTGCGCGCTTCAGCTGTCGCAGCAAACAGCCGTGGGCCAGTGACGGGTGAGAAAGGCACGGAACATTGCAACTTGGGATAATAGCGCCCGCCCGCGCGTTGATAGGCATCTGCGAAAGAATGGTCGAAGACGTATTCGCCTTGTGAATGGGATTTGATATAGCAGGGGGCGATGCCGGTGATCTGGCCACCAGACTCCATTACCAAATGCGAACCGGCCCAGCCGGTTTTGTCGTTGGCGCTGCCCGAGGATTCGACTGCGGCAAGGAAAGCGTGGGAGACCAATGGATTGCAAGGTTGACCGGGCGGATTGGCGAGCGCGTCCCATGTGGCTGCCGGAATTTCGCCGACGCTGGCGACACTGCGCATCAGGCGGCATAACCTTCAAACGTCACCTGATCCGAATGGCGCCGCGCCTGCGATTCTTCGGTCTTGTTCCGAACGGTCCAGGTGATGACGGGGTGACCGAGGTTTCGGATTTGTTGCACGGGTGCAAAAGGCAATTCGCGGAATTGAAAGCTTACGAAATGCGGGCGGGTGCGGTGGAGGTGTGTGAAGTTGCGCAAGGCCACTCGGCGTTCGACGGAGAGAATGTTGTAGTAGGGGTCAGTCGCCCGGTCCGCCGTGATACCGCGAATGGTGTGGGGTGAAAGTTCTGCCACAGCTGCCACCAGATCAGGATCAAAAGACATGAGAGCGTAGGGTCCCGCATAGGATTCCAGAACCTTGAGTGCGCGTTCGGCGAGGCTTACGTCGCCATTCCAGTGGGATTTGAGTTCAATCACCAGTGGCACCTTGCCGTTCACCTGTTCCAACAATTCGGACAATGTCTGCATGCGGTGCATGTTGTTGACAATGCAGATTTTTTGCAGCTGCCGGACTGTGTGTCGGTTGACCCGCCCGCTTGTGTCGGTCAGACGATCCAATGTTTCGTCGTGAAAGACAATGGCTTCACCATCAACAGTAATCTGGAGATCGCATTCGATTGCGTAGTTTCCTTTGATCGCGCCGTCAAATGCACTCTGCGTATTTTCAATGACGCCCTTTACCGCGTCATGCAAGCCACGGTGCGCGATCGGGCGTTCCACCAGCCACGCCAGCTGTCGCATTTGCGGCGTAAAGCGCATCAGTCTTCAATCTCGATCACGGCTTCGACTTCGACCGGCGCATTGAGTGGCAAGGCAGAAACACCCACAGCAGAACGGGCGTGGCGGCCCGCTTCGCCGAAGACTTCAACAAACAAATCGGACGCACCGTTGATCACTTTGGGTTGGTCAGTGAAGCTGGCACCACATGCGACAAAGCCAACCAGCTTAACCACGCGTTTCACCTTGCCAAGATCACCTGTCACCGCCCTGGCGGTGGCGAGAATGTTGATGGCGCATTGACGGGCGCAAGCATTGCCCTGTTCGATTGTCACGCCATCGCCCAGCAAGCCCGTCAGCATCAACCTGCCATCCTTCATCGGCAATTGGCCTGCTGTAAAGATCAGGTTTCCTGATCGCACATAGGGCAAATAATTGGCCACGGGCGTTGCCACGTCGGGCAGTACAATACCAAGTTCCGCGAGGCGGTTGTCAATGCTGTTCATGGGGCATCCTAATTGATCTTGTCGGGCGGAGTCTGCCCGGCAAAATATGCTTTAACGTTGTCGAGCGCCCGCAATGCCATGTTGGTACGGGTACGTGGTGTGGCGCTGCCGAGATGTGGCAACAGGAAAACATTTTCGAGATCACGGTAGCGGGGATCGAGATTGGGTTCGTTGTTGAAAACATCGAGGCCAGCGGCTGCAATATGGCCGGATTTCAGTGCGGCGATCAAGTCATCGTCCACAACAATGCCGCCACGGGCTGTATTCACAACGATGGCACCCTTGGGCAGCAACGACAACACGCGGGCATTCACCAAACCTCTGGTTTCCACTGTCATCGGGCAATTGATGGAGAGGAAATCGCAATGGGGCAACATGTCGTCCAAATTGGCATGGAAAGTGGCACCCAATGTGTCCGCATCGGGGGATGGACGCCGATTGTGATAGTGCAACGCCATGTTGAAGGCTTTGGCGCGCTGGCCGACGGCTGCACCAATGCGTCCCATGCCGACAATGCCCAGTCGCTGACCCGAAAAATCATGTCCCCAGGGTTTGACGATTGAAGGCTGGGGCCAGCGGTTTTCTCTCACCATGCGGTCGCCCCAATGGGCCCCACGCGCTGCACCCAGCATGAGCAGGAGAGCGATGTCGGCGGTGGCGTCAGTCAAAACGTCAGGTGTGTTGGTGACAGTGATGCCGTGCATCGTTGCCGCTCTCAGATCGATATGCTCATGGCCAACGGACACGGTTGCGATGATTTTGACGGAAGCGGGCAGGCGGCTGAGCACTTCCGCGCCAAATTTATCCATGGACGCGATGATCAAGCCATCCATACCCTCTGCCTTGGCCACAAGCTCATCCGCCGAATAGCCCGAGTCAGCCGCTTTCAGGCGGGCGTCGAAGGCTTCCATGATGGCCAATTCGGCTGCTTCAGGTAATTTCCGCGTTACGAGAATTTTAGCCCTTTTGCCGCCATGCTTCATGTTATCTTGCTCCAAACCGAAAAAGGCTTTTGACCATGACTCGTGCCCACTTGACCAGATGGATTTGCAGCATCGCAGCCTTGTCTGCCAGCATGAACACTGTTTTGGCCGCGCAACTGGCTCCACACCGCGCGTTTTACACCCTGGAAGCGGCCCGGGTGGACGATGGTTCAGGCTTTTCGCAGATCAGTGGCAAACTTGCCTACGAAATCACGGGATCAGACTGCGAAGGCTATGCCGTGAGCTACCGCATCGCCAACCGCTATGTGCAGGCAGAGGGCCAGTCCAATGTCACGGACACGCAGCTCACATCCTACGAAAGTGGCGACGGGCTGGAACTGGATTTGCGGCAAAAGCAATTCTCCAATGCAAATCTGGAAAATGAAAGCACGGTCAAAGTGCGGAAATCCAAGGCAGGTGTTGCGGGTGTTGGTGAGATGACAGGCGGCACGGGCGCGAAAAACTTCGAGACTGACGCCAAGGCCATTTTCCCGACAGAGTTCCAGAAATACCTCGTCGATGCGGCGATGAAGAACGAGACGCGCTATGAAGCGCTTGTCTACGAAGGTTCAGACGCCGAGAAGTCGATGAAAGCGATTGGCTTTATCGGCGCAAAAAAGAGTGCCGACACCCTGAAAGATGCCGCGTCGAATGATTCGGTGAAAAGTTTGGGTCAAATGGCCTACTGGCCCGTCACCGTCAGCTATTACGCTGCAGGCGCAAATGGTGACGATCCACCGATTTATCAAGCCAGTTTCAACATGTTGGAAAACGGGATTTCGATAGATCTATTGCTGGATTACGGCCCTTACGCGCTGGCGGGGAAGTTGAACAAGTTGGAGGTGTTGAAAGCTGAGGCTTGTCAGTAGGAAAACCTTTTCGCCAAGGCAATCGCGTATGGCCAAGGGACCTCTCCCCCGGCTTCGCC
>JANPCE010000007.1:0-11744 GCA_031430795.1 Hyphomicrobiales bacterium
CGGGACCGGACGGCCGTCCGGTCCCGCGCGCCTCTTGCGAGACAGGACAAACAATACCACAAAATCATGTTACAAGCGGGCTATGACGTATTTTTCTTGGTTAGTGATGGTTCAGACCAACCTGGAACCACTCTCACTCCTGCGGCTGCGCTTGCGGTATTCGAGCGGGGTCTGTCCCGTCCAGCGTCTGAAGGCCATCGAAAATGGCGGCGTGCTGGCGTATTCCAGCAAACCCGCCACGCGTGAAACCGGCGCTTCGCTTTCTGTCAGCAAATGCCGCGCCATGGTTTCGCGCACATTCTCCAAAACGGCAGAGAAACTGGTTTGCTCGCTTTCGAGCTGCCGCTGCAGCGCCTTGACCTTCATGCCCAGGGACTGCGCGACGGTATCAACCGTACAATTGCCAGAGCCCAGAATGGTGGGTATTGCCAGTGCAACCGTGGCGGTCGCGCTGTGGTCAAAAATCTGCATGCGGCGGATCCGCTCTTCGATGTAAATCATCATCAAAGGTTGCAACAGCCTGAGACTGCCCTTGGTGGGGAAATCCAGATAGCGCTTGGAAAACCTCACCTCTATGTTTTCACCGCCGAACTCAACTGGGCAACGGAAAACGTCTTCGTGCAATGAAACTTGATTTGGCCGCCTGAAGTTGAAACAGACGCGCGAAGGATTTTCATCGGGTTCTCCGCTGATGGTGCGCACAATGCCGATGGTATTCGCCACGGTGCATTCCACAAAGTGCCGCGCAGGCACTGCCAATGCGTTGAAATGAAAACGCAGCACGGCTTCATCCGCATCTGGTGGCGCATGCAGTTTCATCGCGAATCCGTTGGTATGGTAGGACCAGTAGCGCAGTGACTTCGTCGCCCATTCGCTGACGTTTCTGGTGAAATTGGCCATCAGGATTGACGGCCCCATGGCGAGATAGTCTGGTGCTAACGACTGCGAAAGTTGAAGTCCGAAATTTGGGTTTCCGCTTCTGGCGGCACCCGTTTCTATAAGGGTGACAAACGCCCTGAATGACATCAGGCTGTCGAGTTCCTGCAGCGCATTTCCGGCAATCCCGACTTCGTCCAGCAGCGCATGATAGTCGCAGCCTTGAGCTGCGAAAAATGCCTCTGCCCCCAAAAGATTGACAGCGCGAATGTACGGCTCACCTTTCTTCAAAGCGCCTGAGATTTTGACCGTCAAAGTCATGTCCTGTAAAATGAAATTGCACGCGGTAAAAGTGAATAAATACAGTTACAGACGCAAAAAATCGATTTCTCCAGACAAATTCAATGCGCTTTGGTTTTTCACACGGTGTCGAAGTTGACTCGTTGTTTCCAGCTAGATACCAAATGGGGTTAACAGCTGGTTAAAAAATCAGCAGAAACAGCAGAAACAGCAGATCTGATTTTGGGGGCTCTATCCATGGCGAATTCCAGTTTGGTGCACGGTCGCAACTTGCGCAAATCGACGCTGCTTTTGGCGGCCTCAACCGCAGCCCTTTCTTTGACGATGGCAACGGCCAATGCCAACGACATTCTTTTTGACGGCGTGGGAGGACAGTTTTTCAACTTCTCGCCACTGTATATGGATGCAGGCAACATCCTTGAACAAAAAGTTGAAGTCGATGTCGATACGATGGCGTTGGACAACCTGATTGGCTTTGGCCTCGGCTATGCGCTGGGTGCGCGCGCCAACGGCGAGATTGATGTTGACGCATCACAGAATGTGGAGGCTCTCGGCAACAGCATTTGGGTTATCAATTTCCTCGACTTCACAGACAAGGACGCGATCAACATCACGTCGTCTGCGCTCACACGCAGCACAGCTGGCGTCGGGATATTGGTTGACGATGCGCGTGGCGAAACGACAATCGACGGAGGCGGAACAGGCGTTGTTTCGTCATTTTTGTCTGGCATCTATGTGGACACATGGGTGGACCCGGCGGGAACCGTCACCATCAAGGACTTCGCAGGCATTACCTCCACTGCAGGCAACGGCATCTGGGTTCCAGTACTGGGAGATGCCAACATTGATATTCATAACGTCGGCCCCATCACTGCGGGTATCGAAGGCGTATTTACAGCTGCCGTCAACGGCAACACATCGATAGACACAACCAGCGGCAAGGTCACAGCTGGCGGCGATGGCATCGCCCACAGCTGGGGCGGCTACTCCGCTGGCAACACTGGAACGGGTTCCCTCGACATCAAGACAGGCGATGTCGAAGCAGGATTGGTTGGCGTGTTCGGCTACACATTGAGCGGCAACAATTCCATCGACACCACGGCGGGTTCAGTCGATGCAGGCACCAACGGTGTTGCGGGTTGGGTGTTCGCAGGCTCTGGTGCCGTCGACATCAAAACAGCTGATGTGGATGCGGCTGGCATTGGCGTCTGGTCCCGCTCATTTAATGGTGACAGCGGTATTGACACGACCGCAGGCAAGGTCACGTCCGGACTGGACGGCGTCATTCATGCGTCACTCGGTTATACTGTCGGCAGCAACCTTGGAAATTCAACGATCATCACAGGCGACGTTGATGCAGGTGCTGTCGGCGTGTTCGCCTACACCAATGTCGGCAACAACAACATCGACACAACAGCTGGTACCGTTGACGCCGGAACCAACGGCGTGGCGGGGTGGGTGTTCGCAGGTGTGGGCAACGCAGTCATCAAAACAGCGGATGTGGTCGCCGTAGGCATTGGTGTATGGAGCCGCACATGGGATGGCGACGGCAGCATAGACACAACCGCAGGCACCGTGGACGCAGGGCTTGATGGCGTGATCCATGCCTCTCTCGGCTACACTGTTGGCAGCAACGCCGGCGGTTCTGACATCAAGACAGCGGATGTGAATTCCGGGCTGGTCGGCGTGTTCGCTTACACGAACATCGGCGACAACACGGTTGACACCACGGCGGGCACCATTGATGCGGGCACCGATGGCATTGCGGCCTGGGCACTTGGCGGAAATGTCAACGTCAATGCCGGGGAAGTCATCGCGGCAAGCACCGGCATATGGGCGGCCAATACTTTGGCGGGCACCAACACTGTCACCGCCAACGGCAATGTCACAGGCAATCTCGTGGCGGATTGGGGCATCCTTTCAACCACGCTGAACGGCAGCAACACGGTCGATATCAAAGGTGTCACAGTCAAAGGCAATGCCGCACTCGAAGTCACCACATTGGGCACGGGTGCAGTCAACACCACGATCGATGCAGCGTCATTGATCGACGGCACAACATGGGGCTACGTGACCACAACCATCACTGGCCTTGGCACCACCAACAACAGTGGCACCATCAAGACCACGGCTGACTCAGGCGCTCCCGGCGTTGCCGGTTCGCCACTTGCGGTTTACGTCAAGGGCGGCACCAACAACGTCATCAACAACCTCGCTGGCGGTGTCATCATTGGCGGTTTCACGACGGCTGGCATCAACATGACCTTCAACAACGAGGCTGGCGGCACCTGGGACCCCAGCCTGCTGAACGCATTTGCGGCAGTGAACGATACGGTCAACAATGCGGGACTGATCAATGTCCGCAAGGGCTTCACCAACGTGGTGGGGCTTGAAAACCTGACCAACGAATCAGGCGGCGTCATCAACATGCGCTACGACGCTTCCGGCACGCTGGACGATCTCGTGGCTGTGGGTGACCTGCAAAACGACTCGGGCAGCTTCCTCTCCATGGACGTCGATTTCGCGGCGGCACCTGCCTACGCAGACAACCACTCGTCTTATGGCTTGGGTGACGCTGACACGATCTATGCCATCACCGCCAATGGCGACGCTGCTGTGACAGTCAATCTGAACTTCATCAACCGCGCCACCCAGAACGGCCTGATTGCCACGTCGGGATCAATCGCCTTGATCGACGTGGGCACGGGCCTCGCCACGGCTGGCATGGTCGATCCCGGCTTGGGCGGATTGCCGACGCTGATACCCTCAGGCAACTATGTTTTTGGCACCGGCGATCCATCATCGGCTGCGGTCAAGATTGTTCTGCAGGAAGATGGCAATGGCGGTCTTTACCTCCGTTGGGCCCCGAACATCACAGCACATTCCATGGGCGGCTTTGCGGGTGGCGACATGGATGATCCGTCCACAGGTGCGGCCCGCATGTCGGGTGCCGCAGGTGTGCTCGGTGGTGCTGGCGGCGGCCTTGGTGCGTCCGGTGGTCCGTCGGGTGGTGGTGCGGCAGGGCAGGTTGGCGATATCGCGGCCCAGAACTCCTACGGCCAGTCTGGTGCGTCTGGTGCAGCCTTCTGCGGCGATGGCAGCCGCACCACGGCGTGGGTTGCCGCAGATGGCGCCGACACAAAGTTCTCCAACACCACCAAGGGCTGGAACGCCGGCAGTGCCTTCGGCCTCGACTATGACGTAACACCGGATGCCTGTGGCAAGGTTGCCATCGGTGGCTTCGGCAGCTTCAGCACTTCAGCCTCCAGCTTTGAAACGGGCACGTCTGATACCGAAAGCAAAGGCCTCGGCGCCTATGTCCGCTTCGCACCGGGCAATGGCCTCTATGCCACGGCATTGGTGGCTGCAAACTGGGGTGAATCCGAGTTGACCAACAACATCTTCGGCTCCACCGCGAACCAGGACTCATTCGGCATGCTGGTCAACGGCGCAGTGGGATATTCAACCGCCTTGGGTGACAGCGCGTCTTTCGACATCCGCGCCTTCGCATCGCGCGCCTGGATTGACGGCGACGGCTTCACGGACTCCGCTGGCATCGTCGTGGATGGCAGCGAGGCAGATATGACCGCCGTCGGCGCCATGGCCACTCTGTCCTACGATGTCACGCAAAGCACCAGCGCCTTCTTGTCCGGTGGTCTGCGCCACGTCACCATGGACCACTCCGTCACCGCCTTCGGTATCGAAATCTCCGGCAAGGCTGAAGCCAACTACGCCAGTGTCGAAGCCGGTCTGCGCCATGCCCTGTCGGACAATGCGGCCTTGTCCATTTCAGGTAACGGTGATTTCAGCAAGGACTCAGAATCCTGGGGCGGCCGCGTCGGCCTTGCTTTCAAGTTCTGAACGCAAACATCTCCGGCCCGCTTTGATCGGCGGGTTGGAGTGCGGCGAGAAATTCGAATGAGGTGAAGTCTGGTCCGGTCCCAAACAACCCAGACCGACACCTTGGGGGCAAAGGCAGGGCCAATTCGGCCCTGCCTTTTTATTTGGAATCGCCCTAAGACGAATGCATGCAACAATACCATGACCTCATGCGCCATGTCCGTCAGCACGGCGTGCGCAAAGAAGACCGCACGGGCACCGGAACCTTGTCTGTCTTCGGCCACCAGATGCGCTTTGATCTTGTAGAAGGTTTTCCGCTGGTCACCACCAAAAAACTCCACCTGCGCTCCATCATCCATGAGCTGCTCTGGTTCATCCGTGGTGAAACCAACGTCCAATACCTGCGCGACAACAAAGTCACGATCTGGGATGATTGGGCCGATGCAAACGGCGACCTCGGCCCAGTTTACGGGGCCCAGTGGCGTTCATGGCCCGCCCGCGATGGCAGCACGATTGACCAACTTTCAGATGTGATCGCCCGCATCAAAAAATCTCCGGACTCGAGAAGGCTGATGGTTACCGCCTGGAACCCGGCGGACGTCGACAGGATGGCGCTGCCACCCTGTCATTGCCTGTTCCAGTTTTATGTCGCCGAAGGCAAACTCTCGTGCCAGCTCTACCAACGCTCCGCCGACATTTTTCTCGGCGTGCCTTTCAACATCGCGTCCTATGCCTTGCTGACGCACATGATTGCCGAAGTGACCGGATTGGCTGTGGGTGAATTTGTGCACACATTGGGCGATGCGCATATCTACCTGAACCACCTTGAGCAATCAGATTTGCAATTGACCCGCGAACCCAAACCACTGCCCACCCTTCGTTTCGCCCGGGAAATCGGGGCCATTGAAGATTTTCACTTCGAAGACATCATCATCGACAACTATCAGCCCGACGCCGCGATCTCAGCCCCCGTGGCGGTGTGATGATGACGCTGTGGGGCACTGATTTCAAAGCCGCCGGTGCAGGCTGGCGCTATGCCGCGCAAGGCGCACCAGTTGCCTGGGTGGCGGTTCTCTGTGCTGTCGCACTGATGCTGTTGCTTGGCATTCTGCAAGGCATCACCGGCTACGCCGCCTACGCCACGCTGTTTTCGGCAACAACTGATCAAATCCAGTTCCAAAGTGATTTTGCCAAGGCGACACTTGTCGGTCTGCTTCCCGCAGGTATTCTCACCTGCCTTGTGGCCTGGTGGCTTGCGCGCCGCACAGGCACACCGCCCACCTGCGGCATGCCACTGCACGTGCCAAGCCTCGGCGCATTGGGCTGGGCAACTGTTGTCGTCGTATTTTGTATCACTGTCGTGATGATTTATTTCAGCCTCTTCGCCGCCCTTGGCATTGACCCCGCGACCTACATGCCAACGGCTGAAGGCGTGAACGATGCAAACTCGTCCGCAGGCCTGGTCGAAAAGGCCTTGGCTGACCTCGCGGATGAGCCGTTCCTCTTTGCCCTCGCAATTCCCGGCCTTGCCGTCGCCGTCCCCATAGCTGAAGAATTGATTTTCCGGGGTCCACTTTTTGCAGCCCTGTCAACCACGCGCCTGGGTTGGACCGGCACCGTCGTTGTCACCGCGGCGCTTTGGGCCTTGATGCACGCCATGGCAGCCCCCTGGATTTTCTGCGCCATCATCTTTTTCATGGGAATAATCCTCGGCCTTCTCCTCCTTCGCTTCGGCTCCCTCACCCTCACCATCGTCTGCCATTGCGCCTGGAACAGCTACAGCACGCTGGCCATTTTGGGAGGCCTTGCGGCGCCATGACCCCCCTCATCTCCCTCGTCTACGCCCAGTCCCGCAATGGCATCATTGGCAGTAATGGTGGCTTGCCGTGGCGGCTGCCGTCGGACCTCAAACGCTTCAAAGCCGTCACCATGGGCAAGCCCATCATCATGGGCCGCAAGACCTGGGAGAGTTTGCCGCGCAGACCTTTGCCGGGCCGCTTTAACATTATCCTGACGCGACAACATGCATTCGCCGCCAAAGGCGCAACGGTTGCGGCCACAGTTGAAGCGGCACTTGATGCGGCAGGCACAGCCCCAGAAGTCTGCGTCATCGGTGGTGCCGAAATATACAGCGCCTTTCTGCCCCGCGCCCACCGCATTTACCTCACAGAAATTGATCTGGACGCGGAAGGTGACACACCCGCACCCCATTTCGATCCCGATGCATGGATTGAAGTGAGTCGTGAGCATCATGTCGCATCAGTCGGTGATGATGCCAGTTTCACCCTGCGTGTGTTTGACAAAAAGACCAATAAATCATAGGGTTAAAACAGAAATCGCAAGCCTTGTCTAAACGGCGCCCGCAAACTTTCTAATCCGTAATGTGCCAAACCCTTGCAGCCATTGGACTTTGTCCTTGCCGCTCCCTATATCCCGCTCAAATCATGAGACGCGTTAAGGATCGAAGTCATGCCGTGGAACCAAGACAATAATGATGGCGGAAACCAGGGGGGCAACCAAGGCCCTTGGGGAGAGCGTCCAAAGAACCAGCGCCCACAGAACAACTGGGGCGGTGGCAACCGTGGCCCCGGTGGCGGCGGCAATCTTCCGCCCGATCTTGATGAACTTTTGAGGCGCGGCAAGGACAGCTTCAAGAATGCCATTCCTGGCGGCGGCGGTGGGCGACTGTCGTGGTTGTTGCCCATCGCATTGTTCGCGGCATTTGCCATTTTCAATTCGTTCCATCAGGTCCAGCCCGATGAAAAAGGCGTCGTCATGCGCCTTGGCACCTGGAACCGCACGGTGGAACCCGGACTGCGCTTTGCTCTGTGGCCTATCGAACGCATGGAACGTCCGCGCACAGGCACCGTCCGGCAAATCGATATTGGCCGCGACTCGACCGAAGCCTCCATGCTGACCTCGGACAAAAACATCATCAATGTGCCGTTCTCGGTGTTCTGGCGCATCGGCAATCCAAAAGACTATCTTTATAATGTGGCCGATCCCGAAGGTGTGATCCAAACCGTGTCACAAAGCGCCATGCGCGAAGTCGTAGGCCAAACCAAGGCCCAGCCACTTCTCACCACGGGCAAGGACCTCGTGGCCACACAAGTGATGGAGATCACCCAGCGCCTGCTCGATCAATACCAGGCAGGTGTGGTTGTGACATCCATCAACCTCGGTGATGTGCAGCCTCCTGCCGAAGTGGCCAATGCCTTTGCCGAAGTGGTGCGTGCGGGCCAGAACAAGCAACAGCTCATCAACGAAGCTGAACAGTATTACAACCAGCAGACCCGTCTCGCCGCCGGTCAATCCGCCAAACTGGTTGAAGACGCCAACGGCTACAAGGCGCAAGTCGTGGCCGAAGCCGAAGGTGAAGCGGCCCGCTTCACCTCGATTTATGACCAATACAAAAACGCCAAGGACGTGACCCGCCAGCGCCTCTTCCTCGAAATGATGGAACAGGTGCTCGCCAAGTCCAACAAGATCGTCATTGAAGGCGGGCAGGGTGGCTCTGGCGTCGTGCCCTATCTGCCGCTCCCCGCCATCCAAAACGCGCCCGCGAAGTCGAACTGAGGACACACATCATGGCAATCTTTCGCAACGTCATCGGCCTTGCAGCCGCCGCCATTCTCGGCCTGCTTTACATGAGCTATTTCATCGTCAACGAAAAGCAGAAGGCGCTGGTGCAGCGCTTCGGCGACATCACCCGCGTCATCGAGGAGCCTGGCCTTTATTTCAAATTGCCTGTCGCTGATACGGTGACAACCATCGAAGACCGCATCATCGTCTGGGAAATGAACAACCGCCCGGTGCAGGATTCGGCGTCACAGGTTTACATCGTGGACGCCATTACACTCGCCCGCATCAAAAGTGCGCGGCTGTTCCGCGAAACCTTGCAGGCCGATCTGGACCAGGCGCAACTGCGCATTGCGTCCCGTCTCGATGCAGCGCTCCGCCAAACCTATGGCCGACGCTCGTTTGACGCCGCCCTCACATCAGACCGCGCCGTCATGATGGCTGAAATCGCAACAGAACTGCGCAAGGAAGCCGACACCCTCGGCATCGAAATCGTAGACGTGCGCGTGCGCCGGACAGACCTTTCTGAAAACGTGCTGGCCCAAACCTATCTCCGCATGGAATCAGAACGCAACGCGCTTGCCGCAGACATCCGCTCCGAAGGCGAAGCCTTGAACGTCCGCCGCAAAGCTGAAACAGACCGCGCCGTGACAGTCGAAGTTGCTGAAGCCCGCAAGCAATCGGAAATCGTGCGCGGCCAGGGCGATGCAACCCGCAACAAGGTCTTCGCCCAAGCCTTCGAACAGGACCCCGAATTCTTCGCCTTCTACCGCTCGATGCAAGCTTATGCGAAGAGCTTGGGCACCGAAGGCACAACCTTGGTCCTCGATCCAAAGAGTGACTTCTTCAAGTACTTCGGAACCCAGAAGAACACGAACTCTGTGCCAGCGCAGTAAGTGATGCCAGCGCTCCCCAAAACACCGTCATGGTCCGCTTTATGTCTACGATATGCACACATCTTTTTCGAAACCAATGCCGCAGAAAAAACCTGAATAGTATCAACAATTTCCGTCATCCCGGCGAAGGCCGGGACGGGGCTTGGGCCTGCCTGAGCTGGTGGGTTAGCCTGGTCCCGGCCTTCGCCGGGATGACGGAGTAATATAATGAAAACAAAGAGTTTCATCATAGATCGGTGAAATTCTGCAGAACTCAATTGAGTGACAAAAAAAATGCGTGAATCTTGTAGGCATGAAGCGGGCCATGACGGCATATCGGGTTCATTGCTGCTTTCGAAAAGTGTCAGACTCTCGCAATGACCAACACCATCTGGCTTGCCATCGGCTTTGTCCTCGTCTTCGAGGGCCTCACTTACGCCTTGGTTCCCGGCCAGATGCAAAAAATGATGGCGCAGATGCAGGACATGTCAATGGAACATCTCCGCATCGGGGGAACTGTGGCGTTGGCACTTGGCGTATTCGTGATTTGGATGTCATCCGGCACAGTGCCAGCATGACCAGACAATTTGGAGAGAAGACAATGAAACGGCAGCAGGTTGTGACGTGGTTCATGGGCGCAGTGGCGGCAACCAGCTTGGTGCTGGCCAGCCCCAACTCATTTGCACCCATCACAACAGCGCAGGCGCAAACCTTGAACGCCTTGCCCAACGTCGCTGATCTCGCTGACAAATTGCTACCCGCCGTCGTCGAGATATCAGTCGAAACCAAAGTCGGCCCAACAGGTCCCGGCCAATTGCCCGAAGTGCCGCAACTGCCGGACGACTCCCCCTTCAAGGACTTCTTCGAAGACTTCTTCAAGCGCCGCCAGGGTCAAGGTGGTGAAGGTGGCGAAGCCGCACCGAACGACCGCACCGTAAACTCCATGGGCTCCGGCTTCATCGTTGACGCAACGGGCCTCATCGTTACCAACAACCACGTGGTCGAAGGGGCCGAAGCCATCCAGGTCCACATGCAGGATGGCACACTGTTGAAAGCCGAACTTGTGGGCCGTGATCCTAAAACCGATCTCGCTGTCTTGCGCGTCAAAACCGACAAGCCTCTGCCAACGGTCACATTTGGGGACAGCGACAAGCTGCGCATCGGCGAATGGGTGATGGCCATCGGCAATCCGTTCGGCCTTGGCGGCTCTGTGTCGCTGGGCATCGTTTCCGCCCGCAACCGCGACATCAACGCCGGCCCCTATGATGATTTCATCCAGACCGACGCTGCCATCAACAAGGGCAACTCCGGCGGCCCGCTGTTCAATTTGAATGGCGACGTCATGGGCATCAACACCGCGATCTTTTCTCCAACCGGCGGCTCTGTCGGTATTGGCTTTTCCGTTCCCGCCAACACCGCCAAGGGCGTTGTCGATCAACTGGTGAAGTATGGCGAAACCCGCCGCGGCTGGCTTGGTGTGCGTGTGCAAGCCATGTCTGATGACCTTGCCGAAAGCATGGGGATTGGCAAAGCCAAGGGAGCGCTTGTTGCAGATGTCACCGAAGGCAGCCCCGGCAAAGCGGCTGGCATTGAACCCGGCGACGTGATCACAGAATTCAACGGTAAGCCGATTACTGAAATGAAGGCTCTTCCCAAAGCCGTGGCCACGACAGATATTGGTGCCACCGTCGTTGTGAAGCTTCTGCGCAAGGGCAAGGAAATGGCCCTCAATGTTACGATTGGCCGTCTCGAAGACGGTGAAAAAGTCATCGCCGCCCAGGAAGCGCAAGCTGGCTCAGCCCCCGCCGTCGTCACCGTCCTTGGCATGACACTCAGTTCCATCAACGATGATCTGCGCAAAAAATACAAGATCGACGAAAAGATCAAAGGTGCCGTCATCACCGAAGTCGCCAAAGACGGTGCCGCATCTGAAAAAGGCCTGGAGCCTGGCGACGTGATCATGGAAGCTGGCGGCAAACCCGTTGAAGGTGCGGCAGACATTTCACTGGCCATCGAAGCCGCCGAAAAGGCCGGAAAATCCTCCGTGCTCATGCTCGCCGCCAAAGCGGGCAAGGCCGGCGAAACCCGGTTCATCGCCCTGAAGATCAAAAAGTAACTTTCTCCCTTGCGCCGAAGGCGTGAGGGAGTACCCGCGAAGCGGGGGAGGGAGTGGTTGCACTGGGTTCGGTCCAAGCCGACACACCCTATCCCCGCCTGCGGCGGTACTTCCCCATCCGCCAAGGGGCGGACGGGGAAGTTGAAAATAGTTCTTGA
>JANPCE010000008.1:0-18302 GCA_031430795.1 Hyphomicrobiales bacterium
TTTTTTTTTTTCATTTTGGTTAAAAGATCATCACCTTTAATTGTGCGTCAGGGCCCTCTTCATCCGGCCCACCCTTGGGTTTTCGCCTTGGTGGGCCCTCTTTAACCGGGCCATGACGGAATTTATTCGATTAGGTGATCACCGTCGGCTCATTGCGGCCTGTGTGTTTTTCGATTTCTGCGGCGTGACCGGCGTGGGCGATGAGTTTTTTGAGAGCAACTTGAGGGTCTGCGTCGTGTTTGGTTTTGTCGGCCTCGTAGCTTTCGATGTAGACGCGCAAGGTGGCACCTGCCGTTCCCGTGCCAGAGAGACGGTAGATGATGCGGCTGCCGTTTTCAAAGATGAGGCGGATGCCTTGGCCTGTGGTTGTGGATTTGTCGATTGCATCATCGTAGGAAAAGTCATCAGCTTTCACGATGCCGTCCTTACCGACGCGGTAGGGTAGACTGTCGCGCAGGTTTTTCATCAGCTTGATTGCACCCTCCATTTCCACTTCTTCATAGTCGTGGCGGGTGTAGAAGTTGCGGCCATATTCATTCCAATGGGCGGTGACGATGTCTTTGACACTTTGTTTGCGCCTGGCCAAAATGTTGAGCCACATGAGCACGGCCCAAAGGCCGTCTTTTTCGCGGACGTGGTTTGAGCCGGTGCCGAAGCTTTCTTCGCCACAGACGGTAACCAATCCTGCATCCAACAGGTTGCCGAAGAACTTCCAGCCTGTGGGGGTTTCGAATGAATTGATGCCGAGTTTTTTCGCAACAAGATCAGCGGCACAGCTTGTGGGCATGGAGCGGGCGACGCCGCTGATGCCTTTTGCATAACCTGGAGCAAGTGTTGCGTTGGCGGCGATGATGGCCAGCGAGTCAGATGGCGTCACATACATGCCGCGTCCAATGATGAGATTGCGGTCGCCGTCGCCATCGGAGGCCGCGCCAAATTCAGGCCCGCCTGCAGGCATGACGAGGTCTACTAATTCCTTGGCGTGGACGAGGTTGGGGTCTGGGTGGTGGCCGCCGAAATCGGGCAGGGGTATGCCGTTCATGACGGTGCCCTTGCCAGCGTCCAACATGCCTTCAAGAATTTGGCTGCCATAGGGGCCGGTGATGGCGCCCATGCCGTCGAACTTCATGCGGAAGCCGGATTTGAACAGGGCGGCGATGGCGTCAAAGTCAAAGAGTTTTTGCATCAACGATGCATAATCATCGACGGGGTCAATGATTTGTACAGTCATGTTGCCGAGTTTGCTGAGGCCGGGGCGAGACAGATCAATGCCGCCGCGTTGGATTTTATACTTCGAAATCGTCTGCGTGTTGGTGAAGATGCTGTCGGTTATTTTCTCTGGTGCGGGTCCGCCATTCCCCGTGTTGTATTTGATGCCGAAATCGCCGTCGGGTCCGCCTGGGTTGTGGGAGGCGGACAGGATGAGACCGCCGAACGCGCCGTATTGGCGGATGACGTTTGAGGCGGCGGGCGTGGAAAGCAGCCCGTTCTGGCCCACCATGACGCGGCCAAAACCATTGGCTGCGGCCATCTGGATCGCGGTTTTGATGACAACATCGTTGAGGTAGCGGCCATCGCCGCCGATGACGAGGGTCTTGCCCTCGAAGCCATCGAGTGTGTCGAAAACGGATTGGATGAAGTTTTCGGCATAGTGGGGGGCGGCGAAGGTTTTCACCTTTTTGCGCAAGCCACTGGTGCCGGGTTTTTGGCCTTCAAAGGGTTTGGTCTGGATGGTTTCGATCATGAAAAACACCTGTGCAATCAAATTAAAACAAAAAATAGACCGTCATGGCCCGCATGAAGCAGGCCATGACGGTGTGTGGGGTGGTTTTCGTGCGAGTCAAGCGAGATCACCGCTGAGAAAGGAGGGTGCCATAAAGATCAGCGTACACACCCGCACTGTGATCCCATGACACGTCTTGTGCCATGCCTCGGGTTTGCATGGTGGCCCAGGTCTTGGGTTGGGCATAGAGTTTTGCGGCGCGTTCAAGCATGGCTTGCAGATTGGATGAGGTGATGGGCGAGAATTGCAGGCCGGTGGCAACGCCAGCGCCCAGTGCTGCTTCGTTGGCGTCGATCACAGTGTCTGCCAAGCCACCGGTGCGCCCTACGAGCGGCACGCAGCCATAACGCAAACCGTAAAGCTGTGTCAGGCCGCAGGGTTCGAAGCGTGACGGCACCAACATTGTGTCGGCACCTGCCTGCACAAGATGGCTCAGGGCTTCGTCGTATTTCATGCTGAGGCCAATGCGGCCTTCGTGTTTGATGGCGGCTTGACGGAAGGCGGCTTCGATTGCCGCATCACCTGTTCCAACGAGTGCAAGACGTGCGCCGCTTGCAACGAGCCAATCCAGGTGCTCGGCCAAAAGGTCCAGGCCTTTTTGAGTTGTCAGGCGGCTGACAACGCCGTGCAGAATGCCGTCGTCTTCCTCCAGGCCCAAGCGCTTTTCGAGGGCGCGTTTATTGGCCAGGCGTTTTGGCAAAGTCGTGGCGGAAAAGTTCTGCGCGATGTCCTTGTCGGTTTCGGGATTCCAGACATCAGTGTCAATTCCGTTGACAATACCGTGGAGATCGCTCCGCCTGGTGCGCAACAATCCATCAAGTCCCATGCCGAATTCAGGTGTTGTGATTTCATGGGCGTAGGTGGGGCTGACGGTGGAGATGGCATCCGCGCAGGCGAGGCCGCCTTTGAGGAAGCTGATGTTGCCGTAATACTCCAGGCCATCGAGCGCGTAGGCGTGGGCGGGGAGACCCAGGTTGGTGAAGGCTTGCGCGCCAAAGGCGCCCTGGAAGGCGATGTTGTGGACTGTCAACAAGGTTTTGGGCTTGCGGATGTTTGCTGCGGCATAGCGCACATTGGCGGCGGCGAGGGCGGCCTGCCAATCATGCAGGTGAAGCACGTCAGGCACGAAGGCCTTGATTTTGCCTTCGCCGAAATCCGATGCGGCGCGGGACAGGGCAGCATAGCGGATGGCGTTGTCCGGCCAGTCTTTTCCGTCTGGGCCGAGGTAAGGATTGCCTGTTCGATTGTAAAGGTGCTGGGCGTCGAGCGCGTAGATGCTGAGGCCATGGGCGGTGCCGTGGACGATGGCAGCGGGTGCGCCGTAGAGGTTTGGATAGGTGTGAACTGGTTTTGCGTTTTTGAGCGCAGCCATGACAGCGGGATAGCCTGGGACAAGGCTTGCCATGTTGACTGACCTTGCCTTGAGTGCCGAGGGCAACGCGCCCACAACATCAGCAAGCCCACCCGTTTTCACCAGCGGGAAAATTTCCGACGCAACAGAAAGTACCTTGATCACTTCAAGCGGTCCAGCATGGGCTGTGTGATCAGGCACACGCCATTTTCGGTGCGGCGGAACCGTGTGGCATCAAGCACCGGGTCTTCGCCGACAACAAGGCCTTCGGGAATGGTGACATCGGAATCAATCACCACCTTCTTCAGGCTGGCGTTTCGCCCGACAGTGACGCGGGGCAGCACCACGGCGTCTTCAAGCGACGAGAAGGAGTTGATGCGCACACCTGTGAACAGCAGGGCGCGGCGGATCGACGAGCCGGAAATAATGCAGCCACCGGAGACGAGCGACGAAAGCGCATGGCCGCGGCGGCCTTCAACATCGTGTACGAACTTGGCGGGCGGGGTCACTTCGCCATAGGTCCAGATCGGCCATTCGTGGTCATAAAGATCAAGTGCGGGCACCGTATCGGTGAGGTCCACATTGGCTTCCCAATAGGCATCAACTGTTCCCACGTCGCGCCAATAGGACCCGGTTTCGAGGCTGGAGCGCACGCATGATTCGGAGAACAGGTGGGCAATGGCTTTGCCGTTTTTCACCACATAGGGGATGATGTCCTTGCCGAAGTCATGGGCGGAGTTCTTGTCCACGGCATCGCGGCGCAGGAGTCCGGCGAGAAACGCCGTCTCGAACACATAGATGCCCATGGAAGCGAGAGCGACTTCGGGGTTGCCGGGAACGTGGGGCGGGTCTGCGGGTTTTTCCACGAAAGCGGTGATGCGGCTTTTCTCGTCTACGGCCATGACGCCAAAGCCCACGGCTTCCATGCGCGGCACTTCGAGGCAGCCGATGGTGACGTCGGCGCCGGAGTTGACGTGCTGTTGCAGCATCAACTCGTAATCCATCTTGTAAATGTGGTCGCCCGCAAGAATGATGATGTATTTGGGGCGGTAGGTTTCGATGATGTCGAGGTTTTGGTAGACGGCGTCGGCGGTGCCGGCATACCACTGGTCTTCAGAGACGCGCTGGGACGCCGGGAGAATGTCGAAGCCTTCGTTGCGTTCCGGGCGGAAGAAGTTCCAGCCGCGCTGCATGTGGCGGATGAGGCTGTGGGCCTTGTATTGGGTGGCGACACCGATACGGCGGATGCCGGAATTCAGCGCGTTTGAAAGCGCGAAATCGATGATGCGGCTTTTGCCGCCGAAAGGCACGGCGGGCTTGGCGCGCCTGTCTGTCAATTCCATCAAACGGCTGCCGCGCCCGCCAGCCAGCACGTATGCCATGGCGTCGCGGGCGAGGGGGCTGAACTGTTTCTTGGTTGCCATGATGTCTCTCCCTGAATATTTTTGTTTAGTGTTCGCTCAAGAAATAGAGTGTGGCAAGGGGGGGCAGTGTCAATCTTGCGGAAGCAGGTTTGCCAAGGAAAGGTCCCGCATCTGCTGTGATGCCACCTGCATTGCCCTTGCCGGAACCCCAATAGTTTTTGGCATCGGTGTTGATCAACTCACGCCAGCGCCCACCCTTGGGAAAGGGAAGTTGGTAGTCTTCGCGTGGCACGGGCGTGAAATTGCTGACGCACACAACAACAGCGCCACCTTCGCCATCATGCCGCGCCCAGGCAAAGACGGAGTTGGCCGCGTCATCCGCACTCATCCATTCGAAGCCTTCCGGTTCGCAGTCCCGGGCATGCAGGGCTTTGGTGGACGCGTAAGCGTGGTTGAGATCGCGCACCAGGGCCTTGACGCCGCCATGGCTTTCGGTTGCCGTCACATGCCAATCCAGGCTGCGGGCTTCCGCCCATTCTTCACGCTGGGCAAATTCCTGACCCATGAACAGCAGTTTCTTTCCGGGGTAGGCCCACATGAAAGCGTAATAGGCACGCAGATTGGCGAATTTCTGCCAATCGTCACCTGACATTTTGGCGAGCAGCGAGCCTTTGCCGTGGACGACTTCATCGTGGCTGAGGGGCAGCACGAAGTTTTCCGAGAATGCGTAGAGCAGGCCGAAGGTCAGTTCATTGTGGTGGTGCTGGCGGTAAATCGGTTCGCGCTTCATGTATTCAAGCGTGTCGTGCATGAAGCCCATGTTCCATTTGAAACCAAAGCCGAGGCCGTTGACGGAGGTGGGTTTGGAGACGCCGGGGAAGGCGGTGGATTCTTCAGCGATGGTGACGACGCCCGGATGCTGGGCATAAGCTTCATGGTTCACACGTTGCAGGAATTTGATGGCCTCGAGGTTTTCGCGGCCACCATATTGGTTTGGAATCCACTCGCCCTCTTTGCGGGAGTAGTCGAGGTACAGCATGGAGGCCACGGCATCCACGCGAAGCCCATCGATGTGATAGCGCTCAAGCCAGAACAACGCATTGTTGAGGAGGAAACTTTCCACTTCCTTGCGGCCGAAATTATAGATCGCGGTGTTCCAGTCGGGGTGGAAACCCTGGCGTGGGTCTTCATGTTCATAAAGTGACGTGCCGTCAAAACGGGCGAGGCCGTGTTCGTCGGTCGGGAAGTGGGCGGGCACCCAATCGAGGATGACACCAATACCAGCATTGTGGGCGGCTTCCATGAAGCGCTTGAAACCAGCAGGATCGCCAAAGCGGGAGGTGGGGGCGAAAAGGCCGGTGGGTTGATAGCCCCAGGACGGGTCATAAGGGTGCTCAGACACGGGCAGGCATTCGATGTGAGTGAAGCCCATGTCTTTTACGTAAGGGATGAGTTCACGTGCCAGCGCGTCATAGTCCAGCATGGCGTTGGCTTCGCCGCGCTTCCAGGAGCTGAGATGCACTTCATAGATGGACATGGGCTTGCGCCGCGCGTCACCCTGTTTGCGGGCTTCCATGAAAGCCGCATCATTCCATTCCCCAAGGTAATTGGCGGCAACGCGCGACGCCGTGTTGGGGCGCAGTTCTGACTGGAAGGCGTAAGGGTCAGCTTTGAGTGGCAGCCGATTTCCGCTTTGGCCGATGATTTCGAATTTGTAGGCTTGGCCCACGCCTGCGAAGGGCACGAAGGTTTCCCAAATTCCAGTGTCGCGGCGGCAGCGCATGACATGCAAACGGCCATCCCAATTATTGAAATCGCCGATCACGGAAACGCGCCGCGCATTGGGTGCCCACACAGCGAAATGCACGCCACCCGTACCTTCGTGGTTGAGGGCATGGGCTCCCATCTTGTCGTAGAGGCGGAGATGGTTGCCCTCGGCGATAAAATAGTCATCCATGGGACCCAGCACTGGCCCAAAGGAATAGGAATCGGTGACGGTCCAATTCCCGGTGGAATTGGCGCATTTCAATTTCAGGGGTTGCTGTTTGACGGCGTCAACAATGCCCTCAAAAAAGCCGCCCTCGTGGCGGCGTTCAAGCTTGCCAAGGGGGTAATCCGCCAGCGATTCAACAGCGATGCTTTCGGCCCCCGGCACAAAGGCACGGGCGATCCATTTTTTGCCCATCTGATGCAGGCCAAGCACCGCAAAGGGATCACCATGGCTGCCCTGAACGATGGCAGCAATCGCTGCTGCTCCTGTCTGCCAGTTCGGCGGCTTTGCCATGCTTGCTCCCTTTTATTGGAGTCAGTTCACCGGAATGTTCCATATATCGCGGGCATAGTCGCGAATGGTACGGTCCGATGAAAACCAACCCATGTTCACGCTATTGATGATTGCGGCTTCCGTCCAGCGCTTTTTGTCCGCCCAGAGCTTGTCAACACTGTTTTGGGCTTTGGAGTACGCGTCAAAATCCGATGCGACCATGAACCAGTCATTGCCATAGAGTGCATCGACGATGGGCTTGAAGCGTTCACCATCACCATCGCTGAATACACCCGCGAGCAATGAATCCACGACACCTTGCAGGGCCGGGGAAGTTGCAACAACTTCGCGGCCATTGACGCCCTTGCTGCGACGCTCTTCGACTTCGTGCGCCTCAAGGCCAAAGATGAACATGTTTTTCTTGCCGATATGTTCAGCCATTTCGACATTGGCACCGTCCATGGTGCCGATGGTGAGGGCGCCATTGAGGGACAGCTTCATGTTGCCGGTGCCGGATGCTTCCATGCCCGCTGTCGAAATCTGCTCAGACAGGTCAGCTGCGGGGACAATGACTTCAGCAAGGCTGACGTTGTAGTTTGGAATGAACGCCACTTTCAGTGCGCCCCTGAGCGTGACATCGTTGTTGATCACCTGGGCCACGTCATTGATGAGCTTGATGGTGAGTTTCGCCATGTGATAGCTGGCGGCGGCCTTGCCCGCGAAAATCTTGACGCGGGGCGCCCAGGTTTTCTCCGGGTGGGCGCGCATGGCGTTGTATTGCGCGATTGTTTCCAGGATGTTGAGGAGTTGGCGCTTGTATTCATGGATGCGCTTGATCTGCACATCAAACATGACATCCGGATCAAGCGCCAGGTCCATGCGGGCACCCACGAGGTTTGACAGGGCGGCCCGGTTATTGCGCTTGATGCGCCAAAAGGCATCGCGGAAATTTGAGTCCTTTGCCAGCGGCAGGGCTTCCTTCAGCCTTTCAGTCTCATTGAAAATGTCGCCACCGATGGCGTCTTGGTAGAGTTTCGCCAGTTCGCCATTGACACCCTTGAGCCAGCGCCTTGGTGTTATGCCATTGGTCTTGTTGTTGATGCGGCCGGGGTAAAGCCGATTGAGCTTTTCGAATACGCTCTGTTTCATCAAATCCGTGTGCAGGGCGGAAACGCCGTTGATGCTGTGGGCGCCCGCAAAGGCCAGATTGCCCATGCGCACGCGGCGGCCGCCCTGTTCGTCGATCAGGGAAATTGCAGACAGGAATTCATCGGTGCCAAGCCCCTTTGCGCGCGCCTCTTCAATCATTTGACCGTTGATGAGGTAGACGATTTGCATATGGCGCGGCAACATGCCCTCGAACATGGCAATGGGCCAGGTTTCGAGCGCTTCCGGCAGAAGTGTGTGATTGGTGTAACCGACGACGGCTTGGGTTGTGGCCCAGGCTTTTTCCCACGCCACGTGGTGCTCATCGACGAGGAGGCGCATCAATTCGGCCACGGCGAGTGCCGGGTGGGTGTCGTTGAGTTGGATTGCCACCTTGTCCGCCAGGTTGGTCACATCAGGATATTGTTGCAGGTGACGGCGCAGGATGTCCTGCAGGGAAGCCGACGTGAAAAAATACTCTTGCCGCAGCCGCAATTCCTTGCCCGCAGGTGTGAAATCCGCGGGATACAAAACACGGCAAAGGATTTCGGCCTTGTTTGAACTTGCCAGGGCCTGCTCGTAGTTGCCCATGTTGAATGCGTCGAGATGGATGGGGTCGATGGGTTTGGCGCTCCACAGGCGAAGCGTGTTTACCCGGTTGGCTTTCCAGCCCACCATGGGCGTGTCGTAGGCCATGCCGAGAAGCACCTCAGACGGCAACCAAGTATGCTGGATCCTGCCATCCGGCTTTTGCTCAGCCGTGACATGGCCGCCATAGCAAATCTTGTAGGCCGCCTCGCGGCGGGGGAATTCCCACGGGTTGCCGTTCTCGAGCCAGGTTTCAGGGGCTTCCGTCTGCCAGCCATCCTTGATCATCTGGCGGAACAGGCCGTGGCTGTAGCGAATGCCATAGCCATAGGCAGGGATGTTCAGGGTGGCCATGCTTTCCATGAAGCAGGCGGCAAGGCGACCAAGGCCACCATTGCCGAGGGCCGCGTCTGGCTCAAGTTCTTCGACGAGATTGAGATCGACGTTGAGGTCAGCCAAGGCTTTTTGAAATGCGTCAGTCAGTTCCAGATTGCTCAGGGCGTCGCGCAACAGACGCCCAATGAGAAACTCCAGCGAAAAGTAATAGACCCGCTTTGACTGGTCTTGATAGGACTTGCGTGTCGAGGCCATCCATTGGTCAATGATGTAATCGCGCAGCGCAAGAATGGTGGCGTGCAACCAGTCGTGCCGTTTGGCGACAATAACATCCTTGCCGATGGCGTAAGTCAGCTTGTGCAGAATCTTTGTGCGGATGGCGTCGTCAGCAATGTGTGCGTTCATCAAATGCGTCCAGTATCGGCCTTGTTTTGCTGCGGGGCTTCAGCCAAACCAGTGTTGCCTTATGAGTTGAAGGTAGAATCGTCAGCGAAGGGAGTCCAACTTGCCGAGGTTTTGCGCCAATCTGGGATTCCTTTTCACGGAGCTGCCCTTCTTAGACCGTTTTGCTGCAAGTGCGAAAGCGGGATTTTTGGGTGTGGAATGTCCGGTGCCTTACGACGTGCCCGCAGAGCAAATCGCGGACAGTTTGCGTCGGCACGGCCTGAAACAAGTTCTGATCAATTTGCCGGCTGGCAATTGGGCGGGTGGTGAGCGCGGCATTGCCTGCCTTCCTGACCGCGTGGGTGAATTTCAGGATGGCGTGGCAACGGGCATAGCTTATGCGAAAGCTCTTGGTCATCCTCTGATCAATTGTCTGGCGGGACTCAAGCCCAAGCCGCTTTCAGCGGAACGCGCATGGGAAACGCTTGTCGCAAACCTCAGGTTTGCTGGCCGCGAAATCAATCAGGCGGGACTTTCATTGGTGGTAGAGCCCATCAATCATTTCGACATGCCCGGCTTTTTCCTGAACACATCGGTGCAAACGCTGCGGGCCATTCAGGACAGCGGAGAACCATCCATCAAGTTACAATATGACATCTATCACATGCAGCGCATGGAAGGTGATCTCGCCAACACCATTGAGCGGCACTTTGCCCAGATCGGCCATGTTCAAGTGGCCGGCAGTCCGGGCCGGACGGAGCCAGATCGGGGAGAAGTCAATTGTGGTTATCTTTTCGACCTTTTGGATCGGCTGGGATACGGGGGCTGGATCGGGGCGGAATACAAGCCGACGAAACCCTTGGACTTTGACTGGCTGAAGAAGTGGAATCGGCCACAGTCTGGTTCATGAGCGATACTGATCGAGTTTGAAATATTCCGTCGCCGCCGCCCACCCATGGATGTTGGGCCTCACAAACATGCCGATGTTTTCAGCACATGCTTTCACCATCCATGGGTGGCCCGCCAGAAGCCTACTACATGCACACATCTTTTTTGATCATGTTCTTGCAAGAGCAAAACTCCGGTTTTCCCACAAAAACCGTCATCCCGGCGACGGCCGGGACCAGGCTTTTTACGCGCGCCGCTTTGGGTTAGCCTCGTCCCGGCCTTCGCCGGGATGACGGAATAGTGAATTAAAACAATCGTTTGTTAAGAAATGAAAAGGCCGATTTTCAATTGTGCTAGTGTCACAAAAAAATCTGTCCATGTCGCAGGACTGAAGTGGGCCATCTGGCGGGGTGTGAATCAAAGAAAACCAGAAACGCTTCGACTTCGCCATTTTGTTTACCTGCTGCATGCTTATATGGCGTGGGAACCCGACGGACGCATGGATTACATACAACCCTATCTCGATTATTTCTCGGCCAACCCGCAATGGGCGATTGTCATCGTCTTTCTGATTGCGTTTGGCGAAGCGCTTTTGATCATTGGGTTGTTTGTTCCTTCGACGGCTGTTCTGGTGGGTGCGGGCATGTTGATCGGCACTGGCAATCTGGCTTTTTGGCCGGTGTTTCTGGCAACCGCCATCGGTTGTATCGCCGGAGACCAGGTCAGCTACTGGGCGGGCCGCATGTTTGGCGACCGGCTGAAGACCATGTGGCCGATGAGCCGCTATCCGGCGTTGGTGACTCGGGGTGAAGATTTCGTGCGCCAGCATGGTGGCAAATCCATTGCCGTCGGCCGTTTTATTCCGGGCGTCAAAGCCGTCGTTCCCGGCATTGTCGGCATGCTGGGGATGAGCCAGCCGTTCTTTATTTTCGTCAACTTCACGTCAGGTATTGTCTGGGCTGCGGCCCATGTGCTTCCGGGGATTTTGCTGGGCCAAGGCCTCGCCATTGCAGGCGAACTTTCGGGGCGTTTGGTTCTGGTGTTGGTGGTGCTGTTTGTGGTGCTGGCCTTGATGGGCTGGATCATCCGGCTGGTGGCCGCATTATTTTCACCCTATGTGCAGGGCTTTCTGCGTCGCATTTCGGAATGGGCCAAGTCAGGCAACTCGCGGGCGATGCGGCGGTTTGGCCGGGCGATTGCGCCAGAGAATCCGCGCGCCATGGCCTTGTTGGCCTTTATGGTCATCAGTCTTGCCGCGGGTCTTGCGCTTGTTGATATTTCAATGGGGCTGGCGCTGCGCGATGCTGTGTCGAACCTCGATCAATCGGTTGCGGCTGCCATGGCAAACTTGCGCAATGCGCCGGCTGACTCGATGATGGCCGGACTTTCGCTTTTGGGTGATCGCACTGTGATGTGGTCGATCGGGTTTGCCACCGCGGCGTGGCTGCTGTTCTGGCGGGCGTGGCGAACGGCAGTGCTGGTGCTTGGGTTGATGCTGCTGGGAGAAGCAGCGACGGCAGGACTGGCCTGGCTGGTTGAAAGACCGCCTCCTGTCGCGGGCATTCATGTGTACACCGATGCTTTCCCGTCTCGTCATGCGCTGACGTCAGGGCTGGTGCTTGGCATGTTGGCCGTGCTTGCCAGCCATTCCATGGCACGCTGGAGCAAGGCTGTTGTGGCTTCACTATGTGGCGTCATCGTTATCGCCATCGCTTTTTCCCGGGTTTATCTGGGTGCCGACTGGCTGTCGGATGTGGTCGGGGGCCTGCTTGTCGCTGCCTTGCTGGCCGGACTCTTTGGCATGGTGATTGAAGCCGTGCCGTCGCGGCGCATCAGGCCGTTGGGGCTTGTGGGATTCGTGACATTGGCGGGCATCATTGCTGGTGTGACCCATATTGATGTTCGTCATGACGAAGCGCTGGCGGCGTTCGCGCCTGTGTCGCGCACCCAGGTGTTTGATGAAACCACCTGGTCAGCCGACGCATGGCGCAATCTGCCGCCGCGCCGGGTTGACCTCGCCGGGCAGCCTGAGGAAAAATTCGTGGCACAATGGATTGGCAGTGCTGACCAATTGGAAACGTCGCTCCATGCGCAGGGCTGGATCAGCGTTTCGGCCTGGACCTGGAAAGACGCCATTGCCTATCTCGATACAAAAGCCGGAATTGAAGCGTTGCCGCCGCGGCCATTGCTGCACCAAGGCCTTCGGGCGCGGTTGACCTTGGTCAAGAACAGTGTGGATGGGGCAAGTCGTAGCGTCATGCGCATCTACCGGAGTGCGGTGGAAGTGCAGGGACCGGCGGCGCGTCTGCCGGTTTACCTGCTGAGCTTGACGGGTGAAGAACCAAAGGAAAGACTCATGTTGCTTTCCCTGCCTGCAACACGGGTGGCGGATGAGGTTGAGATTGCAAATTTTGCCCGGCAACTGAGTGCGGCACCGGGTGCGCGGCTGGTGGCGGGATTGCCGCCGGACGCAAAGGTGCCTGCGGCCGTGTTTCGCGCCATGCCATAATGCAATTGAAGCTGGACGCGCGGGCTTCGTTCCGCCATATTCCGGCGCGATTTTCAAGGTTTTAGAAACGGATTTTCAATGCGATTCATCAAGCAGTTTTTCACCTGGTGGAATGGGGCCAGCTTGAACACCTTGTTCTACACCATGCGCAAAGGCGAGCATGTTGGCACGGACGAGGGCGGCAATCGCTACTACCGCGCCACATCTGCGGTCCCTGATTCGATTCCGGAACGGCGCTGGGTGATATTCAGCGGTTATTCCGAGGCAAGCCAAGTGCCGCCTGGTTGGCACGGGTGGATGCATCACCGCGTCGACAATCCGCCGACGGAAGCTGATTTGGTGCAAAGGGAATGGGAAACGCCGCATCAGGAAAACCTGACAGGATCAGCATTGGCCTACCGCCCGCCGGGTTCGATTGCGATTGGCGGCAAGCCGAAGAAAGCAGACGCTGGCTACACGGCATGGAAGCCTGAGTGACGGGCATGGCCGGCACCAATACCTCAAATATTTTTGAAACACTTGTCGGTGCCGCTGTCATTGCGATTGCCGCCGGGTTCTTTTTGTATGCCTCGAAAACAGCAGGCGTGGGTGGTGGTGTTGCTGGCGGCTACAAGGTGATTGCCGAATTTGACAATGCACAAGGCGTCAATGTCGGGACGGACGTGCGGCTGGCGGGTGTGAAAATTGGCACCGTGACAGGCCATTCCCTGAACCCGGAAAACTACATGGCGCGGGTGGAATTGACACTTGATCCGTCGGTATCGCTCGCCGATGACACAGCTGCCAAAATCACCAGCGAAGGTCTGCTGGGCGGCAACTTCATTGCGATGGACCCCGGTGGCTCCGAAACCAAACTTGCCGACGGCAGCCTGATGACGGTCACGCAAGGGGCTGTCGACATCTGGTCACTGATCAGCCAGGCGATGTTTGACCGCGGCAAGCCCGCTGCGGAAGCAACACCGCAATGAGTTCAGCCCTGCGCTGGTTTGCAGTCGCGACCGTTGTTTCACTGCATTGCGCCAACCCCGCCGGGGCTGAACGCATCAAAAATCCGATTGCGCTGTTCTCTGGCCTCGACAAGATCACCGGAATCACCACAAATTTCGAAATCAATGTCGGGCAGGAAGGCAAGTTTGGCGGACTCTTCGTCAAGCCCTTCGTCTGCTTCACGCGGCCGATCACCGAACAACCAAAGACCGTGTCTTTCGTCCAAGTGGATTTGGAAGAGGCTGGTGGCAAGCGCGTGCAAATCTTTTCGGGTTGGATGTTTGCTGAAAGTCCGGGGCTGAATGCTGTTGAACATCCGATCTTTGATGTGTGGATGACAGGCTGCAAGGACCCGAACGCGCCACCACCACCCGTTGAAGTGCCGCCCAAACCACCTGAAGGTGAAATCCCGGAAGAGGATACGGGTGAAGAGACGGATGAGGATGCGCCAACACAGCCAAAGGCTGATGACATCCAGGATTGAGGAACCAAGGGACCTCTCCCCCGGCTTCGCCGGACCCTCTCCGAAGGGGAGAGGGACTCGCGGTGAGTGCACCCTGAACAGTAAAACGGGCGGACACTGCAAGAGGTCCCTCTCCCCTTCGGAGAGGGTCCGCGAAGCGGGAGAGCGGTCCCTTGGCTACAGGCGCAATGTTACGTTTCACCCATACCGTTGTTTCAAATGGCTGATGAAGTGATTTGCGTTCAATGGTTCTCCTGTGGCCTGCCGCAACAGATCCGGCGTTGAAGCTGTCGAGGCTTTTGACCAGATATGGTTTTTGCGCCAGGTGTTGATGGCGGTGAAATCGCCCTTGGAGATGTCATCATTCGCTGACGGATATTCGCGTGAAATCGCCGCCCATTGCTGTGCCGCCATCATGGCACCCAGTGTGTAGGACGGGAAGTAACCAAACGCTCCGGATGGCCAGTGCACGTCCTGCATGACGCCGTCCTTGTGGTTGTTGCCGGGTGACAGGTTGAGATATGACTTCATCTTGTCGTCCCAAGCCTCTGGAATATCGACGGTTTTCATTTTTCCACCCACCAGTTCCTGTTCCAGCTCAAAGCGCAGGATAATGTGCATGGGGTATGTGACTTCGTCGGCATCCACGCGGATGAGGCCGGGTTCGACCATCAGCACGTGGCCAAGGAAGTCTTGCTTGCCCCAGCCGTCGAATGCAGCGGTGCCGAAATGCTGTTTCAACAGCGGAATTGCATAGTCCCAAAAGGCGGGATTTCGTCCAATCTGCTTTTCAACAAACAGGCTTTGGCTTTCGTGCATGCCCATGCCGCGGGCATTGCCAGATGGCCAATGCCGCCCCGCTTCTGGAAGGTTTTGTTCGTAGAGGCCGTGTCCGGTTTCATGCATGATGCCCATGAGGGCGGACATGAATTCGTCTTCGCGGTAGCGCGTGGTCATGCGCACATCCGATGGCACACCGCCACAGAAGGGGTGTTGCGACACGTCGAGACGGCCGTGGCTGAAGTCAAAGCCCAAGGCTTTCATCACCGCTTCGCCAACAGTTTTTTGGGTGGCTGTATGGAATGTGCCTGTGACGGGCTTGCGCTGTTGCCTCGCATGTTTCTCAACGGCGAGGGGAATGAAGTCTTTCAGAAATGCCTTGAGCGCATCGAAGACAGGTTTGATCTGTGCTTCGCGGCTGCCGGGATCATATTGGTTGATCAGGGCGTCGTAAGGGGAAAGCTTCAAGGCTTCGGCGCGCAACTGCGCTTCCTCACGCATGGTTGCAATCACGCCATTGAGCGCCGGGAGGAAACCCTGCCAGTCATTATTGCCGCGTGATTGACGCCAGAGTTGTTCGCAGCGCAAGCGTTGTCCGGTCTGGTGTTTTACAAATTCTGATGAGAGGCAAATGCGGTTCAAATAGGTGCGCTTGAGTTCAGAAACGGCAATGCGTTGCGTCTCATCAAGATTTTCACTTTCCGTTTTGGCAATCATGTCGCCGACTTCCGGGGCGGCTGCCATGTCATGGTACATCCCCGCCAATGTGGCCATGGCTTCAGCGCGTTTTTCTCCGCCGCCTTCGGGCATCATCACGGCTTCATCCACGCCGAGCATGGCGAGGGCATGGGACAGACTTTCAAGTTTGCGGCAAAGATCGTTGAGTTTTGTGAAAGACATGGTTGGAAACCTTTTCGGACTGTATTGGATTGACGTCGGAACCGAAGCCTGAGCTGCAAACAAAACAGCAAGGAATCTAGATTTGCCGCGCCATGCAATGTCTTTGACTTCAAGCGTCGTCGTTGCCCTGCCACTTGACTTCAATGTTCACAGGATCAAGGGCAAGGCGGTGGATCAGCTGTTCCACCATGACTGCATGTGAAACACGGCCTTCAACCACAACCTCGACAGTGACAATGCTGTTTCCGTCCGCTGACGAGCTGCTGATGCTGATGATGTGAAATTCCGGATAGCCAAATGCCTGCAGCAATTGTCTGCGGCTTTCGGTTTCGTGAACAGCGGCGCATTTTACCCAGAGATGATACTCGCGACGCGACCTGGTCTCGCTTTGGGTCTTTTGTTTGATCCATTTGACCAAGGGTCTGAGGCCAAGATTGACGAACATGACAAAGGCTGTCAGCAGCAGGGCAAGATGCCACGCGGAGGTGCCTGCCATGAGGCCGACTGCCGCAGAACACCAAAGTGTGGCAGCGGTGTTGAGGCCGTGAACTGTCAGGCCTTCACGGTAGATGATGCCCGCTCCCAAAAAACCGATGCCGGATACAACTTGTGCAGCGACGCGTGTCGGACTGGCTTCACCGGTAAAGCGGGCCGCGAAAATCACGAATGCCGCGGCTCCGAGGGCCACCAATGCGTTGGTGCGCAATCCCGCCGTGCGTTGCCGGGCCTGACGTTCAGTGCCGATCATCGCGCCACAGAAAAGTGCGACGGCAAGATTGAAAGCGGCGGATTGCAGTTCAGGCCATAGAAACACGTTTCTCTCCCAGCTCAATCAATGCGCCATAATTCTTCATTTTTCATCTGCTGGTCATGGCATGGTCACGCCGCGCTGCTGCAGGATGGCTTCATACTCGAGATACAAAACCGAATGCGGTGTTGCTGCACGCACGAGTTTCAATGCGTCCTTGGCCTCGTTCATCAGGTTATTGGCCATGAGATAATCCAATTGCCCGCGCCGCACCCACGTGAGATCCGGGTCAAGTCTGGTGGCGTCTGCATAACTTGTGATGGCCTTGGCTTGCAGTCCGAGTTCGGCGGCCGCCTTGGCACGCCAGGCAAATCCGAGGGCGGAATTTGGTTTCAGGGAGATGGCCATTTCTGCATCTGCGAGAACGGCTTGCCAATTCATGAGCGCGACATTGGCACGCGCCCGAGCGGTGTAAGCGTAATGAGTTTTTGGACTGATCACAATGGCATCGTTGAGATAGGGCAGGGCTTCGTTGGCTCGACTGAGGTCAACCAGCAAATGTCCGGTATCGATCATGGTGTCGAAATCGTCGTCCCATGTCTCAAGCACTTGCTTGTAGCCCGCCAGTGCCGCATCGTCTCGGCCTTGCTCATCATCCAAAGTTGCCTGCCAAGAGATGGCATGGGTGCTGTCCGGCACGGCTTTGCGTAAAGCCGCAATGGTTGCCCTCACGTTTTCAAGGCGGTTCTGCCTGAAGTACATCCTGGCTTTTGAAGCATAGGCCCATTCCGATGTGTTTGATTGTGCGATGGCCTCGTCGAACAGAAGCGTTGCTTCATCATAATTTTTGGAATCGGTGAAGCTGCGGCCCAGATTGATGAGTGTGTCTACATCACGGTTTTGTTCCAGCGCTTTGAGATGATCCGTTTGCGCCAAATTGTGCTGTTCCAAATTCGTGTAAACTTCTGCGCGCCTGTTCAGGAGTGTTGCGTCGGTTGGCCAAAGTGCAATGGCCTTGGTATAACTTGCGATGGCTTTGTCGTATTCGCCCGCGGCATTGAAAATGTAACCCATGTCCTGATGGAGATAAGAATCTTGCGGGCTGATCACGGCGGCGCGTTCGTAGAATGCTATGGCTTTGTCGGTGTTGTCCGACAAATATTCAACCCAACCCTGCCAGGAAATCAACACCGACGAGTTTGGATTGGCCGCAACGAAACTGGCGGCTGCGCTGCGGGCCTCATCCAGTTTACTGCTGTCGATGAACAGGCGGACCAAGTTGACAGCAGCATCTTGGCGCGATGGATCAAGGGCCAGCACTGCATGGAAATCTTTTGCGGCCTCATCGCGTTTTTCCAGCTTCCAGAATGCATTTGCACGCTGCAACAAAAGGCTTGGGCCCAATGGCGACAGTTTTTCCTGCGTCCCGATTTGCGCCAAAGCCTCGTCATAAGACTCTGTTGCCATCAGCGTCTCCACCAGTTTTTCACGGACCTGCAATTGCAATGACGCAGGTATGAAAGACCGTTCAAGGGCCCGGATACAAATTTCTTTTTTGTCAGCGCCGAAATCATTCAGGCAACCGATGACGGGAATGGATTGGTAAACGGCCGCACCGATGGCAAGCCACAAAAGCGCAAAGAACGAAAGGCCAAACAGCATTTCCCGGTCAGCGGCGCGACCGGACTTGAGGGCTTCCGGGTCGGTGTTTTTCATAGGGTCATCGCGTGTAGCTGAGGGACCTTTCCCCCGGCTTCGGCCGAGCCACACCGAAGAGGAGTGGGGAGAGGGGGTGGGTAGGCCCGAACAATA
>JANPCE010000009.1:0-93024 GCA_031430795.1 Hyphomicrobiales bacterium
AATAGTAAAAGTGGAGGTCCCACCACGAGTCCCTCTCCCCTTCGGAGAGGGTCCGCGAAGCGGGGGAGAGGTCCCTTGGTACCAAGCGATGGCCCTGGTGTGACCTGTGTCCCACTTGGTCGAAGCGCAAACCCATGCGACAGCGAGACACCACATGACAAAAACTGATTGGGCAAAAACGCAGTCCGCAACTGCACTGGCCAAACGCATCAAGAAAAAGGAAATTTCGCCCGTTGAAGTCATGGACGAAGCCATCGCCCGCATCGACGCCATCAACCCGAAAATCAACGCACTCATCATTTTGCACCTCGATCAGGCGCGGGATGCCGCAAAGAAGGCCGAAGCCGCCGTCATGCGCGGCAGTGAACTGGGCCCCCTGCACGGCGTGCCAGTGGCGATGAAGGATTGTTTCGATTTCAAACCGGGCTGGACTTGCACCTTCGGTGGTGTGCGCGCTTTGAAAAATTGGACGGCGGACTTTTATTGCCCCTGGGCTGAACGCACGGAAGGGGCAGGGGCCATCATCGTGGGTAAAACCAATAGCCCGGTGTTTGGTTTCAGAGGTGTCACCGACAATTACATGTACGGCCCCTCGCGCAATCCTTTCGATCTCTCGAAAAACACCGGCGGCTCATCCGGCGGCAGTGCGGGTGCCGTGGCCGCAGGTGTTTTACCACTCTGTGAAGGCACAGACGGCGGCGGCTCCATCCGCATTCCCTGTTCCTGGAGCGGTGTCTTTGGCTACAAGGCGTCATTCGGCCGGGTGCCCATGGTGACGCGCCCCGATGCCTTTGGTGGCACAGTGCCCTTCATCTTCGAAGGCCCCATCACCCGCACTGTTGCGGATGCCGCCCTCAACATGTCTGTCCTGCAAGGTTACGACTCCCGCGATCCCTTCGCACTGGAAGGTAAGGTGGATTTTCTGGGCGCGCTGAAGGCGTCAATCAAAGGCAAGAAAATCGCCTACACGCGAGACTACGGAATTTTCCCCGTCGATCCGCGCATCACCGCCGTGACGGACAAAGCGGTGCAAGCCTTTGCCGAAGCAGGCGCGATTGTCGAGGAGGTGAAGATCGACATCCCCCATTCACACACCGAACTCAGTGAAATGTGGTGCCGGCTGGTTGCGCCCAAACAAGTCATGGTTCTGGAAAATTTCAAGCGCGGGGGCATCGACATCCTGCGTGACCACCACGCCGACATGCCACCGGAATTTTGGCATTGGGACGACGTGGGCCGCGCCATGAAAGTCACCGATTTTTATGCGGACCAGGAAATGCGCAGCACCGTGTTTGACGCCCTGCGCAAGGTTCTCGATCATCATGATTTCCTTGTCTCACCAACACTCGCCGCGCTCGCTGTGGACAACGCAACAGACGGAAACACCCTTGGCCCCGCCGAAATCAACGGTGAAAAAATCAACCGCCTCATCGGTTGGTGCTTGACTTATTTGATAAACTACACCGGCAACCCGGCGGCAACCGTCCCCGCAGGGATTGCCTCCAACGGCCTGCCGGTTGGTTTGCAAATTGTCGGCAGGCGGTACGATGACTATGGCGTCATCGCAGCAAGTGCGGCATTTGAGAAAGTGAGACCTTGGATGGGGACTTACGAGCAGGTGAAAGTTTAGCTCAAGTTCGTCCTCCATCGGCGGCCCTGAGCCGCCGAACCAGACTTTCTGTGTTCATTGGGTGGGCGGGTCAAGCCCGCCCATGGAGGAAACAGAGGCTCACCACAACGTATACCCGCCATCAATCACAAAGCTTGCACCCGTCACATAGCTAGACGCCGGTGAAGCCAGATAGATCGCCAGCGGGCCGATCTCATCTGGCTCGCCCGTGCGGCCCATGGGCACGGACTTGACGAATGTCTCAATCACCTCAGGATGTTTTTTCGCCCACGCCTGGTTCGGCTCGGTCATGAACAGGCCGGGGCAGATGGCGTTGACGGTCACTCCGCGGGGGGCCCAGTCGGCGGCGGTGGCGCGGGTGAAATGGATGACGGCGGCCTTTGCCGTTTCATAGTGCCGCCCTGCGATGCCGCGGTTGGCGATGATGCCGCTGATGGAGGCAATGTTGATGACCCGGCCCTGGCCCCGCGCCAGCATTGCCCCGCCAATCATCTTTGTACAGAGGAAGACATGGGTGAGGTTGAGGTCGATGAAGGACTGCCATGTCGCAAGGTCAGTCGACTCAACCGCCACATCAAGATTTCGTCCACCGACATTGTTGACGAGAATGTCGATGCCGCCTGGCTCCGCCAAAACTTTCCTGCACGTGTCCTCACACACCGCAGGATTGGCAATATCCGCAGCATAGGTCCAGCATTCACGGCCAAGGGCGCGCACGTCGGCGGCAGTTTTCTCAAGCGACGCCTCATCACGCCCGTTCAGCACAATGTCTGCACCAGCCTCTGCCGCCGCCAGCGCAATCACCCGTCCAAAGCCCCGGCTGCCGCCCGTGATGAACATGCGCTTGCCATCAATCCTGAAACGGTCAAGCACACTCATGTCAGCCGCAATTCCGTTTCGGCGTCAAACAGATGCACATGGGCAAGGTCAGGCGTCATCGCCAGTGTTTCACCTGGCTTTGTCGAAATCCGCTCACGGAACACCGCGACCATTTTTTGCCCGGCAAGGTTCGCAAGCACCTGTGTCTCGGCCCCCATCGGTTCAATGATCGTCACCTTCGCTTCAACATTTCCGCCCAGTGCCAGATGCTCTGGCCGAATGCCGTAATAGGCGGGCTTGCCATCGCTGGCTGGGGGCGCTGTTGCAAGCGGCAGCCGTGTGCCATCGGTTGTTTCAAACCATGGCGTCTTGCCGCCCCGGATCGTGCCCTTGAACAGGTTCATGGACGGCGAGCCGATGAAACCCGCCACAAACAGGTTTGCAGGCCGGTCATAAAGTTCGAGCGGTGCACCTGTCTGCTCCACCACGCCGTCATGCAAAACCACGATGCGGTCCGCCATGGTCATGGCTTCGATCTGGTCGTGGGTGACGTAAACAGTTGTGGTTTTGAGGCGCTGATGCAGTTCCTTGATTTCAGCCCGCATCTGCACACGCAGCTTGGCATCAAGATTGGACAAGGGTTCATCGAACAGAAACACCGCAGGATCACGCACAATCGCGCGCCCCATGGCCACGCGCTGGCGTTGCCCGCCCGAAAGCTCTCGCGGGAAGCGGGCAAGCAGCGGCACCAGATCAAGAATTTCGGCAGCCCGCCGAACACGGGCCGCAATATCGGATTTCGGATCCCCGCGCAGCAAGAGCGCAAAGCCCATGTTCTCCGCCACCGTCTTGTGAGGGTAGAGTGCGTAGTTCTGAAACACCATCGCGATGTCGCGCTCTTTCGGTTCCAGGTGGTTGACCACGCGGTCGCCGATGCGCACAATGCCCGCCGAGATATCTTCAAGTCCTGCAATCATCCGCAGCAGCGTTGATTTCCCGCACCCCGATGGCCCTACCAGCGCCACAAATTCACCGTCAGCGATCACCACCGACACGCCGTGGATCACCTCAGTGGTGCCATAGGATTTTCGCACTGCAACAATTTCGACCGATGCCAAGACGTGCTCCTTATGTGGTGCCGCTAGGTTTGCGCAGTTCCCGAACTTCCGCAAGCCTCTTGCATCAGCAGCATGTTGTAGGACTCCGATTTTTGTGAAAGAGTACCCTTGTGAAACTCCGCAACCGGAGAACCAGAACATGATTGGGAGGATAAAATGACACTACGCAAAGAGCGAGAATTTCTTTTGCAGTCGGCCTCGCGTGACGCCTTGCTGCGCGGCGAAATTGACCGTCGGGAATTCCTGTCACGCAGCCTGATGGCTGGCCTCGGCATGGCCGGTGTGGGTGTTGTGGGCAAGGCCAGCATCATGCCGGCCTTCGCGCAAGACCGCCCGCTGACACCGACGTTCTATCAATGGATTCAAGATCTCCACCCCAGCATTCCCAAGGTCAACGAGAAATTTCCGGGCGTGAATTATCAGATCGCACCGGTTGAAGGTTTCGGCATTGAGCGCTTCGTGGCGGAAGCCAAGAACAAGGAATCGACATGGGATGTCTATGTCGGCCAGACACCGTTTGTTGAAATGTCGGCGATGATCAAGGCAGACGTGATTGAGCCATGGGATAACTACATCCCGAAAGAAGTGCTCGACGACATGATCCCCTCGATCCGCGCTGAAGGCACGATTGACGGCAAACTCTACGGCTGGCCCTTCCTGCTCGACGTCATCGGCAACTCTTGGCACTCCGGCATCACCGGAAAAGCAGGTCTTGCCGACAAGGCACCGGCAACCTGGGACGAGCATTTGGCCAACGCCAAGGCCATCGTTGAATCCAAGGCAGCGCCCTATGGTGCGGCATTTGATGATCGCGGCTGGCGCTCACTCGCTCCATTCACCCACTCCATGAACCCTGACGTCTATTCAGCCGAAGGCCTCTTCAATTTCGAAAGCGAAGCCGCCATCGAGGCCATGCGTTTGATGAAAAAGATCTTTGCACTTTCAACGCCAGACCTTTTGCTTGAGGGATCATCTGACGGCGGTGTGAACGGAACACCAGACGAAGTCGCCTTCGCTTCACAACGCGTGGGCTATTACACGAAATACTTCAACGCACCACTGCGCATGGCGCAATATTGGGATGATCCAAAAGCGCTCCGCCTCGGACCACTGCCCAAGTTTACGGGCGGTGCCGGTTCAACCGTGTTCTGGACCACAGGCTCAGCCCTGTTCAAGCACGGCAAGAACAAGGAAAAGGCGGCTGAATATGTCAAGGCGCTCACCTATGACATGCAGATTTGGAAGGACTCGATTGTTGGCACGGCATCCGGTCACCCCGGCCATCTGCCGCCCTACAAGTCGATCTATGCCGATTGGGCCGCCAACAAGCCAGACTGGCTGCCGGAGTTCGTCGGCCTCGTGCGTGGACAGCTTGACCAAGCCAAAGCCATCACCAACCACCTCTTTGGTCTCCAGCAATTCGTGATCGGCAAGCCGATCTGGGACGGCTACCTGAAGGGTGAAGTGACAGACGAAAAAGCCGTGATGGCAAACATCATGGCCGCCGTGAAGGCCGAAATGGCCAAGGGCTGATTGAAATCACTGCGGTCGGCGGGCAAGCCCCGCCGATCTCCTCATTCCAAAAATTTGCGTCATCCCGGCGAAAGCCGGGACCTGCAAACGGTGCGGAGGTCCCGGCTTTCGCCGGGATGACGAAGATAAATTTGAAGTGCGCCAACTGCAATGACAGTCACCACCGCCGACACCGACACCGAAACCATCCAATCACCCGGACTGTGGGCCACACTGCTCAGGGACGCGCGCACGTGGCTGTTTTTGCTGCCTGCGCTGATCTTCTTCATCGGCTACCAGGCCTATCCCATCTTTCGCGTCATCTGGATCAGCTTCACCGACTACCAATACCTGACCAATGAACCCGCCAGCTGGGTTGGGTTCAAAAACTACATCATGGCCCTGACTGACCCGTTGATGTGGAAAAGCCTGTGGCGCGCCGTGCAATTCACTTTGCTGTTTCTGCCAGGTTGCATCATTTTACCACTCATCCTCGCCATCCTGATTGACCGGGTGCACAATCCGGTGCTGGCCACTGTCTACCGCGTTGTGCTTCTTATCCCTGCCGTCATCCCCAGCACGCTGGTCTTTGTGTTGTGGAAGTGGATGTATAATTTCCAGTCCGGCCCCATCAACCATTTCCTCGTCAACACCACGGGCCTGTTCGAATTGCAAAACGCGCCCCAATGGTTGGGCGGAACCGCACTCACGCTGCCGGCCATTGCCGTCATGGAAGTCTGGTGGGGGCTTGGCTATCACACGATCTTTTTTCTCGCGGGTCTCGCCGCAATTCCAAAAGATTTACCGGAAGCCGCCCGCATTGACGGTGCCAATGAATGGCAGATGTTCTGGCACATCACACTGCCACGCCTGATGCCCATCATGATGATCCTCGTCGTTCTCCGCTTCGGCAGCGCCATGGCGGTGATCGATGAGTACCTGATCTTCGGCGGCTTCAACCGCGAGTCTCCGACCTACACATGGACCATCTTCATGTATGACCAGGCCTTCAAGCTTGGCCTCTGGCGGCAGGGCTATGCGGCGGCCATCGGCATGATAGGCTCCATCGCCATGATGATGGTGATGGTCATACTGCTGCGCATTTTCAGGACCAGGGGGTGATGGCCATGACCGACGAGACCCCCAAGGAACTGGAAAACGCCGACACGCGCAGTTGGCCGGCGCGGCATTACGCGTCTATCCTCCGCCACGGCATCATCAACTTCTTTATGATCATCATTCTGCTGCCCCTCGCCTGGGTGTTGATCATGTCTGTGAAGTCGCGCCCCGATGCCATGCGCGGCGATTTCTGGCCGCGCAAATTCGACTTCACAACATATTCTTACGTCTTCCAGAAAATCGAAACCTTGCCCATCAACATGTGGAACAGCATTTATGTGACCGCGGGTACAGTGTTGCTCACAACCATCTGCGCTGTGCTCGCTGGTTATGCGCTGGTCCACATGCGTCCTCGCGGTGCCGGCGTTGTTGTGGCCGCACTCCTTGCGTCATTGTATTTTCCAACCCGCGTTGTCTCCATCATCAGCGTCTACGAAATCCAGAACAGTTTGGGCCTGATCAACAGCACCATGGGATTGATTTTACCCTATGTCACGCTCAACCTCGCAATCAGCATCCTGATCATGCGCAGCGTCTTCCAACTCGTGCCCCATGAAGTGATCGAAGCCGCGAAAGTGGATGGGGCAGGGCCATGGCGCACGCTGCTCACCATTGCCATTCCCATGGCGCGCAACGGCCTTGTGGTGGTTTTCATCGTCAACTTCGTCACCGCTTGGGGCGAGTTTTTACTATGCTCAACACTCACCAATGACCAGGAAGCCCGCACCATGCCCGTCGTGCTGGCGTCGGCCCAAGGCGGTCTTGGTCAATGGACGTGGCCAAACCTCGCCGCCGTCTACATGATCGTGGTGACACCCGGCATCCTCGCCTTCACCTTCGCGCAAAAACTCTTCTTCAAGGGGCTTGCCGAAGGTGTGGTGAAGGGGTGACGCAATGACTTGCAGCCAGGAGAACTCTCCCGCCCTTCGGGCACCCTCTCCGAAGGGGAGAGGGACCTCTTGCAACGACCTCCCGATTTACTGTTTAGGGTGCTCGCATCACGAGTCCCTCTCCCCTTCGGAGAGGGTCCGCGAAGCGGGGGAGAGGTCCCTTGGCTTCAAGCGATGGCCCCTCACACTCTCAATCCCCGCAGCAGGATATCCAGCACAGCTGCTTTGGCGACAGCGCGGTTGGGCGGTTTACCCAGCAGGCATTCAATCTGAACACCGAAATCCGCATAATGTTGCGTCACCGACCAGATCGAGAAAATCAGATGCCGCGGATCAACCGGCCTGAGCCGTCCTGCGTCCATCCAGGCCTGCAACACAGCCGCTTTCTCATCAACAATTGCACGCAGCGTTGTTTTCATGGATTCCATCATCTGCGGCGCACCATTCAGCACCTCAATGGCGAACAACCGTGACGGCAGCGGGCTGTCAAATGACATGTCCATTTTGCTCAAGACATAGCGTTCAAGCTCCGCCAACGGGTCGCCATCCGCACTGATGGCAATCAGCGGATCAAGCCATCCATCCAGTGTGCGCAACAACAGCGTTTGATAAATCTGTTCCTTGCTCTTGAAGTAATAAAGCACGTTGGGCTTGGAAAGATCCGCCATCGCGGCGATCTGGTCAATCGTGGCACCATGAAAGCCGTAAGCGGCAAACACCGTCAGCGCACAATCCAGCACCAGTGTCTCCCGTTGCTGCTGAATGCGCGTCTTTTTTGCGGGCGAATCGACTTCAGCAAGGCTCATTCAGATACCCTGTGCATCTCTGATCGTTTGGTCAAGATTCACGTGTCAGTCAGCGGGAAAGCGCCGCCTCAAATCCTCAATCTGATCGCGGTTGAGATAGCGCGTTGGTCGCCCGTGCAGCAGCAGATACAACCGTGCTGTCTCCTCCAACTCTTCAATCGCATCCGTTGCGGCTGCAAGCGATGTGCCAGACACCACAGGTCCGTGATTGGCCAGCAATACAGCAGCATGTTTCGCCGCCAAGGCACCAACAGCGTCCGCCAAAGTGCGGTCACCGGGTGCATAGTACGGGATGAGCGGCAGTTTGCCGACGCGCATCACATAATATGCAGTGATCGGAGGTAAAACATCATGGGGATCAATACCATCAAGGCAGGACACAGCAACGGAGTGCGTGGCGTGAAGATGCACCACAGCCCCAGCCTTTGGCCGCTCCCGATACATGGCGAGGTGAATGAAGGATTCCTTCGTTGGCGCGTCACCAGAAAGCAACAAGCCATTCGAATCCAATCGTGAAAGCCGGTTCCCATCAAGCCTGCCCAGCGAAGAACCTGTTGGCGTCATCAACCAGCCATCATCGAGTCTGACGCTGATATTCCCGGAACTGCCAAACGTCAGCCGCCGCTCAAACATCGAGCGTCCAATCTCCACGATCAGCGTCCGCGCATCGCTTTCATTCATGGAATGGCCTCCAGTGCCTCAGTGAAAAAGTCAGGCCCGCCGAAATTGCCGGACTTCAACACAAGACCAAAGCAACGCGGGCCGCGTGAAGCCGTTGCTGGAACACCCGGCGCAATCTGTGGCCCGATATCCAGCGCCGAGACTCCAAGTGCCTGTGTCACAGCGCCGGAGGTTTCACCGCCCGCCACCACGAAGCGCCGCACACCCTTGTCCGCAAGGCGCAACGCGATCTCGCCCATCGCCTTTTCAATCGCCATTCCAATGTTGTCTCTGCCATGGCGGTTCTGCATGAACACGACGTCGTCGGGCGTCGCGGTGGCGTAAACCAGTGCCGGCTTGTCAGCCAGCTGCAGCATCACCCATGTGACGATATCAGCAATTTCAGCTTCGCGATGGCTCATCAGTCGCTGCCCATCAAGGGCACGCGCCACATGCGATTTTTCAAACGCGTGAACTTGTCCCAGCGTGGCGCTTGAGCAGCTGCCGGACAGAACAACGCCACGGCCACCAAATTGCGGCAACACAGGCGCAACAGCTCTGGCCTCAAGCAAGCCTTGGCGGCGGAAATTCTCCGGCAGTCCCAATGCGGCACCCGAACCACCGGTGACAAGTTTGAGTGAGCTGCAGGCATCACCCAGCGCAAACAGATCTGCATTGTCGATGGCATCGACCACCGCATGGCCCGTTCCCAACAATCGCAGATTATTGAGTGCAGCCAGAATTGCTTCTCCACCCTGTTTCACAGTGCTGTGTGCAATGTTGCCGATGTTATGGCGCGATTGCCGGGCCAGAACTGCAACGAGATTGGAATCTGTCATCGGCGTCAATGGGTGGTTGCGCATACTTGAATGAGACAGCAACGTGTTGCCGACAAACAGGTGGCCCATGTAGATGGTGCGGCCATTCTCGGGAAAAGCGGGGCAGATGGTTGTGATGCTTTCGCCCAATTCTGCGAGCAAGGCGTCAGCAACAGGACCGATGTTGCCCTCGTCAGTGGAATCAAATGTCGAGCAATACTTGAAAAAAATCTGCTTCGCGCCATGCGACTTGAGCCAGCGGCACGCGGTGATGGACTGCGCAATTGCTTCATTTGGTGAAATGGTGCGCGACTTCAGAGCGACCACCACCGCATCAATGTCTCCCGGCTCCGTGTCGGGAATGCCGATGGTCTGAACCGTCCGCATGCCTTGCCGCGTCAACGTATTGGCGAGGTCCGTCGCACCTGTGAAATCATCCGCAATGCAGCCAAGCAACACCGTTCAAGACTCCTCTGTGTACAGACTACCCAAAGCGCTTCCCGAGCGAAGCCAGTTTCGCCTTGAAGCCGGGTGAATCCGACACCGCGCCATTGACGATGAAAGGTGGCGCTTTGCCCTGCCGTACATCCAGCACGGCGCGAATGTCAGAATCATTCAGACCACTGAACAATTGGTTGGTCCAGCACAGCGCATGTGGTGACACGATGACGTTGTCGAGCGCAAAAATCGGGTCATTCGGGTCGGTGGGCTCGACTTCAAACACGTCCAGCCCTGCACCCGCAATGCGCTTCTCCTGCAAGGCAAGGGTGAGGGCCTTCTGGTCTATGATGCCGCCCCGCGCAGTGTTGATGATGTACGCAGTTGGCTTCATCAGTGCAAGCCGCCGTGCGTTGACGAGGTGGCGTGTTGGCGGTGACAGTGGGCAGTTGATTGTGATGATATCTGCCAGCCTGAACACATCGTCAATGTCCGCGCGCTTAAGGCCCAGCTCCGCATCAAGAGCAGGGTTGGGCACCGGGTCACAGGCGAGAAAATTCATGTCAAAAGGCTTTGCCAGCCGAAACATCTCGGCGCCGATGTTGCCCACACCTATGGAACCCAGTGTCAGCCCCACAAGGCCAACACCCATGTTGGCGCCACGGGCCTGAAATCCGGTGGCCCCCATGCGTGCCAGCTTGTCTTTGACCATCAGTTTTCCGGTCAGTGCCAGCATCAGCGTGATGATAGACACCGCCACCGGTCGACGCACACCGTCGGGCGTGATGCACAGTGCAATGTCTGCCTCCGTGCAGGCCTCAACGTCAATCTTGTCATAACCCACGCCCCAGCGCGCAATGACGGTGAGTCTTTTGGAGGTGGGCACACTTGTTGCAGCAAAACCTGTCGCCAGCAGGATCATCGCATCACTATCCTCGACTTCTTCAGACAGAATCGGATCAGCCCCCGAAAGTCTTTTGACCACGACGCCCGGCGTTTGATGCAACCGCGTCAGATCAAGCTCCGCGAATTCCTGCGACCCATCGGGGCGATAGAAATCGCTGGATATGGCAACGCGAAACACATCAGTCATTGGCAAGCCTTTCGGATGTCACGCACCGCCGCCGTCAGCGCATCGCGCAGCACCCATATATCTCCAGAGTAGCAACAGAAATCAAAACCCTGGGCATGGCAGGCCGCAGCCTGTTGCGGCGAGTTCAACAATCGCCCAAGCGATTTTCCATGGTGTTTTGCTGCCGCAATGATCTTGTCCATGGCCGCAAGAAAGCGGGGATGCTCGAACTCACCCGGAATGCCAAGTGAGCAAGAAAGGTCAAAATGCCCGACCCAGATGCAATCCACACCTTTCAGCGCTGCAATCGCGTCAGCGTTCTCAACCCCTTCGGCAGTTTCGATGAGGCAAAAGAAAGTGGTCTTCGCATTGGCAGCGGCGAGTGAATCTTTCACCGGCAGGCTTTGAAAGTTGTCGTGGGCTATGCCAAGTGCCACACCGCGCTTGCCTTCAGGCACATATTTGACGCTGTCGATGATGGCCGTGGCCTGTGCAACCGTGCTGACCATCGGCGCCATGATGCCCTCTGCACCCACATCACAGGCCCGCGCCAGCATGTGGTAATCCTGCGAAGGCACCCGCAGGATCACCGGCAGTTGAGCTGCCTCACAATAACGCAGGCAAGCCTTCACCGTTTCAAATCCAAAACCTGAGTGTTCCATATCCAGAAAAACATAGTCGCAGCCGGCGGCTTTCAGGATATGGCCGATGCCCGGCGTGGCAAACTCCAGAACAAAGTGGCCGACCTTCAAGTCCCGGCTGCGTGTCATGGCCTTGAGAGTGGATTTTGACATGTGATCCCATCCGGCAATTGCCCGACAATGACCTTCACATGGATTCCGGGAAATTCCAAGAGTGTGATGGACTCCGGCATTGCCAAGCGGGTCCAAATCCTGAATAAAACACCATGAAGGCGATTTACACATATGCGTGGGACTTGGCCGAAACGGGTGTAGCGAACGCTGTTGCGCAGTTCACGTCATTCGGTCTCGACACCGTCACTTATGCCGGAAGCTATCACGCGGGCAAGTTTCTCCGTCCTCACGGTTTGAACGGCAAAGTCTATTTCCCGCAAGATGGCACCACCTATTTCAAAACCAGTGACAAGCGTTACAGCGTTATCAAGCCGCGGCCCAATGCAATGCTGCAAACCCAGGATGTGTTGCGGGAACTGGTGGATAGCAAAAACATCCAGACCAATGTATGGCTCGTCCTCCTCCACAACACGTTGCTGGGAACAGAACATCCCGACATGACCGTCGCCAACGCCTTTGGGGACCGATATGTCTACAGCCTCTGCCCATCGCACCCCGAAGTCCGCGCCTACGCCGTCGGCCTCGCCAAGGATGTGACAGAAAGCTATGCCGTGTCAGGCGTCACCCTCGAGTCCCCAGGCTTTGCGCCCTACGCTCACGGCTTCCACCATGAGTTCGCATTGCAGCGGCCCAACCGCTGGCTCGACAGCCTGCTGGGCCTGTGTTTTTGTGATCAGTGTGTCGGAGGTGCCAGAAAATCAGGGATCAACGCACAAGCACTGAAAACCCGCGTTGCAGCAGACATCAGTGCATATCTCTCATCCGACGTGGATTTTCCTCCAGACATGGCAGAAGCCTTCTGGCTTGCCGACACGCGCAGTGATGGCGAACTTCAGGCGTTTCTCGACTGGCGCTGCCACGTCGTCACATCGGTTGTCGCCGCCATCAGGGCATCAGTGCGCAAAGATGCAACCGTCGCTGTCATCCCGTCCGTGGCACGCCCAACGGCGGGTGCCTGGTACGAAGGCAGCGATCTTGCTGCGCTGGCAAAGGCCGCCGGCATTCTTGAAGCCTGCTTTTACGAGCCCGGTGCCGCGCGCATCAAGGCGGACCTCTTCGATATCCAGCGCCGTCTGCGTGGTGTCGGTCATCTGCGCGGCATTTTGCGCCCGGCATATCCAGATCTCGAAAGCAAATCAGAATTTCTCTCCGCTTTCACTGCATTGAGAGATGGCGGCGTGAAAGACTTGGCGATTTATAATTGGGGACACATTCGCCAAGCCAATCTCAATTGGATCGCCGATGCGATGGCGTTGCTGGAGGATGCTGCATGAGCTTCAAGGGCAAGGTTGTTGCGGTGACAGGTGCAGCCGGTGGAATCGGCCAGTGCCTCTGCCGCTTTTTTGGCAATGAAGGTGCGATCATCGCCGCCTTGGATAAAAGTCCAACTGTGCAAGAGTTCGCGGAAACCCTGAATGGCGAGAACATCACTGCCCGTTCCTTCACGACAGACATCAGCGATCCCCACGCTGTTGCCGAAGCTTTCCAGAACATCGGTGCAGTTGACATCCTCATCAACAACGCCGGCTTTTCCGAACACCCAACTTTTGCCAAGACTGATCCCGCAGGATGGAGTTACGACATCAACGGCAACCTGAACGGCGCATACAACTGCGCCCATGCCGTGTTGCCCGGCATGAAGGAGAAAGGCGGGGGCAGCATCGTGGCCATTGGCTCTGTCAATGGCCTGAGCGGTTTTGGCGATCCTGCCTACAGCGCCGCAAAGGCCGGGCTCATCTCCCTCACACGCTCGCTCGCCATGGAATATGGCCGCTACAACATCCGCGCCAACATTGTGTTGCCGGGCACTGTGCGCACCCCGCTCTGGGACCGTAAAGCCGGAAAGGATGACACAACATTCGAACGCTTGCGCAAATGGTATCCCCTCGGTCGCATTGTCGAACCCATTGATGTGGCGCGCACCGTCGGATTTCTTGCGTCAGACGCAGCCGCAGCTATCACCGGAGCATCGCTCGTCGTGGATTGCGGCCTGACTGCGGGCAACATCATGATGACACGCGAGTTGACGATACAGGATATCTGAGGCTCCAAACTCACTCAAACGCCAATCGGCATGTGCTCTGCTGAGCGCATCACGGCGCGTGGAGCGGTGAGTTCTTTCCAGGTTGAAAGCGCCTTGTTCACAGCCGCGAAAGGTTTGCGCGCAATGAATTTACCGCGTCCCGGGCGCGGCTGGTCATTCTTGCCGTAAGTCCACACCACTTCACCACGTGAAAGCGTGTGGCGCGCCTGTCCCTTCACTTTGAATCCTTCAAACACGTTATAATCGATGATGGATTTCTGCGTCGCCGCGGAAATGGTTTTTGTGATCGACGGATCCCACACCACAATGTCTGCATCGGAACCCGGAAGCAGCGCGCCTTTTTGTGGATAGATGTTGAGAATCTGGGCAATGTTGGTGGAGGTGACAGCCACAAACTCATTCATGGTCAGGCGGCCCGTCTCGACCCCCGCTGTCCACAGCACCGCGTTGCGGTCTTCAAGCCCGCCCGTGCCATTTGGAATCTTGGTGAAATTGCCAACACCAAAACGTTTTTGCTCCGTGGTGAAAGCGCAATGATCCGTCGCCACCACCTGCAATGAACCCGCGGCAAGCCCCGCCCAAAGCGAATCCTGATGTTTCCTGTCACGGAACGGCGGCGACATCACACGTTGTGCGGCATAGTCCCAACTCTTGTTTTTGTATTCACTCTCATCAAGTGTGAGATGTTGGATCAGCGGTTCACCATAAACCCGCATACCCTTCTGGCGTGCGCGGCGGATGGCTTCATGCGCCTGCTCACTTGACGTGTGCACGATGTAGACCGGCACACCCGCCGCATCGGCAATCATGATGGCGCGGTTGGTGGCTTCGCCTTCCACTTCCGGGGGACGTGAAAACCCGTGCGCCTCAGGCCCCGTGAAGCCCTCGTCCAGAAACTTCTTCTGCAAGGCGGCGACGATGTCACCATTTTCCGCATGGACAAGGGGCAGGGCACCCAACGCGGCACAACGCTGGAACGACGCGAACATCTCATCGTCATTCACCATCAACGCACCCTTGTAGGCCATGAAGTGCTTGAAAGTATTGATGCCCCGTTTCACCACAGCGTCCATTTCAGCGAAGTGCTTCTCCGACCAGCCCGTCACACACATGTGGTAAGAATAATCCGAGGAGGCGCTTCGGGTGGCGCGGCCCTCCCAATCCTTCAACGCTGCCAACATGCCATCAGGTCCCGGGATCACGAAATCCACCACAGTTGTCGTGCCACCAGACAGTGCCGCAAACGTGCCGGTCTCCCAGGTCTCGGCAGCGGTGGTGCCCATGAATGGCATTTCGAGATGCGTGTGCGGATCAATGCCGCCCGGCATGACATAGCTGCCTGCAGCGTCAATCGTTGTGTCGCCCTTCAGGTTTTCACCAATCGCCTTGATCTTTTCGCCCGCAATGAGAATGTCAGCTTCATAGGTGCGGTCCGCCGCAACAATGGTTCCGCCTCTGATGACTTTTGTAGACATGATCTGACTCCCTGATTTCAGTTTTCCAGCAAAGGTATCGCGCCTTTGCGCCCGACAATCAATCTCCGGACGGCCCAAAGCCTTCCGTATTTCACTTGACCCCGTACACTGCTCCGGACCCTGAGGATGGGAGAGTCACATGACCGGGAAACTCAAGGTACTCGTCGTTGGTCTGGGCAATATGGGCATGAGCCATGCACTGGCCTGCACACGCATCGCGGATTTCGATGTCACAGGTGTATGCGATAGGTACATCGCAAAGCGGGAGTTGCCGGAAGCCTTGCAAAGGGTGCGAACGTCGTCGGCTACATCCTGCGTCATCATCCCTCCTGGATCAAGTTCATCGAGATCGCCCGGCAACTGGGAACTCCCCTCGTCTTCCGCATGAACCTCAACCAGCAGTCCAATGGCGGGACGTGGGAGTGGCACAAGCGCCTGCTCAATGCCTTCCCGCCGATCATTGACTGCGGCGTCCACTATGTCGACGTGATGTGCCAGACGACGAACGCGAGGCCCATCATGGTGCATGCCATCGGGGCGCAGCTGAGCACCGAAGGCAAGCAACAGAATTACGGCACGTTGCAGGTCAAGTTCGATGACGGCTCCGTCGGATGGAACGAAGCCGGATGGGGACCGATGATGGGCGAACCCGCATTCTTCGTGAAGGACGTGATCGGACCATTGGGTTCTGTCTCGATTGTCATGGCCGAAACGGCAGGCGGCGTGAAGTCCGATGATATCAACGCGCGCACCAAAACCAGCCAGATTCTCTGGCATCACGCCGACATGAAAACCCCGGACACGCGCATCGATGTGGTGACGAGCCCGGCCATGACGATCTCTGCGAACGCAAGCAGCGCTATGAAATAGGAAAATGTCGAAAAAACTGAAAATAATGCTTGACACTGCGCGGTGGATCGGCTGGTTTTTGGATTATCCACAATTGGGTTCGTAACCACATGGCCCAATCCAAGCACCTTTTTTACCCTCCCGCCGCAGCCTCTGCGCGCGGGTTTTTCATTTCAGGAGAACACATCAATGATTGAAGCTCTATTGCTGGTTTGCACCTTGATTGCGGCTTTGGCTGTTCTCAGCAGCACGCACCAGGTTCTGGCTCTCTACCCGCTTGCATCAGCAGGCGCTCATCCGGCGCAGAGAACAGCCACGTCCATTTCTGATCTTGTGAAGCAGCGACGAAGCAGATTGAAGCGCGATGTGAACCTTTATGGCGACGGGTCTGCGTTCCTGGCCGGTACGAAAAAGGGAAGCGGCACGTTTTTCTCGCTATTTAGTGGAGTGTCACCGTAACATAGTCCGTCACCGTGATGTTGCCAACGGCATCGGTGGTGGCCACGCGGTTGCCGTAGGCGTCATAGGCGTGGAGCGTGTTGGCGTAAGCGATGGGGCTTGCTGCCACCTGCACACGCTCATAGGTGGGCGCGCAAGCGGTGGGCGGGGTGGAGGGGGCGGCGGCGCCATCATATCGGACCTGGCTTGCGGCGATGATGGCGTTGCTGGTGACGCCCGCGCCTGACTTCGTGGTTTTGGTGGCGGGGCAGGAGACGAGATAGGCCCCGGTGTTGGGGAAATACCCCGTCCACGCCGTCACCTCATCGCCGATGACATCAACATTGCCGTGGTCAACCTCCCGCGTCACCTCGCCATAGAGGTTGAAGCTGCGCGTGGTCTTCACAGTCTTGGCGGCGGTGCCCTGACGCTCGGTCGATTGGCTCGTGGTGTTGTGGCAGATGAAGGGCACTTGCGTGTCGGTCAGCATCGACTGCTCTTCGCTGCGCAGCGTGGTGCCCGCGCCATCGAGGCTTTCCACCATGGAAACGCGGCCAAGGCAGGCGGGGGATTGGTGGTAGTGATCAGTGTACAGATGAGTCATGTATTGAATGCACTGTCACCGTAACCCGTGAGCTTGCCATCGGCGTCGAGGGCATAAGCTTGGGCGTGGCCCGTTTCGTCGGTTGATGTGACAGTGAGGATATCAGCCGAGGCGGGATCGGCGAGCGTGTAGGCGAGGGTTGAGAACGCGCCATCGGCATGGGTGGTTTTCACCAGACGGTCGAGGGCGTCGTAGGTGTGCTCCATCCACTGGGGTGTGTCGGACGTGTAGTAGGGTGCGGTCTGTTTCAAGACCTCGCCGCGGTCATTGTAAATGGTCTGGGTGTAGATGTTCTCCGTCGCCGATGGCCCCCGCGCAAGCGTCTTCCATGGGCGGCCAAAGCCGTCGAGGTATTCATACACATAACGCTGCGCAGACTGGCCACCGGCGGGGGTGGTGAAACGGTCGATGCGCTGCGCGCCCGGATTGCCGAGGCTGGTGTAAACCGTATTCTCGAAGCCGCCACCGGGGAAGTCCCGCTCCGTCACACGGCAGAGGGCGTCGTAAGCGGTTGCCGTCACTTCGCCATTGAAGCCGGACTGGCTCAAGGGTGCACCGCACGTCGTGTCCCATGTGGTTGTGGTGAACAGGTGCGTCAGCGGTGTCGTCACTTTCACGGGGTAGAGGTTGAAGACCGGATCATAGTCCGTCACCGTGATGTTGCCAACCGCATCGGTGCTGGCGGTGCGGTTGCCGTAATCGTCATAGGCATGCAGCGTGTTGGCATAAGTGACAGGGCTTGCTGCCACCTGCACACGCTCATAGGTGGGCGCGCAAGCGGTGGGCGGGGTGACATGGTTCGCCGCCCCGTCGTAACGCACTTGGCTTAAAGCGAGGATGGGGTTGGTGGCAACACCAGCACCCGCCCTCGTGGTCTTGGCGGCCGGACAGGACAATTTTCGTTTGAATGGAACGGAAAATATGACTTTACATATGTAAAATGATGATTTACAGTTTCTGCTGGAGACAGGGATAGATCGGTTGATTGAGACATTCCGCCACAAAGGACTGCGTCAACTTTTTGAGGACAATAGTCCGAAGGGAGTTAGTGCGGATCATTTGAGAAAGATCAGACAGATTTTGGCCTTGTTGGATGCGGCCGAGAATATCAACGATTTGGATTACCCCACTTTCCGGCTGCATCCGCTGAAAGGCAATTTAAGAGGGTTCTGGTCGTTGTGGATAAATGGCAACTGGCGGATCATTTTCACCTTTGAGAATGGGACCGTCAACAACGTCGATTTGGTTGACTATCACTAATGGAGGAAAGTATGGCCATGAAAAATCCGCCCCACCCCGGCGAAATGATTGGGGACGCGCTGCATGAACTTGGGATTTCGATCAGTGCTGCTGCCAGAAGTCTCGGTGTGACGCGCCAGCAGATTCACAATGTGATCGCTGGACGCAGCGTTATCTCGCCTGAAATGGCTTTGCGTCTCGAGAAAGGCCTCGGCAGTTCAGCCGATACGTGGCTGCGCATGCAGTTGAATTACGATCTTGCACAGGTCCGCGCCCGCACAAAATCAATCAAGGTGGACCGACTCGTGGCCTTTGCCTGACCAAAAATGAAGCGCCCCGCTCCGCCACGCGGCCCAGCGCATAGCAAGCCGTCGTGGCGGCGAGGCTTGCTATGGGACATAGGTGGATGGCAGAATCATATGCCGTCACGGTGGGGTTTCCAACGGCGTCGTTGGCGAAAGTTCAGGGGATGCCATGGGCCTTGGAGCCATCGGAACGGGAGGTTCCAATTGGGCAAAAAAGGGAAGCGTCCCCGATATCCCTGTGGTGTTGTGGCAGATGAAGGGCAGTTGCGTGTCGGTGAGCATCATAATCCTGAAAGTCATTGTGGTTCAAGATGCGGATGCCTTGCAAATATGAAGTTTAGCACATTCGCCAAATTAGCTAGGTTCATTCCCGCACGAAGGCCAGGGTCTTTCAACGATTTCTTGATGGCTTCTATATCATCCTGAATGTCACCTACCGCGATCTCGGGAAGTGGTTCTCTGATATCAAATGCTTCATCGGGATGTATCAGCAAGTAATGCGTTTGAGAAGCCGATATACTTGTGACGCCATTCCGGCTGCAGTCTTTGAACAAGTCATGCAGAAGTCTCTCTAAATCTGAAAATTGAATTGTCTGAATCTTGTTCTTTCCCATTTGACACACTCATCTCTTTCTAGCTGCATTTTTCTCAAGTGAATCATTTATTTTTCTCGAGTTTTTCAAGTTCTTGTTTTTTCTTTTCAAGTTCCTTTTTCTGCTTTTCTATGTCTTTTCTGAGCTTGCTTGCTCTGCCCTCAATCAACTTGTTGCGCAGCGCAGGATCTCTGACGTTAGCCAAAAATTTCTTGTTGTCATACTTGTCGGGGTTTGCGAGCCAATTTTTTAATTTTTGCTCATGTTCAACAACAAGATTTTCATATGACTTTATACTAGATTTGAGACTTTTAACCTGTTTAGCAACTTGTTGCTCGAGCCCCACAAGTGGCTTGACGATGTTCTTAGCTTTCTTTCCTGCGACTATGCCAGTTGCAATTACAACGTCTCTTGCGAAACCTTCTCCAATTCTTCCATCTTGATATGCATCTTCCGCCGCTTGCATTTCTTCGGGGAAATCTTTGATCGCACCGTATGCTGTAAATTCTTCAGCCACCCATATTGCCCAGCCTTTGGGATCTTGGGCGAAATAGCAGCTTGAACAAGGAATAACTTGATGCCCGTTCCCATCGCTAAAGTTCACCGGATCATTCGCGGCGTACGCGTACCTGTTGATATCCACTTCGGCGATGACCGGGTCCCAGGTGTCGGGGTTTGTGAATCTGCCGAGTTTCGAATCGTAGGGCCTTGCGTGGAGGTAGTTCAGGCCTGTTTCGGGATCGAACTTTTCGTTGATGTAGGACTTGCCACCGGATTGCTGGGGTGACTTGGGTTGGCCGTAGGGGCCGTAGGCGAGGGGGGTTGTTGGGCCGCCGACGCGGATCGTCACGCGGTTGCTGGCGAGGTGGTCCTTGATCAGGATGTCGGTGTGGGTGCCTTCGCGTTTGACATCCGGGTGGAGGTAGCTGGTGATGACGGGGGCTTGCGCGGGGTCGAACCTCACCTCGGTGTCGTTGCCGAGATAATGAGTGATGGAGCCGCCGAAGGATTTGGAGGTGCGTTCGGTGTCTGGCCCATAGGCCATGACGGTGTGATTGCCGTTGCGGGTGATCACCAGCGGGCGGTTCTCGCCGTCGTAGATCAAGGTGCGGGAGGCCTCGGTGCCGGGGCCGTCCACGTCGTAGTTCACGGTGTTGCCATTGGCGTCGTAGATGACGGCGGTGCCGCAGATGCTCACAGGCGCATGGGGGCGGGGCGCACCCGTGGCGGGATAGGCCAAGTTCGCAGGCCCCGCACAGAGGCCGGAGTTGAAGACCATGTTGTCAACGGCGTCGTAGACATAGGCACGGTCCTGCAATGTGCCAGCGGTATCAGCCATGGCGAGACGGTCCAGCCCGTCGTAAGCGTAGGTCCAGCTGTTGCCGGCTTGGGGTGAGGTGATCGCGGTGATCAGGCCCTTGGGCGAGCGGGCGTAAGTGAGATCGAGATGTAAAGTCGCACCGTTGGCCGACAGCACCCGGTCCAGGAACCCGCGCGCGTCGTTGTATTCAAACTGCGTCGTGGTGCCGTCGCCATAAGTGATCGCGGTGGTCTGTCCCCGGGCGTTGTACTGTGTTCCGGCGATGAACCAGTCCGGTTCTGTGGCACTTGTCGGGTTGGCGTTGTTGAAGCTGGCAAGACGACCAGCGAGGTCATATTTGAAATCGCCCGTCCATGTCCCATCGGCGAGTTTCTTTTTGCGGAGGGAACCATCGGGCCAGTACACTGACTCGAGGGCATAGGTGTTGCCGTTGATGTTGCGGTGGGTTTCCTTCACGAGACGGCCGGCACTGTCGTGGTCGTAATCGCGGGACACTGCAACGGCGGGCACGGCCACACCGGAGAGGGTCTGTGCCGCAACGTCGCGCTCCGCCGTCGTCAGCTTGCCGAGGTTGGCGTGATCGCCGCGTTGCTCGTCGTAGGTGTTGGTGGTGATCTCGGGGGCGAGGCCCAATGCTGTCACGGTTTTGGTTTTGACGCGGGACAGTGGATCATAGACCAGTGTGGTCACGGTGCCCTTGGCATCGGTTTGTGTGGTAAGGTGGCCGCCCGCGTCATACACATAACTCCACGCGCCGAGATCGGGATCGTTGACGCCGATGCGCCTGCCGCCCATGTCGAATGTGTAGGACCATTGATTGAGGTGGGGATCGGTGACGGCGGTGACGCGGCCCAGCACGTCTCTGCCATAGCGGGTGATGATGGGGGTGGCACCATCAAACTTGGTGCGGCCCGTGAGTTTGCCATCGGCGTCCAGCGTGTAGGCCTGTGTCTTGCCGGTCTCGTCGGTTGCGGTGACGGTGAGAATGTCGGGTGAGGCCGCATCAGCGAGATCATAGGCCAGCGTGGAGAACGCGCCATCGGGGTGTGTGGTTTTGACCAGCCGGTCGAGGGCGTCGTAAGAATGCTCCGTCCACTGCGGGGTTTCCGGGGTGTAATAGGGTGCGGTCTGTTTCCAGACCTCGCCCCTGTCCGTGTACTGCGTTTGCGTGGTGATCGCCTGCGTCGCCGATGGCCCCCGCGCAAGCGTCTTCCAGGCGCGGCCAAAGCCGTCGAGATATTCGTAAGCATAGCGCTGGGCGGTCTGGCCCCCGGCGGGGGTGGTGAAGCGGTCGATGCGCTGCGCCCCCGGATTGCCGAGGTTGGTGTAAACCGTGTTCTCAAACCCGCCGCCGGGGAAGTCCCGCTCCGTCACACGGCAGAGGGCGTCGTAAGCGGTTGTCGTCACCTCGCCCAAGAATCCATTGTAGCCGGACTGGCTCAAGGGTGCACCGCACGTCGTGTCCCATGTGGTTGTGGTGAACAGGTTCGTCAGCGGTGTCGTCACTTTCACGGGGTAGAGGTTGTAAACCGGATCATAGTCCGTGACCGTGATGTTGCCAACCGCATCGGTGCTGGCGGTGCGGTTGCCGTAAGCGTCATAGGTGTGGAGCGTGTTGGCGTAAGCCACGGGACTGGCCGCAAGCTGCACCCGTTCATAGGTCGGAGCACACGCCACGGGCGGTGTCGAGGGTGTGGCAGCCCCGTCATAACGCACCAGACTATAGGCGAGGATGGGGTTGGTGGTAACGCCTGCCCCGGCCCGCGTGGTTTTGCTGGCGGGGCAGGAGACGAGATAGGCCCCGGTGTTGGGGAAATACCCCGTCCACGCCGTCACCTCATCGCCCGTGACATCAACATTGCCGTGGTCAATCTCCCGCGTCACCTCGCCATAGAGGTTGAAGCTGCGCGTGGTCTTCACGGTCTTGGCGGCGGTGCCCTGATGTTCGGTCGATTGGCTCGTGGTGTTGTGGCAGATGAAGGGCACTTGCGTGTCGATCAGCATCGACTGCTCTTCGCTGCGCAGCTTGGTGCCCGCCCCATCGAGGCTCTCAACCATGGAAACACGGCCAAGGCAGGCGAGGGACTGGTGGTAGGTGGAGATGGTCTTGGGGCGCAGAGTCTCACCGGGATTGGCAGGCAGTGTCGCCGTGACGGTGCGGAAACCCATGAACTGTTTTTCCAGCCGGTTCCACTGGCCGCCCTCATATTCAAAATCCGTGGTGGCGATCTGCCCCCGCCCATCATCCGTGGTGAGAGATTTCACCACCTGCATGATGAAGGGAATACGGGTGTCTGGGAGGCCGGCGGAGGAGCGGTAAGCGACAGTGAGCGAGCCGCCGAGGGGTTCGGTGATGGAAGTGAGGAGATCAGGGATGGGGCCGAGGGTGAGGTGGGCATTTGCGCCATTGTTTGGCCGATCGTACGATACGAAGTCCGTGTGGAAATCGCTAAGCCCGTCACCATTGAGATCAAGAACGCGAGAGGAGCTTGCCACATGTGAGGGATGTGACGTGTCAAGATCAAAACCGCCGGCAAAAGAGCGGATAATGGCGACGTTGCCCATCGAAAAGTCGCAAGTACCGTATACGATTTGATTGTTAGTACAAACTACGTTCAGGGTTGCAAGGGCAATATCCTGCCGCCCATCGCCGTTGATTTCAGCAGGAGCGATCTTGGGAGGACTGAAGAAAGGGTAATATTGATTGTCATAGACTGCGGTTCCTTGACTGCCGTTGTACCCCCCCTCCAAGACATTGGGCAGGCCTGACAGGGTCTGTATAGGAGCGGATACAAGGGCGAACTGGCGGCCCGTTGACAGGACGCTATGCAGCTGCACAGATGTTGCGGACAGCCTCTTCATGGCGAGAATGTCAGTCATTCCGTCGCTGTTCACGTCCTGCAATAACCAGCCGGATGAATCGAAATTCTCGGTCCAAGGCAGGCTCTGTTCGAGCTGGGCGAGGAAACCCTGACCTGTGGAAAGAAATATTTGCCCATACCAACGACCTGAGTCGAAGCGTTGCTGGAGAAGGTCAGCCCTGCCGTCGCCGTTGAAGTCGGCAGATTCAAGTCGCTTGAACGGCGAACGAAGATTGTGCCTGCCTGCCAAATTATCATAAACCAGCTGCTGCGGCACGGACCAATTCGCATTGACAAGCGTACCGCCTGACACAATCCAGACTGTTCCGCTACCTGTCAGTATCTCCGCCCTCCCGTCGCCTGTAAAATCTGCTGCAACAGAGAGATCGCCGTCAAAGGGTACAAATGCAGGGGGGTAACTTGAGTTCGGATAGGCCAAACTGGCAATCACCGTTTGCACCAAGGAATTAGGCAGCCCTCCCACCCCGCCGCTTGGCGCTTGTACGCTCGGAACATACTTCCTAGTGCTAATTTGGAAAACAGGTTTGCTGGTGTTGTATTGCGGTGGATTGGTGGTGTTGGTCCGCCATTTTGAGTAGAACGACCCCGCCTCATCCAAGATGGAATCATCGTCAAAATCCGCTTGAAGCATAGTACCAACGAGAAAGGGGCCCAGTTGCGAGGGGGCGCTGGTGTTATTGTTGATTGGAACCGTTATGTTTTGGGAAAATTGTAATGGCGCATTGGGTGTGCCGTCAGCAAGTTTCAATCCTGTACGACACGTCTCTTCGTAGCCAATTATTCGAGTGCCCGACTCGAAAGTATTGATTAATCCATAAACGGCTTCGTAAGTACAACCCTGATAGAAATTGTCCGATATTAATTGATCCCCGTTGAAGTCGCCAATTTCGGCAGTGTTTGGCGATCTTTCAGGCATACTATAGTTGGTAAAATTTGGATCATGAATGGGACTACGATTTGGAATGTGAGCCATAAGCTCCCAATTTGTCGCTCCCACTGTCGGCTTCCCCGTTACATCAGGCGCATCGCTGTAGCTGAGCGAGGTCTGCGGCAACGCAATTGGCGCCGCTCCCTTCAGCCCCGTCTGCTGCACCGAAATCAACCGCGACAAGCCCGTCGATGCGCTCACGCCATACTCCAACTGATACCGCCGCAGCGCCGCGCCGCCGTTCAGCATCGTGATAATTTTCACCCGCTTACTTGTCTTGCGCAGGTCTTTGCCTGTGCCGTAGCTGTGGTCGTCGGGGCGGGCTTCCATTTGGAAGGTGACTTTTGAGACGGGGGTTGTGTCGTTAAATTTATGCGCCGAGATGCTGGCGATGTGGCATTCCAGCGCTGCATCACATGCCCAGCTATAGTCAACGTGGTTGGCGTGGGTGTCGATGACGCTTGTAAGGTGCCAGCGCCAAGTCAGGGCGAAGGCCACGCCTTCCAGTGAGGTGTAGATGGATTTGGTGCCGTCCTTGGCGGTGACGATCCAGTTGTTGCCGTTGCTGCGGATGCGCTGGAAGCTTTCAATACGTGACGTATATTTCACCTCACCAGGGGCAGCAACGACAAGACTGTGACAAGAAGGAGAGGAATCAGGCACCTGGATTTGCGTGCAGGGGATCAACTCCTCGCCGTCCAACGTGAATGAGTCCTCCGGCATGCCGGGCATGTCGTAGGCGGGTACACCTTTGCCGCTCACCAGTTTGTCTTCACCCGTCAATGCTGCGGGTGTTCCCGACACGCGTTCGATGACGGAAAGGCCTGACAGCGACCAGCCCACACCCAATGCTCCGCCGATGCGAGAAAAGCCGCGCACACCACTTGATGAATCATAGTTCAGCGACAGCCGCGGCTCGAGGCCCCGGAAACCTGGCACTTCAAGGGGGATAGTGTGGCGGAAAGAGCCGTTCCATGCTGTGAAGTCTTTCTGTTGTTTCGATTGCGGCGATTGCGGTACGCCGACTTCCACCTCTTGTGCCACCGCCGCCGCAATCCCCAGCATCACGCCGATGATGATGAGCTTCAATCCCCAAATGAGCTTTGCGATCATGGCCGTTCCTCCCGCAAGAGTGAACAGGGTTTCATGGCGATGACTAAACGTGAAGTCACAAAATCTTGTTTACCGGAGTTATCCACAACTTCGTCGCGCAATCACTTGTGCCGGATTGTGTCTGCGCTAAATTTACCGTGAATTTTGATGGAGAAACCCATGTCCATGCTTCCCCTGCCTTGGCTTGCGTTCACCGCGTCAGGCGTCGTTTGGCTTGGTGCCGCCGTGGCGGCTGAACGGCCTGTGGCGTTTGTCAACATGTCGCCCGAAGCCGTCACCATCATCACGGCGCGGGACAAACAGACAGCGGATGCTTTGCCCGTGTCGTTGTTGGCCACAACTTTGGCCATCGGCGAAACCGAAGAGGCCCGCGTGGGCCTGCCTGATGAGGTGTGTGTGGTGGAAATCATCATCACCTTTGCATCAGGTGCCACCAAGACGTTGTCAGACACTGACCTCTGTCAAACCGACCAGATCGCGGTGGAGTGAGCGCAGTCTGATTGCACTCAGGCAAATGCAATCGTAACTGAACCAAACCCGCCAAAGTCAGCCGCGAATTTGCTGTCGGGCGGCGCTTCAACCGGGCGGATGAATGAACCGGACAGAACGATGTCTCCGGCCCGGATACCATCGCCAAACTGCGCCAGCCGGCGGACAAGCCACACTATGCCGGACACAGGATCATCCAGCACACCAGCCCCCAGGCCGGTCTCTTCCACTTCCCCGTTGCGTTTGAGGATGGCACCCACCCACCTGAGATCAAACGCATCGACGGCATGGCGCTGGTTTCCAAGCACGACGCCGGCATTGGCCGCATTGTCTGCTATTGTGTCGACGATCGTGCGCGGGGTTTTTGAGACAGCGTCCACCCGCTGGATGCGGGTGTCCAGAATCTCAAGACTGGGTGCCACAGCCTTCGTTGCGTTGATCACATCTTCACGCGAAACATGTGGCCCTTGCAAATCCTTGCCCATGATGAAAGCAATCTCCGCCTCGACACGCGGTTGGATGAAGCGGTCTCCGGGAACGGTAGCTCCGGTCTGGAACAGCATGTCATCCAACAGCACGCCGCTGTCCGGCGTGTTGATTTTGAGGGCGTCCTGCATGGCCTTGGAGGTGAGGCCGATTTTCCAGCCGATGATGCGGCGGCCCGACGCCAGCTTGCGTTTCACCAGCGCCGCCTGCACCTTGTAGGCATCTTCCATCGTCCAGTCAGGATGTTGCCGGCTGAGAAGTCCAATCTGTTTGCGGGTCATTTCCGCGTTGAAAAGTGCTGCTGCCGCCGCATCATGCGCGCTCATACTTCGTCCTTCACGCCGTTGCGAAGCATGCCCAGGCCCGCCGCTTCAACTTCAATAACATCGCCCGGCTTCAACCATTGCGGAGGATCAAGTCTCGCCCCGGCGCCGGTGGGTGTGCCCGTCACTATGATGTCACCTGGATTCAATGCAGTGAAGGTCGAGATATAGGCGATGAGTTTGCGGAAGGAAAAAATCATTCGCGACGTCCGGTCATCCTGCCGCGTCTCGCCATTGACCCGTGTTGTCAACCAGATGTCTGCAATCTGGCTCTCATCCACAAATGGAACCAGCCATGGCCCCATCGACCCGGACCGCTCAAAATTCTTGCCTTGCGTCACATTGAATTTGCCGTGCCGTATCCAGTCCCGCACCGAACCCTCGTTGCACAGCGTCAGCGCTGCAACGTGGTCCAACGCATTGGCTTCCCCAATATGGCGGCCGCCAGTTCCAATGACCAATGCGATCTCACCTTCATAGTCGAGTTGGGTGGAAGCACGCGGTCGCACCAGGTCCTGCCCATGCCCCACAAAGCTCTGGGGGAAACGCACAAACAGCGAAGGATATTGCGGCGCATCCTGGCCATCCCTGTACTCCGCATTGCGGTCCGGATAGTTGACTCCCACGCAGATGATTTTACCCGGTGCTGTGACCGGTGGCAGCAACGTCAGGTCATCCAACAAGAGCGCGAAAGCCACCTTCATTCCAGCGGCTGAAGCGACGCCCGCATCCCAACCCGATGGCGGAAGCATGAACGTGACATCTGCAACACGGTCTCCATCGACGATGCCAAACCGCCGCTCTGCGTTCAAATCGAATGCGATCATCCGCAGGTCTCTCGCAAGGCACGTGTTCATGCAGCACAAAACTCCCTGATCACATCGAATGCGGTACCGGCATCCCGCTCTTCCATGTCAAATGCGCCTGCCTGAAAGCGGATGACCACTTCACCATCAAGTCTGGTTTGCGTCAGGTAGATGCGGCCATCGGCGTTGATGGCGTTCACCAGTGCGATATTGTGTGCATTGAGGTCGGCAACGCCTGCGGGTTCATGGCGAAAACTGAAGAGGGAAAGCATGGGCGGACTGGTGATTGTCACATCTGCAAGCGTGCCAAGCTGTGCCGCCAGCTTGACCGCCCAAGCGACATGGTTGCGGATCATGCTGCGCAAGCCTTCCATGCCGTAGGCGCGCAGCAGGAACCAGATTTTTAGGGCGCGGAAACGCCGGCCAAGCGGAATTGACCATTCAGAATAATTGATCACGCCATCGACACCATGGGTTTTCAAATATTCCGGCTGAGCGGCCAGGGTGCGCACAAGGTCCTCCGGCGCGCGCAAATAATGTGCCGAACAGTCAAATTGCGCGCCGAGCCATTTGTGCGGGTTGAAGACAATTGAATCCGCCATCTCAATGCCAGTCCAATAGTTGCGGAACTCCGGGCAGATCATCGCTGACCCGGCCCACGCCGCATCCACATGGACGTAAAGGTCTTTCGCGTGCGCGGCATCACAAACGTCGCCGATCAAATCCGTGGCACCGACACTTGTGCCACCCACACAGGCAATCACACCGATCGGCAAAAAACCTTTCGCCCTGTCTGCCTCAATTGCTGACGCAAGTGCTGTGACATCCATTCCGCGGGCAGGGCCAAGTGTTGGGATGCGCACCAGATTTTCAGCGCCGATGCCGGCAATCCAGATCGCCCGGTCAATAGATGTGTGGACATGTTCCGAGGCGTAAACCCGAAGCCTCTTCTGGCCCGGAAGTCCCCCGCTGTTGCCTTTCCATTGCAAGGCACGTTCGCGCATCACCAGAACCGCGGCGAGTGTGGCGGAAGACGCCGAGTCCTGGATCACGCCTTTGAAGACCTCAGGCAAACCAACGGCCTGCCGCAGCCAATCCAGCATGCGCGTTTCAACTTCGGTGGCGGCGGGAGAAGTTTGCCACAGCATGCATTGTGCGGCCAGATTATTGACGAGATGCTCGGCAACAATAGACGCCGGTGCCGCATTGGCCGGAAAATAGGCGAAGAACCTGGGATGTTGCCAATGCGTCATGGCCGGCACAACAAGTGTTTCAAAGTCAGAGAAAATGTTCTCCATCTTCTCCGCATGTTCAGGCGGCGCGGCCGGCAGGGCATCGCGCACGGCACCCGGTTTCAGCGCTGGTCTTACTGCGCGATCACGCAGGGACAAACGGTAGTCAACCCCCCAGTCTGCGGCGCGGCGGGACCAATGCCGGAAACTGTTGTTGTCCATCGTCATGGCGCAACAATCGGCTGTGCTTTGAGCACGGCCTCACGCAGCACAACATCATTGAACAGCGTGCCTTCCTCAAACCAGCTTTTGGGCGCAGGTGCTCCCCACAGTGTCTGGCGTTGCGGGTCCTTCAGGTCCCATTTGATTGGTTCGAGATCGGGGTCAACAGTCAGGTAGTCCGAACAATAAAGTTCAATGCGGTGGCCATCCGGGTCTCGGACATAAAGGAAGAATGCATTTGAAATCCCGTGCCGCCCGGGCCCGCGCTCGATGTTTTTGAGATACCCCGTTGTTGACATCAGATCGAGCAGGTCAATGATGTTCAATGGGCTTGGCACAAAGAATGCTGTGTGGTGCAATCGGGGACCTGCGCCATTGGTAAACGCCATGTCATGCACGCCTCCCTTGCGGTGCATCCACGCGGCCCATAATTTATGCGAAGCCTCATCCTCGGTGTATTCCGTGACACGAAAGCCTATTGAATTGTAAAACGCAACACTCGCATCAACATCCGGCGAGAAGCAGTTGAAATGGTCGATGCGCAGCGGCTTCACGCCGCGATACAGCGCATACGTCTGATGGATGCGCGGCAGCTTTTCCATCTCCACATGGAACTCGAGTGGAATGCCAAAATTATCCTGCGTGCAAAGAGTGCGTCCCTGCCACCGCCTTTCCACCCATTGCGTGGGCAGGCCTTGCGATTTGAACCAGGCATCAGCCTTGCCAAGATCCGGCTCATCAAACAATCGAAAACCGAGGCCAAGTGCGTGCGGTGTGTCGGCCTTGCGCAAGACAATGCAATGGTGCCCACGCTCTTCCATGGCGCGCAACGTGACAGCGTTTTTGTCCTCATGCGTGACCTGCAGGCCGAGCGTGTCGGCATAGAATGAGCGTGACGCCGCCAGATCAGTCACCGCATACGATACATGCGAAAGCCGAACCACATTGAAGGGTGGATAGAGATTTGGTTTTGGAACCGCCATGTCAGCCCCCCAGTTTTGGAATGGTGCGCGCCCCGGTGGCAAAGGCGATGTTCTTGGTTTCCATGTAGAAATCGAAAGACCAATCCCCGCCATCACGTCCGAAACCCGACGACTTCACACCGCCAAATGGTGTGGAGAGGTGCCTGACATTTTCAGAGTTCACCCAGATCATGCCCGCCTCCATTGCATCTGAAACACGAAAAGCCCGTTGCACATCCTGCGTCCAGAGATACGCAGCCAGTCCATACTCAACCCTGTTCGCAAGCGCCACAGCTTCAGCTTCATCCTTGAATGGGATGGCAGTGAGAACGGGACCGAAGATCTCTTCAGTGGCAATCCGCATGGACTGGTTTGCATGCGTGAACACTGTCGGTTCAACGTAACACCCTTTCGCCAATGCGCCACCACACTTGCGCCCGCCCACTGCAATCGTCGCACCCTCGGCCTTTGCCAGATCGAAATAGCTTAGAACCTTGCTTTCATGTGAGGAATGGATCAGCGGGCCAATCACCGTTTCGGGATCAAGCGGATGGCCGATTTTGATTCGTTTTGCCTTCTCGGCAACCATCGCAGTGAAAGCGTCATAGATCGATGCTTCAACGAGTAGCCGCGAAGATGACGTGCACCGCTCACCGTTCAATGAGAAAATCATGAACACCACGGCATCTGCGGCGCGTTCAAGATCGGCGTCAGCAAAAACCACAACCGGATTCTTGCCACCCAACTCAAGGTGCAGCCTTTTCAACGTTGCCGCTCCTTGCGCCATGATCAAAGATCCCGTGCCACTTTCACCCACAAAACCGATGGCCTTGATGTCAGGATGTTCCGTCAGCGCCTTTCCCGCCGTTTCACCCTTGCCATGAACGACGTTCCAAACCCCAGGCGGCAAGCCCGCATCCTCGGCAATTTGAACCATGAGTGATGCCGAGAGCGGCGATAATTCAGCAGGCTTGTGCACGACCGTGCAGCCCGCCGCGAGGGCGGGTGCGATTTTCCAGGTCGACAGCATGAACGGCGTGTTCCACGGCGTGATCACACCGACCGGGCCAATTGGCGTGCGACCTGTGATGTTGACTTGGCCGGCCGCACGGATCGTCTTGCCATCGCGGGCTTCCGGTGCCTTGTCCGCGAAGAAGCGGAAGTTTTCTGCCCCGCGCAAAGCCGCCTTGGACATGAACCGCAAGGCCTGTCCCGTGTCCATGCACTCCACGAATGCGATTTCCTCCGCACGCGCCTCGATGGCTTGCGCGACATTGTGCAGGATCGTCTTGCGCTTGTTCCCATCCAATGCGGCCCACGCCGGGAATGCAGCCTTTGCAGCCTTCGCCGCATCATCAATATCGCGGGCATCGCTTGCGGCAACATGTGCAAGAGTTGAAAGATCAATGGGGGTGATTGTCCCAAACGTTTCTCCAGAATGCGCGTCAACTTGCCTGCCTGCGATGTGATTTTTCACGCCACCGCCAAAGTTTTTCAAAAAGACTTGCGCAGCTGTGATGTTGTCGGAAAGGAGACTCATGATTTGTCTTTCAAACGCATATGCATGCTGTTGCTTCTCCAGCTCAGTCGCGGATGAATTTCCATAATCTCAAGTGAAAGCGCAAAATGTGGATGTGTCAGCCGCATCGAAAAAACCTCTCGCGCCGATTCCATGATGGCTTCACCAGCAGTTGTTTTCTCTGCGTCCGTCCGACCCGCACCGATCCGCAGAACCATGTCAATGAAAGCATTGTCAGAATGCAGATCAGCAATTGCAAAAATGCTGCATGCGGTCGCCCTCACCCGGATTCCACCCAGCGGAAAAATGCCTGTGTTGGTCATCACTTCATGCAGCGAACGGCACAGAACCGCAATTTCGCCGCTATGGATATTGTTCGAATATTGGATGGAAAGGTGCGGCATGATGTGTATTCAAAACCCTATTTTGAGGCCGTCGCTTCCGATGTGAAGTGACCCCTTCCAGTGTTTCGAAACCGAGGCGCGCCAATGTCCCGGGGTGATCGCATCATCATCTTTTGGCACCATGTGATTGATGGCCAGTGCCTTGACGCCCGCCAAACTGGCGATGCGGCCAGCGTCTTCGGCGGGTGTGTGTGAAGCATGAAGATGCTTGCGCAACCTGTCATCGCCATTGCCCACCCGCGCCACCAGCCGATCAATGCCTTCAGGATACATTGCCTCATGGATCAGGAGATCGGCGCCTTTTGCAAAGTTGGCGAGCGGTGGAAAGTAGGCGGTATCACCCCCAAAAACCACAGCCGAGGTGCCATCGTCAAAACGCAGCGCAAAACTGTCATTGAGGGGTGGGTGATCATTGCGCATCGCTGTCACTTTTACACCGGCAATGTCCGCGACATCGCCGTCATCAAGTATGTTGATGTCCACAAGTTCGGAGATGTTCGGTCTTCCTTCGTCGTGCATGCGCAAGTCGATGTCGAATTGCATCGACTTCAGAAAGTAGCACCAGTAGTCGGCGGTGCCTTGCGGGCCAAAAACATTGATTTTGTGGCGCAATCCTGCGCACCATGCAGTGTGCAAAAGCGGGCCAAGGTCAAGATAGTGGTCAGAATGCAGATGGGTGATGAAGATGGTGTCGATTTCTTTGAGCGGGATTCCCTGCTGGACTATGCCTCGCGCTGCACCTGCACCACAATCCACCACATATATTTTTCCATTGAATCGCAGAAGACTTGAAGTCGGCATGGAGCCAAGCGGATTGATCGCTGCCCCGCCTTTGACGCCGAGCAATGCAACCCAGTTTTCCGACGCCTGAATCATGCCGCGCTGGCCAGACTGGCGTCGAGTGCAGCCGCAATTGCATTCACTTCTGCTGAAGTAACGATTAGGGGCGGTGAGAGGATGATGGTGTTTCCCGACATGCGAAGCATCACGTTGCTGGCATAGGCGCCATCGAATATTTTCTGCATCACGTCCTTTGCCGCAGGTTTTTTCGACTTGCGGTCTGACACGATTTCCAGCGCCACCATCAGTCCCTTGCCGCGCACATCGCCAACCAGTTCATGCCTTGACATGAGTTTCTCGGCGGCCGCCATCAACTCAGAGCCCCGCGCGGCAGCATTGTTGGCCACATCAAGCCGCGCCATTTCAGGGATGCAGGCCAATGCTGCGGCTGCGCCGACGGGATGGGCGGAATAGGTATAGCCATGGCCAATGTTACCGAAGGAGGATGTGTCGTTCTCGAATACGTCGACAATCTTTTCATTCATAAGGCAGGCACCGAACGGGAAGTAACCGTTGGTGATGGCCTTCGCGATGCACATCATGTCCGGCTTCACATTCCAAAGCCTTGAGCCTGTCCAGGCACCCGTGCGGCCAAAGGCGCAAACCACTTCATCGGCAATCAGCAATATCCCGTGCCTGTCGCAAATCTGGCGCACCAAAGGCATGAAGCTGTCGTGGGGAGGAATCACACCACCCGCGCCCAGTACAGGTTCCATGATGAAGGCTGCAATCGTGTCTGCACCTTGAAATGCAACTTCATCTTCAACCGCCTGCGCGCAGAGTTGCGAAAGTTTTGCCGGGTCGGTTTCGTTGTAAGGGTTGCGGTAGGTGTAGGGCGCTGGTGTATGAAAGCACCCCGGCAGCAAGGGCTCATAGTTGCGGCGAAAGTTCTGGTTTCCATTGATGGACGCACCACCAAAATGCGTACCGTGATATCCCTTTTTGAGGGAGATGAATTTTGTGCGGTCGCGGTCGCCCCTTATCTTGTGATACTGACGCGCAAGGCGAAGTGCTGTTTCAATGCTGTCTGATCCCCCAGACGTGAAAAAGGAGCGCACCATGCCGTCGGGTGCGAACCATTCCGAAAGCATGTGGGAAAGCTCAATTGCAGGTCCCGTGGATGTGCCTCGAAATGCTGTGAAGTAAGCGAGCTTTCCCAGTTGGTCGGTGATGGCCTTTTTAACGGGTTCGCATGAATAGCCAAGATTGACGTTCCACAATCCCCCGCCTGAATCTATCAGTCGGTGGCCGTCGACGTCAGTCAATGATACGCCCTCGGCGCCTATGATGATCTTCGGTGGATTTCTGAGTGAGTCCGCCGGATGCGCCATGGGGTGCCACATGTGCTTTGCATTGTGGGCCTTGAGAAAATTGCTGTCGTGGGCGTTCATGCCGCTGCCTTTCGGTTGCGCGAGAGGTAACTCTGCGGAGGTTCTGCGCCAAGTTTTCGTGTGACTTCAATTGCAGCATCGCGCACGACAGTGCCGAACAGCTGTTTGAGATTGGGCGTCATCCGATGGGCGGGTGTCGCAATTGCGATGGCACCGCAAGCGTGTCCGTCGCTGCCAAAAACCGGAGCGGCAATGCCATAGACATCCGCCTCATAACTTTGATCGCTGTGGGCGATGCGTTGCACGTACGCGAGGTCAATCATCTGCTGCAGCACGGGTGCTGATGTTTCCGTTCGCTCTGTGAAGGATGCAAGTTTTCGGGACAGCATAAGCCGGACCCGCTCAGGCGGCATGAAGGCGAGACATGCAATTCCAGAGGCCGTGGCATGAAAAGGCAGGCTTTCACCCGCGTCGAGTGTCACGTGAATGGCACTTGTTCCTTCGACAATGCCAATCGTTGCAAGTGCATTGCCCGCAATCATCGAAGCGTGCGAAGTCTCGCCGGTCTTGGCAGTGAGTTTGTTCAACACGCCTTCGATCATCATGGCGATTGGAAACGATGCTTCCCGGTTTCGTGCCAGGCGAAGTGTGGCTGCCCCCAGCCGATACAATTTCGTGCTGCTGTCCTGCTCCAACATGCCATGCTTGCAGAGCGCGCCCAACATGCGATGCACCGTGGCCTTGTCGGCACCAGCGCGACGCGCCAGTTCACTCAGTCCCAGTTCCGGATGCGTTTGGGTAAAGTAAGCCAGCAGCCCAAGGGCCTTGTCGACAGTGGAGGACATTCCATTCCCTTGCGTGTGATGAGTTGGATGTTGACTCAAATCGCTGGCTTTGGCAAGGTTTTTGAACCAGAGGTGTGAATAATGAACCGCCTGCTGTGAAAGAGGTTGGAAGCATGGCAGTTTCACAGGCAGACATTGATGCACTGCGCCATGTGTTGGTGCCGGACGGACAACTTTTCATCAATGGTCGCTGGGAGGCTCCTCACCGGAGTGGCGTCCTGGAAAGTATCTCCCCGTTGAATGGTCAGCGTTTGGCACATATTGCGGCCGCCGAAGCTGTTGACGTTGACAAGGCCGTGCAAGCGGCGCGGACCAGTTTTGAAAAAGGCGTGTGGTCCAAAGCTGCACCTGCCCAGCGCAAAAAAGTGCTCGGCAGAATTGCTGACCTGATTGAAAAAAACCTGTTGCCCCTCGCAGTGCTGGGTGCGCGCGACAACGGCACTGAAATCGCCATGGCGATGAAGGCTGAACCAGCAAGCGCTGCCGCAACATTTCGATACTACGCCGAAGCCATCGACAAAGTGCCGGGTGAAATTTCTCCAACGGCTGAAAATGTATTGGCACTCGTGCACCGCGAACCCATTGGCGTGGTGGCTGCCATAGTGCCTTGGAACTTTCCCCTGATGATTGGGGCCTGGAAAATAGCACCGGCACTTGCAGCGGGAAATTCAGTCGTGCTCAAGCCTTCTGAAGTGGCATCACTGACTTTGCTGCGGCTTGCAGGGATTTGTGCCGAGGCAGGGTTGCCGGATGGCGTTTTGAATGTTGTGACAGGACATGGCCATGCCGCCGGCGATGCTTTGGCCCGGCACATGGATGTTGATGTTTTGGCTTTTACAGGGTCAGGCGTTGTGGGCCGGAAGTTGTTGCAGGCATCGGCGGAGTCCAACCTGAAGCGGGTTTATCTGGAGCTTGGAGGCAAATCACCAAACATTGTTTTCGCTGATGCGCCCAATCTGGATCACGCTGCCAAAATTTCTGCGGCGGGAATTTTTCGGAATGCGGGCCAGGTCTGCGTGGCAGGCTCGCGCCTGCTGGTGGAAAAATCGATCCACCGGGAATTCGCAGAAAAGCTCTCAGGCTTGGCAGCAAAAATGCGGGTTGGTGATCCACTTGACCTTGCAACAGAATGCGGCGCGGTGACAAGTCTTGGCCAACTGGAAAAAAATCTGGACGCTGTCGTGTCGTCAGAGAAAGCGGGTGCTGAGCTGCGCGCAGGCGGCAGGCGCATATTGGAAAGCACAGGCGGATATTTCATGTCACCGGCTGTTCTCGACAATGTGCGGCCTGACATGCTGATTGCCCAGGAAGAGGTATTTGGGCCGGTGCTCAGCATTCTTGCCTTCGAGGATGAAGCAGACGCCATCCGCATCGCAAATGGCATAAAGTACGGCTTGGCATCTGCCGTGTGGACTTCGAACCTGTCGCGCGCCCACCGCATGGTGCGCGCCATCAACGCGGGCGTGGTTCACGTCAACACTTATGGTGGCGCGGACAACACGGTGCCGCTGGGCGGCTACAAGCAATCCGGCAATGGCCATGACAAGTCACTGCACGCGCTCGAAAAATACACCAACCTGAAAACGGCGTGGATTCAACTATGAGCAATACGGAGAAAACCATCCTCGTCATTGGCACCTACGACACCAAAGACGCTGAACTGAACTACATGGCTGATGTCATCCGCACGCAAGGCGGCAGCGTTTTATCCATGGATGTTTCGGTGCTTGGTGATCCCCGGCGGCAAACCGACATATCCAAACACGATGTTGCCAAGGCGGGCGGTTCCAGCATCGCAGAAGCCATCGCGGCTGAGAACGAAAACACCGCCATGCAGATCATGGCAAAGGGCGCATCTGCACTTGCCTTGAAGGCCGTCATGGATGGTCGCGCCCAAGGTGTTGTCGTCCTCGGTGGCTCCATGGGAACAGACCTTGCCCTTGATGTATGTGCGGCATTGCCACTTGGTGTTCCGAAATACGTTGTCTCAACTGTCAGTTTTTCGCCCATGATTCCGCCGGAACGGATCGCACCTGATATGCAAATGATCCTTTGGGCCGGAGGACTCTACGGTTTGAATTCCGTTTGCAGAGCTTCGCTGAGCCAGGCGGCGGGCGCAGTCCTCGGTGCAGCTCGCGCTGTCGAGGCACCCAAGCGCAGCAAACCACTCATCGGCATGACAAGTTTTGGCAAGACAGTGTTGCGCTACATGGTGAGCCTCAAGCCGGAACTGGAGCGACGTGGATTTGAAGTTGCGGTGTTTCATGCCACGGGCATGGGCGGACGGGCATTTGAAAGTCTTGCAGAGCAGGGGGCTTTTGCCGCTGTGATGGACTTTGCACCACAGGAAGTTGCCAATCATCTCTTCGGCTCCGCCATCAGTGCAGGCCCCCACCGCATGACGGGTGCGGGCCGCGCTGCCACACCGCAACTTGTCTCAATCGGTTGCTATGATCTCATTGATCTTGTGGGATCACACCCCATGCCGGAAAATCTGCAGGGCCGCCCGGCCCATGTACACAATCGCTTGCTGACCTCCGTTGTCCAGACTCCTGATGAGCGGCGTCTCATGGCCCGCACGATGTGCGAGCGACTGGCAGCCGCCGCAGGACCCGTCACTCTCGTGCTCCCGCTCAGGGGTGGCAATGAGTGGGACAGGGAAGGTGGTCCTTTGCACGATGCGGAAGGCCTCGCGGCTTTCATCGCTGCTGTCCGCAAACACTGCCCTGCCAATGTCTCACTGTTGGAACTGGATGCCCACATCAACGACGCTGCATTCAGCACAGCCGCTTTGGCTGTGCTCGACCACTGGATTGCCGATGGCATGGTGGAGCGCTGATTACTCCGCGTCTGCCTGTCGTGAAGGATGGGCCGCTGCAAATGCGCCAAGTTCGGAACAACGTGCCTCGATGCGGCATATTTTGGGCAAATGTCCAAAATCAATATTGAACCGGCGCGAATTGAACAATTGCGGCACAAGACAGCAGTCCGCCATGGTCGGTGTCCCGCCGAAGCAAAAGGCATCTCCCGGCAAGAGCGCTTCAACTGCTTCAAGCCCACCGTCCAACATCCAATTTTTCATCCAGCCATCAACCTGATCCTGCTGCAATGCCAGCGGCCCCCTGAGATAGTTCAGTACACGGAGATTGTTGAGCGGGTGGATTTCACAGGCAATCGCCTGCGCAACGGCCCGCACTTTTGCGGCCTGAACAGCATCAGCCGGAATGAGGCGCGGCGCTGGCTGCGCGGCATCCAGATACTCAATGATGGCTAATGACTGGGTGAGAATTGTACCATCATCCAGCTCAAGTGCCGGAACCAGCGCTTGCGGGTTGCGTTCGAGATAGCCAGGCAGCTTGTGTTGCCCGCCATCCTTGACGAGATGCACTGGCACATGCTCCACGGTGATGCCCTTCAAGTTCAAGGCGATGCGGACCCGAAAGGCGGCGGAAGACCGGAAATAGCCGTGGAGTTTCATGTGGATTTGATTTTCAAGACAGAGGCTTCGAGTGACGTGAGCCCTCTCAACAGTGCGGCAGATTCGGATGATTTCATCTGCTTGAGCAGGTCTTGTTCAAAAGCCAGAACGTCGGGCAGCAGGTTTTTGAACAAGGTCTTGCCGCTGGCCGTAATTCTGAGCTTATAGGCACGGCCATCTGCGGGATCTGCTGTGCGCTGGATCAGCTTGCGGCGTTCCAGACCTGAAACAGCACGGCTGATGGTTGATTTGTGCATGAATGCAACCCGCGCAATGTCCTGCGCCGTGAGATCACCGCGCGTCGCCAGGTTGGCAATGATCCGCCATTGCGGAATGTCGAGGTTGAAGCGCGTGGCATAGATTGAAGACAACCGCGTCGATACTTCCTGTGCCAGCACATTGAGCCGGAAAGGCAGGAAATCCTCAAGTTTGAAAGCATCCATCATGCCTGGAACTTGACAGAAAGCCTTGGCCCATGCAACAACACGATAGTTTCACTTGCAACCAAATAGGCCCAACGATGAACGCGCCTGCGAAGGACATCAAACTTCAGAGTGCCATCGCCCCAGGTTACATGCCGGGCTTCGGCAACGACTTTGAAACCGAGGCACTCCCAGGTGTTTTGCCCCATGGCCAGAACTCGCCGCAGCGCTGCGCCTATGGGCTCTATGCAGAACAGCTGTCAGGCTCGCCTTTTACCGCACCGCGTGGCACCAATGAGCGCTCATGGCTGTATCGCATGCGGCCTTCGGTGCGGCACACCTCGCGTTTCCACATGATCGACTTGCCATTCTGGAAAACCGCCCCATCTGTGGACCAACATGAGCTGCCCATTGGACCCATGCGCTGGTCTCCGCCAGATGCGCCGAAGGGTGAGAACACATTTCTGGGTGGTATCCGCACCATGACCACGGCGGGTGACGTGCTGACACAAACCGGCATGTCTGCATCAATTTATTTCGTCAACGCGTCGATGGTGGATGATTACTTCTACAATGCGGATGGCGAATTGCTGGTGGTGCCACAAGCGGGTGTGCTCAGCTTTTTCACAGAGCTTGGAAAAATCACCGTGTCCCCCGGCGACATTTGCGTCATCCCGCGTGGACTTAAGTTCAAGGTGGAACTGGTCGAAGGCCCGGCGCGTGGATACATGTGCGAAAACTACGGGGCCAAGTTCACCTTGCCTGATCGCGGCCCCATCGGTGCCAATTGCCTGGCCAATCCCCGGGATTTCAAGACACCCGTTGCCGCCTACGAAGACAAGGAAACACCTTGCCGCGTGACAGTGAAATGGTGCGGCAAATTCTATCAATGCGAGATCGGCCATTCACCTCTGGACGTTGTGGGTTGGCACGGCAACTATGCGCCGTACAAATATGATCTTCGCACGTTCTCGCCCGTGGGTGCCATCCTGTTCGATCATCCTGACCCGTCAATCTTCACCGTGGTCACGGCACCCTCGGGCGAAGACGGGACGGCAAATGTGGACTTCGTGATTTTTCCTGAACGTTGGAACGTGGCCGAACATTCCTTCCGCCCGCCGTGGTATCACATGAACATCATGTCGGAATTCATGGGACTGATTTACGGGAAGTATGAAGCCAAGCCAGATGGCTTCACGCCCGGCGGTATGAGCCTGCACAATTGCATGTTGCCCCACGGACCAGATTTGGCGGCGTTTGAAAAAGCTTCCACGGTTGACTTGCAACCCCACAAACTCACCAACACCTTGGCTTTCATGTTTGAGACGCGCTACCCACAGCAACTCACGGCTTATGCCGCCTCTCTGCCATCACTGCAGCCGGATTATGACAAGTGCTGGCACGGCCTCGACAGAAAGTTCAACGGCACCCCATGAAACTTGCTTCCATCAAGCACGGTCGTGACGGCAGGTTGGCCGTTGTGTCGAGAGACCTGACACAAGCCGTGTATGCCCATGACGTCGTCAATACACTGCAAGGCGCATTGGACGATTGGGTTCGGTGTGGGCCGTTGTTGCGCGATCTCTCGGAAACGCTGGAAAGAGGAATGGTTGCAAGCTTCCGGTTTCGGGAACACGACGTGGCGTCTCCGCTGCCCCGCGCCTTCCAGTGGGCTGATGGTTCAGCCTACGTCAACCATGTGGAACTGGTGCGCAAAGCCAGAGGCGCGGACATGCCCCAGAGTTTCTGGACTGAACCCTTGATGTATCAGGGCGGTTCTGATTCCTTTCTCGGCCCCCGTGAACCCATTGTCGTGGCTGACGAAGCCTATGGCATCGACATGGAAGCGGAGGTGGCTGTCATCACCGATGACGTGCCCATGGGTGTTTCAGCCGAAGACGCTGGCCAACACATCCGCCTGGTGATGTTGGTGAACGATGTATCCCTGCGCAATCTCATTCCCAATGAACTGGCCAAGGGCTTCGGTTTCTTCCAATCAAAACCATCCTCCGCGTTTTCCCCTGTCGCCGTGACGCCGGATGAATTGGGCGATGCATGGGATGGCGGAAAATTGCATTTGCCTTTGTTGGTGCAACTGAACGGAAGGCCTTTTGGCAAAGCGAATGCGGGAAACGACATGACATTCAATTTTGGTCAGTTGATCGCCCATGCCGCAAAGACGCGGCTGCTCGGCGCTGGAAGCATCATCGGCTCTGGCACCGTGTCGAACAAGGACTTGCATGGCGGACCGGGTAAACCCATCAGCGAAGGCGGGCTTGGTTATTCCTGCATCGCCGAAATCCGTATGATCGAAACCATCAACTCCGGCAAGCCCGCAACTCCCTTCATGACATTCGGCGACAGCGTGCGCATTGAAATGAAAGACGCGAAAGGGCATTCCATCTTTGGTGCCATCGAACAGGATGTGAAAAAACATGGCTAAGGCATTTGCGTCGCAAGGCGATCTGGCGGCAAAAAAAATCAGCTTCACCGAAATTGGACGCGACCTCTATGCGTTCACCGCAGAAGGCGATCCCAACACGGGTGTCATCATAGGCGATGATGGCGTGATGGTGGTGGACGCGCAGGCCACACCCGTGATGGCCAGGCAGGTTGTGGAGAAAATCCGAACCGTCACCGACAAGCCGATCAAGTATGTGGTGCTCTCACATTATCACGCTGTGCGCGTTTTGGGTGCGTCTGGCTACGGTGCGGAACAGGTGATTGCCTCAGAAAAATGTCGCGCCATGATTCACGAGCGGGGCCAAGAAGACTGGGATTCGGAATTTGGCCGGTTTCCCCGGCTGTTTCAGGCATCAGAGTCCATTCCCGGCCTCACCTGGCCGACGATGACCTTTGCTGAAAAAATGACCATCCACATGGGCAAGCGGCGCGTTGACCTGATGCAACTTGGTCGCGCCCACACTGCGGGTGACATTGTGGCCTGGGTGCCGGATGCAGGTGTGATGTTTACCGGAGACATCGTTGAGTATCATTCTGCGTGTTATTGTGGCGACGCTCATTTCAATGATTGGTCCGGCACGCTCGACAACATCGTGGCATTTGGTCCCGGGGCGATTGCACCGGGTCGCGGCGATGCACTGGTGGGACGCGAGATTGTCGGCAAGGCAATTGAAAGCACGCGTGATTTTGTGACGTCGACGTATCGTCCGGTTGCGCAAGTGGCCGCCCGCGGCGGGTCTTTGAAGGAAGCATGGGATGCCTGCCGTGCCGCCTGCGATCCAAAGTTCTCCGCCTTCGCAATTTACGAACACTGCCTGCCCTTCAATGTGGCGCGTGCCTACGACGAGGCGCTGGGCATCGACAATCCACGCATCTGGACAGCGGCGCGCGACCAGGACATGTGGGCGAGGCTGCAAGGGTAACCCGTGCCACGCTACCAGTATCAGCCATTTCCCTATGTGAAGCCCAAAGAGGCAGGCTCATCGCTGCGCGCTGAAACACCGGTGCTGATTGTGGGGGCAGGGCCGATTGGCCTCGCAGCTGCGGTGGACCTCGCGACGCACGGCATCAAATCCATCGTGGTTGATGACAACAACGTTGTTTCAATCGGTTCCCGCGCCATCTGCTGGGCCAAGCGCACACTGGAAATATTTGATCGCCTCGGCATTGCGGATCGCATGGTGGCAAAAGGCATCACCTGGAAAGTCGGTCGCCTGTTCCATGGCGAGAGCGAAGTCTACAATTTTGATCTCTTGCCCGAGGCGGGCCACAAGATGCCGGCCTTTGTCAATCTCCAGCAGTATTACGTCGAACAATACCTCGTCGAACGGTGCGCGGATTTTCCGGACTTGATTGAACTCCGCTGGAAGAACAGGGCTGTAGGCATTTCACAGACCACTCACGCCGCGACAGTTTCGCTGGAGACACCTGACGGCCCGTACAGAATCGATGCACAATATGTGCTGGCATGCGATGGGGCCAAATCAGCAATCCGCCGGATGATGGGTCTCGACTTTGAAGGCCGCGTGTTTGAAGAGCGGTTCCTGATCTGCGACATAGAGATGGAAGCGGATTTTCCGAGCGAACGCTGGTTCTGGTTTGAGCCACCATTCCACGAGGGCGAGTCAGCACTGCTCCACAAGCAACCCGACAACATCTACCGCATTGATTTGCAGCTGGGTCCTGATGCCGATCCGGAAGAAGAGCGCAAACCCGAACGCGTCATACCCCGCATCAAGGCAATGGTCGGAGACCGCAGGTTTGAAATCGACTGGACCAGTGTCTACACTTTCCATTGTCGCAGGCTCGAACGCTTTGTCCATGACCGGGTGATTTTCGCCGGCGACAGCGCCCATGTGATTTCGCCCTTTGGCGCGCGCGGCGGCAACGGTGGCATCCAGGATGTTGACAACCTGTGCTGGAAACTTGCCCATGTGCTTGGCGGCAAAGCGAGTTCCGTACTGTTGGAAAGCTACAATGCCGAACGCGTCCACGGGGCGGAAGAGAACATCATGAACTCTTCGCGCACAACAACCTTCATGACACCGCGTTCCGCCTTCGAGCGCACATTGCGTCGCAGCGTTCTTGAATTGGCGAGGGATCATGTGTTTGCACGGCGATTGGTGAATTCCGGCCGGCTGTCAGCGCCATGCAGTTACGAGACCAGTGGCCACGTGAGCAACGATGACACTGCGTTGCCGGTTGGAACCGCGCCCGGCAAGCCCGCCGTTGACGCGCCTTACGGTAATGGTTGGTTGCTGCACCATTTGGGCGGAACTTTCAAGCAGATGACATTCAAGAAGTCGTCGCCCGAAATCGGAACTCGCTATCTCAACAGCCAGTCCTCGGCCACCTATCTCTTCCGCCCTGACCAGCACGTTCAAGCACGCTGGGTAGGTATTGCCACACCTGAGCAAGTCGCAGCCGCAATGAGATGTGCCGGAGTTTCTCCATGAAAAAACTCAACACCGGATTCAACTTGCAGGATGGCGACGGCTTCTACGCGGATGTGCTGAAATTGCATGAGGGTAAAAGCGAAGCGCAGAGTGCAGCCATCAATGCAAAACTGATTTTGCTGCTGGCCAATCACATTGGTGACAGGGCGGTTTTGGCGGAGGCTTTGGAGAAGGCGGCGGAGTGTTGAGTTTCAGCGCTCGAGAAAACGCGCCATCCATTCCGCAAAAATGCGGGAGTCCGTCGGCGTCTCGGCTTGCCGCCGTGCCTCCGTTGCGACCTCCCGGCCAATGTAACCTTCAAACGCGTTCACAAGTCCGACAAAAAAATCACGTGTGATCTCTGGATGAAATTCTGTTGTGAAGAAATGGTCACCCACACGGAACGAGCCCACCGGGCAGAAATCATCACCGCCGAGAACAACGGCGCGTGGCGGCAGCTTTGTAACTTGCTCTGAGTGGGCGGCAAATAAGTGAAGCTTGTCTACCTTCGGAACCATGTACGCTTCTGCCGTGTTGAAGTGCGTTTGCGCAACACCAAAGCCCCAACCTCCGGGGTTGTTGCCCACTTCGCCACCCAATGCCTTGGCAATCGCCTGATGGCCGAAACAGCAGCCAACAGTGGGTTTTCGCGCCGCATCAAGTTGCCGGATGAAATCCATGAACAGGTGAACCCATGGCTGATCATCGTTCACCGAAGCCGGACTGCCTGAGATGATGTAGCCGTCGCATTCTGACAAGTCACCCGGCAGCTCGCCATCCTTCACCTGATAGGTCCGATAGTTCCATTGCGGACGCACACTGCGCATCAGCGCCGTGAATTTCTCGCCGTCATTGGGCTGGCCCTTCGCAAAGTCGGAAGTGTCAGTATTGGTGACGAGAATGCCTATGGTCCGGTTCATTGTGTAAACCTGTTTCCGCTTCTTGTTTCATCTGCAACGTTATGTATTCTATCCTGCAGAATGTGAAGGGCAGGCAATGACAACTTGGAGATCGGATGATGACGGACACGCGGACTTGTCGAACCACGACAGTTTCGTAAATGGTCTGCCGCTCAACACATTCGCCCGACTGCGCCGTGACGACCCCTGTGCCTGGACCGAGTACAAGGATGGCGTCGGCTTCTGGTCCGTCACCCGCCATGCCGACATCTCGGAGCTCAACCGCAACACCGAACTCATGAGTTCGGCCCGCGGCATTCGCATGGAAGACCAGACTTACGAGGAATATCTGGCGCGTCGCACTTTTCAGGAAACCGATCCGCCGGACCACACCCGCCACCGCATGTTGTTGGCCAAGGCATTTTCCGCCCCCGTCGTGCGGCAGTTTGAAGGCCAGATCAGGGAACTGTGCAACACCATCCTCAACCGTGCGTTTGCGACATCCGAGATTGAAGGTGTCAGCGCCATTGCCCGCGAACTTCCAATGCGGGTTTTGGGGCAAATCCTTGGGTTGCCTGAAAAAGATCTGGACTGGCTTGTTTCAAGAGGCGATCAACTCATGGCCAATTCCGATCCTGATTTCACGACACATGTTGTGGACAAGGTTGACACTGACGCCTTTCGCCTGATGCCTTTCCGCTCTCCTGCGGGTGCCGAACTTTATACCTATGCTGCAACACTCATTGCCGAGCATGAAAAGACGGGAAGCAGTCCTGGTATTCTCGGTATGCTGCTTGAAAAAAATGCGGATGCAGGCACCATGTCACGCCGCGAATTCCAGAACTTCTTCTGCCTCGCCGTTGCCGCAGGCAACGACACGACGCGCTATTCCATTTCATCAGCGCTCTATGCCATGGCCAACAGGCCGCAGATTTTGCGTGACATGCAGTCTGGAAATGAGGCGGTTTGGGAAACAGCCCCTGACGAATTCATCCGCTGGGCCAGCCCCGCCACCTATTTCCGCCGCACCGCGACACGCGATTTTGAATTGCACGGCAGGACAATCAGGCGGGATGACAAGGTGTTGCTCTGGTTTTGTGCCGGCAACCGCGATGAGGAGGCCTTTGACATTCCCAACGAGGTTGACATTGCGCGCGCCCGGAACCGCCATCTGGCTTTTGGGCAGGGTGGCCCGCACGTATGCCTGGGCATGTGGCTGGCGCGGCTGGAGCTGCGGGTCATGTTGCAGTCACTGGCACAGCGTCTCAAATCCGTCACACAGACCGGCCCTCACGCCTATGTGCGCTCAAACTTCGTCGGTGGCATCAAACGCTTGCCGTTGCGTGTGACACTTCAATAATTCGTACGGAGGAAACCATGGCAAAATCACCCCTGCGCGACAGGCTCCGCCTGTTGTTCTGCGATCACCTGAATCTCGCACGTGGAAAATATCTGCCGTCAGACAAAATGAAGGCGGATGGCACATCTCGTTTTGCACAGGCGCTGTATGGCGTACACTTCGACCGAGACCTGCTCCCATCACCGGGATCGCGCATGCTGGAAGGAGCGCCGGACATGGTGGCCCACTACCGCAAGGCCGATATCCGCGCGGGCTGGCAGGACAACACGAGAGTTGTTTGCGCTGATCTCAGGCAGTCGGATGGTTCGCCCCTGCCGATGTGTGGCCGCAGTGCTCTCAAAAGGGCTGTCAGTGATTGGGACAAGCTTGGCTACAAGGCCAACGTGGGTCTGGAGATTGAGGCCTATGCCTTCACCAAAAATACCGATGGTAAAATCATTCCCTACGACACGCCTCATTCCTACGTCTATTCAACCGGCCAGTTTGCGGACCCCAGGGGCTTCGTCGATGCAATCTGGAACCAGGCTGAGAAAACAGGGTTTGAACTGGAGTCGGTGACGACTGAATATGATACGCCGCAGTTTGAGTTTACCCTGAAGTATTCAGATGCGCTTGCCGCGGTGGACAATCACTTCCTGTTCACGTTGATGGCCAAGGAAATCGCCCTTCAGCACGGCATCATTCTCACCTGCCTGCCCAAGCCATTCCCCAACAAAGGCGGCAGCGGCACCCATGCAAATTTCTCCTTCCTTGACAGACGCGGCAAGAATGCCATCGGCGATCCTGCTGATGCTGACAACATGACCAAGCTGGCGAGGGGCTGTGTCGCGGGCCTCATGCACCATCATCGGGGCATGGCAGGCCTCATCGCACCCATTGCCAATTCATATGCGCGCCTCAAGCCTGCATCCATGTCCGGTTATTGGTGCAACTGGGGCGGAGACCATCGCGGTGTCACAACGCGCATCTCCACCGAAACAGGAGCCAAGGCCCGCATTGAACACCGCATGGGCGATGGTGCGGCAAACCCATATGTGCTGGTGGCCACCGTATTGCAGGCGGCACGTCTCGGTGTCGTCAACGGTTATGCACTGCCACCGCGTGAAACCGGTGACTGCTTCGAGCACACGTCTGCCACCACGGGCGCACCCGACAATTTGGCCGAAGCCATGGATGAGTTGGAGAAAGACATGGTGTTGTGCGAGGCCATCGGGCAAGGCCTGTGTGACAACCAGGTATTCATGAAGCGGGCAGAAGTCGAAAAGACCAAGGCGCTCGAAGGCGACGCGTTGCGGGATTACTACATCCACTATGTCTGAGTAAGCCCCCCCAATGCGCGCCGCTGTCGGCTGCACACAAACGAAACGCAGCATGGCCCTAGCTCGTAGCCTAGGGACCTCTCCCGCCCTTCGGGCACCCTCCCCGGAGGGGAGGGACCTCTTGTAGCGACCTCCCTGAACAGTAAAAGGGGAGACCTCACCACAGGTCCCTCTCCTCTTCGGAGAGGGTCCGCGAAGCGGGGGAGAGGTCCCTTGGCACCAAGCGATGGCCCTGCTGTATTTGGCCGCACAAAAATGAGTGAAAGCCCTCCCCATACGAGCCGCATGGAGAGGGATGAGACATGTCAGGTCGCGCTCTGCCCCATGCTGGCATAGCGCTTTGGATCAGCTGACTTGAGGCGTGAAGCCAAAAACACACCGATGATCCCAGCCAAAACAACCAATCCCGGCAACACCCACGCAAGAGCGCCAGCAGTGCCCGTCAGCGCGCTGAAGTTGAGGAAGATGTAGACGAACAAAATTGTCATGATGACGCCCGCAATGACAGGTGCCACCTTGGTGGCCAAAGCGTTCTCGCCATGGCCATCACGGTTGAAGAAGGCGACAACCGCGGCTGAAGCCAAAGCCATCATCGCGAGAATGCCGAGTGTTCCGATCTGGCTGATCCAGGTGAACAGGTTCAGGATCGGATCAAGACCCAGCACGGCGAACAGACCCACGACGATGACCGCGCAGATGGTCTGTGTGATCGATCCCACATGCGGGCTCTGGTGCGTCGCATGCGTCACGCCAAAGTTGGAGGGCAGCAGGCCCTCGCGTCCCATCACGTAGGTGTATCGGGCGATGTAGTTGTGGAAAGCCGAAACAGCGGCAAAGATCGACGTCACGAACAACACGCCCATGATGGTGGGTACCGTGCCACCGCCAGTGTAGCGGCCCGCGACTTCGAACATATACGCCGTTGGGTCAGGCAGGGCCTGCAGAGCAGGCAACACCTTGTCCACGCCCGTTGCGGCAATCATCAGCCATGATGTGATCAGGAAGAATAGGCCAATGGTGATGATGGAAAAATAGGTTGCACGTGGAATGGTACGCTTCGGGTCCCGCGCTTCCTCGCCATAAATGGTGGATGCTTCGATGCCGATAAAACAGCCGAGCGCGAACAACACTGCGGCCGCAAACGAACCGTTGGAGAGTTGCGAGAAATCAAACAACGGAATGGCGAGACCAGAGTCTCCGCCCTTCACAAGTACAGCGGCATCGACAATGAAAACGATGAGATACTCAAGCAGCACCAGCACCGTGAGCACTTTGGCTGAAAGATCAACTTGGCGGTAACCGAGGAAACCGACCAAGGCAATGGCAATCAGGCTCCACACCCACCACGGCAGGTCAATCCCCATCGGACCAAAGGTTCCTGCCGCTGCACCGCCGAGAAGCCCGAGCAGGCCAATCTGCATGCAATTGTAGGAAAGCAAGGCAATGGCAGCCACGATACCGCCCGCTGTGCCGCCAAGCCCGCGCGACGTAAACGCATAGAATGCGCCTGCATTGTTGATATGCCGCGCCATGGCCATATAGCCCACCGCGAAAATCAGCATCAGAAGTGTTATCAGAATAAATGTCAGCGGCAGTCCAACGCCATTGCCGAGCAGCATGCCCAGCGGAATGGCCGCGGCGGCTCCTGTCAGCGGTGCCGCCGCTGAAATCACCATGAATGCGACGGCACCCGTGCCGAGCGCATTCTTCCTCAATTGATTGGTTGTAGTCACGTTCCCTCCTTGGCCACCCTGCGGATGGCGCCCCTTGTTGAGATCCGGAGCCTTGCTGGCTCTCTTGATGCGTCACATGAAAGTTGCACATGCAACGGGTGGATACTGCCACGAACTACGTGCGCGCCGCAATATCCCGTCCAAGCTTTTCGCTGGTTGAGATGTTGAACCGCAAGAACACTTGACCGCCGTCAATACATGGATATGACTAAACCAGTGGGTAAAGTTCTGCAAAGAACAAGGGGAATGGACCGATGCAATATCCGGGCAGCCTACGCGAGAATGTGACAGGCCGCGCCAATGTTGAAGACACGCCGGAACTGCTCGCTTACTACGCGGACCTCGAAAAATTCGGGGCAGGGGCACTCTGGACTGTTGCCAACAAAATCGAACCTTGGGAGCCGAAAAGCCAGTCCGTGCCGATGGTTTGGCGCTTCAATGAGCTGCGAGAACACGTGCTTCGCGCCATTGATCTGGTTTCGCCGGAAAAAGCCGGCCGCCGCGTGATTTATCTGAACAACCCCGGTCGCAGCGATGTTTCAGCCGCAGTCGGCTGGATTTACGCGGGCCTGCAAGTCATGAAGGCAGGTGAAGTGGCCAGTGCCCACCGCCACTCTGCTTCCGCCATCCGCTTCATTATGGAAGGCAAAGGTGCCTACACCGTTGTTGACGGCCACAAGATGACACTGGGCGAAAACGACTTTGTGCTGACGCCCAACGGCACATGGCATGAGCACGGCGTGGAAGCGGCGGGCACCACATGCATCTGGCAGGATGGACTGGACATTCCCTTCGTCAACGCCATGGAAGCCAATTTTTTCGAAGTGCATCCAGACTTGCGGCAGGCCGTCGGGATTGAAGTTGATGACATGACAAAAACCTGGGGCAATCCAGGACTGAAGCCGATGGGCCAATCATGGAGCAACGGCTACAGCCCCATGTTCAAGTATGAGTGGGAGCCAACTTACGACGCTTTGAAGAAACTCGCGTCATGTTCAGAAGGCTCACCATCCGACGGTGTTCTGATGGAATATGTAAACCCAGTCACCAACGGTCCTGTCATGCAAACGCTCGGCGCATCCATGCAAATGCTCCGTGCTGCCGAACATACCAAGGCTCACCGCCATACCGGAAGCGCACTTTATCATGTCGCCAGGGGCAAGGGACATTCCATCATCAATGGCAGGCGTTTTGATTGGCAGGCGAAAGATATTTTCTGCGTGCCCTCGTGGGCTTGGCATGAGCATGTGAATGGTTCGGCAACGGATGACGCCTGCCTGTTCTGCCTGTCCGACCTTCCGGTCATTCGCAGCCTGGGTCTTTATCGCGAGCAGGCTTTGGCAGACAGCAAGGGGCACCAGGATGTTGCAGGAACGCATTGAAGGCAAATGGCTCGCGGCATTCCGCCGGGTCTTTGCGCTGAATGGCATTGGCAAGGGCACGCAGATTGCCATCATTTCGGAAACCCAGTCACGCCCCGTGCTGATCCATCTTTGCGAACTTGCAGCGTTCGATGTGGGTGCGGAGTCATTCATGATCCAGCTGCCTACGCCGCCCCAGATTGCACCAGTCCCGGTGAAATCAACGGGCACGTCTTGGGCCATACAAGGCAACCGTGCCGTGATCGAAGCGTTGAAGCGGGTTGATGTTGTTGTTGATTGCACGGTGGAAGGTCTGATCCACGCACCCGAATGGCCCGAGATTGAAAGTGCCGGTCGCGCACGCTTGCTGGTGATCACCAACGAGCATCCGGAAATCCTGGAGCGCACAGAACCCAAAGCAGATCATGCGGCCCGCGTCACGAGCGGCATCGCGGCCCTGAGATCAGCCAACATGATGCGCGTCTCGTCCAATGCCGGCACTGATCTCAGTGTCGATCTCCGCAGAGCGCCCTGTGGCGGAACGCCGGGATTTGGCACAACGCCAGGAAGTGTCGCCCATTGGCCCGGTGGCTTGTGTCTCGCTTTTCCAGGCAAGAACAGCGTCAATGGCCGCATCGTCATGGACATCGGAGATATGAATCTCACCTTCAAGACATGTCTTACCAACCGCATCGACATTTCGATCGAAAACGACTTCATCACTTCGATCAAGGGCGACGGCATCGACGCGTTGCATTTTCGCGAATATCTTGAAGCCTGGGATGACAGAAACGCCTTTGGCATGTCACACGTGGGTTGGGGCACACACCCCGGCGCGCAATGGGTGTCCGCCGCCATGTATGACAAGCGCGACATGCAGGCCGTTGAGTTCCGCGCCCTCGCCGGATCATTTTTATGGTCGACAGGTGCAAACCAATACGCGGGCCGTTTCACACTTGGCCATTTCGATTTACCCATGCGCAACTGCACCATCGCACTTGATAATCGCATCGTCGTCAAAGACGGCAAGTTGCAAGAGGAGTTTGCGCAATGAACGCTCCCATCATGTCGCCTGTTGCCCTGTGGCACCCCATGAGCACGCCTGCTGACTATTACGACATGTCCCGTGTCCGACCCGAAGTTGCAGCTGTGTTGACCCGCATCAATCAACTCGGAAGTGAACGCTTCGCCCATCGCGCGCCCGGTATCGATACTGACGCATCCTTCCCCGTTGAAAACTACCGCGACCTTGCCGCTGAAGGTTTGATGACATTGACAGTGCCAGAGGAACACGGCGGTCATGGCTTCTCGCTCGGGGAGTATGCAATGGTGGGTGCAGAGATCGCAAAATACTGTGGTGCCACCGCGCTCACCTTCAACATGCACAACTCTTCCATGATGTGGTCGCGCTTCATGTATGAGATGCCACACCTCACGGAGAAGGACCGCGCCGCCTTTGCGCCCATGCGTGAACGCCAGTTCAGGCGCGCCGTGAAAGAGCAGGGCATTTACTCGCAACCGATCTCGGAGGCGGGACAAAACTGGACGTCAAAGCCCGCCCAAACCCAATGCCGCAAGGTCGAAGGTGGCTGGAGGATCAACGGCTTCAAGAAATTCGCCAGCCTCGCCGGATACTGTGATTACTATTCCATCGTCTGCACCGAAGTTTTCGAAGGCATTGAACCCCGCCACGATGACACCATGATCTTCGTCGTGCACAAGAATGCGCCGGGTCTCAGTGTCGCGGGCACATGGGATCCACTTGGCATGCGCGGCACCAACAGCCGCGATCTCATCCTCAAGGATGTACTCGTGACCGAAGACGACATGATGATGCCGAAAGAAATCTTCATCAAGACGCTGCCGCACTTTCCGCACACCATGGCAACCTTGTCACCGACATACATGGGTCTTGCCCAAGGCGCATTCGACTTCACCGTCGCCTATCTCCGGGGCGAAGTGCCGGGCCAACCCGCCGCGGATCGCCGCATGTTTGCAACCAAGCGCATCACTGTTGCAAAAATGTACGCGCGTATCGCGGCCATGCGTGCCCTCTGGTGGCAGATGTTCATGGAGGCACAAGGTTTCCCCAGCAAGGCGCAAGTCTCGCGCATGTATGCCGGGCAGTATAACGTCATGGAGGGCGCACAGGAAATTTGCGCCCTCGCCATCCGCACCTGCGGGGGACAATCCATGTTGAAGTCCTTGCCGTTGGAACGCATGTACCGCGACAGCCGCTGCGGCGCGTTGATGCTGCCTTACACGTCGGAAATCATGGAGGACTATCTCTCCGTCCTCACACTTTACGACATGGACGAACTGGACAAGGCACCTGGTGATGAGGGTGGTGCCCGCAACTCGCTGTGGCGTGGGCACAAAGGCGTCTGGAACGGTTGAGTGATGGCACGGCGCCATGTCAATGTTTCAAAGGTGATGCAGTGCAACGCAGATCATGCATGGTCCATCACAAGAGATTTTTGCAGCCCATGGCACCCTGCCATCGCGTCGATGACAGCTGAACACAATGGCCATGTCAGGTGTTTCACTGTGCATGGCGAAGATACAATCTACCGCGAACGACTGACCTACATGAGCGACTCCGACCGCACCATGCGCTACACCCACATTGAAGGCATAGACGGCGCACAGCATTATGCCGCAACCCTTGCAATCAACCCTTTGCGTGAAGGTTGCCAAGTCACCTGGGAGGCAATGCTGGATGCAGAAGAACCTCGCGCAACGCAAATTGCTGAAGGCACCGGTGCCGTGTTTGAGGTCGGCATTGACGCATTGGCTGGCAGGGTGACGCCAAAATCCGCCGAAGTTTCGGTTGAGGCAGAAAGCGGTCACATCGCCAACTTTATTGTGGCCGGAATTGGCGTGTCGTATGCAGGTGCGCCATCTGATGGCTTGTGCATTTTTCTCCACGGAATAGGTGGCAACCGCAGCAATTGGAACAGGCAATTGCACTGTGCCGCCAAGCACATGCGTGCGGCCGCCATGGACTTACGTGGTTATGGTGACAGCGCGTTGGGTGGCGCACAGACAACAATTGAAGACTATTGTGACGACATCCTGCGCGTGATGAAATGCTTTGATGTAAAACGTCTCGTGTTATGCGGCATGTCGTTTGGATCCTGGATCGCGACGTCGTTCGCCATGCGCCACCCCGAAATGCTTTCAGGTCTGGTCTTGTCTGGTGGATGCACGGGAATGTCTGAGGCGGGCGATGTGGAACAACAGAATTTTCTCCGCGCCCGCTTGGCACCTTTGGACCAAGGTCAAAGGCCGCGTGACTTTGCGGAAGCTGTTGTCAACGTGATTGTATCACCAGAAGCCACTCAAGCTGTCAGACAGGAGATTTTTGAATCAATGGCAGCCATATCACCGCAAACCTATCGTGATGCGCTCTGGTGCTTCACGCACCCGGTCGAGAAATTTGATTTCTCCCGCGTGTCGTGTCCTGTGTTGCTGATGACGGGTGAGCATGACAGGCTGGCGGCACCGGCGGAAATCCGTGGAGTGGCACGGCGCATCCATGATGCGGCACGCAATCCCGATGTCCGTTTTGAAATCATCGACCAGGCAGGCCACCTCTGCAACATCGAGAAACCGCAGCGCTTCAACACAGTTCTCAATCAATTTCTGTCTCGTCTCAGTCCATGATGCCCGAACGCAAACTCACGCCACGCCAGTTGATCAAGCAGCAGCGCATTCTCGCGGCCGCTCTGAAGGTCTTTGCGGAACTGGGTTACAGTGCGGCGTCAATGGATGCCATCGCACTCGAAGCAGAAGTTTCAAAACCCACTCTCTACTTGTACTTCGGTTCAAAAGAACATTTGTTCGAAGCCATGATGGTGGTCGGGCGTGATGCCATGCTGGAACCTATTGAACATTCCACCGGCGACATGGTGCGCGACCTCCAAGATTTTGCTTGGCACTATGCGGACATTGTGATGCGGCCCGCGTTTCTGTCTTTGGCACGCCTCATCATCGGCGAAGCACAACGATTTCCAGACGTTGGCCGGGCCTATCAAAAGGCAGGCCCAGACAAGTCTCTCCATGGAATGATCAGCTATCTGGAATCGCAACGCCAAAAAGGCCGTCTCATTTTCGAAGAAGCCGAACTTGCGGCACAAGACCTTTGGGTCTTGATCCTCTCAGTTCCCCGAAACAAGGCCTTGCACATTCCTGATGAAGTTCCAGACCGTGCCGAAATTCGCCGCTATCTTGAGAACGGACTTCGTGTTTTCTTGAAAGCCTATTCAACTGATCCTCACTCTGACTTGGCTTGCCTCGCTGAGATAACCGCCAAAAAGAAGGTTGCAAAACGTGCGCGATAAATTGATTGATGCATTCCTCAAAGACAAAGCCAGCCGCTTCGCCACGGTGGCGATGACGGACACCAATGGTTTGTTGCGCGGCCAGATGGTGTCCGCGCAAAGCCTTCCGGGCCTGCTTCAGTACGGCATGGGCATGGCCCCGCCGCAGCTGGCGCTTGACCCCACCGACGAAGCGCTGGACATGCCGGGTGTCACCGATGACATGGCAGACTTCCATGACGATGCTTTGACCATTGATGAATCGTCCGCACGCCACATGCCATGGTCCAAGCCAGGCCATGACCTTTTGTTATTGTCGCACTTCAAGGGCGAAACCGCTTCCATTTGTCCGCGCGCACTCTTTACACAAGTTTTAAGACGGGTCGAAAAAGCGGGCCTCACAGCAAAGTACGGCCTTGAACTTGAATACACCCTGTTTGACGAAACACACGAAAGCGCCCGCGCCAAGGGTTATCGCAAGCTCAAGACAGCGACACAGCACAAGAGCCATGATCTCATCGTCTACCAAGCCGCTCAAACCGAGTGGTACGAGGCGATTGCCGACATGTGTGAACCTTTGCGCATCAACCTCGCCAAGATGCACGAGGAAATCGGTGGCGGATTCCTCGAGGCTTGCATCGCCGCAGGGGAGGGCACCGAGCCCGCAGATCAGTTGGTGCTGCTCAAGAACTTCCTGCGTGCATTGGCGCTCCGCCAGAACCGTTGCATCACTTTCATGCCGCGCTGGAGTGAAGATGCCGACAGCCAATCCATCCACGTCCACATATCCCTAAAAGACATGAACGGCACGCCGGCATTTTTTGACGCATCAAAACCGCACAACATGTCCGACACCTTCCGCCATTTTCTCGGAGGACTGCAAAAACACACAGGCGATCTCATGTTGATGTTTTTGCCGACACTCAACTCCTACCGCCGCTTTGCTCCCGGCACATTTGCACCACCCGGCCTCACCTGGGGATTTGAGAACCGCACCACGTGCTTTCGCGTCATTGGCCATGACGCAGGAAGCCTGCGCGTCGAAAACCGCTTGCCGGGCGCTGACACAAATCCTTATTTCACTGTCGCGGCAACACTTGCTGCTGGCCTCGCCGGCATGGAACAGAAGCTTGAACCTGATGAAGCCATTATCGGCAACGGTTTCGGCAAGGTGCCAGAACACCTGAAATTCGCGCGCACGATGCCGGAAGCGATTCTGAAGTTCCGCGCCTCGAAATTCGCGCGCGATTGGTTCGGCGACCGTTTCGTCGACAGCTTCGCCGCCACCCGCCAATCCCAATTCGATTTTTTCTCCCGGAAAGTCACCGATGCGGAGCTCAATCGCTTCTTTGATCTCGGCTGAATTTCAGGGCAATCGCTTGCAGCCCAAGGGACCTCTCCCCCGGCTTCGCCGGACCCTCTCCATTTAGGTCCCCGTGCAAGACTGGGGTCCGGTACTTCAGGAAATCAAGCGCGCCGGTGCAGGCATGGTGATGGTTGATCACTGGGTCGCCTCTGAATACGCCGCTTTCTGCAAGCAATACATTGCCGATCCTTCACCCAACACGCTGGTCTATCTGCAATACGGTCCATCACAACCGGAGTTCCTTGATCTCGCAGGCCCCGCCGCAGATGGCTTCGTCTGGTCATCCGTGCTTGGTGATCTCGAAAAAGGTATGGCCCAGCTTTTCGTCCAGGTCCAGGGCGGCGAACACAAGATCGTCTACTCGGACGCCATCAAGGAAACAGCACTCATCAAAGCCCCTTGGTGGTCTTGGTGCTTGATCTTGTACCCGCGTTTGCGCGGGTCGAATACTGTATTTATCCGTCATGGCCCGCTTCAGGCGGGCCACCCATGGGGCCTCCGCTTGAAGCGGAGGATGACGGTGTTTGAGTTGCGGAGAAGTGGTCAATTGATGTCGACGATGAAATCAGCCAAATCCCCCAACCGATTTTTGCCTGTGATGGCATCTCGCTTGATCTGGGGGGACGGGAAATTCTGCGCAACATTTTGCTCAGCGTGAAGCCGGGCGAAGTGTTGGGTATCATCGGCCTCAATGGCACCGGCAAGACATCACTGTTTGAAGTCCTGTGCGGCCGTCTTTTTCCAAAATCCGGCGACGTGATTTTCCGGGGCAGGGACATAACCAAGCTCCGCCTGTATGAACGCGCCCGCCTCGGCCTTGGCCGCACCTATCAAACCCCTGTGGTGCCGGACGAGTGGAGCGTGGGCGAAGCCCTGAAAGCCGCCCGTCAGGCTTACAAGCCCGATCTCACCGCAGCACAAGCTGAATGGGGCGCACAACTGGCCCGCTTCCGCGTCAATCCGCGCTTGCCGACAGCGCAGCTTGATACATCGCAACGCCGCAAACTCATTCTCTTCTGCCTGCTCATGCGCCATCCGCCTTCTCTCCAAGGAAATGAACACCGCCATTGTGATTGTCGAACACCGGATTGAACTGCTGGCACAGATCGCTGACCGCGTGACGGTCATGGATGCAGGCGAACGTGTTGGCCTTGTGGGACTGAATGGCCACGCGGCTCCATTCAACTCAACGGCAAGGAAGTGGGCCGCACCAGAAGCCAGGGTCCCGGCCGCGACACACACCGTGTTGCGCGCGAAGGTCTGGCCCTCATTCCGCATGGCGATGAAATTTTTCACGACCTCTCCGTCGAGGAACACTTGGACAGCGGAGCCTTCACGCCACGCGCATGGACAGACCGGGCGACACGCAAGAAGAAAATTCTCAAAATTTTCCCGCCCCTCGAGAAGTTGATGAAGACGTCCGTGGGACGTCTTTCCGGTGGCGAACGCCGCATGGTGGCGCTGGGCCGTGGCCTGATGTCTGACGCTTCGCTTTTCCTTGTCGATGAACCCACGCCGGGTCATGCCCCCAAGATCGGAAAGAGTGTGCTGGAGGCTTTGATGGCCGTTGAATTGGGCGACTGCGCCATGGTGATTGCGGAACAAAACGTCGCGTTGCTGGAGGGCAGGGTGGATCGCGTGTCGGGCATGCATGCGGGCAAGCTGAAGGGTGGGAGAGGTCCCTTGGCTTCAAGCGATGGCCCTGCTGACTTTGGCTACGTGAACACGTTCCCTGTGGCGCGCCACAATACCAGACTGACCCGGCCCATTTCAAATGGCCGGCAGTTGTGTTATCGTTAACAAAATCGGCCCGGAACAGAAAGCAAAGACTTGGACAAACGGGACAAAAAGCCTGAACAGCAACGCCTTGCGGCTCCCACAATGCTGGATGTCGCCAATCTGGCGGGCGTCTCGGCCATGACTGTATCCCGTGCACTGCGTGATGGTGAGTCAATAGCGCCTGATACCCGGGAGAAAATCCGGAAAGCGGTCAACAAGCTTGGATATGTGTTGGACCAATCTGCGGGCAGCTTGTCGTCAAAGCGCACCGGCTTTGTTGCGGCACTCATTCCATCCATCAACAACTCAAATTTTGCCGACACTGCACGGGGGCTGACCGACGCGCTGGAGGGCACAGGATTGCAATTGTTGCTGGGTTACACTGACTATGTCACCGAGCAGGAAGAAGTGCTGATTGAGGCCATGTTGCGCCGCCGCCCCGAAGCGATTGTGGTGACCGGCGGTACGCATACACCAAGGTCAAGAAAGTTGCTGGAAAGTGCAGGCATTCCCGTGGTCGAGACCTGGGATATGCCAAAAAAGCCGATCCAGCACGTGGTGGGTTTTTCCAATTCCGATGCGTCATTTGCGCTGGTTAAACATATGTTTGACAAAGGATATCGGAAAATCGCCTTCATTGGTGGCACCACCAACCGCGACACCCGCGGGGCTGACAGGCGCGCCGGATATGAAGCGGCAGTGCAGAAACTGGGCTTGAGACACTCACGCATCATTTCCTTTGGAACACCACCCATCACCATGAAGCAAGGCAGTGAAGCCATCGTCCGTCTGATCGAGCAATGGCCAGATGTGGAGGCCGCCGTTTGCGTGTCTGATCTTTCGGCTTTCGGTGCCTTGATGGAATGCCACCGGCGCGGCTTGAAAGTACCCAAGCGGGTGGCAATTGCCGGTTTTGGCGATTTTGAAATCTCCGGCACCTGCCACCCGGCAATCACAACAGTTGGCGTGAATTGTTATGACATTGGCCAAAAAGCTGGCGAACTTCTGTTGCGCGCAATCGAAGGCGAACGCATCGGCAAACCAGTGCCGCATGAAACACTATTGATTGACTATCAGGTTATTCCGAGGGAAAGCACTTGAACGACCAATATTGCACTCGACAAAAAATCCTCGCATTGTATGTTAGCGATAACATGAGGAAGTGATGCAAGCCATCGTCATTCACGCGGCAAAAGATTTGCGCATCGAAGATCGGCAGCCGGGTTCAGTTGGTCCCGGGCAAGTGGAAGTGCGCATTGAAGCAGGCGGAATTTGCGGCTCAGACTTGCACTATTTCAATCACGGTGGCTTTGGTGTGGTGAAACTCAAAGAACCCATGATCCTTGGTCATGAAGTTGCGGGCTGCATCACCAAACTCGGTGACGGTGTTTCAAACTTGAAACTTGGTCAACGGGTAGGGGTGTCGCCATCGCGACCTTGCGGAACATGCAAATTCTGTCGCGAAGCGATGTTCAACCAATGCCTGAACATGCGCTTTTACGGATCCGCAATGCCATTTCCCCATGTGCAAGGCGCGTTCCGGGAAATTCTCGTCGCAGATGCCAATCAGTGTGTTCCAGCAGACGGACTCTCGGCCCAGCAAGCCGCGATGGCGGAACCTTTGGCGGTGACACTTCACGCGGCAAGGCGGGCAGGTGATTTGCTCGGCAAATCCGTCTTGGTTACGGGCTGTGGGCCGATTGGCATTTTGTCGATTTTGGCAGCACGCAGGGCAGGGGCCGATTTCATTGCAGCGACCGACCTCAGCGATTTCACTCTTGCAATGGCAAGACGCGTAGGCGCCGACATCACAGTCAACAGCGCCAACTCCCCCGATGCGCTGGACAAATATAAAATGGACAAGGGACATTTTGACGTGATGTTTGAGTGTTCGGGAGCGCAGCCTGCATTGGTATCGGCCATTGGTGCGATGCGGCCCGGGGGCACCATCATGCAGTTGGGTTTGGGTGGCGACATGAGCCTTCCGATGATGGCCATCACGGCCAAGGAACTCAGCCTGAAAGGCACATTCCGATTTCACGAAGAGTACGCAACAGCCATCAGCCTGATGCAAAAAGGCCTGATTGATGTAACGCCACTCTTGACGCACACAGTGTCGCTGCAAGATGCGCGCAGTGGTTTTGAACTGGCTAGTGACAGATCACAAGCCATGAAGGTGCAGATTGCATTTGGATAGAATGATGTCACTCGAACTTTTCAGTCTCAAGGGAAAAACCGCGCTCGTCACGGGATCGAGTCAAGGCATAGGCTTTGCAATCGCGGTAGGCTTGGCATCAGCCGGGGCAAGTGTCATTCTCAACGGAAGGGACAAGGCCAAGCTCGACGCGGCAAAACTGTCGCTGCAACATCAAGGCCACACCGCCTCATCAGTCGCTTTTGACGTCACGGACGAAGGTGCTGCAAACGCCGCTGTTGCGACGATTGAAAAGCAACAGGGATCAATCGATATCCTCGTCAACAACGCCGGCATGCAATTTCGCACAACACTTGAAGATTTCCCGCTTGAGAAATGGCGTGAGTTGATGCGTGTCAATGTCGAGAGTGCCTTCATCGTCGGCAAGGCGGTGGCCAAGGGCATGATCGTGCGAAAGCGGGGAAAAATCATCAATATCAGTTCCGTTCAAAGCGAACTGGGCCGCCCCACGATTGCTCCCTACACAGCAACAAAAGGTGCCATCAAAATGCTGACCAAGGGCATGTGCGCTGACTGGGCAAGGCACGGCATTCAGGTCAACGCCATTGGCCCGGGTTATTTCAAAACCCCGCTGAACCAGGCGTTGGTGGACAATCCGGAATTTTCAGGCTGGCTCGAAAAGCGAACACCCGCCGGGCGCTGGGGCAATGTCGATGAACTCATAGGTGCCGCGGTGTTTCTGTCATCCGACGCATCATCATTCGTGAATGGACACATCCTTTATGTCGACGGCGGCATCACCTCGGTTCTCTGACGCGGTCGTGGTCATGGGTGTTGCAAGCTGCGGCAAAACCACGATTGGCGAGGCATTGGCAGCCCGTTTGGCGGTGCCTTTCATCGAAGGCGACAGGCTGCATCCGTCGGCGAACGTTGCCAAAATGTCAGCAGGCACTCCACTGACAGATCAAGATCGTTGGCCTTGGCTCGCTCAGGTCGGTGCAGCGCTCAGTGGCAATGAAGGCCGTATCGCATCTTGCTCTGCACTGAAGCGCGCCTATCGGGAAGCAATTGCGAAACACGCTGGCCGGCCAGTGAAGTTTGTGCATCTGCACGGATCAGAAGAAGAGCTACGCAATCGCATCTCATCCCGCAAAGGTCACTTCATGCCGGCGGCGTTGTTGGACAGCCAACTGGCAACACTCGAAATGCCAGACGCCGCTGAGGCCGCAATCACAATTGCAATTGATCAGACGCCGGAGGCGATCCTCCGTGCAGCGCTGGATTTCTTGAACATAAGGTCATGATGCAATGAGCAGAATAGCAATTATAGGCGCAGGAATCATGGGCAATGCCATTGGCAGCCGCCTGCTGGAATGCGCACATGACGTTTTTGTCTTCGATCTTGATGCAGAAAAAGTGGCAGCCCTTGTGTCGAAAGGTGCAAACGCCGCGCCCTCAATTGCCTTGGCAACACGAAGCGCTGAATTTGTCATTTTGAGTCTGAATCATGCCGATATTGTTCGCAAAGCCGTGTTTGGCCCGGACGGTGTTGTCCTGAACGCCAAACCGGAAAAGCTGTTGATCGATATGTCGTCGATTGATCCCGCTGCCACAGCGGAAATGGCAGAGCAATTGTTGTCGGCCACCGGCATGGCCTGGGTTGACTGTCCATTGTCTGGTGGCATGCCCGGGGCACTTTCAGGCAAGCTCACGGTGATGGCGGGTGGGACAGAGGAGAACTTCGAACGCGCCCGCATCGTGATGAAAGACCTTTGTGCAAACTACACTTTGATGGGCGGCAGCGGTGCAGGCCAAACCACCAAGCTCGTCAATCAACTCTTCTGCGCTCTTGCATTTCAAGCCGTGGCCGAAGCCGTCAAACTGGCGGAGGCGGGCGGCGTGGACCCTGCGAAAATTCCGGCGGCCCTGGCAGGCGGCAGGGCGGACAACCGCATCATGCATGAATTCATGGCGAAGTTCGCGGCGCGTGACTTTTCACCCACGGGCAGGCTGGACAATATGTTGAAAGACCTGGACTCAATCCAGGCTTTTGCGTTGAAGTCAAAAACACCATTGCCTTTGACAAGTGCGGTCACTGAAATACACCGTGTGCTGATTGCCATGGGGCTGGGCCCCAGGGACAGTGCGGAAGCCATGCGGCTTTTGGACGGGAAATGAAATTCCAACTTGACTCAGCAGTAATGGTCGCATAGCGATGTTATCGATAACATAATCTGGCACAGACCAGAGTTGAAAACGGGAGATCGACAGGGTGTCAGCATCCTTGCTCAGCTTTGAGAATGTGACCAAGCGTTTTGGCGGCACAACTGCGCTTGACGACGTTTCGGTCACGTTGGCAGCGGGTGAAATTCTCGCATTGCTGGGCGAAAACGGTGCTGGCAAATCAACCCTCATCAAGTCTCTCGCTGGCATTCACGCTCCCGACGAAGGCCGCATTCTGTTCAAAGGCGAGGCCTATCGCCATACGCCGCCAAAGCCCCATGTGAAGCAACGTGTCGCCTTCATCCACCAGGATTTGGGTCTCGTCGAATGGATGACGGTTGCTGAAAACATGGGCCTCGCCCAAGGCTTCTCGCGAAAAGCGGGTTTGATTTCGTGGCGCGATACCGAGTCCCGCGCCAAAGCAGCCTTGCGCAAAGTGGGGTGTAACTTTGACCCCACACGCCGCGTACAGGATTTGAGCCGCACCGAAAAATCCCTGGTCGCAATCGCCCGCGCATTGGCGGTGGAAGCTGACGTTTTGGTTTTGGATGAGCCAACTGCAAGTCTTCCCGCCGATGAAGTGGAACGTATGTTTGAGGTGCTTCGTGATCTCCGCGCCAAGGGGGTTGGCATGATTTACGTGTCGCATCGGCTTGATGAAATTTTCCGCTTGGCGGATCGTGTGGCAGTTCTGCGGGATGGAAAACTTGTTGGCACGCGCGACGTTAAAAACACCACCCCAACTGAACTGGTCAATTTGATCGTGGGCCGCGAGGTGAAAGACCTTTATTTCCGTGCCAACCGCTCAACGGGGGCGGAGACACTGAACGTCAAAAACCTTTCAACCTTTGGCGCCGGCCCCGTGTCCTTCGCGGCCAGGGGAGGCGAAGTGCTGGGTCTCGTTGGCTTGCGTGGTGCAGGCCAGGAAGCCATTGGCCGTGCCCTGTTTGGGGCGCAAGCCTGCACAGGCGAACTCACACTCAATGGCAGGCTGTTATCCCTCACATCGCCGCAAGCCGCACTTGAGCAGGGCATTGGCCTCGTTGCGCGTGACCGCACAGAGGAAAGTGTTGCGCCGTCGTTGTCGGTGCGCGAAAACATGTTCCTCAATCCACTTGCCATGGGCCGCAGATTGATGTCTGTGCTTTCACCGTCTGCGGAGGCTGGTCAGGCCGAAGCCATCGGACGCAATGTGGGCTTGCGTCCCAACGAACCGTCGCTGGCTGTCGAAGCATTGTCTGGCGGCAACCAGCAAAAAATTGTCGTGGGCCGCTGGCTGGCGACGAACCGTAAATTGCTCATCGCCGAAGATCCGACGGCAGGCGTTGACGTCGGGGCCAAATCGGAAATCTACCGCCTGATCGGAAAAGCCCTCGAAGACGGCCTGACGGTGATTGTCGTTTCCACTGACTTCGAAGAAGTCGCCCACATTTGTCATCGTGCGCTGGTGTTTTCGCGGGGCCGCATCGTCGCTGAAATTGACCAGGGCGACCTGACCACCCAATCCCTTATCCACGCCGCCTCCGCATCCGAGGCGGCTTGACCCATGAACTCGCTCCAATCCACAGCCCTCGAGCCTACCCGCAGCGAATTGCAGGGCCTGACGACGGTTCAAAAACTGCTGCGCCTGTTGCCAACCTATGGCCTTGTGCTGCTCACCATTGCGCTCATTCTGCTGTTCTCAATGCTGTTGCCCTCAACTTTCCCCACACTGTTGAATGTGCGTGCCATCATCTCCGACAAGGCCATCATTCTGTTGCTCTCGCTCGGTGTGATGATCCCCATGTCGGCAGGCCGCATCGACCTTACCGTGGGTTACGGCATCGTTCTTTGGCATATTCTGGCCATTTCGTTGCAGACGGTTTTCGGCCTGCACTGGATCGCGGCTGTGCTGATTGTGCTCGCATTGGGGGCTATCATGGGCTTTCTCAATGGTCTCTTGGTTGAAGTGGCCAAGATCGACAGTTTCATCGCAACCCTTGGCACCGGCACCATTCTCTACGCCCTTGCACTCTGGCACACAGGGGGTCGCCAGATCGTCGGCACCCTTGATCCCGCATTCTACAAACTCAATGGCACGATGATTTTCGGTTTACCCATCACAGGTTTCTACGTCATCATCATCGCTCTTGCCATGTGGGTCATCTACGAATATCTGCCGCTGGGACGCTATCTCTACGCCATCGGTGCCAGTCCAAAGGCGGCAGCACTGAACGGCATTCCGGTGCGTAAATTCGTCATCGGTTCATTCATCGCCTCGGGCGTGATGACGGCACTCGCAGGGGTGTTGCTGGCTTCCAAACTCCGCATCGGCCAAGCCAGCGTGGGCCTCGAATTCTTGCTGCCGGCCCTTGTTGGCGCATTTCTCGGTTCCACCACCATCAAGCCAGGCCGCGTCAATGTATGGGGCACCATGGTGGGCATTGTCATCCTCGCGGTGGGCATTTCAGGTATTCAACAATTCGGAGGCTCGTTCTGGGTCGAGCCAATGTTTAACGGCGTGACGTTGATTGTAGCCATCGGCATCGCCGGATACGCACAAAGAAGAAAAGGTGCTGCAAAAAAATGACAACAGCAAACGGGAGGAAAAAACCATGCTGAAACGTACATTCCTGAATGGCCTGCTCGCAGGCTCCATGCTGATAAGCGTCAGCTTGCCAGCTTACGCCGCAGACTTTGACGGCCCCGCCGCAGGTCCAAAAGCGGCCGAAGGCAAAACCATTGTGGTGCTCGCAGGCGATATGAAAAACGGTGGCATTCTCGGCGTCACCAAAGGCATCGAAGAAGCCGCCGCTAAAATCGGCTGGAAAGTCCAGGTGCTTGATGGTGCAGGCTCTGTCCAGGCCCGCGCCGCTTCCGTCGGCCAAGCTCTCGCATTGAAGCCTGATGGCATCGTCATCAACGGCTTTGACGCTGCCGAGCAGCAAGCAGCCCTCGAAGGTGTAACCGCTGCAAAAATTCCAATGGTGTCCTGGCACTCCGGCCCGAAAATTGGCTGCGATGCACCGGGCGGAATATTTGCCAACGTATCAACTGACGCGATGACAGTATCAACAACAGCAGCGAATTGGGCCTTGACAGACGGTGGCGGCAAACCCGGCGTCGTCATTTTCACAGACTCGACCTACACCATCGCCATCCTGAAAGCCGCAAAGCTGAAGGAAGTCATTGAAGCTGGCGGCGGCACCGTGTTGCAATGGGTGGATACGCCAATCGCCGAAACCTCATCGCGCATGGGCCCGCTCACCACAACCTTGCTGCAAACCCACGGTGCCAAGTGGACCCACTCCCTTGCCATCAACGATCTTTACTTCGACTTCATGGGCCCAGCCCTTGCAGCCGCCGGTGTTGACGGCAAGTCCAATCCCAAAGCCGGTTCTGCCGGCGATGGTTCGGAAGCAGCCTTCCAACGCATCCGCAGCAACGAATATCAAGCCGTCACTGTTGCTGAACCTCTGAACCTCCAGGGCTGGCAGTTGGTTGACGAGTTGAACCGCGCTGTCTCCGGCGAAGCCTGCTCAGGCTACATCACGTCACCCGCCCTGGTGACACAGGATGGCTTGAAAGCGTCGGGTGATTCAAACCAGTTCGATCCGCAAAACGGTTACCGTGAAGCCTATTCGAAAATCTGGGGCAAGATGTAAATCCAAACACATCCCCTTCCTTGCTTCGCAGGGAAGGGGATATTCAACACCACAGAAACGAAACCACAATGTACCTTCGCTGCGCCTTCTTCGAAGGCCGGGTAAAGCCCGGCTGTGACCAAGCCTTTGCAAAATTCGTAAGCGAAACGCTTGTGCCGCTCTGGACCAAATTTCCGGGCGCTGAGGAAGTGCGTGTGCTCCGACAGACGGACTCTGACACCGCAGAACCGCATTACGCCATGGTGCTCTCGATCCGCTATCCCAGTCGCGAGGCCATCGAAAAAGCCTTGAAGTCTGACGAACGCCAGCAGAGCAGGGTTGAAACAACAGAGCTGGTTAAAATGTTTGAAGGGCGTATCTTCCACACCGTGTTTGAAGTGCCGCACAGTGCGGCGTTGGTGTGACAGGACATATCTCATGCAGGCAGAAATTGGTTTGATCGGCCTCGGCGTCATGGGCGCAAATCTGGCGCTCAACATCGCGGAAAAAGGCTTCACCATCGCCGTATACAACCGGACTTGGTCGACAACAGAAAAATTCATGTCCGAAGCAGGCCCGCTCGCAAGCCGCATAGTGGCTTGCCGCACCATCGCCGAGCTCACAGCAGCCATTCGCGCGCCGCGCCCCGTGATCATCATGGTCAAAGCCGGAGAGGCCGTGGATGAACAACTAGCACTTTTGCGCGAGGTGATGGAAGCAAACGACATCATCATAGACGCCGGTAACGCCAATTACCACGACACGGTGCGCCGCGATTTGGTGCTCAAAGATTCAAGACTCGCCTTCATTGGCATGGGTGTGTCGGGTGGCGAAGAGGGGGCCCGTCACGGCTCCTCCATCATGGTGGGAGGATTGGAGTCGTCCTACCGCCGCGTGGAAAATGTACTCACAGCCATTTCTGCCAAATACAAAAAACAACCCTGCTGCGCCTGGGTGGGTCTGGACGGCGCTGGCCACTTTGTCAAAACCATGCACAACGGAATCGAGTATGCCGACATGCAAATGATCGCCGAAATCTATGGCGTCATGCGCGACGGTCTGGGGTTGAAGGCTGCGGAAATCGCAAAAATCTTTGCAAAGTGGAACGCTGGCAAACTCGATTCCTACCTCATTGAAATCACCGCCAAGGTTTTGGCCACACTGGACGCCCAAACCGGAAAACCGCTCGTCGATGTCATCGTTGACCGCGCCGGGCAAAAGGGCACTGGCAAATGGTCCGTGATTGAAGCCCAGCTCCTTGGCGTGCCCGCAACAACGTTGGAAGCGGCCGTTGCCGCCCGCGTGCTGTCGTCGATGAAGCCTGAGCGTGTTGTCGCCGGAAAGCTCTACGGTATCAAACCAAGGAAAATCACCCCCAAATCCAGAACTGCTTTTTTGCGGCAATTGGAATCCGCACTCTACGCCGGAAAAATCGCAGCCTATGCGCAAGGCTTCGCCGTCATGGAGCAGGCTTCCGCTGAAAAAAACTGGAATTTACCCTTGGGCACCATCGCCAGCATTTGGCGCGAAGGCTGCATCATCCGCTCGCAATTCCTTGACCTCATCACATCCACCTTCAAAAGAAACGGCGGCAAAGGCAATCTCTTGGCGGCAAACGACTTTGTGAAAATGATGAAATCAGACCACAACGCTTTGCGCAAAACCGTAGCGGAAGCAGCCCTCGCCGGTCTGCCAACACCAGCGCTCTCGGCAGCCCTCGCCTATTTCGATACCTATCGCCAGGCCCGCGGCACCACCAACCTCACGCAAGGCCAACGCGACTTTTTCGGCGCCCACACATTCGAGCGCATCGGCGAAGCAGGAGCGTTCCGGGGAAATTGGAACGCCATGAAGTAAAGCACTCGGGGAAGTCTATTTTCAGCTGTGTATGACGTCAGGCGACAATGATCGAACGGGCATTGGCCTACAGCGCAGTGGTTACACCTCCGGTTTCACGTTGTTCAAAGCCATGCTGCGCCAGAGTTGGCTCCGTCTGTTTGAGCAACTTTGCCAATTTTCCGGTGAAGCCTCAGCATGTGGCCATGCATTGTTCACTCAGTCCAACACCACGCGTGGGAAGTAAAATGACACCACCCAGTTCGGCATGTCGACGATTTCGCTGATCCGCAAATCACCGCATACAGAACACAGCATATATGCATCAACGGCGCTCATGTTGTAGCGTTTGGTGAGCAGTTCGATCATTCCCGACACTGCCGCGCGTGCACCTTCAAAAAGATCAGGACCGATTCCGGTTGTTGCTTCATAGCCTTTGACATCCAGATGCCTGGTCACTGGACCCGGCGTTGTAAAGCGCGGGAAGGCAAGGTTGGCGCTTTTGACCAGTTCGAATTTTGCGGCGACCGTGCATGGACTCTCAATCGCAGTGCCGCAGACTTCACCATCGCCTTGTGCGGCATGGGTATCGCCCAAGCTGAACAGGCCGCCCTTCACTTCAACCGGCAGATAGAGTTCGGTGCCAGCGGCAAGGTCGCGGATATCGAGATTGCCACCCACGCGGCGGGGTGGAACAACGGAGTGCTGTCCGGGTTCTGCCGGGGCGAGGCCAATGGTGCCGCAAAACGGTTTCAGCGGAACTTTTCCACCTGGGCCAAAAAGCGCTGGCGCAAGTGTGCTGGCATCATATTTCCAGATGTGCAGGGCCGGGTCCCTGAACTGGTCTGCGAGTAGACCAAAACCGGGTATGTTTGCAGTCCAGCCCCAGCCTGATGCGCCAAATTCCAGCAAGGTCACCTTGATGGCGTCACCCGGCTCCGCACCATCGATGTAGACCGGGCCCGTGACAGGATTGACCTTGCCGAAATCCAGCACGGCAAGATCCGCCAAAGTCGATTTGGCGTGAAGCTGTCCGCCGCTGGCGTCTTGCGTGTGAAACTCAACCGTTGCGCCGGGTTTGACATGAAGGGACGGCGTGTTGGCGTTGTTCCAGCCGAGATGGCAGGCATGATCGTGTATCGTGTGATTGCATTTCATCCGGCGATGATCAACCTTTGACCAAGCCCTTGTCAATTGTCACATCCCCATTGCCAATCGCCGGCAGGCGGTCTAGCTTTTTTCCTGTTGGGTTTGTGAAGGTGCCAGGATGAAGTCAGCTGAAGGGCGTGCAAAATTTGGCGAATACGAAACTTGGTATCGTGTCACCGGTGACTTGAACGCGGGAAAGCCCCCGCTTTTTCTGCTGCATGGCGGGCCAGGCGCTGGCCACAACTATATCGATTCCTACAAGTTGTTGGCACGCGATGGCCGTGCCGTCATCCATTATGATCAGTTGGGATGTGGCAATTCCACTTTGCTTCCGGACAAGGGTGGAGATTTCTGGACCCCTCAACTTTTTGTCGATGAGCTGGACAATCTTGTCGATCACCTCGGCCAGCGCAACGGCTTTCATGTTCTCGGCCAAAGCTGGGGCGGCATGTTGGCGGCGGAGTATGGTGTGAGAGTGCCCAAGGGGTTGAAGTCGCTGACCATTGCAAATTCTCCGGCTTCCATGGAGCTATGGGTTTCGGAAGCGATGCGCCAGCGCAAGGAGATGCCGCAAGACATCCAGGACACGTTGAACAAATATGAGAAACTTGGTGACTACGCCAGTCCTGAATACCAGAAAGCCACCATGTGGGTGTATGAGCGCCATGTCTGCCGCGTCGTGCCATTTCCGCCAGAAGTGACGGCGACATTTGATCAGGTCGCCCGCAACCCTACTGTCTACAACGTCATGAACGGGCCCAACGAATTCTTCGTGGTGGGAACCCTGAGGACCTGGAACATCATTCCTGAGCTGCACAAGATCAATGTGCCGACATACATCATCTCAGGCCATTTCGATGAAGCGACCAGAGCTTGTGTGCAACCCTACAAGGACAACATCAAGGGCTCGACATGGTATGTCTTTCCACAATCGAGCCACATGCCGCATGTGGAAGAAAAACAGGACTGCATGAATCGCGTTGGGGCATTTCTCAGCGCAAACGACTGAACCCCGACATGGAGAATTGGAACATGAAAAAGCTACTTTTGGCAGGCGTCGCAACGGCGCTTCTGGCCTGGACCGGAATTTCACCTGCATCGGCGGAATACATGGCCGAACACCGCGGCGGCACCATGCGCCTGGTGGCTGGTTCAGCCGCGGGCACCGTTGATCCGCACATCAACTACACCCTGCAATATTGGCAGATCTATCAGTCCTTGTATGATGGATTGGTGGGCTTCCAGAAAGCCCCAGGTGCCGAGGGCTTCAAGAAAGTCGCGAACCTTGCTGAAGAGATTCCGGCTGCCACCAATGACGGCAAGACCTATGTTTTCAGAATCCGCAAGGGAATCAAATTCTCAAACGGCCAGGACATGGGCGTGAAGGACGTTGTTGCGTCGCTGCAACGCATTTTCAAAGTATCGAGCCCGACGGCGGGTGGTTTCTATTCGGTGATCGTTGGTGCTGACAAGTGCCTCAAGGACGTCAAAACCTGCACACTTGAAGGTGGGGTGATTGGTGACGAAGCGGCGGGAACCGTGACCATCAACCTGACGCGCGCTGATGCGGAAATCTTTGACAAGCTTTCATTGCCGCATGCCGCCATTGTGCCTGCAGATTCGCCCGTTGAAGACGTCGGCACCAATCCGCTGCCGGGCACTGGCGCCTATATGATCTCGGCTTATGACCCGAACAAGGGTTTGACAATGTCACGCAACCCCCACTTCAAGGTGTGGAGTGAGCAGGCTCAGCCTGATGGCTATCCCGATGTTGTGCAATATGATTTTGGCATTACGCAGGAAGCGCAAGTCACCGCTGTGCAAAACGGCGAAGCGGATTGGATGTTCGATGAACCGCCAGCAGACCGTCTTGCCGAGATCGGTACAAAAAACAAGGATCAGGTGTTCGTCACCCCGCTGACTGCCTGGTGGTATCTGCCGATGAACACGCGGCTCGCGCCGTTCGACAACGCCAAAGCGCGACAGGCCGTCAGCTATGCGCTGGATCGCAAAGCCCTGGTCAATCTGTTTGGTGGACCTGTGCTTGCACAACCCATCTGCCAGGTTCTGCCGCCGGGTTTCCCTGGCCACGTTCCCTATTGCCCCTACACGAAAGAGCCGGGTGAAAAATGGTCGGCTCCCGACATGGAGAAGGCAAAACAGCTGGTTGAAGAGTCAGGCACCAAGGGCCAGAAAGTTCAGGTGATCGTTGAAGACAAGGCGGTGCCGAAAGCCATTGGCACCTATCTGCAAACGGTTCTGACGGATCTCGGTTATGTTGCCGAAGTCAAACCGATTTCGTCCAATATCCAGTTCACCTACATCCAGAACACCAACAACAAGGTGCAGATGTCGGTGACGCAATGGTATCAGGATTACCCTGCGGCATCAGACTTCCTCAACATCCTGTTCGGTTGTTCCAGCTTCACTGAGGGCTCCGACAGTTCGATCAATATTGCCGGATTCTGCGACAAGGACATTCAGGCAAAAATGGATGCCGCCTTGGCTCTGGGCGTCACTGACGCTGAAGCAGCAAACAAGATGTGGGCCGAAGTTGACAAGGCCGTCACGGACCAGGCACCTGCCGCTGCCCTGTTCACGCCAAAACATCTAGACTTCATTTCAAAGCGGGTTGGCAACTTCCAGTTCAACTCGCAGTATTACTGGATGGTGACACAGTCCTGGGTGCAATAGCAGTTGCATCTGTGACAGCCGAAACCATCCCGTTCAGTCAGAATAGCCGTGGCCCCTGGGCCACGGCCGTTCGTCGTTTGCAGCGTGATCGCGCTGCCATTGTTGCCCTGATTGTGTTTTCATTGGTCGTTGTGGCCTGCCTGCTTGCGCCAGCCTACGCCAAATGGTCCGGCGTTGATCCTTTTCGCTCGACATTGGACGCAACCGTCACCATCAATGGTCAGCAAATTCCTGTGATGGAGCAATCAACGGAAGGCCTCGGGCTCGGCTACAATCCGATTGGCCCTACATGGAAATTCGGCAGCTATTTTCTGGGGGCCGACAACCAGGGGCGCGATGTCATGTCCCGGCTCCTCTTTGGGGGCAGGAATTCCTTGCTCATTGCAGGCGCGGCGACGTTGTTTACGCTGGTGGTGGCAACAGTCTTGGGCATGACGGCGGGTTTCTTTGGTGGCGTGACCGACATGATCCTCTCGCGCATCTTGGACGTACTCTGGGCCTTTCCGATTTATCTGCTGGCAATTTCACTTTCCATTGTGTTGTTGCAGCAAGGCATCCGCATCGGTCCCGTCACGGTCGAATCAGGAAGCCTCTGGTTGCCGGTGTTTATCATTGGCCTTGTCTATATTCCCTATGTTGCACGCCCCATTCGCGGCCAGGTTTTATCTCTGCGCAAAAGTGAATTTGTATTGGCGTCGATCAGCCTCGGCGCAGCGAGCCATCGCATTTTGTTCAAGGACATCCTGCCCAATGTCACCACAACCCTGATCGTGTTTGTGCCCATCATGATGGCGCTTAACATGTTGACCGAGTCTGCCCTTTCATTTCTGTCAATTGGCGTGCAGCCACCGGATGCGAGTTGGGGCACCATCATCCAGGACGGGCAGGGCTTGCTCTATTCGCGGCCCGTGGTGGCGCTGGCACCGGGCATTGCCATTGTCATTTCTGTTCTGACGCTGAACATCCTGGGCGACGGCTTGCGTGATGCGCTCGATCCCCGTTCCAAAATCCGGCTTGGACGCGGCTGATGTTTCTCGCCGTCTTGCAGCGCCTCGGGCAAATGCTGTTTGTCATGTTTGGCATCAGCATGCTGGTGTTCCTGATCTTCTTTGCAACACCGGGTGCCGATCCTGCCGCCCGCATTGCCGGCCGCAACGCCTCTCCTGAGGTGCTCGAGGCAGTGCGCATCAGCTTTGGTTTTGACCAGCCGTTCTATGTGCAATACGGCCTGATGATGAAAAAGATCTTCATCACCGGTGACCTGACATCATTTGTGAACCGGGGCTGGAAGGTGGTGCCTGCGGTTCTCGACACCATTCCCGTCACGCTGTCACTCGTCATCGGGGCCGCTGTGCTCTGGGTGGTTTTCAGCATCATCATCGGTGTCACCGCAGCGGCCTTCAAGGACACGGTGATAGACAAGACATTGATGATCCTTGGCCTCATCGGCATTTCCATGCCGGTGTATTGGCTGGGGGAAGTCATGAACCTCATCACCCAGAGCCGTTATCACGACACCTGGCTGTTTTCCTGGGTGCCACCGCTGGGCTACAAGAATTTCAGCGATGATCCCAAGGGCTGGTTTCTCACCCTTGTCATTCCTTGGTTCACGCTTTCCATTCTCTACATTGGTCTGTATGGGCGGGTGTTGAGGGCGAGCATCACCGAGGCTCTGCAGGAAGACTACATCCGCACGGCCCGCGCCAAGGGACTTTCGGAAACCCGGATTTTGCTGCGACACGCCCTGCGCACATCGCTGATCAGTTTCGTCACCTTGTTCGGTCTTGATTTTGGTGCGCTCGTCGGCGGCTCAGCCCTGCTCACCGAAGTTGTCTTCGGACTGCAAGGCATTGGCAAGCTGACATACGATGCGCTTCAAAACCTCGATTTACCGATCATCATGACCACGGTTCTGTTTGCATCATTCTTTGTCGTGCTCGCCAATGCCATTGTCGACATGATCTACATCATCCTTGATCCCAGGGTGCGCACCTAATGATTTTGCAAGTGCGTGATCTCCGGGTTTCGTTCCGCACCGAACAAGGCACCATGCATGCCATCGATGGCGTGTCGTTTGATGTGAAAGAGGGCGAAATCCTGGGCGTTGTCGGTGAATCCGGTTCCGGCAAGACCGTCACTTTGCTGGCCGTCATGGGCCTGATCACCGATCCCAATGCAGTGATTGAAGGGTCCATCAGGTATCGCGGCAAAGAGCTGGTGGGATTGCCGCAGCGGGAATTGCGAAAGCTCCGTGGCCGGGAAATCGCCATGATTTTCCAGGACCCGATGACAGCACTGACGCCCGTCTACACCATCGGCTGGCAGATTGCCGAACAGGTCCTGGCCCACCAGAAAATCAGCAAGGCGCAAGCCTGGCAGCGCGCCATCGACCTGTTGGCCGAGGTCAACATTCCAAAACCGGAAGAAGCCGTGCATCGCTTTCCCCACCAGCTGTCAGGCGGCATGCGCCAGCGCGCAGTCATCGCCATGGCGCTTTCCTGCAATCCGGCGCTGCTGGTGGCCGATGAACCTACGACAGCGCTTGATGTGACGGTACAGGCGCAGATCCTTGAGCTCGTCAAGAACCTGCAATCCACCCACGGCTCAGCTATTGTCTTCATCACCCATGATCTTGGCGTCATGGCCGATGTCGCAGACCGCATCATGGTCATGTATGCGGGTCGCATCGTTGAGCGAAGTGACAAGGCCACGATTTTCCGAAACCCGCAACATCCCTATACCAGCGCCTTGCTCGATTCAATTCCGCCATTGGTCGGAGCAAAGCCACATCGCTTGCGTTCCATTTCAGGTTCGCCGCCGTCACTATTGAACCTGCCAAAGGGATGCTCATTCGGGCCGCGCTGTCCCAAAAGATTTGCTGCCTGCGAAGCCAAGCCTGTGCTGGCCGGCACGGTTCACGAAACGGCTTGTTTTCTGGTGCCGCAACCATGACGGCGCAATTCCTCTACGAGGCCCGCAACGTTTCGAAAAATTTCACTGTGGGATCGCGGTTTTCAAAACAAGGCATTCGAACAGTTCATGCCGTTGACAATGTCTCTCTCTCCGTGATGCCGGGTGAGACATTGGGTTTGGTGGGTGAATCCGGCTGTGGCAAGTCCACCCTCGGCCGCTGCCTCACTCGACTTTACGATGTCTCCTCCGGCACTCTGACATTCGAGGGGCGCGACATCACTCATCTTTCGACAGGCGACATGCGGCCGGTACGTCAAAAAATTCAGATGGTCTTCCAGGATCCCTATGCATCGCTCAATCCAAGGCGGCGCGTCCGGGATTTGATCGCAGAACCGTTGCGCATTCATTTGAATTTATCTGCGGGAGAAATCGTGCGGCGTGTTGACATGCTGCTGGAGCAGGTTGGCTTGTTGCCTGATCATGCCTCCCGCTACCCCCACGAGTTTTCCGGTGGCCAACGTCAGCGCATTGGCATTGCGCGCGCCATCGCACTTGAACCGAAAATGATCATTCTTGATGAGCCTGTATCGGCGCTTGATGTTTCGGTGCAGGCGCAGATCGTCAATCTGTTGGCCGATTTGCAGGAACGGCTCAAACTGACCTATGTCTTCGTCGCCCATGACTTGAGTGTGGTGCGGCAGGTGTCCACCCGCATTGCTGTTATGTATCTCGGCTCCATTGTCGAAATGGGCAGTGCAGACGACATCTTCAACAATCCTTCTCACCCCTACACACAAGCGCTGATCTCTGCCGTGCCAACGCCATATCTGGCAAACAGGCGCAAGCGCATCATTTTGTCCGGTGACGTTCCAAGCCCGATCAATCCGCCCTCAGGCTGCCGTTTCCACCCACGCTGCCCGATCGCTCGCGACCGCTGCAGCAACGACCGCCCATTGCATGCAGACACTGTTTCTTCTGGCAGTGTTGCCTGCCACTATCCGATCAGCGGCACGTGACCTGAAAACGGGATGTGAACCGCATCATGTGTGTCTGAACGCCGTCGGATTTACGGTCACGTTTGTCGGCAAGTTCATGTCCTTTGTCCGCAAGCGTCCGGTCAACCCCCCCCCACGCAAATGCCTTGACTTCAAGACCCCTGCCATCGCTGCCTCACTGGCCCAATGCAGAAGCAAGAAATCAGCAATGACTGCCAACTAGCCCGGGAACAGCGTCAAACCTCCATCGACGCGGATCACCTGGCCATTGATGAATTTGGCGCGGGGACCTGCAAGGAAAGCAACGGCATCCGCGATTTCATCCGGCTCGGCGTAGCGGTCAAACGACACCTTGTCCGACGTCATTCTCTCAGGATCAACCACACGGGTGTTCTGGAACCGCGCCGTCTTTGTAGGGCCAGGGCTGACGGCATTGATGCGTACGCCATTGTGATAAAGTTCTTTCGCAAGGCAGCGCGTGTAGTGAACGACAGCAGCTTTCAAAGTTGAATACACAACTTCCGGCGAGCAGCCCATATGAGCAGCTGCGGAGGCGATGTTGATGACGGTGCCCGCACCACGCCGCACCATCGGGGGCACGAAGGCCTGGCACACCAGCATGGTGCCAATAAGGTTGTTGTCGGTGAGCACCTTGATGTCCTCGTAGGAAATGTCGAGGGCGTTGTTGGGCTTCGGCTTGTTTCCGCTGGCACCAATGTCTCCACCAGCGCAGTTGACCAGAATTTCGACCTCGCCCAATTTTGCTTCAATGATCTCTTTCATCTGGGCAACAGCCGCTTGGTCGCCGATGTTGCCAGTGACACCGACACTTTTCACACCATGGGCTTCGATCGCCTTGACCATCTGATCCAGGTTTGCGGCTTCGCCATATTTTGCCGTGTCGGTGGATGAAAGGTCATGCACCGCCACATGCGCGCCAAGTTCTGCAAGGCGCTTGGCCGTGAAACTGCCAAGGCCACGACCGGAACCGGTAACGAACGCGATTTTACCTTCAAGTTCTCTTGTCATCCCAATCTCCTCACTTCATGATGCCGAGGGCGCGCATGTTGGCGGCACTGCGGCGGATCATCGACAGTTCATAGTCTTCAATTTCGCCATCCGCCTGCCGTTCCCAAGGCGTGCGAAAGTCCTCATCATCACCCAAGCGGTTGACGCGGGCTGCGGCGAGTGCGGCGGCAAAGGATTTCGCGTCCGTCTGACGATACTGGCGCCACCAATCCGGATTGAAAAGCCTGACATGCCGTGCTTCCAGCGCGCCGGGTTCCAGCACCGCGTTGATGTGCGGATGGTGTTTTCCGATTTCTTCCAGCATCGCCTTGATCGGCACGGCACCATCGCCAATCGCACAACGCACCAGTCGGTATCCTTCATCAGTGAACTGCACACGGTAATCCTTGAGATGCACGTGGCGCACATAGGGTGCCACGCGGGCAACAAAATCCATCGGTGCTTCGCCAACCGGGAATGTATTTCCGGTATCAAGGGTGATGAACACGGCCTGGGTAAAACTTTTGCAGTAGTCCACCAATTCGCTGCTCTGGAAATCCTGGTGGTTCTCTATTGCAAGCATCCGGCCCTCGTCGCGCGCCACAGGCGTGAACTGTGACAGGCGGTCATGCACTTCCTTCAGCAGTTCAAACCACTTGTCCCCCCAGGCCGTGCGACTGCCTTCCAACACTGGAGTCAGTCCGAGCCTGATCACCTCAGCATCAAGCAGCCTTGCGGTTCGAAACGCATCCTTGATTGGCCCCATGCCGTGGATGCCCGCGCTGATCACAGGCGTCATGCCAAGATCGGACAGCCGCTTGCGCAAATCCTTGAGTTGCCGATCAGAAAGTTCTGTCAGCCACGGATTGAAAATCTCGAGCACCTCCGCATTGAGTTCTTTTGCAATTGCGATGAATCCTTCCAGCCCTTTGCCCACTGGATTTGCACGCGGCGTGCCCATGCCTTGCAGTCCGAGGTGATAGGTCAATCCATAGGGGTTCAGCCCAACAGCAACGGTCATGACATGCCTGCGTCAACAATAAGTGTTTGCCCTGTGATCATACGGCTGTCGTCTGACGCGAGGAAGAGCACGGCGCGTGCGATCTCTTCCGGCTCCAGAATTTTCCGGATGCGTTGCCGCGACACCATGGAATCCACTTGCGCCTGTGTCGGGTACCACAAACGCCTTTGCTTCTCCGTCATCACCGCACCAGGTTCAATGCTGTTCACGCGAATATTGTCCGGACCGAAGTTTCGTGACAAGGCCCGGGTGAGACCCATGATGGCGGATTTTGCTGTGGCATAGGCGATCATGGCATCAGCGCCATAGCGCCAGGCGATGGACGAAAAATTGATGATGGACCCGCCGCCAAGTTCTTTCATGTGGGGATGAACCTGTTGCGCGAGGAAGAACTGGTGCTTCAAGTTCACGGCCATGGCCTGGTCCCAGTAGTCTGGTGTCACATCCTGCGGCGCACACCGGTCGTCATTGCCGGCATTGTTGATGAGGACACGGATGGGGCCGAACACCTTGCGCACCTCCGCGACGGCGCGCGCCGTGGCTTCGGCATCCGTCACGTCACATTCAATGAACAGCGCAGAGGCAAGGACCGCCGCCAACTTTTCGCCTTCGGATTGCCGGATGTCAAGAAAAGCCACTTTCGCACCTTGTCCGTGGGCCGCCTCAACAATTGATTGTCCGATGCCCGATGCGCCACCTGAAACCAGAAAGACGGAATCCCTGAGACTGGGATAGCTTGCAAATCCGGCCGTCACGCCAACGCCTGTTCGGACACCGCGTCAAAGATGCAGATGCGGTCCATGTCAACGGCAAGCCGCACATCGTCTCCCAATTTTGGCGCTTGGTAGGGAAAGAACTTTGCCGTCACATCGTTGTTGCCGATGCGGGAGATGACATGGGTTTCAGAGCCGGTGGGTTCAACAAGAGTGACTTTGCCGACAACGGTGTTTGCGGCTTTCGATGTGGCGAGAGTGAGGTGTTCTGGCCGGATACCAACGATGACACTGCCAATGGCCGGTGGTGAAAGCCGCCTGCCAAGTTTCAGGACAGCACCACCTGCGAGGACCAATTCAGTCCCGCTGCCCTTGACCGCAATTTGCGCGGGCATGAAGTTCATGGCAGGAGAACCCATGAATCCCGCCACGAACATATTGGCTGGATGATCGTAGATTCTCTGTGGCTCATCAAATTGCTGCAACACACCCTTGTTGAGTACTGCAATCCGCGACGACAGTGTCATTGCCTCCACCTGGTCATGCGTCACATACACTGTTGTCTTGCCAATCTTCTGATGCAGCTTCTTGATCTCGCCGCGCATCTCCACGCGCAGCTTTGCGTCAAGATTTGAAAGTGGCTCATCGAAAAGAAACAGCGCAGGATCGCGAACAAGCGCGCGGCCCATGGCCACGCGTTGGCGCTGCCCGCCTGAAAGTTGCCCTGGCTTGCGGTGCAGCAGCTGCTGGATTTGCAACAGTTCCGAAACACGTTTCAGCGCCGCTTCACGCTGATCACGGGGTACGCCCCGCGCTTCCATGCCAAACATCATGTTCTCGCGCACAGTCATGGTGGGGTAGAGCGCATAGGACTGGAACACCATGGCAATGTCGCGGTCCTTTGGAGCCACACTGTTTACAATGCGGTCACCGATGGAAATGATGCCAGCCGACGCCTTCTCAAGTCCCGCGATGATCGCCAGCAACGTGGACTTGCCACAGCCAGATGGTCCGACAAGCGCTATGAACTCGCCGGATTTCACATCGAGGTTGATGTCCTTCAGAACCTCTACCGGGCCGAAACTCTTGTACACGCCACTGATGTTCAAAACAGCCATTACTTGATCGCCCCTTGAGTCAACCCACGCACAAAATATTTTCCGCCAAAAAAATACACCAGCAGCGGCGGAAGTGCGGCAATCAACACGCCGGCACTGATGATGTTGTACTCTTTTACATTCTGTTCCTGCGCGGCAAAGGCAACAACGGCCGCTGTCACCGGTTGCGTCTTGCCGGTCGTCAGCACCACACCATAAAGGAATTCGTTCCAGATGCCGGTGAATTGCCAGATCACCGTAACAATCAGGATCGGCGGCGACAGCGGCAGAATGATTTTCCAGAAGATGCGCCAGAAGCCGGCACCATCAATCCGTGCCGCCTTGATCAAATCATCGGGAATGTTGACATAGAAATTCCGGCAGAACAGTGTTGTGAAGGAAATGCCCTGGATCACATGCACCATGATCAGGCCCCAAAGCGTTTGGTTGAGGCCCGTGGTGCCGAGGATATAGGCCCAAGGCATCAGCGCGATTTGTCCTGGCATGAACACGCCAAACAGCAGGATGGTGAAGATTGTGTCTGATCCCGTGAATTTCCATTTCGACAGAATATAGCCGTTCAAAGCGCCGAGCAGCGTTGAAATGATGGTGGCGGGGATGGTCATGTAGACCGAGTTCCAGAAATTGGAGGACATGCCTTCACAGCGCCCATTCAGGCAGTAGCTACCCCAGGCAACAGGCCAGGCCTCCAGCGTGAAAGAGCGCGGAAACGATATGAGGCCGTTACGCGCCACATCAATGTTGTCGCGAAAAGTGTTCAACACAACAACCAAAAACGGCACGATGTAAATCACGGCGAACAGTGCGAGCAGCCCATAAATCACAACACGCGTGACAAAATAACGCCTCGCCGCAATTGCGGCTTCAATGTCATGCGGCGCGGTTTTAGCCATTTTTCCGCTCCTGGTGATTGCGCCAGACGAGGTACAGGGAGTAGGGCACGAGCACCACCGCCAACGCCGCAACCATCATGACGGACGCCGCGGCACCCTCGCCAATCTGACCGCGCTGGAACATCAAATCATAGACATAGTTGGCAGGAAAAGTGGTGGAGATGCCGGGGCCGCCCCGCGTTAACGCCACCACCAAATCAAAAGTCTTGATGGCGAACTGCAACATGATCACAGCAACTGCAATGAAGATTGGAGCAATGGAAGGAAGAATCACTTTGGCATAGGTGCGAACGGGTCCGGCACCATCAATCTGCGCAGCCTTCACAATGTCCGTGTCAACGGAACGCAATCCTGCCAGAAACAAGGCCATGGCAAAGCCGGAGGCCTGCCATATGCCCGTAATGATCACGGCCCAAATCGCATACTTGCGGCTGGTGGCAAGTGCGAATGAAAAACTCTCGAAGCCCAGACTGCGAACCAGATACTCAATGCCAGTGGTTGGGTTGTAAAGCCAACTCCAGATCGCACCGGTCACAACAAAGGAAACGGCAAGGGGATAAAGAAAAATCGTGCGCCAAAAACTTTCGGCGCGCACATTCTGGTCAATGAGAATGGCGAGCAAAAGGCCCACGAGCATGGTGCCCAGCACATAAAACCCGCTGAAGAAGAACAGGTTTGAAAATGCAATGTTCCAGCGCCGATTGGCCCAGAGACGTTCATAATTCTCAAGGCCAATGAAGCCATAGCTTGGCAGGTTGCCGGAATCAGACAGTGAAAGATAAAACGTCCACGCCGTGAATCCGAAAGTGTAGATGAAGGATGCGATGAGCGATGGCAGGATCAGCCAAAGGGGCAACCATTCACCGATCCGCGAGATGAGACTCGCATGTGGGACGTTGAGGGCGGCGATGCTGCGGTTCAAATGCATGCTCCGGTAGAAAGCCCGTCATCCTCCGCTTTAAGCGGAGGACCCATGGGTGGCCCGCCTGAAGCGGGCCATGACGGCATTTGCCTTGTTTGCGTAAACTACTTCTGCGCCTCAACCGCGTCAGCCATGGCGTTGGCCGCATCGGCTGGTGAAATATCGGAGTTCACGAATTCCGTGATTGTCTCCATCATCGCACCGCGATACTTCTGCAACACCGTCATGTTGTGCGCCATGGATCGCACAAGTGTGCCCTCCTTGATCGACGCCGCAAGGTCAGCCTGCGCCAACTGCTGGCACGGATTGAAGCCCTTGCTCAGGTCCACGTCGAGGCGGGCCGGAATTGAACCCTTGGTGATGTTGAACACCGTCTGGAATTCCGGCGACAGGATGGTGGAAGCCAACAGTTTCTGGCCTTCAATGTAATCAGGGTCAGACTGCTGGAAGAACACCACGGAGTCAGAATTCAGAATGAATCCGGGTTTGCCCCAATCCGTGGGGGCCTGTGCACAGACGTAATCCTTGCCGTGCTCCTTGCCCACAGCCTTGAGCACGCCCACCTGCCAGTCACCCATGATGTGGAACAGCGCATCACCATTGGCCATCAGGTTGGAAGCGGTGTCATAGTCGCGGCCAACAATGCCGGGGTCCATGTACTTCGTCACCATCAAGCGCATCTGCTCAAAGGCTTTGACCATGCCAGGCGAACGCATGGCTGCCGTATCGCCTTCGACGAAGGCTTTTTGGAACAGGTCCTTGTCCGTTCCATAGACGACCACTTCAAACGTCGTGGAGTCGGTCCAATCTGCGGAGTAATGGGCGAGGCAGATTTTCTTTGCAGCAATGCCCTTTTCACAAGCGGCATTGAATTCAGCCCACGTCTTCGGCAGCGCGTCGACGCCAGCCGCTTTCATCGCAGGCACAGAACCCCAGATCCAATTGATACGGTGGATGTTCATTGGTGCGGCAACCCATGATCCCTTGGGCTTCATCACCGGGAACAGTTCAGGAGCCACAACCTTTTCCCAGCCTTCTGCGGCGGCGAGTTCATCGAGGTTCGCTGTTTTGCCGGTTTCATTCCACTCGGCAATTTCCGGTCCCTTGAGCTGAACGGCGGCTGGCGCATTGCCCGAAAGCACATCGGCGCGGAGTTTGGCCAACGTGTTGGCGGTGTGGCCGGCAATGGCGTTCTGTTCCCACTTGCCACCTTTGGCCGTGAACATTTCACCGAGTTTGGCAATCGATGCGGCATCGGAGCCGGTGGCCCATTGATGCAGCATCAGTGTCTTGGGTTCGGCCATCGCCGCACCTGCGAGCAGTGTCGTCGCCGCGGCAGCGGCCAGCAGTGTCTTCAGGATTTTCATCGGTTTTCCTCCCTTGATGAAATCGGTGGAGTGCTCTTTTGGATGGCACTTTTGTTTTCCTGAATTTGCTCTATGGTGAACTAATTCATCTGTCAACACGGGAGAGCGACATGGCGGCTGGCCGGATCAGGCAGGCGATGGCCGATATTGAAGCAGGCACAGTGGCCGCCCAGATCGTCGGCGCATTGAGCCGCAACGGCGGAATGTCAGCAGCTCAGATTGCGCGATTGACAGGTCTTGCCCGTTCCACTGTCTCGACAGCGGTCACGCAACTCAAGCAAAGTCGTGTGGTGGTGGAGGTCGAGCGCATGACACTGGAAGGTGCAGGCAGGCCCGGCACGCTCCTGGCGCTCAACCCCCAGGCCGGAACCTGTGTTGGTGTGCACTTGGCGGACACTGAAGTTCAATGCGTAGTCGCCGACATGTCGCACAGTTTCATCGCCGAGAAGCGGTTTTCTGTTGGTCAGGACTACGAGCCTGATCAGGCCTTGGGCATTGTCAGAACTGCGTTTGATGAATTCTACAAGGCCAACGGCCTCTCGCGGCAAAGTCTGCTGGGGGCAGGCATTTCTGTTTCAGGCCCTGTCGGCCGCAACGGCGTCTTGCAGCGCGGCGGCATTTTGCCGAAATGGGCGGGCCTCAACATCAACACCATGTTCTCGTCGGTGTTTGATTCGCCCGTGCTTGTTGAAAACGAAAGCAATTGCGCTGCCCTTGCTGAACTGAAGTGGGGAGCGGCGCGTGGGTCGCCTGACTTCGTAATGTTCAAGATGGACGTTGGCGTGGGTGGTGCCATTGTCAACAACGGGTCTGTCATTTCAGGCGTGTCGGGCGGTGCTGGGGAATTTGGCCATGTCAGCATCAATCCCGAAGGCGAACTCTGCCGCTGTGGCAATCGCGGCTGCCTCGAGCTTTACGCCAGCTTCGTGAAACCCATCGAACAACTCTCCCGCGTCCACAAAAAGCCAATCTCCATCGAAAGCGCGATCTCTCTCGCTGAAGCGGGCGATGCCGGTGCCATGCGCATGATCGCCGATGTCGCCGAATACGGGGGCAGGGGCCTCGCCATGGTCGGAACCATCATCAATCCTCCGCTGTTCATCATTGGTGGACGATTGGCGCTTGCCGGCGAACTGCTGCTCGCACCCATGCGAAAATCCTATGAAAGACACACCCTGATCAAATCCCATGACGGCGCACCCACCAAAATAACTGTTGGCAAATTCACCGAAAATGATTCACTGCTGGGCGCCGTTGCCTTGGTACTCGACAATCATCAGGCGCTTATTTCCGCATAGCGCGGGCAAGAAACCTATGCCGCTCACCGTCAATGTCAGTTTCAACGCTGCACGCTGCCGAAAGGCGCAGGCAGGGTCGTGTTTCACTACGATATGATGGCCAAACCGGAAGTCCGTCACCATTTGGATTGCCCGTCTTGATGAAATTCGCCCAATAGTCACCTGATGTTTTGGCAACGGAAAAATCCGCGTCCCTGACGTTCCAGCCCAAGGCACCGGGCACATCGAAGACATAAGGCAATTCGCACGAATGAAACGCGCCAGGGTTCTTTGCATCGGCCGGGAAGAACCCCGGCTGTGTTTGAGGCTCGTGGTCAAAACAATAGCGGTAAAGTGGCGCTTTGCCTTGCGTGCGTTGCGCCTCGAGCCAGGCCCACGTGCCATGGTTGATGATGAGATCACCGCCAAGATCGCGCGCCGACTGTTTGGCTTGCTTCGCCGATGCAACAGGGTAGCGCGCCTGCGCGTCCTTGGCGTGTCTGCCAAAATGCAAATTCAGCCAGTGAGCCACACCCTTTTTGCCATCACCCCAATTGGAAACGTTGAAATTGAATCCCTCATCCCTGTTCCAGCCCGCCAGCATCGGCACATCGTGGTGCAAGCCCTTGGCAAAAATTTCGCGCGGATGTTCAGTCAGCACATGCCCGTCAATGATGGGCCGAAAGCCGAGGCCAGGCGCTGCATCCAAAATGTCATAGGCCGAAACGAATCGCAGTTCCTCAGCTGTTGCAACACCAAACTTTTTTGCAAAGGCCAAACCATGTGCCTCGGCCTCGGGCAACGTCATCAAGGATTCCACAGGCGTGGCCAGCAGGCCGCCACTTTGTCCAATCACGCCGGCAAACAGTCCCTCCGCAAGTGGAGAACACATCAACACGCTGCACGCCATCGACCCCGCTGACTCGCCTGCGATGGTCACCCGTTCGGGATCACCGCCAAAAGCCGCGATGTTGTGTTTCACCCATTGCAAAGCTGCGATCAGGTCCAACATCGCGTAGTTGCCCGAAGATCCCGCTTCGGCTGTCAATGCCGGATGTGCCAGATATCCCAGCGCGTTGAGGCGGTGATTGACTGTCACCACAACAACGCCGCGCTCCGCCAATTTCGTTCCGTCGTAGCGGGGCTCTGACCCGGAGCCAACGACAAAACCCCCGCCGTGAATCCAGAACAGCACAGGACGTTTTTCACCGGCTGCAAGATCAGCCCCCGTCCATACATTGAGAGTAAGGCAGTCCTCCGACACACCGTCAACAAACGGGTCAATGTCAGAGAACAAGACTTTCTGCAGCGCATTGCTGCCAAATCTGTCGGATGGCCGCACGCCAACCCACGTCGGGCATGGCTGCGGCGGCGCAAAACGCAAGGCATTGACAGGTGCCGCTGCATAAGGAATGCCCTTGAAGCACCGGATGTCTGACGGGGTCGGGCGGGGACACGCCAGTTTCCCGGTCGTGAGGGTGATTGGTTCCATGGGAGTCCCTCTTCACTGCAAATGCCTGTTGGGTCAACTGCACGCAACGATCCATTTTCACCCAAATTCCCGCCATTGCAAAGCGGGTCGGCGCCGACCTCGCAACCATACCAGACCCGTCGCAAACCATGTGCGCCGCACAAAATTGGTGAAGTTGTTGAAGTAACTTCACCTTCTGCCGAACTGATCAAAGTCTCGACGATTCAGAAAACGTGGAATAATAGAGACTGCCTGGTCAACAAGTTGGCTTCAGTTCTGAAGTTCCGAGATTCTCTTCAATTCAATGGATTGCACTATACAGAACAACATGTTGGGGTGAAGTTTATCAACAATTGCAGAAAGCTCAAATGGCCAAATCCGAACCCCCAAAGCCTTACAAATATGCGGCCCGACTGAATTCCTTCAAGAGCGACACGCGCAATGAGGGCGCTGTTCACCCGCATCTGGCGGGTGTTTTGGGCTTGTTGACCAAAGCGGCAAAAGTGCCGGGACTCAACGCAGTTGATCTCAATTTTCCAGATCACCTTGAGGCTGTTGAGTTGCAAGTATTGAAGCGGCACCTCGATGACCTTGGTCTCACTGTCAATGGTTTCGCCATGCGCTACTACAGCGATCCTGGTTTCAAGATTGGTGCCTTCAGCAACCCCGATGCGAAACTTCGACGCCTCGCCATTGATCAAACCAAACGCGGCATTGACCAGATGTTGGAACTCTGTGGTTCCCTGATGACACTCTGGATGGGGCAAGACGGTTTCGACTATTCCTTCCAGGCTGACTATGCGCGGCTGTGGGACCAGACACTGGAAGCCATTTCGGAAGTGGCGGACCACGTGCCTTCGTCTGAAGTCAGCATCGAGTACAAGCCCAATGAACCGCGCAGCTTTGCGCTGATGCCGGACATCGGAACAACATTGCTCGCCATTCATGAAATGGGTCGCAAGAACGTTGGTGTCACCGTAGACTTTGCCCATGTTCTGTATGCGGATGAAATGCCGGCCTATGCCGCAGCACTCGCCGCCCGTTCCTCAAAGCTTTTCGGTGTCCATCTGAATGACGGTTACGCCAAACGCGACGATGGATTGATGGTGGGCACGGTCCATCCCATCCAGACTATGGAACTCATCTACGTGCTGGAAGACATCAAATACGACCGACCGATTTATTTCGATACCTTCCCCGATACGACCGGCATGGACCCGGTTGCCGAATGCAGCGCCAACATTGCAACCGTTGAAGCCATGCGCAAGGTCGTCAGAAAACTGCAGGCAGACAACCGCCTCAAGACAGCCATTGCCGGACAGGATGCTGTGACCAGCAACACTGTTGTGCGTGAGGCACTTTATGGAGGGCTGGCAGCAAACACAGCAAAGACCTGAGCTGGCAAGCGTGTCTCAGATGCTTCGATACTCAACAATTGGGAGGACAAACATCTTGCCAACACCTGCCATCAACAATGGTGTGGAAGTTCACGCCGCAGCGGGGAGTTCAAGTATTGCCCGTGCCTCAGCAGGTGATGCGGTTTCAGCGCCCAACAATCGGATGATCTTCGCCGCCTTTTCAACCAACGTGCCGTTTGATGCATGCACACCTCGTTCCAGCCACAGATTGTCTTCCAACCCAACACGCACATGGCCACCCAGAAGTACAGCCTGCGCGACTGCAGGAAATTCGTTGCGGCCAATGCCGAAGGCTGCCCAGACAGCGTCAGGGGGCAACAACGATTTTTGATAGGCCATGGTTTGTGAATCGTAAGGCGCACCCCATGGAATTCCAAGGCAGAGTTGAAACAGGGGTTTGCCGCTGACCAGGCCTTCGGCACAGAGTTGCTTGGCAAACCAGACATTGCCTGAGTCAAAACACTCAAGCTCCGGTTTCACTCCGTAACTCTGAACGAGTTTCGCCTGGGCCCGCAATTGCGACGGCGTTTGCACCAGCAGAAAATTACCATCACCAAAATTGAGCGAACCGCAATCAATGGTGCAAATTTCCGGCCTGAGTTCGGCAATATGCAGCAGGCGTTCGATGGGTCCGACAAGATCGCTCTTGTCCTTTACGATGGGCAGAGGGTTTTCACCGCCCCCGATTTCAAGATCACTGCCCATGCCTGCGGTGAGATTGATCACCACAGACGTGTTCGCCGCACGAATGCGTTCAACCACTTCCCGGTAAAGTGAAACGGCGCGTGAACTCTTTCCGGTTTTGGGATCACGCACATGACAATGCACCACCGCTGCACCCGCGTTCGCGGCCTCAAGCGCGGAATTTGCAATTTGTTCTGGCGTGACAGGAATTGCCGGGTGCTTGCCGACAGTATCTCCGGCGCCCGTGATTGCGGCTGTGATGATGACTTTCGGCGTCATTTCGCCAACAGCTTGTTTTCAAACATGATCGAGTATTTTTTCGTTGTCTCGGTCATGGCATAGTGGCATTCGGTGCCACGCAACACCATGAATCCCTCACCCTCACCGAAGTGGTTCTCAGTGCCATCTTTCTGCGTGATGCGAATGCCTCCTTTGAGAATGAGACAGAATTCATCGCAAGGGTAAAACGGGATATATTCAACGCAAGGTGTGCTTTCCCAGATTCCGACCATGAATTGGCGGGTGGGGTCGACATAGTCAAAGGTGCCGGTTTCTGTGCCGACGCCCGAGATGATATTGGACTGATCCATCACTGAAATGGGTTTCAGGCCGTGCCCGGGTGGTCCGTCTGGAAACACCTTGAACACCTTGCCGGTTTGAACAATTGTCTGTTCCATTTTTATCTCCCTTGAAGGTTTGAATATTCACACGTTTGGCTGGGTCGAAAAACCGTTGAGTTGCGGACGTTACGCCGGAAATTCAGATGTAAGTTCTGTGGAATGTTCCGTTGATGATTCCGGATGCAGGCGTGCATGGATGCGGCCTTTGAGCGCGAGAAATTCAGGCGTCGAAAACAGCTCATAGCGTCGTGGACGTGGCAGGGGCACAGTGATCCTGTCAACAAAACGCCCGGGCCTTGCGGACATGACATAAATGATGTCGCCCAAAAACAGCGCCTCTTCAATGTCGTGGGTCACGAAGATCACGGTCTTGCTGTCTTTCTCCCAAACTTTGAGAAGCAGCTGTTGCATGACCGTGCGCGTTTGGCTGTCGAGCGCGCCAAAAGGTTCATCCATCAGCAAGACATCCGGGTCATTGGCCAAGGCGCGCGCAATGGCCACCCGTTGTTTCATGCCGCCGGAAAGTTGCGAAGGGTAATTGTGCGCAAATCCCGTGAGACCGACAGAATCGAGATAAGATCTTGCCGTTTCCTCCCGTTGTTTCGCCGAAACACCGCGCAGCCGCAAACCAAACTCGACATTTTTTTGAACCGACAGCCATGGGAAAAGCGAGTAATTCTGGAACACCATGCCGCGCTGCCGCCCGGGTTTGGACACCACCACGCCATCAACGATACATCGACCCGCCGTCTGCCTGCGAAGGCCCGCGACGATATCAAGCAGGCTTGATTTCCCGCAGCCGGAGGGACCAACGATGACGGCAAATTGCTTGTCGGGCACAGTCAGGCTGACATCATCCAGCGCCACAATGGCCCGGCCGGGAAGGCCGAACTCCAACCTAATATTTTCAATTGCAACGTCGCCCATTCAGCGCGCCTCGGCCCAGGGCAAAAGCACGCGCTTGAGTACACGGAAAATTTGATCGGTGATCATGCCAAGAATCCCAATCACCAGTATGGCAACAAAAATAATGTCAGCGTGGAGGCCGCGCATGGCCTGCATGCTCATGTATCCCAGACCCGCTGATGAACCGACGAGTTCGGCCACCACCAGATAGGTCCAGGCCCAGCCCATGGTTACGCGAAACATGTCCATCAACCCCGGCAACATGGCTGGCACCAGTACGCGGGACAGAATTTGCCGGCGCCCCGCGCCCAAGGTGTAGGCCGCGTTCAACAATTCATTCGGCACACGATTGACGATATCAATGACCATCACCACCTGCTGGAAAAACGTGCCAATGATGATAACAGTGATTTTTTGCTCGATGCCGATGCCAACCCACAGGATCAGCAGCGGGATCATGGCGGTGACAGGCAGATAGCGAATGAAATTGATGATGGGTTCAAGTCCCGCCTGCACCACGCGGAAGGTGCCCATCATCAGCCCGAGCGGCACAGCCAGCACGGTCGAAATCAGGAATCCGATGTTGATGACAACCAGGCTGGCCCAAACATGTTTGCCAAGCCGCCCATCCGACAGCGTTTCCCAGAATGCCGAAAACACCGCGCCGGGACTTGGAAAAAAAGTCGCATCCGCCAAACCGCCGTAAGACAGCATCACCCAAACCAACCCGACGACGCCCGCACAGGTCAGTGCGGCGACAAGGCCTGCGCCGGCAGAGATATCTCCGCGCGGCGTCAGGTATCGGTCAACCAGGCCATTCAGCCATGGCATGAGTCAATCAGCCGCCATTGACGTTTTGCTCAATTAAGTCCTGTGGTGTCACATCGACTTGTATTTTCTCGAAGCCCTTCCAGATTTCAATCGCGTCGGCCACGGTTTTGTGAAGCGAGCCATCGCTTCCGGGAACACCGAAGAGTCCGGCATTGGCTTCCTTGTCGAGATATTGGATGCCACCTGCTGCAGCCTTGAAATCTTCGGGCTTTTCGATCCAGCCACCCACACCCTTGGCCATGATGGCATAGCCCTCGTCAGGATTTGCCTTGAGAAACTCAAGGGCACGATACCAAGCCCTCGCAAAGCCACGCAGATCCGCTTCCTTGGCTTTTGCGGTTTCGCCCGTCGTAGCTAATACGTCAACAATCACACCTGGCAATTCAGCACTTGATGCGAGGAGGTGACCGTTGGCTGATGTGGCACCAAGGCTGAGCGCTGGTTCCCATGTGACGGCCGCGTCCACTTGCCCCGCCACAAAGGCCGTGCCCGCGTCAGCTGCTGTCATGCTGACGGCTTCAATGTCGGCCTGAGTCAGGCCGTTCTTTTTCAAGACAACATTCAGGAAAAACTGCGAGATTGAACCTTGCTCGAATGCAATCTTCTTGCCCTTCAAGCCAGCGACAGTTGTGATGTCCTTGGAGGCGACAATGCCGTCACCGCCGTTGCTGTAGTCAACAGCCATGAAGTAACGCACGGATTTTCCAGGCTGCAAGTAAATCGGGAATTCATCGGATGTTGATGCGGCAACGTCGATTTGGCCCGCAAACATGGCACCGATCTTGATGGCGGTGTCCTCCATGATGGTAAACTCAACGTCCACACCTTCTTCTTTGAAGAACCCTTTGTCCAGGGCGATATAGAATGGGCCATAACCCACCCATGTCGAGTGTCCGACCTTCAGGGAACCGGCTTCCGCCAATGGCCCGCTTCCCAGCACAAAAGTGAAAGCGGCGGCAGCGAGAAATTTTTTCAACATGTCTTGTCCTCCAGGGTTGGGCGCTGCCACCTCAGGCAGAAGCGCGGGCGTGAAAAATCCGTCCAAGTGCATTCAGTAAAAGTTGGGCGGCAAGTATGGCCGTTGATCCCGAATGGTCATAGTCGGGTGCAACCTCAACAAGGTCAAGCCCCACAATGTGCCCGCGCTTGGCGAGGCCGGCAATCAGTTCCAGCCCTTCGTAGTAGAGAAAGCCGCCATGGCTCGGCGTTCCCGTGCCGGGTGCTATCGACGGATCAAATCCGTCAATGTCTATGGTGAGGTAATAGCGCTTGCCAGCGGGAATGCGTTCCAACACAGCCTCTACACCCAGCTTTCGGAATTGCCGCACAGACAGAATATCCGATCCCATTTGCCGCGCCGTACCATAGCCTTCACGTGCAGTGGACGACACATTGCGAATGCCAATTTGCGAGAGGCCAGTGACGTGATCATGGTCTGCCGCGCGCCGCATGGGGCTGCCATGGCCATTGCGCACGCCATGGCGCTCGTCAACAAAATCCAGATGCGCGTCAATCTGCACAATATGCACGGGCTCTTGATCCGAGAACGCCGCGATGCAGGGAATGTTGATGGAATGGTCGCCACCCATCACCACAGGCAACGCCCCTGCCTTCAAAATTTTGCGCACGGCAAATTCAATATTGGCGTGGCTTTTGGCCTGGTCAGTGTGCACAATATCGGCGTCCCCCATATCGACAATGCGCACCTGGTCGCCGGGCAGGTAAACCACGTCGTCCTCATGGTCATAGGAACCACCGTGGCCAAATGAAAACAGGGTTGAAGCTTCACGGATGGCGCGGGGGCCAAAGCGGGCGCCGGCGCGAAACTGTGTGCCCATGTCGAGAGGTGCGCCAAGTACCGCCACATCCGCCTGGATGTTGTCCCAGTCTGTGCAGATCGGCCTTTTGCCAAAGCTGCAAATGCCCACGAATGGCAAATCCAGCCGACCCCGGTCATAATTGTTCATGCTCTGATGTTCCCCGGATTCAAACGTCAGGAAAACAGAAAATTTCCGCCATATGGATCGGATTTGCTGAAGTATCAGCCGGAGCCACTCCCATCCACCAACAGCTCGATGAACTTTTTGATCAGCGGGTTGGGAATGCGCTGCTTCATGGAAACCGCGTAAAACTGCGACTCATAACTGAAACGTCCCGGCAAAACGGCGCGCAAGTCTCCGCTTGCGACCCATTGCAGGGCATAGTGCTCGGGCAAATAACCGAAATATTCCCCGCTCTGGATGAGGATGAGCTGGGCTTCCATGGTGTCAACAATGGCAAGCGGATCAGTCAATCCAACGCGAATGATGTCCGTGCTGTGAAGATAGCGGCGGGAAACAAAAGCCTGGCCGTCAAGCATGCCAGCATCTTCGGAAGATCCGGCGGTTTTGAAAAGCCTGTGTTGACGTGACACGTAAAGGGTCTGCGTTTCCCGGTGCAAAGGCACGTAAGCCAATGTGGCATAACGCTTGGAATAAGGGCCGATCACCACGTCGCGCTTGCCTTGCAGGATTTGGGCTTCCAGGTCGTCAGGCCCGGAATTCAGAAAATCCACGAGAACATTTTTTGCAAAACGTCTGAAGCGCCGCAGCGTTGCCGCCAACGGCAGATGCGGACTGGTCGCAACGGCATCGACGGCTCCGATGCGCAATATGCCACGCGTTGCGTCAGAGATGGCAGCCGTGCTGGCACTGAAACGCCCCACGGCATCAAACAAGTCATGCGAGGCTTCATAGACAATGCGTCCTGCGTCCGTCAGGGCAAATCCCGATCGTCCGCGATTGCATAAACGCAAACCCAACCGATCTTCGAGTTCGCTCAAACTTGCTGACACGCTGGACTGGCTCATGTTCAACACCGCTTGGGCACTGGCAAGGCCACGGTGTTCAACGATGGTCCGCAAGATCATCAGCAACCGCAAGTCAACATGCAGCAGTTGGCGCAATCGACCCTCCCTGGTCAAAATTTTTACAGCAATCACATATGCAGTGAAAATTCATTCACTCCGGGCGCCGCTCTTCCAATCCAGGCTGCGTTTTCACCCTGACTCCTTTTGGATTATAAAATGCGGAAAGTGAAGCCAAAGGTGCCCAAAGACCGAAGTGGCAGCCTGGGCCAAGGCGCGGGTGGCCCCCGCATCGAGGATGATCAACCTGGCCGGATGGCCGATTTAAAGCGGTTCCGGGTTAGTTTGAACCATCACCACTCAAAAAAATCGTCATAGCCCGCTTGTAACATGATTTTGTGGTATTGTTTGTCCTGTCTCGCAAGAGGCGCGCGGGACCGGACGGCCGTCCGGTCCCG
>JANPCE010000010.1:0-84910 GCA_031430795.1 Hyphomicrobiales bacterium
TGCCATTTGATCTTGCGCCGCGTCACATTCTGGTGTGATCTGTGTGGCAATCGCTTGAGGCCAGGAGACCTCTCCCCCGCTTCGCGGACCCTCTCCGAAGGGGAGAGGGACTCGTGGTGAGATCTCCACTTTTACCAGTCAGGGTGCTCGCACCACGAGTCCCTCTCCCCTTCGGAGAGGGTCCGCGAAGCGGGGGAGAGGTCTCCTGGCCTCAAGCGATTGCCACACAGATCACACCAGAATGTGACGCGGCGCAAGATCAAATGGCAAAGAGTGGTTCAGGCAACCCGGTTGCATCCGTTGCAAGCCGGAACAGACTGCCTGTGTCTGGAAATTTCGCTCGCATGTCCGGCGGTGTTGTATCAGTCGCGGTGGTGATGAAAATCTCATGGCCCGCAAAGCAAAGTGTTGTGACATTCCATGCCGCGATATCAATCTTTCCGATCAGGCTTCCCTTGGGGCTGACGTGCAGTATTGCAGCACCTGCCCACATGGCGCACCAGAGATTTCCCGCTGCATCCACAACCACGCCATCCGGCATGCCTTCTGATTCCGTGTAGCTGCGAAGCACTCTCCTGTTCGCCGCCTGCATGTGTCCAGCGTCGATATCATAGGCGAATGTCTTGCGGCCTGCGCTGTCGTTAAAATACATGGTCGTGCCGTCGGGCGAAAAGGCGGGGCCGTTGGAAATGGCAACGCCTGCGTCTGCGAGCGCGAATGTCTTGCGGTCCTTGACGCACCACAGCGCGCCACGCGGGTCTTGTTCCTTGGCATGGGAGGTTCCCACCCAGAGTCTGCCGAAGCGATCTGTCTTGATATCGTTGTAAATGATGTCTGCCCGCCCCGCTTCCGGATCGCAAAAGGGTTCCAGCGCCAGCGTGTCCAGATGCAGCAATGATAGGCCGTTGCGGTGGGCGATGATGAGTTGTTTGGGGTTTGTGGTTGCGGCGATGGACCCGATGGGCGCTTGCAGGGGCAGCGGAGAATTTTTCGTCATTCCGGTTTTCGGATCATGCATAAAGAACGCAGGGTCAAGCAGGTCCACCCACATGACGGCTTGGCTGGCTTCGTGCCAAATGATCGACTCACCCAGTCGATGATTGGCCTTGATCCATAGTTCCGCCGCGTTGCCCATACGTCACACCTTGCTTGGGTCGCGGCACTGATGCAAGCTTTCGGTATGAGTGACGCACCGAACCGCTGGAAACGCTTTGCCGACTGGGACGAAAGACCGCTTCGCCTCGACAAGTTCGCGGCTGAAGACTGGAAGAACGGCTTCTCGGCGTTTTCATCACCAGCCGATCCAAAGCCCGGAGCGGTGATTGCAAACGGGCGGGTGGTGAATCTTGACGGCGTGTTGGAGCATGACTTCGACATGATAGACCGTTTCATCGCGACCTATCATCTTGATCCTGAGATTGCACCCGAAGCCATGGCGATGGATTCAGGCGAGGTGGCGCGCATGCTGGTGGACATGCATGTGCCTCGGGAAAAATTGACGCGCCTTGCCCATGGCATGACGCCTGCAAAACTTGCCGACGTGGTGTCCAGGCTCAATGCACTTGAGATTGCCTTTGCCTATTCGAAGATGCGGGCACGCAAGACTCCGGGCAACCAGGGGCATGTCACCAATGCCAAGGACGATCCGCTGCAACTGGCGGCGGATGCGGCAACGGCAGTGGCCCTTGGCTTTGATGAAGTAGAAACCACCATGCGCGTGGCGCGCAATGCGTGGAGCAACGCGGTGGCCTGTGCCGTTGGTGCTGCTGTGGGGCGTTGGGGAACCTTGTTTCAATGTTCCTCAGAAGAGGCCGAGGAATTGCAGATCGGCATGGCGGGGTTCACGTCCTATGCTGAAACGGTTTCTGTTTACGGCACCGAAAAAACCTTTGTTGATGGTGATGACACGCCGTGGTCAAAAGCCTTTCTCGCCGCAGCTTACGCTTCACGTGGCATCAAGATGCGCTGCACGAGCGGAGCCGGTTCTGAGCTTCTCATGGGGTTCCACGAGTCGAAATCCCTGCTCTATCTTGAAGCGCGCTGCCTTTGCCTGCAGCGCGGCATGGGGGTTCAGGGTACGCAGAATGGCGGCATCGATGGCGCGCCGGTCACGGCCACAGTGCCCGGGGGATTACGGGAGTTGATGGCGGAGAATCTGCTTGCGGTGTGGCTCGATCTTGAATGCGCCTCTGGCAATGATGCGCGGGCCACGGAATCCGAGATACGCGTGGGTGCCAAGATCATGCCTTATCTTATTGCGGGGTCTGACCTGATTTGCTCCGGCTTTGGTACCATTCTCAAATATGACAACTCGTTCAATCCGTCATTGCTGAATGGTGAAGAGTTGGAAGACTATCTGGTGTTGCAGCGCGACTTCGAAGCCGACGGCGGATTGACGCCGATCTCGGAAGGGCAATCACTTGATGTGCGGTCGCGTGGCATTGAGGCACTCGCCGCCGTCTACGAAGAATTGGGACTTGCCACTGCAACGGCTGACATGAAGGCCAGTGTTCTGGTCGCATCGGGATCAGATGAAACGCGAAGCTTCAGTCCCCGCGATGTGGCTGTAATCAGCGAAAGCATCAAGGCTCAGGGCATCACCGTGATTGATGTCATCAAGGCCCTGGCCAAACGTGGTTATCGGGCGGAGGCGGAGAATTTGCTCAATGTGGTGAAGTTGCGGGTGTCTGGTGACTATTTGCAAACATCGGCCCTGGTGCGGAATGGCAAAGTCATCAGCGCCATCAATGATCCCAATGACTATGGCGGGCCAGGTTCCGGTTACCGCGTGTCGCCAGAACGGCGGAAAGAGATCATCGGCATCCGCGATGTGCTGGATCAGAAGGAAGTTCTGCGGAGTGAGGCGCAACACCAGAAGGGCGAGGCGTTGAACATTGACTATCGCGATGTGGGCGAAGCCGCGGCCAGTGGCGATTCAAAAGATGTGGTCATTGGAATTTCGCCAGCCTTTGGATTAAAACTTTTCCAAACCACGGCGGGCCATCCCTTGTCAGAGGTCTTGGGTGTGATGTTGGAAGCGATCCGCGCACGCGGCCTTGTGCCCCGCATTGTGCGCTTTCTGCACACTGCTGATACTTCGTTTTTGGGCCTGTCAGCGGCGCGGCTTTCGGGTTCCGGCATTGGCATTGGCATCCAGGCCAAGGGCACAGCAGTGATCCACCAGAAAGACCGCCTGCCGCACCACAATCTCGAACTTTTTTCCAATGCGCCCATCACCAGGCTTGAACATTATCGAAGGTTGGGGGCCAATGCGGCGGCCTATGCGCTGGGTGAAATGCCAGAGCCAATTGTGGTGCCGACGCGGGGCGAGGCCATGGGTTCGCGTTACCATGCGCGCACGGCCATGATTTACGCGATTGAAACCGGGTTTACAGCGGAAGGTGCTGCACCGGTTGAAGTTGTTGTCAGTTTCAAGGGGTCACACGCATGACTTACGCCATCAAGGACTATCCTCTCGCTGAAACGCAACCTGACAAAGTGAAAGGAGCGCGTGGCAAAGCGTTGCCGGAACTCACTCTGAATGCAGTGCTCGCTGGAGATGTGACGATCGAGGATTTGCGGATCACCCCACACGCCTTGCATGCGCAGGCCGATGTGGCGCGCGATGCGGCACGTCCTCGACTGGCGAATAATTTTGAGCGCGCTGCGGAACTGGTCGATGTGCCGCAAGACGTCATCATGCGCACCTACGAAATGCTGAGGCCGGGCCGGGCCAAGTCGCGGGCGGAATTGATTGAAGTTGCAACCCTGTTTCGCGCCACTTACAAGGCAGAGCGCATTGCGCGTTTTGTGGAAGAGGCAGCAGATGTCTATGAACAGCGGGGATTGTTTTCGAAACGTTACTGAAAGGTGCCATGGCCTATCCCTATGATCTCGGAACCTACAGCCGCAAGATTTCAACGCGCAGCAAAGACGCGCAGGCCTGGTTTGGCCGCGGCCTGATCTGGTGTTTTGGCTACAACCACGATGAGGCGGTGCGCTGTTTTCAGCGGGCGGCCAAGGCTGATCCCAGATGCGCAATGGCACAATGGGGCATCGCCTATGCCGCAGGCCCCAATTACAACAAACAGTGGAAGGCTTTCGATGTCGTTGACCTTGCGCATTCACTGAAAACAGCACGCAATGCGACGCTGAAGATGCAAACACTGCTTGCCGAGGCGACGCCGACAGAGCGCGCTTTGGCAGACGCACTCCTGCACCGCTATCCTGACAGCAAGCCTGAAAACGTTACCCCGATCTGGAATGACGACTATGCAGCGTCGATGCGCGCTGCCTATCACGCGCATTCTGGCGATCTCGATGTCGCCGCCCTTTTTGCGGAAGCGATCATGAACCGCACACCCTGGGCGCTGTGGGACATTGCGACGGGAAAACCGTCAGAGGGCGCAGACACACTGGAAGCCATCGCGGTTCTGGAAAAGGCCATGGCGCAAAATGATGGCATGGCGCATCCTGGCGTCTTGCACATGTACATCCATCTGATGGAAATGTCGCCGCATCCCGAGCGGGCGTTGAAAGCCTGCGATGCGTTGCGTGACCTGGTGCCGGATGCTGGCCACCTCCAGCACATGCCAACGCATATTGACGTGTTGTGTGGTCTTTACCCCGCTGTGGTGGAATGGAACGGCAAGGCGATGGTGGCGGATCGCAAGTATCTGAGAGACCGGGGCGCCATCAATTTTTATTCACTTTATCGCTGCCACAATTTTCATTTCAAGGCCTATGGAGCGATGTTCACGGGACAATATGAAGTGGCGCTCCGGGCAGCAAGTGAACTCGCGGCGAGCCTGACCGAAAATGTTCTGCGGGTGGAAAGCCCGCCGATGGCGGATTGGCTTGAGGCCTTTGTGCCAATCAAAATGCACGTCATGATCCGTTTCGGCAAATGGGCTGAGATCAAGGTGGAGCCATTGCCAATAGACCAAGCGCTGTTCTGCACAACCACGACGATGATCCACTACGCAAAAGCGGTGGCCCATGCGGCGACAGGTGATGTTTCACCTGCGAAGGCTGAAGCTGATTTGTTTCATGCTGCAAGGGAGCGTGTGCCGCCGTCGCGCTGCCTCTTCAACAACACGTCGCTCGACATTCTTGCCATCGCCGCCGAGATGATGGCGGGTGAGATTGCGTATCGCGAAGGTGATCATGCGCGAGCTTTTGCGCATCTGCGCAAGTCCGTCGCACTGGATGACAATCTGCCGTATGACGAACCGTGGGGCTGGATGCAGCCGACGCGACACGCGCTCGGTGCATTGTTGCTGGAACAAGGATTGGTGCAAGAGGCCACCGCCGTCTATCGCGCCGATCTAGGCCTCGATGCCACGCTCAGGCGGTCGTGCCAGCATCCGGACAATCTCTGGAGCCTGCATGGTTTGCTTGAATGCCTGACGCGGCTTGGGAAGACAGAGGAAGCCGTGCTGATCAAACAACGCTTCGACATCAGTGCCGCGCGCGCCGATGTTCCAATCGCTGCTTCGTGCTTTTGCCACCAGCGTGCGATGAACTGCTGCGATTGAGATCAACGCGGTTCCATTTTTGCTGGCGTCGCTTTCAGGCTTTCACTGGGGCATGCCCCTGAATTCCGTCATGGTCCGCTTCAGGCGGACCACCTATGGCTGTCAAAACCCTGAGAATTCAAAGATGTTTGCGTTGCTGGTGTTTGCGACCCATGGGTGGTCCGCCCGAAGCGGACCATGACGGCGTAAAATGTTGTCGGGATTCCCGGAAAACAGGAAACGCTCCAAGCGCGAAAGACTTCTGCCCCTTGGCAAAGCCATGGAATTGGACTTTAGTGTCGGTCAACCAGTTGGACTCTGCGCGGGGAACGTTGCAGTGCATTCACTTTGGTGGGAACAGTAATGGAGGGGCTACATGGCTCAGGGAAAAACGGGCGGGACCGTCATCGACATATCGGGTGACAAGTCAGTCAACAAACTACAATCAAAGGCCGTGGGGCTTATGGGCGTGCTGTTTCTGGCCGTCACAGGTGCGGCACCCATGTCTGCGATGCTGGGCAACGTGCCCTTCGCGGCAGGCTATGGCATTGGCGGTTACACGCCGGCGGCATTTTTGCTGGCCACCATCGTGCTCACCATATTCTCGATTGGCTATGCCGCCATGGCATCGCGCGTTTCGTCGGTTGGCGGTTTCTATTCTTTTATATCGCAAGGGTTGGGCCGCGAAGTCGGCATGTCGGCGGGCATCACCTCTCTTGCCTGCTATTCACTTTTTGAAGCCTCGCTCACCGGCCTCTTCGCGTTCTTTGGCAACAAGTGGCTGAACGACCATTTTGGCATCAACGTGCCGTGGCTGGTGCTGGCGTTGATCATGATCGCTCTGATCGCCTTGCTGGCGTACCGCGACGTGAAGCTTTCCGCCAAAATCCTGGGTGTCGCACTGATTGCCGAAGTTGCCATCCTCGTGATCTTCGTGATTGGCGTTGTGTCCGCCAAGAGTGGCACCAATTTCAACCCTGAAAACCTGAACATCTTCAATGTCTACACACCACTTGCCGAACAGACGGTGGGCACTGTCGCCATTCCGGCGGGTGCGGCAGCCGTCGGCATCTTCATGGCCTTCTGGTCATGGGTCGGTTTTGAAATGGCACCCAATTATGCCGAAGAATCGCGCGATCCAAAGCGCATCATCCCCCGCTCGCTGATGTATTCAGTTGTCGGGCTGGGCATTTTCTATGTCATCGTTTCCTGGTGCGCCGTTTCGGCCTACCCGACGGAAGGCGATATGGCGGCGAAGGCCTTTGGCGATGGCGTCAATTTCTACCTCACGCCCATGCAACAGTTTGTCGGCGGGTGGGCCTATGAATTGATGTTCATCCTGATCCTCACCAGTTCGTTCGCCTGCGGCATGGCTTTCCACAACACTGCGGCCCGCTATATGTATTCGCTGGGCCGTGAAGGTGTTTTGCCAGCGGCACTCGGCAACACCCATGACAGCTACAAGAGCCCGCACACGGCATCTGCCGTCCAGTCGGTTCTCGCGGCAGTCTGGGTTTTGCTTTACGGCCTTGGCTATGGCTTCAATGATCCGTCGGCGCAGGCCTGGCTTGGCGTCTACACCTTGTTTGCAGTGCTCGGCACCGGCCTGTTGCTGGTCCTGCAAGCCGTGGTGTCGCTCGCCGTCATCATGTGGTTCAAGAAAAATGGTGGAGGCAATGTCTTCACGACAATGATTGCGCCTGCCATTTCCTTTGTGGTGCAGATCTGGCTGGTTTACACCTTGATCGCCAATCTGGCGACCTTGGGCGGCACAAATGGTTTTGCCCAAAGCATTCCTTATGTTGGACTGGCGATCATTCTGGTTGGTCTGGCCTGGGGCATTGTTTTGAAGTCCTCCAACCCGGCTGCCTTCAAAAACATTGGCCATATGGTGAATGACACTTAACGTCCAACTGCATGTATCCCACACACGTCATGGCCCGCTTCATGCGGGCCACCCATGGTCCCCCGCTTGAAGCGGGGGATGACGATGTGAGAGACAATTCAAGTTTGCGGGGTTGACATGACACAATCACTGAAGAACCGCGTCGTTGCCGTGACTGGTGGCTCAAAAGGCATCGGCAAGGGCATCGCAAGGGTTTTTGCGCAAGCGGGTGCCAAGGTGGTGATCATTGCGCGCAACGGCGATGCCGCGACGGCGGCAGCCATCGAGATCGGCCTTGGAGCCATTGGCATGGCAGGCGATGTAACGTCAAAGGCCGGCATGGAAACTGTGTTCGCTGAAATTGCCCGGAAGAACGGCGGGCTTGATGTGCTCTGCGCCAACGCGGGCATTTTCCCGCTCGCACGGCTCGAAGTGATGACAGAGGCACAATGGGACGAGGTGCAAAACACCAATCTCAAGGGCACGTTCCTTTCAGTGCAGGCCGCCATTCCGTTTCTCAAGAAATCCGACCAAGGCCGCATTGTGCTGACATCATCCATCACCGGGCCGGTCACGGGGTTTCCCGGTTTTACTCATTATGGGGCATCCAAAGCAGGACAGTTGGGCTTCATGCGCACGGCCTGCATTGAACTTGCGAAGTACGGCATCACTGTCAACGCGGTCATGCCCGGAAACATTCTCACTGAAGGCTTGATTGAAATGGGTGAGGCCTATCAGCAGTCGATGACCAATTCGGTGCCGCTGAAAAAACTCGGTACAGTTGATGACATCGGCCACGCAGCACTTTACTTCGCATCGAAGGAAGCGGGTTATGTGACGGGCCAGACGATCATTGTGGATGGCGGACAGATATTGCCGGAGAGCCTGGACGCACTGGCGCAGGCCTGATTGCCTGGCAACAGACTCACATCCCGCTCAAATACCTCTCACACAATCCCGCCGTTCCCTCCGTGTACGGACGACCCATGGACTTCGCGAGGTCGGTGTCCTTGTGGGAGCCGATCCATGCCACCAGCAACAGGCGGCGCAGCATGACGAAGGTCGGGATTTCCGCCTCGTCTTCGAGGCTGAGCGGCGTGACGCGGCGGTAACCTTCCTTCCAGGCATCGATCAGTGCGGGGACATGCGCTTCATGTTCGTAAAATGAAACTGGCGTTGCCGCGTCGTACATGTACCAGCCAAAGCCGCAGTCATCAAAATCAATGACCTTCACTGCGTTGCTGTCGATCAGGAGATTGGCGAGGCGGAGGTCGCAATGGATCAGGCCGAAGCGTTCTGCACTCTTGCCATAACTATCGAGGCGCTGGCCGATGCGCTGCACAGTGCGGGCGAACAGTTTCTCATACGTCGCATCCACACCCATGCCATCGCGCCAGCGGCCCCAATGGGGTTTTTCATTACCAAGGCTGGTTTCAAAATCCCATGTCATACGCTCAAACCACGGGGCGCGTTTCCAGTTGCGTGCATGGACATGCATGCGCGCCGTGACTTCGCCCAAAACCTTGAAGGGTGTTGTCAAGTCTTCACCGATGCCAGGCTCTGCTCCTGCCTCCCAGCCAAACAACACAATGTTGCGCGGGCGCTTCATTCGGGGGTGGGACAGTTGCTGGATGATTTCGACATCCTTGCCTTTGACAGGAATCGGCGTCGCCACGATGCCCGCAGCACGCAAGTCCATGAGCCAAGCCAACTCGGATGCGATTGCGGTTTTTGAATGATAGCCGTCACGGTGGATGCGCATGGCCCAGCGGCGGCCATCGGAAGATTCGATTCCGTAGGTGGCATTTTCGGACAGGTTGATGAGTGTGACAGCGGTTGCGGTGGGCAACGCGTAAAGCCGCGTCGCGGACTGCGCCAGTTCAAGCAGCAAGGGCAATTGTTGGTCAAACGTCAAAGAGTCAAAATCAGCCAGCATGGGGCAGACTCCACACAATAGTTGCCAATCAGTCAATATCTGAAGCAATGATGGCGTGGATATGTGAGGAATCCGGTTGTGGATGAAGTTGCGGCTTAGAGCGTCAGGCAATCAAGTGGGATCAAATCCCATATTGCTCCATCGGCGGCCTTGAGCCGCCGAACCAGACTGCGGGTGGTTCTGGGGTGGCGGGTCAAGCCCGCCTTTGGAGGACAAAGAAAAATCGTGAATACAGTTGAGCGCCCGATGCTCCAGCCGTTTCGTGCTTCGCATCTTGGGGCTTTGCTTTCACCCGATTTTCAAAGATTGATCACGCCTTTGCGCAGGATGAAGCAACCATAGGGGCCGGGATCTGAGGTTCTGATGATGGCAAAAGATTTTTTGGCGGCGGCGTAGAAATCGAAGCGGTCGTATGCCCCTATTCTCACCGTGAAGCCTTCGCTGGTGTTCAAGGTGTCTTGCATCTTTGCGAAAATCGGAACAGTGCCGTTGGGATCACCGACGACGCGCATGCGCATCACGGGTTCTTCCACGAAAGTGTCGAGCGGCATTAGCTTGAGAATGGCTGTGGTGGCTTCGGGAATTGTGCAGCCGGGCATGTCCACAAGTTTACCGTAGGTGGTTTGCTTCGCGATGGTCACAGCGGGGTGGTTGATATCGCAGAGCACGATGTCATCGCCGTGCCCCATGAGCATGAGGACGTAGAGGAGTTCTGCGGAGATTTTGGGATCGATGTGGCGGAGCATTATTTTACGGCACCTGCTGTGAGGCCCTTCACAATGTATTTTTCGAGGAAGATGCCGATGATGATGAGGGGGAGGATGGCGGCGGACGCAATAGCGGCCATGGCCCACCAGGAAATGCCTTGTGATCCGGTTTGGCTGGCCACCATGACGGGAAGTGTTTTGGCTTTGGTTGACGTGAGGAGTGCGGCGAAGAAGTATTCGTTCCAGCACAGGATCACAGAGAGAATAAAGGCGGCGACCATGCCGGGCAAAGCGATGGGAACAACGATGCGGAGGAATGCGCCCCAGGATGAACATCCATCGACAAGAGCGGCTTGTTCAAGCTCTGTTGGAATGGAGTTGAACTGGTCGCGCATGATCCAGATGACGATTGGCAGGACGGAAAGCGCGTAGATCATGATCAAGCCAAAGAGCGAGTCAAGCAACGCCAGTTCCTTGTAGAGAACAAGAAATGGCATGGCGAGGACAACGGGCGGCAAAATGAGTTGCGAAAGGAAGAAAAAGGAGATGTCGTTGTTTTTCCAGATCTTCCATCTGTATTCGAAGCGGCTGAGGCCATAGGCGGCGGTGGAACCGACGATCAGCGCCAACAGTGAAGCGCCCACGGATGCGAGAATGCTGTTCCAGAATCGGGCGATGAATTCGGCACGGGGTGTTGATTCACTCCAGAATGTGTCAGGCGACAAACCGATGGAGCGCAGGCCAAGCCAGTTGGGTGTGTAACTCCACCAAGGAATGATGTTGCCGAGTTGGACGTCCTTTGCCACTTTGAAGGTGGTGGAGAAGGTCCAGAAAATGGGGAACAGGGCAATGATGGTCCATGTGATGAGGGCGAGGTAGATGAGGGATTTTTTGAGGGTGTCCGTCATGAGATGCTCTTCGCAATGACAAGGCTGTCGCATGTGGCGAAAAAGTGACCTCTCCCCCGGCTTCGCCGTACCCTCCCCAGAGGGGAGGGACTCGTGGTGGGAGCGCCCTGATCATTAAAAGGGGCGGTGGTTGGCAAAGGTCCCTCCCCTCTGGGGAGGGTCCGCGAAGCGGGGGAGAGGTCCCTTGGCTTCAAGCGATGGCCCTGCGGCAAAGGAGAGTGGGACATGCGCATAATCTGGTTTGAAGCAATCATCATGTGCCCGGCCTCTGCATCCATCGGCTTGTGCCCCAAAGCAACAATGAAACGAAAATGATGATGAGGATCAAATACACCTCTGCCATCGCGGTACCATAGCCAACGTTTGAGCGGTCCTTGTATTCGCGGAAGATGAAGCTGGATACGGTGTCTGTTGCACCACCTGGCCCACCGGATGTTGTGGTGATGACGATATCGGCGAGCTTCAGTTGGAAGATGATACGCAGGATAATGGCGGTGACGCTGACGGGGAGCATCAAGGGAAAGGTGATCTGCTTGAAGCTTTGCCAACCGGTTGCACCGTCAACTTTTGCGGCTTCCTGCACTTCCTTGGGCAGGCCTTGAAGCCCTGCGAGCAGCAAAATCATCATGAAGGGAATCCAGACCCAGGCGTCCATCATGGCGATGGTGGATTTCGCAAGCCAGGGTGTGGTGAGCAAAGTCGGTTCATCCCAGCCGAACCAGCGCAGCAGGCGTGTGACCGGGCCGAAGCGGTATTCGAACATGGACTTGCCAATCATCCAGCCGACAGCAACGGGAGAGAGCATGAAGGGCAAGAGAAAAGCCACACGGAAGAATTTGCGTCCGCGGATATCTGCGTTCAGCAGTAAAGCGAGGCCGAAGGCGATGGCGTATTGTACCAGCACCGACGCCACGTAGAAAACCATGTTGCCAAGTGCGTTCCAAAAATATGGATCGTTCCACATCTGGCGGAAATTGTCGAAGCCATTGAATTGCATGCCTTTGGCGGAGGAGAGATTCCAATCGGTGAAGGCGATGTAGAAACCGAAGATGGTAGGAAAGATGACGAGTGCCAGGGTGAAGAGAATCGCGGGCAAAACAAAAAGTGCGCGCCAGCCGGCTTCACCGAGGCGGAGGATGTTACCGATGCAAAGTGCGGCCCCCCAGAGCGCGAAGGCAATGAGGATGGGCAGCCAGTTTGGAAAACCGAAGGGGATGACCCCAGCGACAAACAGTGCCTGCATAGCGCTGAGAGCGGCGAACACGAATGTCGCGCTGCGGATGAGGAGCGTGCCAGTGCGGCGGCGATCATCGGAGACGATGGCGGTGACTACGTCGCGGCCTGTGAGGGTGATGGTCATTGATGTGGTGATCTACCAGAGCGGTTCCGGGTTAGTTTGCATAATCTCAGATTTCCGTCATCCTCCGCTTCATGCGGAGGACCCATGGGTAGCCCGCATGAAGCGGGCTATGACGAATTTTTCTTGCTTAGTGATAGTTCAAACTAAACCGGAACCGCTCCAAGGATTGTCATGCCGGCTTTCGCCGGGATAACGGCTAATTGGGAATGGTCGGCGGCATGTTGTTGCCGCCGACCACTTTTCATCATTAACCCAGCGATGCCTTGTACAGCTTGATCTGGTTGTCGCGGCCCAACTGGTCCGTCAACTTCTCCCAGGCGGCGGCAATGGCGTCGGCACCGGCTTGTGCCGTGGCTTGACCTGCGTAGATTTTCGCCAACTCGTCTTCCGCCACTGAATAGTATTGGAAGATGCCGGGGATGCGGGGTTCGATTGCGGCGTTTGGATGGTTGTAGGAATTGGCCTGGCTGTTGAGGTAGGACTTGATGAAGCCTTCTTCGTAGCCTGCACCCACCCACTCGGCCACGTCAAAATGTGACTGGCGGTAGGGTTGGAAGCCTGATGGGTATGCGGCCATCCAAAGCGAGATGTCCTTGCCGCCCAAGTGAGCAGCGAGGGACCATGCGGCTTTTTGCTTCTTGGCGTCGGCATCGACCGTCTTCATCACGTAAATGCCCCAGCCGATGTAGGCCATGTTGGGGGCGTAGTTCGGGCCGGAGGCCAACTTCTCCCAGGCGCCGGTCTTGGCGTTGTAAACGTCGTCTGATCCGGGAAGGATGTCGAACGCCGTCTTGCCTTGGATGACAGACGAGTCATTGGTGTTGACGTTGGAGCCGATGTCACCCCACCACGAAAGCATGGTGCCTGTGCCAGCGAGGAACTGCTGGAAGCCCGTGGTGCCGGGATCGGCATTGAGCTGGTCAGCGGGTTCGGATGGCAGTGAGTCCAACACGTCTTGTATTGCGCGCACCCAGGCCGGATTGTTGACGCGTGGCTTCATGGTGTCGGGATCGAACAGGAAAGCGCGGTCGTCGGGATGCTTGGCATAGGCGGTGGCGCGTGAGCCCAGGAAGTAGAAGGCGAAGCCGCCCCAGCCCTTGGTTGGATCGAGATAGCCATAAAGATCCTGGCCATCGAGTTTTTTGCCCTTGAGGAATTTTGTGGCGGCGTTGACCTGTTGCCAGGTTTTTGGAACACCCCACTCCGTGGTGTTGCCAGCGGCCTTCCATTCGGCGGCGAGGCCCGCGTCGGCGAAGACGTCGGAGCGGTAGTTGAAGTTGTGGCAGTCACCATCGCAGGAGATGCGATAGGTCTTGCCGTCCCATGTGCCGACGGGGGCTTTGAGGTAGGAGACGTAGTCGTCCATATCGATTTGGGTTTTGACCCAATCCGGCATTTCGGATGCGAGGCCCTTACCGCAGACGTCGCCTTCGAAGGGAGCGCCCATTTCGATGACGTCAAAATCCACAGTACCTGTGGCAATCGCCTGTTGCAGGCGGCCGTTGTAGTCGGCTTGCGCCAAGTCGATCCAGTTGATCTTTGCGCCTGTATAATCGGCCCATGCTTTTGACAGGCCGCGGAACAGCACGTTGTGAACGTTTTGGTTGTTCAAACCCATGAAGGACAGTTCCACACCAGCGAATTCGCCGGCGGCAACACTTGCTTTCGTCGGCTCAAGGCACATGCCTCCGACTTTTTGCCAGTCAGCGTCCGTGGGTTGGCCTTTCCCAATACCGGGGATGGCGAGGATGGCGGCGCGGTTGGCGGAATGCGCGTCGGCATAGGCAGTTGTTGTGCCCGTAGCGGCGAGAGCTGCTGTTGCTGCAGCACTTTGCATCATGCGGCGGCGGTTGATCATGTAACCAAAGAAATCGACTTTCATGTTATCCTCCCAGGTATTCGTTTTGAATTTTTTTCAACTTGCAAACAGCGCCGTTTTCTCGCGGGCGGCGGCTTTTGCAATTGGACAAGACTATGCCTAAGCCAGAAAGCCTGTCAATGTCGGGACGATGAATTTTAGGCCTTGTGAAGTTTGTGAAGCCAATGACCATTAAACCGCGCATCGCCGTGTTTGGCAGCGTGCACATGGATTTGATCGCCCATGCGGCGTTGCTGCCGGAAAAAGCCGCGTCCGGTTTGGCGCATGGATTCACGATGGCAATGGGCGGCAAGGGTGGCAACCAGGCTGTGGAATGCGTGAAGGCCGGGGCTGAGGTTTTCATGGTGACGCAGTTGGGGGATGATGAATTTGGGAGGTCACTGCTTGCGTCGTTGAAAACCCGAGGTGTGGATTGCTCAGGCGTTGCGGTGGCCAAGGATTTGCAGACGGGGGCAAGCACGGTGTTGTCAGCGGCTGAGGGGTATACATCGCTGATCTATCCCGGGGCGGCAGCGGCGATGACGGCGGCGGATGTGGCGGCGCAGATTGGGGCGTTGGCTCCATTGGATATAGTTTTGTTACAACTGGAATTGCCGTTTGCGCTTTCCTTGGCGGCTGCGCGAGCCGCAATGAAAATCAATGCGCGGGTGGTGTTGAATGCTTCGCCGAGGCCGGAGGATTTTGACCTTTCGGCACTTTTGGCGCTGACAGATGTCGTTGTGGTGAATGAATCAGAGGCAATGGCCTTGGGGACGACTGATGTTCGGGCGCTGGCGCAGAAAGTTCAAGGTGCTGCGGTGATTACGCTTGGGGCTGAGGGGAGTGTGGCCAGTGACGGGAATTTCGCATGCTCTCAAAAAGCTTTGCCCGTGACTGTGAAATCAACGGTTGGCGCCGGTGACGCGTTTCTGGCGGGACTGTGTGTTGCGCTGTGTCGGGAATTCAATCTTGAGTTGGGATTGGCAAAGGCCGCTCAATCGGCCAAGCATAAACTTTCATCTTTGTGAAAATAGGCCTTGACACCGCGCCGTGAATAGGATAGGATTTTAGATAATCCACAATTGGGATCAGAGTTGCGCGGGTGGTGTTTGGCATCGATCCAAGTGCTGCCACCCCCTCCCCCCTTCGGGGTACTCCCCCACGCTTCGCGTGAGGGAGTTAGATGCGGATACCGGATTGGGCATCGAAGAGGTGTGCGTTTGTGGGGTTGATGGACAGGGTGAGATCGTCTCCGGGGTTGGCTTTGTAGCGTTGCTTCACGATGCACACGATTTTTTGGTCACCGAGGCGGGCGAAGATTTGAGTTTCTGACCCCAGTGGTTCAAGCACAGCGACTTTGGCTTTGACTGTGCCGGTTTTGCCAATGTCGATGTGTTCAGGGCGAATGCCGTAGATGGCGGGTTGGCCGTCTGATGCTGCGGGGGCTTTCGACAGGGGGAGGATTGCGCCCCGCTCTGTTTCGAAGCCGGGTTTTTTGCCGGCGCGAATTTTGCCCCTGATCAGGTTCATGGAGGGCGAGCCGATGAAGCTGGCGACGAAGACGTTGTCGGGGCGGTCATAAAGATCGAGCGGGGAACCTGTCTGTTCGATGATGCCGTTGTTCATCACCACAATGCGGTCCGCCATGGTCATGGCTTCGACCTGGTCATGGGTGACGTAGACGGTGGTTGTTTTCAGGCGCTGGTGCAGTTCCTTGATTTCAGCGCGCATCTGAACACGGAGTTTGGCGTCGAGGTTGGACAGCGGTTCATCGAACAGGAAGACTGCGGGATCACGCACGATGGCGCGGCCCATGGCGACGCGCTGGCGTTGGCCGCCGGAGAGCTGGCGGGGGTAACGGTCGAGCAATGGTACGAGGTCCAGAATTTCGGCGGCGCGGCGCACCCGTTTTTCGATTTCGTCCTTGCTGGTTGAACGCAGCATGAGGGCGAAGCCCATGTTTTGCGCCACGGTCTTGTGGGGGTAGAGCGCATAGGTCTGAAACACCATGGCGATGTCGCGGTCTTTGGGGGGGAGATCGTTGACGATCTTGCCGCCGATTTTGATGTCGCCTGCTGTGATCGGCTCCAGCCCGGCAATCATGCGCAGCAAAGTGGATTTGCCACAACCCGAGGGGCCAACAAGAATGACGAATTCGCCGTCGGTGATGGCGGTGCTGACGCCGTGGATGACGGGATGGGTGCCGTAGGATTTCTTGACGTTTAGAATTTCAACTGAAGCCATGTCGTGTCCCGTTTTTTTCCGAGCCTATTGTGAACCGGGGCTTTCGTCAAAGTGACAAATGCAAATCCGGGGCAATTGCTTGCAGCCCAGGGACCTCTCCCGCCCTTCGGGCACCCTCTCCGAAGGGGAGAGGGACTTGTGGTGCGAGCGCCCTGAACAGTAAAACGGGAGGTCGCCGCAAGAGGTCCCTCTCCTCTTCGGAGAGGGTGCCCGAAGGGCGGGAGCGGTCCCTTGGCTTCAAGCGATTGCCGCCATTGAACATTCAGGACCATGATGCCAAAAACAATAACCTGATTCAGATGAAAGACAACACACATGCCGCACTGCCTGATGGGAATTGACATTGGCTCTTACGAATCGAAAGGGGTTCTGACGGATGTGGGCGGCAAAATTCTTGCCACGGCTGCCATCAAGCACGAGTTGCAGTTTCTCAAGCCTGGATTTGTAGAGCAGGATGTTGAGAAGGTCTGGTGGGGTGAGTTTGTGGAGATCACAAAGCGGCTCATCGAACAGGCGAAGATTATTGCTAAAGATGTTGTTTCCATTGGTCTTTCCGGCATCTATTCGATGGTGCCTGTGGACCGGAATGCCAATCCCTTGCGCGCGGGCGGAATCATGTATGGGGTTGATACGCGCTCGGTGGTTGAGATTGACGAAGTGCTGGATTGGCATGGTGCTGACAAGATTTTTGCGCGCACCGGCAATGGTCTCTCGGCGCAATCCATGGGGCCGAAAATTCTTTGGGTGAAGAAGAACGAGCCTGAGGTCTATGCGCGGGCACACAGTTTCATTCCCTGTGCGAACTTCATTGCGGCTCGGCTCACGGGCGGATTTTTCATTGATCATTTGACAGCAGGATTTTTTGGTCCGTGTTACGAACCATCCAAACTGGATTGGGCCGAAGATCTTTGTGAAGGCATTGTTGATCCCGCCCGTTTGCCGCGCCCGCGCTGGGCCACGGAAAGTGCGGGGCGGGTGACGGCGGCGGCGGCGGCGCGCACGGGGCTTGCCGAGGGTACGGTGGTTTCGGTCGGCACATGCGATGTGGCGGCGGAGGCGATGAGCATTGGTGTTAAGCAACCTGGTGACATGATGTTGATGTATGGTTCGACGGCGTGGATCACATTGTTGATGGATCAGCCATTGATGCATGAACAGCTGTGGGCCACGCCTTATATTTTTCCCGACACCTATTGCCTGCATGGCGGCATGGCGACGTCGGGTTCGTTGACGCGCTGGTTCCGTGATGTGGTGGCGGGCGAGCAAGTGGCGGAAGAGAAGAACGGCGGGCCGGATTCTTACGCTGTGATTTCGGCGGCGGCGGCGAAGATCAAGCCGGGGTCAGATGGCCTTGTGGTGTTGCCGTATTTTTCCGGTGAGCGCTCGCCGATCAATGACGCGGATGCGCGGGGGATGATTTTTGGTCTCGAGATCGGACACACGAAGGCGCATCTTTATCGTGCGGCCTATGAAGGCGTTGGCTATTCCATCAATCATACACTGCAGGTGATGGCGGCTGCGGGTGCCAAGGCTGAACTGATGACGGCAGTGGGAGGGGGCACGAAAAACGCGGCGTGGTTGCAGGCGGTGTCGGACATCACCAAGGTGCCGCAGCAGGTGCCTGCGATGACGATGGGGGCGTCGTACGGCAACTGTTTTATCGCAGGATATGCGGCAGGGATTTTCACTTCGCCGGGGGAGATTTCCAAGTGGGTGGCGACGGACTGGACGGTTGAACCCAACCCCGCGCATTTTCCGGTTTATGAAAAGCGGATGGGGACGTATTTGGCGCTGTATGAGCGGACGAAGGACTTGATGCATGAGACGAGCCGGGAGGTGCGGGCGGGGTAGGGAAAGCAGCAGGGTCATCGCTTACAGCCAAGGGACCTCTCCCGCCCTTCGGGCACCCTCTCCGAAGGGGAGAGGGACCACTTGCAGCGACCTCCCGTTTTACTGTTCAGGGCGTTCGAACCATGAGTCCCTCCCCCCTGGGGAGGGTGCCCGAAGGGCGGGAGCGGTCCCTAAGCACCAAGCGATTGACTACAAGGAGGATAGAGAATTGGGCGATGGGTCAGGGCCGATTTTCCATCCACTCGATGAACGCCGCAAGAAATTTCGGCAGGCGTTGTAAAGTGTCTTCTTCTTTGAGATTTCCGTTGGCATCGAATTTGGCGGAAGCGTTGCCGACGAAAAGTTCGGGTTTTGGCATGACGATGGCTTCGAGGGCCTGGAGATTTTGGCGTAAATGATACTGCGCGCGCCCTGTGCCCAGGGGGCCGTCTGCGGACCCGACGACGGCGACCCGCTTCCACTTGAAGGGTGAGCCGCCGCGGGAGAGCCAGTCGGTGGCATTTTTCAGGACGCCGGGAATTGAGAAGTTGTATTCCGGGGTTGAGATAATCACGCCATCGGCGCTGCGGATTTGGGTGTCGAGGGTTCTGACGGTTGTGGGTTTGCCTGTCGCCGCTTCGACATCGCCGTCATAAAGTGGGATGCCGTGCAATGTTGCAATGTCGAATGAAACATGGTCGGGACAAGCCGCTTGCATGGCGCGCAACAATCCGGTGTTGGTGGATTTTGCGCGCAATGCGCCAGAGATGGCGAGGATTTTCATACGTGAGTTCATACTTTCTCAAACATTGCGGGATTGGGATGGCCATCTGCGAGGATCACGGGCTTGATGTTGGCATCGTGGATGGCGAGATATGGCTCGAAGCAGATGAAGATGAAACAGCCTGACTCTTCCATCAAATCCTCCATGCGGTTGACGGTGGCCTTGCGCTTGTCATCATCCTGTTCGACCAGGGCTTGCTGGTAAAGGTCTTCGTATTCCTTGCTGTCGAAGTGGGACCAGTTGTAGACGCCGATCTGGTCGGGGCGGAACCAGACGAGATTTTCTGTCGGGTCAATGCCGCCCGCGAAATTCATCAACACCAATTCGAGAGATTTGTAGGCATCACCTTGCGTCTTGTCACCGAGGGCCCAATAGGCTGCGTCTTCGGTGGGTTGCAGTTCGACGGTGATGCCGGCTTCACCAAGGCTGGCCTGGATGATCTGGGCTGTTGACTGTGACGTCGAGTCGGTTTGGCAAACAAGTTTCAATGTGAGGTTTAAAACGCCGGCTTCCGCCAAAAGCGCCTTGGCTTTCGCAACGTCCCGGGTGGCGATTCTGTTGGTGGCGCGCGCGAATTGTGTGCCCACTTGCACGACGCCAGCGGAACGAGTCGTCAACCCATCATAAGAACCTTGAACAACGGACTCACCATCAAAGGCGTATTGAAGGGCTTGACGGACGCGGATGTCTTTCAACGGCTCGGCATTCATGTTGATGGTGAGCCAGACGTAGCGTGTGGATTTCGCTTCAATCAGTTTTGCACCCGCCGGCGTGTTGGCCTTGACCTGTTTGGCAGAACTGAGCGCGAGGCGGGTGAAATCGAAGGCGTCGGCTTCGTAGGCCAGTTGTGCGGCTTGATCGTCGGTGACGATAAAATATTCGATTTTGTTGAAGGCAGGCCTGGGTCCGTTCCAGTCCGGGTTTGAAACCAATGTCACTTTCTGGCCCTGATCCCATTTGTCCAAAAGGTAGGGGCCGCATTGTGCCGGGATTTCGGTGGTGTAGCTGCCGCCCGCTTTTTCAACAGCCGCCTTGCAGACAATGTGTCCGCCGTAATAGGGCAAAGCGATGATCCAGAAGGGTTTGAACGGTTCCTTCAGATGAATGATGCCGGAGCGGGCGTCCAGGACTTCAACCTTTTCGAGTTTTTCGAATTGATAGGCCCAGGCGGAGTCGCTTCCGGCGATGCGCTCGAAGGAGAATTTTACGTCTTCGGGTGTGACTGCGCCAAATCCGTTGTTCCACTTCAATCCATCGCGCAGCGTGAAAGCGATTTCCTTCGGGCTTTTCCAATCGATTTTTTCGGCCCCCCAATTGAACGATGGATTGCCGTCGCGCATGTCACCGAGGCGTACGAGTGAGACTTGTGTGCAGCGGGGTATGATGTCGTCCAATTCGCCGTTGATGCCTTTGGGGTCAAGCACCGCGAAATCTGATGTTGAGCGGATGCGCAAGGTGTCGCCATCAGCGGCCCATGCCATGTGGGGCGCTGCCATCCCTGCCAGTAAACCACCAGAGGCCTTCAGCAAGGTGCGGCGGTTGGTTGTCCAGTTGAGTGCCATGGTGTCCTCCTAGATCAAATGTTCGGCGAGATGACAGCGCACAATGCGGTCCGGCGCAAGGGTGCGGCTTTCGGGGGTGACCGCGGTGCAACGCGGTTGGGCGTGGGCGCAGCGGGTGTGAAATTCGCAACCGGATGGTCTTGCGAGAACGCCGGGAATTTCGCCCTTGATGGCGGGGTCCTTGCGGCGCTTGCGCGGGTCTGGTTGCGGTTCAGACGCAATCAGGCTTTTGGTGTAGGGGTGCAAGGGTTTTGCAAACACTTCGCGCGTCGGCCCCTGCTCCACCAACCGCCCCAGATACATGATGGCGACACGGTCTGTGACATGGCGCACCGTGGCGAGGTTGTGAGTGATGATGAGGAAGCTGATTTCAAGCCGGTTTTTCAATTCTGTCATCAAGTTGAGGATTTCGTTTTGCACTGACACGTCCAGGCCGGCGGTGGGTTCGTCGGCGATCACCAGTTTGGGATTGAGGGCAAGTGCGCGGGCCACACACACGCGCCTCGCCTGGCCGCCGGAGAGTTCATGGGGGTAGCGCAAAGCGATGTTGGCGGGAAGGCCGACACGCTCCAACAATTCAACGGCGCGGGCATTGCGGCTTTGCATTTTGATGCCGTGAATGATAAACGGCTCTGTGACCAGGTTTTCCACTTTCATCCGTGGACTGAGGGATGCGACTGGGTCCTGAAACATCAAGGCGCTGTTGCGGCGGAGGTGCGCGAAGTCGTCCGCGGCTTTCAATGGCCGCCCCTCAAAGGCGAGTTCACCTGATGTGGCCGGTTTGAGACCGAGGAGGACCCGGGCGAGTGTGGTCTTGCCTGAGCCGGACTCACCGACAAGGCCCATGGTTTCGCCTTTGCCGATGGACAAAGTGACACCACTGAGAATGTTGATGGAAGATTTTTTGTCAGCAAACAAACCGCGCCATGAAAGGCTTGTTGCCTGCAAGTCATGCCCCACGTCGCGCATGTCATAGAGTGCCGTCATCGCAAGGCCTCGAAACAACGGGCTTGCTGGCCGGCATTGATGCGCAGCACGGGTGGTGCTTCGTTGCGGCAGCGGTCATGCGCCAAAGAACATCGGGGCGCGAAGCTGCACCCTTTCGGTGGATTGACGAGGTCTGGCAGTCGACCGGGAATGGCGGGGAGGACGGGCGTGTGTTCTTCAAGGTGAGCGGGATCGCACAGCAGCAGCGCCCTGGTGTAGGGGTGGCGGGCGCCATGGAAAATCTGGTCGACGCTCCCCTCCTCCACCACTTCGCCCGCATACATGACAAAGACCCGGTCACAGAGCTCGCCAACCAGGCCGAGGTGGTGGGTGATGACGATGATGGTGCCTTTGTAGTCCGTCCGCAATTCGCGCAGGAGATGGATGATCTGGGCTTCCATGGTGACATCAAGCGCCGTCGTCGGCTCATCGGCCATCAGCACGTCGGGTGACATCAGCAAGGCTGCCGCGATGGCGACGCGCTGGCGCATGCCGCCAGAGAGTTCGTGGACGTAGCGGCTGAAGTTGTGTTGGGGATCAGCAATGCCGACACGGGCCAGCATGGCTTTGGCTTGCCTGCGCTTCTCGGCACGGGAAACGCCTTCACGGTTTTCCTGAAAATCAATCAGCTGTTCGCCGATGGTGAGCACCGGACTGAATGCTGACATGGGGTCCTGGAATACCATGGCGATGCTGCGGCCACGGAGTTTTCGTTTTTCTTCGGTTGAAAGTGCAAGGATGTTGCGGCCCTTGAATTTCACTTCGCCGGATTCAACCACGGCATTGGGTGCCAGTATATTGATGATGGCGGAGGCGAGTGTTGACTTGCCGCATCCGCTTTCGCCGACGATGCCGATCACCTCCCCCGCCCGCGCTTCGACGCTGGCATGGCGCAGGGCTTGCAGCATTCCGGCTTCGCTTTGATAGGAAATGGACAGGTTATCAACCGACAACAATGCTTCGCTCATTTCAGCACCCGGTGCTGCAATTTGGGATCAAGCGCGTCGCGCAGGGCTTCGCCGAGGAATGTGAAGGCGAGTGTTGAGAGCACCAGTGGCACGCCCGCAATGGCGACCATGAGTGGCGTTTGGCGCAGCGAGGTGTAGCCGTCGTACAAAATGTTGCCCCATGACGGCGTTGGCGGCCTGACGCCAAGGCTGAGATAACTCAGGCCTGCTTCGAGCATGATGACGACGGGAATGTCCATAGAGAGGACGATCAGAAACTGCCCCGCGACATTGGGGAGAATGTGCAGAAAGATGATGCGGGCATGGGAGGCGTCCATCACCTGTTCCGCCAAGATGTAATCGCTGTTAACGAGGCTTAACGTCAGTGTACGGATGAAACGGGCGTAGCCGGGTATGGAGATCAGCACGACCACCATGATGAGTGTGGTGATGGATGGTCCCAGCACTGTGATGACCGCGAGTGCCAGCATGATCATGGGGAGCGAGGTGATCGAGTCAAACACGAGGACCAGGAAACCATCGAGCCAGCGTGGGCCGTAGCCTGCGATTATGCCTAAAATCAGGCCCGCCACACCGGATATGCCTGTTGCGATGAGAGCGATGCCGAGGGCTGTGCGGGCACCGTAAATCAGGCGGGAGAGAAGATCGCGGCCCAACTGGTCTGTGCCTGCCCAGTGTTCAAAGCCGGGACTGGCAAATTTGTTGGTGACGTTTATTTTCAGGGGATCAAAGGGGGACAACCAAGGTGCGAAGAGGGCGGCGAGAATGAATATTGCCACCAGTGCCGCTCCCATCATGCCCAATGAATCGCGCCGGAGACTGCGCCAAACGTCAGCCACGGAAGGCATCTCGGATGCGGGGATCCAGTCGCGCAGTCAACACATCAGCCAGCGTGACCACCACAAGATAGAAAGCGGTCATGAACAACACGGTTCCCATGACAACGGGATAGTTGCGTTTTTGCACGGCACTGGTGATCAAGGTGCCGATGCCGGGACGCGAAAAAACTGTTTCGACGAACACTGCGCTGGAGAGGATAGAGCCAAAGCCGACGGCGAGGATGGCGATGGTGGGAACGATGGCGATGCGCAGCGCATAGCGCAGCAGAATTTTGCGTTCGGGCAAACCGAAGGCACGGGCGGTGCGGATGTGGTTCGCGCCCATGACTTCGAGCAGAGAAGCGCGGATGAGACGTGCAAGATAGCCTACCCAGGTGATGCCGATGGCGAATGCGGGGAGGATGATGGCCTTGAATTGGCTCCACAGATCACCCTCTTCGCCCGCACCAATGGCAGGCAGCCAGCCGAGCCAGACCGCGAAAATGAGCAGCAGATAAATCGCGACCACAAACGATGGCACGGAGATCATGCTGACTGAGATAATGGCGAGGAACCGATCAACCCAGGTGTCGCGCCACACCACCGCTAGGCAGCCGAGGGCGATGCCAAAGACAAGCGCACCACCGATGGCAATGGCACCGAGCAGCAGGGTTTTCGGAAAGACTTCAAGGATCATGTCCATGACGGGCCGTTTTGACCAGACATCGACACCCAGATCGCCCTGGGCCGCGCTGGAAAAAAAGCGCCAGATTTGTGTGTAGACCGGCTGGTCCAGTCCCATGCGTTGCTGCAAAGCCAGTTTCAATGCTGGTGTGGCGCGGGGGCCGAGGGCGAGAGACGCCGGATCGCCCGGAACCAGAAACACCATCGCAAACATGGCCAGCATCACCACGCAGATGATGAGAAGGGCAAGGCCTATGCGCTTGATGGCATAAGTCAGCATCGCAGATGGCTAGACCATGTCACGGGCAATCCTTTCGTGCCACTGGCGTTTGAAAACCGATGTGCCGTTCTCGGAAACATCAAGCGACATCTCGACGATGAAATGCGCGTGGTCGCAAGTCAAGCGGCCCGTGCTGTGGTGGCGGATGGTGGTGTCGGGTCGCGCCAGTTCCACCATGTAGTCCGTCGAAAGTGTTGCCGACGATGGATCGCCGTCGGTGATTTCGTATCGGGCAAGGGCGGTGGACGTGCAGACAACACCAATGTCACGCATGTCTTTCCGAAACGTCCAGCGCGGAAAATCCACGGTCATCTTGCCGGTCAGCAATTCACGGGTGACACGTCGGGTGAGTGTGTTTTCGAGATCGTGCGAGATGTAGGGTGTTTGCGGTGCGGCCTCCGGCGGATCGAAGACGCGCATGGCTTCGTCCTCTTTGCGGGGTGGACGAACCGGAAGTTCAAGCCGGCTTTCACCAGTGTGCACCGTCAGTGTCGCCAGTTCCGGCGAGGGCCAGGCGATGGGCCAGTAGGTCGTCGAGATTGAGACAGCAATGCGGTGGCCTGCTGGAAATGCGTGGGCGATATCGTCGAGTTCGACAATGGTTGTTTCAACTTTTCCTGGCGTCAATGCTGTCGCGTGTTGATGGCTGTCGCGGTGGGTGAGATTGAGAAGGCCGATGGCGACACGCGTTGAGCGCCCGTCCGGCATCACGTCATTGACACGCACGGCGACAAGGGCTTGAGGTTTGTTCGATGAAAACGTGAGATGCAGTTTCGGCGCGCCCAGAATTTCCGTCCGTGCCTTGAGTGGCTCCGACACAAACACCAGCGATCCGCCATCGTCCTCGCGCTGGTCCGTCGGCCATTCCGCGTCTTCACCGTAGCGGCCCACTTCACCTGCTGCGAGGCCTACCCAGAGGGGCGAGCAGATGGTTGTGGCTGATGACTTCGCCTTGCGGGCCTGCAAAGCGCCGGCCCTGTTGAGATGAAAAATTGTCGGCATGATGCGTGGTGATGGCCACTGCGTTTCGCCTACCCAGCGCCCGGCGCGTTCCAGATAACATGTCTGCGGCGGCACGGACTCCTGCATCCACACCCGCAACATTGGCTCGCGCATGATGCCGGTGTCCCTGCCCTTCATCCAATGGTCAAACCAGCGCAATGCTTCCTGCAACCAACCAATGGCGGGACCGACGGCGACGTCGTGGGGATATGAATGGGCCCACGGGCCAATCAACCCGAGCCGCGGGCCTCCAAGGCCAGCCAACAATCTCGGAATGCTTTCGGAATAATTGTCTGCCCAGCCCGAGACGGCATAGACGGGGATTTTGATTTTGGAAAAGTCCCCGCAGACCGAACCTTGTTTCCAATAGCCATCGCGGCGCTGATGTTGAAGCCACGGAATGATCCACGGCTCATTGGCCTTGATGCGCTGCATCCACATGTCGCGCCACTTCTCACCTACGATCACGGGATCGGGTGGTAAATCATTGTGGGCGAACATCGTGGAAGACCAGTCGAAATTGTCCTTCGAGAGGCAACCGCCGACGTAGTGCACATCGGTGGCGTAACGGTCATCGGTGGAGCCAACAGTGATGATGGTTTTCAATGCGGAGGGTTGGAGGGCGGCGATTTGAAGGCCGTTGAAGCCGCCCCAGGAAATGCCGATCATAGCCACCTGGCCGTCGCACCATGGCTGCTGCGCCAGCCACGCGATGATCTCACAACCATCTTGCTGTTCCTGCGGCGTGTATTCGTCCGTGATGATGCCTTCGCTGTCTCCTGATCCCCGGATATCGACACGTAAACTCGCATAGCCATGGCCGGCGAAATACATGTGGATGCCCTGGTCCCGTGTGCGGGTGCCGTCGCGCTTGCGGTAAGGGATGAGTTCGAAGATGGCGGGAACCGGGTTTTGTCCGGCGTCTTGCGGCAACCAGATTTTTGCGGCGAGCTGCGTACCATCGCGCATGGGAATGAAGATGTTTTCTATAACCTTCACTTTTTCTTGAAACTCAGTCCGCACGTTCAGCATGCACGAAGCTTGCGCCAGGTCGTGTGTTGCGGTCAACATTGACGCATCGCCGACAACCCACCTACACTGCGGCCATGACACGCAATCCGCGCTATGACATACTTTTTGAACCTGTGAAAATCGGCCCGAAGACGGCGAAGAACCGCTTCTACCAGGTGCCTCATGCGTCCGGCATGACGAATGCGAACCCGCATGTGCGCGCGGCATTTCGGGAGACCAAAGCTGAGGGTGGCTGGGGCGTTGTGTGCACCGGGGCCTGCTCCATTCATCCGTCGTCTGATGACAGCCCGTTTCCCAATGCCACGCTGTGGGACGAGGCGGATGTGCGGTCCCACGCCGTGATGACGGACGCCGTGCACCGCCGCGGCGCACTTGCGGGCGTGGAGCTTTGGCATGGTGGGGCGGCGGCGATGAACCGCACCACGCGTTTCCCGCCACTGTCGCCGTCTGGTGTTCCATGGATGGCCACCCATGTGGGCTTCATGTCAGCGTCGCGGCCGAAGATCATGGACAAGGCGGATATCAAGGACCTGATCACCTGGCACCGGGAAGGTGCGGTGCGGGCGGAACAGGCGGGCTTTGACATTCTCTATGTTTATTCCGGCATGGGGTACCTGCCCTACCAGTTTCTGCTGCCCGAATATAATCAGCGTACAGATGAATATGGCGGCCCGGTCAAGAACCGTGTGCGGTTGACACTTGAGCTACTCGACGCCGTGCGTGAAGCGACGCACGGGCGATGTGCCGTGGCGTTGCGGATTTCGATGCAGGAGTTGCGGGCGCGGGTGTCAGATGTCGCGGAGTCTGAGGCGCATGAGGTCATCGGATATCTGAGTGATGCTGTTGACCTGTTTGATGTGAAAATGGATTATAGTGCTGCGGATTGTGCGGCATCGCGCTTTACGGCGGAGGGCAGCCACGAGCCGGTGATTGATTTCATCAAGAAGGTGACGGACAAACCCGTTGTTGGTGTTGGCCGTTTCACCTCGCCGGACACCATGGTGAGCCAAATCAAGCGGGGTGTGCTTGACCTTATCGGCGGGGCGCGACCTTCGATTGCCGATCCGTTCCTGCCCAACAAAATCAACGAGGGCCGCGAGGCGGATATCCGTGAATGCATTGGCTGCAACATCTGCATTTCGTCGTGGCACGATGGTGTGTGGGTGCGTTGTACACAGAACCCCACGGCTGGCGAAGAATGGCGGCGCGGCTGGCACCCGGAGAAAGTGAAACGCGATTCAAAAGGTACAGTCTTGGTTGTTGGTGGTGGACCAGCCGGACTGGAAGCGGCGCTGACATTGGCGCGGCGCGGCTTTGAGGTTTCACTCGCGGACAAACACCGGGAATTTGGCGGCAGATTGTTGTGGGAAACTTCGCTTCCCGGCCTCAAGACATGGAACCGCGTGGCTGAATATCGCCTCGGACAATTGAAGCAAATGGCCAGTGTTTCGCTCTATCCTGAAAGTGAAATGACGGCGGAAGATGTGCTTGGATTTGGCGCGGAGCATGTTGTGGTTGCCACGGGTGCGCGCTGGTTGAAAGTTCTGTGCGGCGCAAATGAAATTCCGGCGGGACAGATTGACCATCCCGGCGTTTACACACCGGATGATCTTGCACGCGGCGTTGTGCCGGAAGGGCCGATTGCGGTCTTCGATTTCGACAACTATTATCTGGGTTCCGCCGTTGCCGAAGATTTATCCGCCAAGGGCCGGGACGTCACCTACATCACCACGGCGGGTGCCGCCGCCGCTTGGACATTCATGACCAATGAGCAACCGCTCATCCATGCTGCCCTCAGACGGCGCGGCATTGCCATACGCAGCCTCGAAATTGTCGCGGGCTTTGATGGCGAGACGTTGCAGTTGGCGCAGATATTTTCGGGTGAGCCACGATCCATTGCGGCGCAGTCACTGGTCATCGTCGGACAGCGTTTGGGCGGCAGCAAGCTATACGACGATCTTTTGAACGGCGACTGCAAGTCTGCTGGCATTGCATCTGTCAAACTCGCTGGCGATGCCCATGCGCCCGGTGCCATCGCACATGCTGTTTACAGCGGCCACAAAACGGCGCGGGAACTCGGTGTTGCGGCCAAAGACATCATGGTGTTGCGCGACGCGCCGTTTGCGCCGCGTGATTTCATCACCGCGCTGGCCGCTGAATGAACGTCAGACGCCGCGCCGCCAAGACAATCCGGGTGATCGGTGATTTGCACCAACGCCCGTTCGGGCGGGTGACACGGCCCTATGCGCCGATTGAAGTGTTGAGCGCCGACCACGTCAGCGCCCTGCATGAAAAGGCGCTGTTGGTTCTGTCACAGATCGGCATGCGCGTTCTCGATGATCGTGCCAGGTCATTCTACGCGTCTGCTCGTGCAACGGTGGTCAATGAAACGGTGACGTTTGATCCGGCGCTGGTGATGCAGTTTTTACGATTGGTTCCAACGTCCTTCACGCTTGCCGCCCGCAACCCGGACCATGATCTCTTCTTTGGTGGCACAGATTGCATTTTCGCTTCTGTCGGCGGACCTGCCTATGTGATGGACAACGACAAGGGGCGGCGGGACGGAACGTTTGCCGAAATGTGCGATTACCTGCGTGTCATCCAATCCCTCAACATCATCCACCAGGAAGGCGGCGGGCCGTTTGAGCCTCTGGACCTTCCCGCCAATACGCGGCACCTCGATATCTACAAGGCGCAGATTACGCTGCTTGACAAGAACTGGCAGACGCAGACGCTTGGTCATGCCCGCACCATGGATGGCATTGCGCTTGCCGCCCTCATGCTCAACACGACTGCTGATGGATTAAAGGATCGCCCTGCGCTTCTCGGCATCATCAACACAAATTCGCCTTTGCAACTCGACATTCCGATGGCGGAAGGATTGATCGCCATGGCGGAACATGGACAGGTGAATGTGATCACGCCCTTCACGCTTGCCGGTGCCATGAGCCCGGTGACGCTTGCTGGTGCCCTTGTGCAGCAACATGCCGAAGCCATGGCGGGTATAGTGTTGACGCAGATCGTGCGGCCCGGCGTTCCCGTCATGTATGGCGCATTCACTTCGAATGTGGACATGCGCTCGGGTGCTCCTGCTTTCGGAACGCCGGAATACACCAAGGCCGCGCAGGCATCGGGCCAATTGGCGCGGCATGTCGGCGTGCCCTACCGCTCTTCCAACGTCACCGCCGCCAATGAGGTGGACGCGCAAGCGGCTTACGAAAGCCAGATGGCGCTGTGGGGTTCGATGATGGGGGGAGCGCACCTGATTGAACATGCGGCGGGCTGGATGCATGGCGGCCTCACCGCCAGTTTTGAAAAGCTCATCCTTGACGCCGAGATGTTGCAGATGATGGCGGCTTATTTCGATCCCATTGCCATGGACGATGCCAGCCTCGCTTTTGACGCCATCCGTGATGTGGGTGCTGGCGGGCATTTCTTTGGCGCTGAACATACCATGCAACGCTATGAGAAGGCCTTCTATTCGCCGCTGCTCTCAAACTGGGACAACCACCCGAACTGGCTGGAGCGTGGTGGCATCCAGGCGCGGGAGCGGGCGAACGGGATTTGGAAACAGTTGCTGCGCGAGTACGAACAACCACCGCTTGACGCTGGCATTGGCGAGGCTATTGATGAGTTTATCACGAAACGCAAAGCCGAGGGCGGCGCGCCGATGAACTGAAATTGGAGTCGAAGATGATCCGCCATACTGTTGTGTTTCGATTGAAACATGCGAAGGGTTCAGCTGGTGAGACTGCATTCTTCAAAGCCTCCGAAGTGTTGGTGCCGCTCCCGACCGTGAAGAATTTCGAACGACTCAAGCAAGTGAGCGCAAAGAATGACTACGCTTACGGCTTCTCCATGGAGTTTGATGACCAGGCCGCTTACGATGCCTATAGCCATCACCCCGTGCATTCGGAATACGTGCGTGACATCTGGATTCCGAATGTCGCCGCGTTCCTCGAAATTGACTACGCGAAGATGTGAGCGGCCATGAACGTCAACGGCAAACACACCCGCACCATCTGGCTCAATGCAGACGGCTGGTCAGTTGATATCATCGACCAGACCAAATTTCCGCATCGGTTTGAAATTGTCACGTTGTCGTCCATGGCGGCGGCGGCGCGGGCCATCAAGGACATGCTGGTGCGCGGTGCGCCACTGATTGGTGCCACTGCGGCCTATGGCATGGCGCTGGCGATGCGGGAGGATGCTTCGGATACGGGGATGCAACGTGCCTATGACGCGCTGCACGAGACGCGGCCCACGGCAATCAATTTGCGCTGGGCGCTTGACCAGATGGTTCGGCATTTGAAGCCCGTTGACGCAGGTGCGCGTGTTGCAGCGGCTTATGCGCGGGCGGCAGACATTGCGGATGAGGATGTGGAGATCAACCGCGCCATAGGGCGCAATGGATTGGCGTTGATTGAGGCGATCGCAAACAAGAAAAAACCTGGAGAGCGCGTCAATGTATTGACGCATTGCAATGCCGGCTGGCTGGCGACAGTGGATTGGGGCACGGCAACGGCGCCTATCTACATGGCGCATGATGCAGGCATCCCCATTCATGTGTGGGTGGACGAAACGCGACCGCGCAACCAGGGCGCATCGCTCACGTCCTGGGAATTGGCGCAGCACGGTGTGCCCTACACGCTGATCCCGGACAATACGGGAGGGCATTTGATGCAGCATGGCATGGTGGACCTTTGCATTGTTGGCACGGACCGCACCACGGCGGATGGCGATGTGTGCAACAAGATCGGCACCTATCTCAAGGCGCTGGCGGCGCATGACAATGGTGTGCCGTTTTATGTGGCATTGCCATCTCCCACCATTGATTTTCGTGTGCGTGATGGTGTGAGGGACATTCCGATTGAGCAGCGCACGGGGGATGAAGTGTTGTTCATGACTGGACTGACGCGGGATGGTAAAATTGAAACGGTGGAAATTGCGGCGCGGGGAACGCCGGTTGCGAATTATGCTTTTGATGTGACGCCAGCACGGTTGGTGACGGGGTTGATCACAGAGCGCGGGGTGATTGCGGCGAACCGGGAGGCACTGGCGGTTGCGTTTCCGGAGCGGGTGAAGGGGTAAAGCGTGAGGCGATCAAGGGGGATCAAATTCCATATTTCTCCATCGGCGGCCTTGAGCCGCCGAACCAGACTGCGGGTGGTTCTGGGTAGGCGGGTCAAGCCCGCCTATGGAAGACAAAAGGGAAATCGTGAATCAGTTGAGCTCCCGATGCTCTAGCCCAGCGGCGGCACCCACTTCCGCATGCCCTGCGCAGCCGCTGCCACCGATTCCACATTGGGATAATTCCCCGTATTCACCATCATGTCCCGTGCCATCGTCAAAATTCGGGCTTCGCAGGTGGCGCGCAGCTTTTCGTCTTTGATATGTTCAAGATCAATATTGTGGGCCAGCCCCAGAATGCGGCGGATCATTTTGGCGGCGGCGAAGCCGAGGGTGTCGGTCCACAGGCGGGACAAGTAAGCGCGTCGTTCGGCTTCGAGGCGGATGGCCCCCATTTCGCCCTGGAAAAGTGAAGGCGGATAGGCGTCTCCGGTTTGGTTGTTGCGCCAGAGCTCCAAAAATTTCCCGGCGAAGCTGTTCCAGATTGAGGTGAGTGTGGTCAGTACCCATGCGCGGTAGGAATCGCGGGCACCTGATTTTTCTTCGTGACCATCTTGCGAAAAGTAGCTGATCAAGATGTTGGCGAGCACCGCCCCCACATCAAAACCCATAGGTCCCATGAAGGCGAATTCCGGATCGATGATGCGGGTGTCTTCTGTTGTCAGCATCACAGAGCCGGTGTGAAGATCACCGTGGATCATGGCTTCAGCTGAAGACATGAACTTGATTTTGAGGCGTGACGCTGCGACTTTGAGATCGCCGTCGTTGCGCCATTGGGCGGCGTAGGGGTCGAGGTAGGGTTTGGTCCAACGGTTGAGGTCCGCAAAGCGGTAGGGGTCAGTGAAGATCAGGTCTTCGGTGATTTTGCACAGCGCTGAATTACCGGAGAATGCGCCGATCATGGCTTTCTTCTTGTCGGCGGTGAGTGCGAGATCGCTGGTGAAGAACAATGTGCGGGCCATGAAGGTGGAAATGTCGTCGGCGAAGCGCGGATACTCCGTGCCACCGATCATGCCGTGTCGCATGATGATGTGGGGTTCGAGCAACTCCATGGCGATCAGTGCCAGGGTTTCATCGTAGTGATAGATCTGGGGAACGAGTTTGCCCGTGTGTTTCGCCTGCTCGGACAATGCCATGTGTTCATAGTGAGCGCGGGACAACGGCAGTGGCCAGCTTTCGCCGACGAGGCGGACATAGGGCAGTGCCTGTTTCACGGCCATGGCACCGGCGGGGCCGTAGACCTTGAAGACGAGGTTCAGGTTGCCGTCACCCACTTCTTCAATGCGCCAGGATTCTGGTATTCCGCCGAGGCGTGTTGCGAGTGCGGGGACGTTGGCGAGGCAAGCTGCGAGTGTCGCTGTGGTTTGCGCGGTGTAGCCATCTGGTGTGGTGATCAAGCCGTTCGTTCCTTCAGATTTTGGGCGTAGACATTGATGATGAGGGCAGACAGCAGAATGAGGCCCCTGATCAGGATTTTCAAGAAGGAGTCGATCTGGATGTGGTCCAGCCCGTTGTTGAGCACGCCGAGCACAAGCAATCCAATGATGGTGTTGCCGATGCCACCACGCCCACCAAACAAGCTGGTACCACCGACGACGACGGCGGCTATAGCATCGAGCAGGTATGAGTCGAACTGGTTCTGTTGGGCGGATCCGAAATAAGCGACAGCCAACATGCCGGCAATGCCGGCGCACATGGCGGAGATCACCATCACTGAACCGATGATGAGCTTGACATTGACGCCGGAATATTCAGCCGCCTCACGGTTGCCGCCGGTCATGTAGATGTAGCGGCCAAAGCGCGTGTAGGTGAGCACGAGATGGCCACCGAGCAGGAAGATAATGGCGACAATGATGGTCCACCTGATGCCGAAGATGGAACCAGAACCGAGGGTGGTGATCAAGTCAGGATAGGAATAGGCGATTTGCCCACGCACTAAAAGTGCTGACACGCCATTGGCGATCTGCATCATGGCGAGGGTCATGATGAATGAGGGTATGCCGATCCATGTGACACCGAAAGCGGTGACAAGGCCGAAGCACAGGGCCGTGAGCAGTGTAAGAATAATGGCGACAACACCAGGCAGCGGAATGTTGGCGATGTTCACGTAGTCCGGCTGCAATGTGAAGTAGGCGATGGTGATGCCCACTGCGTTGGCAATGGCCGCCACCGAAAGATCGATCTCAGAAGTCAGGATCACATAGGTCAGACCAACTGCGATGATCGCTGTGATTGATATCTGCGAGAGGATGTTCATGAAGTTGACGACAGAGAAAAACGTCGGGCTGGCGATGGTGAAAAAAGTGACGAGCGCCAGAAGTGTGAAGACAGGCGCGATATTGCGCAACTGATCAGCCAAGAAACTTTTGACGCGGCTGTGTGATTGCGTTTCAGTTGCTTCCATCATTGTCCCCTATGCTGCCGCCAAAAGGTCAGCCTTGTGCAGCGTTCCCCTGGAAAATTCTTTGGCCACGCGGCCCTTGCGCAACACGCTGACACGGTCCGCCAGCGTTAAAATGGTTTCAGGTTCTGTTGACAGCACCAGAATGGCAACGCCTTTGTCACGTAGGTTTTTGACAATGCGGATGACGTCTTCTTTTGCGCCCACATCCATGCCGCGCGTGGGTTCAGACAGGATCAACACTTTTGGCAAATGTGTCAGCCACTTGGCGAGTGCCACCTTTTGTTGATTGCCACCGGAAAGTTGGCCGAGCGTCATATCGGTCTTGGGTGGCTTGATCTGCAAGTCTTTTGCATGACTATCAGCGATGGAGCGTTCTCTCGAAGGCTTCAGCAAGAAACGGTGAATGTGATCCAGAATGGCGATGGAGATGTTCTTGTAAACGGGTTCGGTGCGGAACAGCATCATGCGGCGGTTTTCCGGCACGAAGGCGATGCCTGCGGCGCGGGCGGCTGATGTGGAACGGAAGCTGTGGGGTTTGCCGTCCAACATCAGACGGCCGGTTCTCAGTTTGCCTTTGCCGAACAAAGCGCGGGCCAACTCAATTTGTCCGCATCCCATGAAGCCATAGACGCCGGTGATCTCGCCGGAGCGGAGCGAGAGAGAAATATCCTGCAAGGTTTGGCCGTCGCCAACACCATCGGCGGCGAGGGCTATGGGTTTTGAATCATCCGATTCTAATTCCGCACTTTCGCCCATGTGCATGTCTTTGGAGCCGCGCCCGATCATGTGGGAGATCACGGCATCCTTGGTAAGGCCAGCCGTCGTTTCTGTAGCCACTTTCTGGCCATTGCGGAAGATGGTGACGCGGTCAGAAACCTCAAGCACGTCATCGAGGAAGTGGGAGATAAAAACAATGCCCCGTCCTTCGGCTTTGATTTTGCGCAACACGCCGAACAACCGCTTCACTTCGGGTGGAGACAGCGCCGATGTGGGTTCATCCAATATGATGATGCGAGCGCCTGAAAACAGCACGCGGGAGAGTTCCACCAATTGCTGCAAACCGACAGGAAGTGTTCCCATGCGGGTGCGCGGATCAATATCGAGGCCGAGGCTGCTAATGAGTTTTTTGGCTTCGCTGTTGATCCGGGCCCAATCAATTACGCCGCCCAGCTTTGTTGGCTGATTGCCGAGGAACACGTTCTCAGCGACTGTTAGGTCGGGAATGACGGAGAGTTCCTGGTGCACCATGCCGATGCCTGCGGCGAGTGCGTCCCGCGCTGAGCGGAAATTCACCTTCTTGCCATCAACCTGCATCTCTCCTTCAAAATCAGGATAGACGCCAGCGATGATTTTCATGGTCGTGGATTTGCCAGCCCCATTCTCGCCGACGAGGCCGTGAACCTCACCAGCCAGCAGCGAAAAGTCAACATCGCGCAATGCTGCAATGCCGCCGAAAGATTTGGATACGTTGGTGAGTGCGAGCAGGGGCGTTTTCACGCCCCTGCCCTGACTGTCGTCTGACATCGTCAACTCAAATCAGGAAGTTCTTCTGCAGCCAAAGATGACCGGGTGCGGTTTCCTTGGTGATGACGGGGCCATCAGCAAGGATGTAGTCGGGAATGTCCTTGCCCGCCTTTTCACCGCCTTGCACAGCCGCAACGCCAGCGGCCACAGCCCAGCCGTGGATGCGGCAGGACGGGTTGCGGACGGTTGCCAACATGTTGCCTTCGAGCACGGCGTTCACAGCCGGTGCCATGGCGTCCACACCACCGATGATGATGCCTTCGCGGCCCTTCTGCTTCATCACCTGGCGCGCGGCCAAGGCCATGTCGTCATTGTGAAAGAAAGCGCCGGCGATGTCCGGATTTTGAGTCAGGATGGAATCCCAGATGCGGGCCACTTTCGTGACATCCCAATCGGCGGGTTCTTCATTGATGAGCTTCACGTTGGTGTAGGCCTCTGCCACCTGCTTGAAGCCTTTGGCGCGACCTTGGGCACCGGAGTGGCCGAGAGCGCCTTGCGTCATCACCACGTTGCCCTTGCCGCCGATGGCATTCATCAGTTGTGCTGTGACGGCAGCCCCCATCATCACATTGTCGGGTGCGATGAAAGTGTGAATGGCGATGGTGCCGGGAGGAGCCACGAGCGTGTCCATGGCGATGACGGGAGTTCCACCGTCAATCATCTTTTGGATTGGATCAGTCAACGTACCAATGCCGAAAGTCTGGATGGCGACAAAGTCCCACTTTTGCGTGGCCATGTTGTCGATGGCTGCACGTTGCTTGGTGGCCGCGAGTTCCCCGTCGAACCAGGTGATTTCGACGTTCATCAATTTACCCCAGGCTTCAGCAGCCTGTTTGCCCTGGGCGCACCACGTGGCCTGCAGACCAGCATTGGAGAAGGCGGCTTTCATGGGCTTGCCCGACGGTGCGAGCGCTTGCGCCATGGCCGGGCTAAAGCCCGCTTCGGCAACCAATGCGGCTGCGAGCGCTGTCTTTCCAAGTTTCTTGAACACGTCGCGGCGCGAAGCAGCTTCAAGAATCAGATGTTTCATCTCGTCCATTTTCAATTCCTCTCTGTGCAGTTCTGGTTTTTGCTTTTGACGGGGCCTTGTTGTCATGCCCTCTTGTTTTCACCGACAGAGGATTACACATCGTTCGAAGTCGCGCAATTGCATAGCGCTCCTCCTTCAGGGGGTCTTGTCTGAAACGATGAGATTGCAGTATGATCATGCGCCTGCAAAAATTCAAAGCGCTATGGGTCCCAACGACCTGCCATTGAAGCCGGATTGATGGTGCGGCCACCGCGTGTTCCGATTCTCGAAATCGCCGCCATATCCTCTTCCGGCAATTCAAATGTCAGTGCACGGAGGTTGGAAGCAAGGTTCTCGCGCTTGGTTGTCATTGGGATGGCGACGACACCTTGCTGAATGATCCAGCGCAGGACGATCTCCGATGGCAATCTGCCGTGTTTTTTCGCGATGGCTTGGATGATTTCAGGCTCCATGGCAGCACCACGCGCAAGCGGGCTGTAGGCCGCAAGCGCCATGCCCACATCCCGTGCTTGTTGTAGAATTTTGCTTTGATCCAGCAAGGGGTGAAATTCAATCTGATTGCAGATCAGTTCGCCTTTCAATCGGGACTGCGCATGGCGCATCATTTGCGCCGAGAAATTGCTGACACCGATTGCTTTGGAATTTCCCTTCGCTTTTTCCGCAGCGAGGAGGTCCAGTGTGGCGTCCATGTCTGCGTCAGCGGGCGGCCAGTGGATCAACAACAAGTCAACAGGACCGCCCAGTTCATAGACGGACTTCTCCACTGATTTTGCAAAATCCCAAGACCGCACGTTTGACGGATCGACTTTGGTGACGATGAACAGCTCATCGCGCTTCACATTGGCGATGGCGCGGCCAACATCACGCTCGTTGCCGTACATCTGCGCGGTGTCAATATGGCGAAGCCCCATGTCGATGGCCATGGCGACGCTGTCAACTGCCTGCAGGCCCGTCAACGGATATGTGCCAAGCCCCAACACAGGAATTCCGTTTGCGGTTGGCATGTTCATGGTTCAGAACTCCGGCTTGGTTTTATTGCGAAAGGCCTTGAGACCTTTGGCGAGATCGCTGCTGGCGGCGGAGACGTATCCACCCAGCGCTTCCATTGCGGCCTCACGCTCTTCAGCTTCGGCGGCGTTGATCATCATCTTGGTGATGCGGGTGGCTTGCGGGCTTCGGGTTGCGATTTGATTGGCGAGGGCGAGAGCCGACGCAAAGCTTTCGCCTTTTGGCACGATCTTGTCGACGAGGCCCAGTTGAATGCTTTCTGCAGAAGTGAATACCTCTCCTGCCAATGCCATGCGCCGGACTGTCTGAGCGCCGAAACGGCGCACTGCCCGTTGCGTGCCGGACCAACCAGCTATGATGCCCAGGCTCGTTTCAGGTTGGCCAATTTTCACATGGTCTTCGGCAATGCGGAAATCCGCTGTCACCGCCAATTCCAAGCCACCGCCAAGGCAGTGGCCATTGAGGGCCGCGATCACCGGGTGGCGAATGCGGGCCAGTGCATCGAATGCGCGGTGGCCGATGCGGACCCAGGTCATGGCGAAGTCTTCGGCTGTCCAGCTTGACCATGCTTCTATGTCGCCCCCTGCACAAAACGATTTTTCGCCGGCACCCGTGAGGATGACGGCGCGTACGTCGCCCATGGCATCGACTGCATCTGCGGCACGTTGCAGAGCTTGCAACATTTCGAAGTTGAGGGCGTTGAGTTTTTCCGGCCGGTTGATGCGGATGGTGGCAATGCGCATGTCCACGCCCAGTTCAATGCGTTTGTCGCCAGTGTCATGCATGGAGCGTCAATCCCATTTTGTCGGTGCTGAACAGTCGCGCATCCATGGTTTTGAGGTTTGGCGACACGATGAGTGGAAACTCTGACTGGTCAAGGATGTTGGCTTGCAGTTCAACGCCCGGCGCGATTTCCGTGACGACGATGCCTTCCCGGGCCAGTTTTAAAACACAGCGTTCTGTCACGTAGGTGACGTCCTGATTTTGCATTCTGCCACGATGGCCGGAGAAAGAAACCTGATCAAGTTTACGGGTGAGTTTCTTCACTTTGCCCTCTTGGTTGATGCGCAGCTGTCCGCCCACAATATCCATCTTCGCACCCGCGTTGTAAAAGCCGGAGTAGACGATCTTTTTTGCGCGGGCCGTGATGTCGACAAAGCCGCCCGCACCCGCTGTGACATGGGGGCGGGCTGCAAGTTTGGATACGTTGACGGAACCGTCGCGATCGATCTGCAGGAAGCTCAACAGCGAGCAATCGAAGCCGCCTGCCTGAAAATAGGTGAACTGATAGGCCGACGGCACGAAGGCTTCGGCGTTGGATGCGCAGCCGAACTGGAATTCCAGCAATGGCACACCGCCCACCGGCCCCTGCTCCAACATCCAGGTACATTGGCCATGCAGGTTTTCTTCGAGGAAAATGCGGGGCACGTTGGCGGAGACGCCGAAGCCGAGATTGACGGCCCAGCCTTGTTTCAACTCTTGCGCCACGCGCCGTGCAATCACTTTGTTGGTGCCAAAATCCATCAATGCGAAGGATTGGAGATCACGGGTTTCTTCACCGGAAATCGTTGGGTCATAGTGTGTCTGCGTGGTTTGCCACTGGTCAGGCACTTCCACGATGTAGTCGACAAGAATTCCGGGCACGCGGACATCGTGGGGTTTCAGCGTATTGTTCTCCACGACCTCGCGCACCTGGGCGATGACGATGCCACCTGTGTTGTGGGCGGCAAGTGCAAGCTCCATTGCGCCAAGATATGCGCCTTCCTGTCCAAATGTCATGTTGCCGCGGGCGTCACAGGTGGAGCCACGGATGATTGATACTTGCGGTGTGATCACCGGAAAGTAGAGCCATTCATCATTGTCAAAATTGATCTTGCGCACAATCGGTTCTGCCGCTGCCTTGGCGTTCATGGCGCAGCCTTCCTGCGCGGGATCAACAAAGGTGTCGAGGCCCACCTTGGTGATGACACCGGGGCGTTTGGCCGCCGCCTCGCGCATCATGTCAAACAGGATGCCTGAAGGCACATTGTAGGCGGCGATCTGGTTGCCCGTGATCATCTGCCAGATTTGCGGCGGCTCTGCGGTTGATGGGCCTGAGGGATAGGAACCTGCAATGGTTTTTGCAATGAGGCCGGGTTTGGCGATGTGGCCGATGCCTTTGATGCCGAACATGTCGCCAGAAGCTATCGGGTGAAGCATGGTGAGGTTCTTGGGGGATTGTTCGCGGTCAAAGCGTTCGCCGATTGCCGCCAGTATTGCGTCTGGGCAATTCAGACCAGAGGATGAATTGACGGCCACGACGGCAGTGTCTGCGATGTGGCGCACGGCTTCATCAGCGGAAACAATCCTGGGCATTCTTCACCTGTTGCCGCGGATCATGTCGGCGGCTTTTTCTGCAATGGCAATGGTGGGCGCATTGGTGTTGGAGGAAACGACTTGTGGCATGATGGAACTGTCGCAGACGCGCAAACCATCTATGCCGTGGACACGACAGGACAGATCGACGACCGCCATTTCATCCACGCCCAATTTGCATGTGCCGACGGGATGATAAGACGACCGGGCATTGGCCCGGGCGACGTCGATGTAGTCCTGTCTGGTTTTGCAGGCAGTGCCTGGGAAATGTTCGCGCTCCACAAACTTCGAAAAAGCCCTTGAGCGGCCGACCTCTTGCGTGACCTTGATACCTTCGATGTGGCGTTCGAGATCATAGGGTTCAGCGAAGGAATTGGGATCGATGATGGGCGCGTCCCCAATTTTGTTGGAGCGCAGTGTGACACTGCCGCGTGACCGTGGCCGCGTGTGGTAGGCGTTGCACGTGGCACCATTGCCGCCGGGGACAGTTCCCACACCTTCTTCCACGCCTGCGCCTGCCAGGAAATGGAACTGCAAGTCAGGGGTTTTTTCATTTCTGTCGCCCCACCAAAAAGCCCCGGCTTCGACGATGTTTGAAGCCACCGGGCCGTTTCGAAACAACGCATATTGCAGTCCAGCCAGCGCCTGCCAGTGCAGCTTCTTGTACTTGTCATAGGAATGTGGGCCGTTGAGCTGCCAGGTGACGTCAGTTGAAAAGTGGTCGTGGAAGTTCTGGCCGACACCCGGCAAGTTGTGCACAACATCAACGCCGACGGATTTCAAATGGGCAACCGGGCCGATGCCAGACAGCATCAAGAGCTTCGGTGATCCGATGGCGCCCGACGTCACAATGACTTCGCGGTCCGCGTCAACCCGGGTCACGATGCCGTTGTCAATGATTTCAATCGCGGTGGAGCGACCACCTTCAATGACAACGCGCTTGACCGTCACCCCGGTGCGCAGTTCAAGATTGGGGCGTTTCAGGGCCGGGCGCAAATATCCGACGGCGGCAGAACAGCGGCGGCCGTTCCTGGTTGTGGTTTGATAGAGACCGGCCCCTGCCTGAGTGCCAGAGTTGAAATCGTCGTTGCGCGGCATGCCAATTTCAACGCATCCCTCAACAAAGGCGTCGGACAACGGGGAATGAGACCGCAGGTTTGACACGGCCAGTGGTCCGTCTGTGCCGTGACGGGGGCCACTCAAACGGGTGTTGCCTTCCGATTTCAAGAAGAATGGTTGAAGGTCTTTGTCGCTCCAACCCGCGCAACCCATTTCTTTGGCCCAATGGTCGTAGTCCTCCGGGCAGCCACGTGTATAAATCTCGGCGTTGATTGAACTGCCACCTCCCAATACACGGGCTTGCGGATAAACAGCCTTGCGGTTGTTGGCATGTTTCAAGGGTGCGGTTTCATAGCCCCAGATCAGGTTGCCTGACGTCATTTTGAAGAAGCCTACGGGCATGTGAATGAAAGGGTTGGTGTCCGGCGGCCCCGCCTCCAGCAACAGCACCCGGGCATCCGGCATCTCGCTCAGGCGCGCGGCCATCACGCAACCCGCCGAGCCGCCACCCACGATGATATAGTCATAGCCTGCCATGTTGCACTTGTGCTTTGCCTTTGTCAGGTCTACAAATAACCAGATAGTTATTTAATGGCAAGCGATCTTGTGAAACCGAAAAAGTCACAGACCAGAGACCCGGAAGCAACAAAGTCGCGCATCCTTGAGGCGGCTGCAAAGGAATTTTCCAAGCATGGCCTGGGCGGCGCACGCGTGGATGCAATCGCGGCGGCGGCAAAATCCAACAAACGCATGCTCTACCACTATTTCGGAAATAAGGATGACCTGTTTGGCATCACCGTGGAAAACGCATATGCCAAGTTCCGCGATGCCGAATCCGCATTGGGACTTGACCATGAGGAACCCGTGGCAGCCTTGCGCAAACTGGTGGCCTTCATTTGGAACTATTTCATTGCGCATCCGGAATTCATCACGCTGGTGAACAGCGAGAACCTGCACAAGGCAAGGCACCTCAAGAAATCGAAACGCACACCAGACATGAGCCGCGCCTTTGTTGGCCGCATGCAGGCATTGATGGACCGGGGCGTTGCGGCGGGCCATTTCCGCAGTGGGCTTGACCCGGTCCAGGTGCAAATCACCATTGCGGCCATCGGCTACTATTACCTGACAAACCGGCACACAGGATCAATCGTGTTTGAGCGGGACATGATGAGTGGACGCGCATTGGAAGACAGGCTGGCCTTCAACACAGAAACAGTTCTGCGGATGTTGTGTACGGCGGAAGAAATCAAACGCATGGAAGGCAATGGGGGATTATCGTGATGGGACAGGTGCTGGTCACTGGTGCGCGGCGTGGCATCGGCAAGTCGATTGCTCTTGGTTTTGCACGGGCAAATTTCGATGTTGCCGTGACGGACATCGAGGCCGGTGAAGAATTGCACGCCGTGGCGAGGCAGATCGCCGAGATGGGCCTGAAGACAGCGGCTTTGTCATGTAACATCAGTGATTTATCCGCGCATGATAAACTTCTGGATGAGGCGCAGGCAGCACTTGGGCCGCTGACCACACTGGTCAACAACGCGGGTGTGTCCGTGCTGTCGCGTGGTGATCTTCTGGATGTCACGCCTGAAAGTTTCGACCGCTGCATGGACGTCAATGCGCGTGGCACTTTCTTTCTGACGCAAGCCTTTGCGCGCCGCGTGCGCGACACCATCACCGAATGCCACCGCAGCATCGTCACCATCACGTCAGCGAATGCTTCTGCCGTCTCGATTGCACGCGGCGAATACTGCATGTCGAAGTCAGCGGCTTCAATGATGTCACGCCTGTTCGCGTCGCGCCTGGCGAATGAGGACATCGGCTGTTACGAGATTCAGCCAGGCTTCATAGAGACGGACATGACGGCGCCGTCAAAGGCGAGGTATGACGCATTGATTGAGGATGGCCTGACTGTGATCAAGCGCTTCGGGTCGCCTGATGAAGTGGCACGGATTGCGGTGACACTCGCGTCCGGTCTTTTGCCGTACACAGTCGGTCAACCGATCTATGCGGATGGCGGGCTTCTCACGGTGAGGTATTGATTGATGCAGATCCGCTTTCCAGATGGTGATTATGTTCTGCGCGGCACGCCTTTGCCGGCAGCAATGCCGAAGACTCCGTTCAACCGTGTTGCCTATGCGGCGGCGCATGTTGTTGCTGAGCCGCTGGCCGATGCTGATCCATCGGGCAAACCTGCCATTGACTGGACAACCACATTGGCGTTTCGCTCGCATTTGCTGGATCTCGGATTTGGCATCGCCGAGGCCATGGACACGTCACAGCGTGGCATGGGGCTGGATTGGCCGAGTGCACTTGAACTGATAAAGCAATCGCTGGCGAATGCGGGTGACCGTGCAAGCAAGGTTGCGTCGGGGTGTGGCACAGATCATCTGGCACCACAGGATGCGGGTTCAATTGATGATGTGATCCGCGCCTATCTGGAGCAATTGCATGCGATCCAGAAGTTGGGTGGCCGCGTCATTGTGATGGCGAGCCGCGCGCTGGTGCGCGTGGCGAAGTCTCCTGACGATTATGTGAAGGTTTATTCGCGTGTTCTGGCGGAGGCTGATCATCCTGTCATCCTGCATTGGCTCGGTGGGATGTTTGATCCGGCTCTCGACGGATACTGGGGTGGGATTGATTTTGAACACGCGATGAAAACGGCATTGGACGTGATTGAAGCCAATTTTGCAAAGGTTGATGGCATCAAGATTTCATTGCTCGACGACCAGAAAGAAATCACCATGCGCCGGCGATTGCCTGCGTCAGTCAAGATGTATTCCGGCGATGACTTCAACTATCCCGACTTGATTGCCGGCGACGAGAAGGGTCATTCCCACGCTTTGCTCGGCATCTTTGATGCCATTGCGCCAGCCGCTTCGGCGGCACTTGAGGCTTTGGCATTGGGTGACCGCGAAAGTTACAATCGATTGATGGAACCAACGGTGCCGCTGTCACGATTGATCTTCCGCGCACCCACGCAATTCTACAAAACCGGGATCGTGTTCCTCGCATGGCTGAACGGCCACCAGAATCATTTTGTGATGGTGAATGGCGCGCAAGCCATGCGGCCCCTCCCCTATTTTGTACTGTGTTTCAAATTGGCGGACCAGGCCGGATTGTTGCGTGACCCAGACCTGGCCATCGCCCGGATGAAAAAGCTGTTGGCGATTTATGGTGCGTGATCTTTCAGACAATCTTGCGCAGTGTTCGATCAACACGGCAACACTTGGGTTTCAAGCGCCCATTGACGAAGTCATTGACGCGGTTGCGCGTGCGGGCTTTGGGCAAATTGCGCCGTGGCGGCGTGAGATTGAGGGCCAGGATGTGAAGGCCGTGTCACGGCACATCCGCGATGCGGGCCTGAAAATTTCCGGGTATTGCCGCAGCACCTACATCCCCGCGAACAACCAGCGCGACTATATCGCCAATGTGGAGGCCAACATCCGGGCGCTTGATGATGCAGCAGTGCTGGGTGCGCCCGTGTTTGTGATGGTAGTCGGTGGATTGCCTGTTGGCTCAAAAGATTTGGAGTCTGCGCGGGCACAGGTTCGCGAGGCCTGTGGTGAAATGGTGGCGCGTGGCGCGAAGATCGGCGTGAAGATCGGCCTTGAACCCTTGCACCCAGTCTATGCCGCAGACCGTTCTTGCCTCACACTTTTATCAGAGGCATTGGACTGCTGTGATGCGGTCGGCGATCCCAACATTGGCGTGGTGATTGATTGTTATCACACATGGTGGGACCCGAACTTGAAGCGCGACATTGCACGGGCAGGGACCGCGAACCGCATTTTCGGATTGCATGTCTGCGACTGGCTGGTGCCGACAACGGATGTCCTGAATGACCGGGGCATGATGGGTGATGGTGTGATTGACGTGCGCGGGTTTCGAGGCTGCGCAGAGGATGCAGGTTATGCGGGGGCGGTGGAGGTTGAAATATTCTCCGCTGCAAATTGGTGGAAGCGTCCGATGGAAGAGACGTTGCAGGTGTGCCGGGACCGGCTGGCGACTGCGACCTAAACGATATCGGCCAGTTGCACTGTTTTTCCATCGCGCGCGCTTTTGTAGACAGCCTCCACCAAACCAAATGTTTGCAAGTTGTCGCGGCCCGAAGTGGCAGGCTCTTTGCCACTTTGCAAGCAATCCACCCAATGCTGCTGGATGAGTGCAACGCTTTCCTGGATATTGTGCCATGGCCTCGAGGCCCAAGGCAGGAGTGGCGGTGCCACATCCAAGTGTCGGGTCCCTTGCGGTGACGTCACGCTGAGTTTGTAGCCTTGCGAAAGTCGCAAGGTGCCCAGATCACCATCAATCTCGATCAGCGTTTCAGGGAACGGTTCGATTTCCAATCGCGTGGCGTAGGAACAGTCCACCACTGACGCAACACCATTGCCGTGGTTCAGCAACATGGTGGCGACGTCTTCGCCTTTGATCCTGGGGTTGATGCGGGTGATGTGTGCGGTGACTGATGCCGCGTCACCCAAAAGGAAGCGCGCCACATCCAGCGCGTGGATGCCGAGGTCTTCGACGATGAAGCGTTCGCCTTCGGCAAGATAGGGTTGGCCGGAAAAGACGTTGTATGCAGAGCGGAAAGAGACGCGGCCCCAGAAGGGTTTTCCGATCTCGCCTGACGCAATGATTTCCTTAACTTTCATGACGGGTGATTGCCAACGGAAGTTTTCATGCACCATCAAGGGCACGTTCGCGCTTCTGCATGCAACGACCATGGCTTTGGCGTCGGCCATGTTCAGGGCGAAGGGTTTTTGGCAGATTGCGGCGATGCCAAGTTCAGCTGCGAGTTCCACCAATGGGCGATGGCTGCCCGCTGTTGTGGCGATGTCGACGAAATCTGGTTTTTCATCCAACAGCATTTCGCGCGCATCAGTGTAACGCCGGGAAATACTGAACAGGTCGCCAACCGCTTTCAAGCGATTTTCACTCATGTCGCAGATCGCGACAATGTCTGCGCCCCTGGCAGCGCGCCAGCCGTGCATGTGGTTGACGGAGAAGAAGCCGCAGCCAATGAGCACGCCGCGCAAGGCCACAGTCAGGTGATCCGGCGGATGGAGGCTGCGATTTCTTCAGGTTCAAAAATGCGTTTCCAGTCGTCTTTCATCAGCACGGGCTTGCCAAATGTGATGGCCTTGTTGCAGGCGTCGGAAAACACGCCTTCGATTTCCTTGAACAACACAGCGCCCATGACATTCATGTGGCCCAACAAAAAATCCCTTGCGGCTTCGCGTGGAACACCGCGGCGTTCCACTTCATCCAGTGCCTCACGCATCACATCCAACAATGAGCCGCAGAGCGTTTCGGCCAATCCCGGTTCCAGCAAAGCCATTTGCTCCACGGTCAAGCGGTGCGAGCGCATCACAGGCGCCCAGATGGTGCGGGCCACGGCCTCGCCTTTGGCGTAATCAGGTTCCGGGCCTTGCATGAGAGCGGACACGATGTGCTGCTTGGCGGCGATGCCTCCGAAGAAATCACGTTTTGCGGCGGTTTCAGTTTCATCATTGTAGATGGGCGGATGGCAGGGATGGGTGACAAAGTAAGTGAGATCATCGCGTTTCGGCAGATGGCCAGCGAAAGGTGCTGCCGCATCGAGCACAATGATCATGGTGCCTGGTGCCAGTTGGCCAACGATACCATTTGCGACTTTGCCGATGTGTGTGTCTGGAACGGCCAGTACGACAATATCCGCGCCTTTGATGGCATCCGTTGCAGAATGGCAATCCGCGCCCAGATTTTCCTTGACGCGCTTCTGGCCTGCTTCCGCGTTTTCGACGTAGCGCACGGTGTATGCGGAACGCTTGAGATTTGCGCCGAGGCGCTGGCCCATTTTTCCGCCGGCGCCGAACAGGGCTATCGTTACCATCTCAAGTTCCTCTCAGAATGCGATCACCAACCGGCCTGTGACCTGGCCCGTGTGCAACCTATGCATTGACGCGTTGATGTCTGCAAGCTTCACGGCTTCAGTGGAGATTTCTATTCTGTGTTTCACCGCCAGCTTGAGAAAATCCGCCATTTGTTGGCGTGTGCCCACGGCTGTGCCTGTGATGTTCACACCATTGTAGGTGAGCCATTCCATGTTGAGGGGCACGGGATCAGGCACCATGGCGACAGCGACGATTTGCGCGAAGTTGTTGACCACGCCGGTGATAAGCGGCCAGACTTTGGGTGACGGCGCAAAGTTCAGAACCGCATCGGCACCACCCATGGCCCTGATTTTGTCCACGGCCTTGTCGTCGGCCAGCACACATTCATCTGCGCCCCGTCTTGCGGCTTCCTGCAGTTTGGCGGGGCTGGTGTCTACTGCGACAACGGTGGCTCCCGTTAACTTCGCCAGCTGAATTCCGTATTGGCCCAAGCCGCCGCAGCCATTGATGACGCCGAGTTTGCCGGGTGCCAGACCCGACTTTGCTACACCGCCATAGGCCGTGAGGCCAGCGCACATGAGGGGTGCGGAAATGATGCTGTCCAACCCATCAGGTATGACGGCAGCATGCTTTTCCTTGACGATGACATATTCCGCAAAAGTGCCTTGGGCGTTGAAGCCGTGGGCGTGTTGGCCAGCGCAGTAGGACTCCCAGCCTGTGAGGCATGAGCGGCAGTGTTCACACGTATCGTGAATCCAAGGTGCACCGAGGCGCGTTCCAATCGGCGTTTTTGTGGCGGGGCCACATTCAACCACACGGCCAATGCCCTCATGACCCAGCGTCAAGGGCGCTGGCGCATTGGCGGCGAAGGAGGATCCATCAGCAACGTGCAGGTCGGTGTGGCAGACGCCGGAGGCTTCGAGCTTCAACAGCAACTCGCCGGTGCCGGGGCGCGGTACGGGAATACGGGTGACGACAAGCGGCTTCGTCGCTTCGTGCAATTGAGCGGCCCACATCATTGATGTCACGACATTCTCCCTTATGCTAGACTTCGATTGAACGAGCTCACGTCACGTCTGTTTACGCGCGCCTTTCACAACAACGGCGCTGTCAACTTGCGGCTCCAAAAATTCCTTGAGTGCGGCCTGCTCAGCCGCGTTCATGTGCAGCCCGAGCTTAGAACGTCTCCAGAGCAAATCTTCGGCTGACACCACCCATTCGTTTTTACGGAGGTGGTCAATTTCCTTCTCGGTCACAGGTCCAAAGAACAGACCGAGATCAGAAGCAAAGCGAGCTCCGCCAAGTATGGATTCAACTTCAGTGCCGTAGGCGCGGAACAAGCGACGGATATTTGAAGGTTTAAGGAAAGAGTATTTATTCTGCAAATCCGCGATCTTCGCTTCAACCTTGTCATGGGCAATATCACCACCGGGCAACGTGCTGCCCGCGGTCCATGAGGCTTTCATGCCGGGGAAAAACGGTTTCATTTCGTCCATCACGGATTCGGCCAGTTTGCGGGCGGTGGTGATCTTGCCGCCAAAAACGGAAAGCAATGGGGCCTGGCCATCGGCATGATCCACTTTCAGCACATAGTCGCGTGTGGCTTCCTGGGCTTTTGAAGCGCCGTCGTCATAGAGTGGCCGGATGCCGGAATAGGCCCACTTCACCTGGGCACGCGTCACAGGTTTGCGAAAATATTCGCTGACAGCGGCCAACATGTAGTCAGTTTCCTCGTCACTGATCTGCGGCTTCCCAGGATCACCCTTGTGGTCTTCATCCGTGGTTCCGATCAGCGTGTAGTTCTGCTCATAGGGAATGGCAAAACAAATGCGGCCATCGGCGTTCTGGAAAATGTAGCAGCGGTCGTGATCGTAGAGTTTATCAACGACGAGATGGCTGCCTTTGACCATGCGGATTTTTGCAGGCGCGTTCTGTCCCACAACCTGGCCCAAGACCTGGCTGACCCATGGACCGGCTGAATTGATGAGTGCTTTGGCACGGATGGTTTCTGTCCTGCCAGCGCTTTCAATGTCGACGCTCCACTCCGCACCGTCGCGCCGTGCCGTCAGCACTTTCGCCCGTGTGCGGATGTCCGCGCCACGGTTTTTGGCATCGCGTGCGTTCAAGACAACGAGTCGTGCGTCTTCAACCCAGCAATCCGAATATTCATAGCCGCGTGTGAAGTCTTCCTTCAGAGGTTTCCCGGTTTCATCTGTCACCAAATCCACACTGCGCGTGGGCGGCAGAATCTTGCGGCCACCCAGGTGATCGTACATGAAAAGACCCAGACGGATCATCCAGCGCGGACGCAGGCCGTCGTGGTGGGGCAGCACGAAACGCAGCGGCCAGATGATGTGGGGTGCTGATTGCAGCAGCACTTCCCTTTCGATCAGTGCTTCCCGCACAAGCCGGAATTCATAGTGTTCGAGATAACGCAAGCCGCCGTGTATCAGTTTTGTCGAGGCTGATGATGTGCCTGATGCAAGATCATTTTGCTCTGCCAGAAAAACCGAAAGCCCCCGGCCAGACGCGTCACGTGCAATGCCGCATCCATTTACGCCACCACCGATGATGAACAGGTCATAGGTCTTCATGCAATACTCACAACATTCCCGGCAAGTGGCGTTTCTTCTGTGATGTGCAGTTCCACGCCCTTGTGGCGGCACAGGTCTACGATGGCTTCAGGCGGGGTGCGGTCTGTCACAAAAACATCAAGCTGCGACATGTGACCCACGCGCACAGGTGCTGAACGCGAAAATTTCATGAAGTCAGCGACCAGAATGACGTTGCGCGAATTGTTCATGATGGCTTGCGCGGCGCGCACTTCGCGGACATCAAAGTCCAGGAGAGCGCCGTCGTCGTCAATGGCGGAGACGCCCATCACGGCATGGTCAACTTTGAATTGGCTGATGGCATCGACGGCGGTTTCGCCAACAATCGCACCGTCAGTGCGGCGCACGCTGCCACCGACAATGATGACATCTATTTTCGGGCGCGACATCAGGATGGAGGCCACGTGCAAATTGTTGGTGATGACAAGCAAGCCTTCGTGGTCAACAAGTGAACGTGCAACTTCCTCGGTCGTCGTGCCGATGTTGATGAAGAGGGAGCAGTTGTTGGGGATGAGTGACGCCGCCCGTTGACCAATGGATTGCTTTTCCCCCGCCGCGATTTGCCTGCGCGCTTCATAGGCCATGTTCTCCACGCCCGATGACAACATCGCACCACCATGGGTGCGCGCCAGCAGGCGTCCGTCACAAAGCTCGTTCAAATCCTTGCGGATGGTTTGTGGTGTGACCTCGAACCGATCAGCGAGTTCTTCCACACCAACGTTACCCGATTGCCGGGCAAGGGCGAGAATCTGCTGTTGGCGGGGCGAAAGGGCGAGCATGGTCAGCGAGTATTTTCACTTTTTTTCGTTTAATGCAAGAATGCTGCACTGCGAAACGCGAAATATTTCGCTTTCAACCCTATTGACATTCGTTTTGTTTCGTTTGATCCTTGCTGAACGTCTGGTCACCAGGCGCGAGAAAAACTAAGGGAGGATACCTATGAAGACGAAACTGTTGGCCTCGGCCGCAGTGGCGCTGGCGCTGTTTACGACGCCAAGCTTCGCGGATGCAGATGCGGCTAAAAAGTGGATTGAATCAGAATTCACGATTTCCGCGATCTCAAAAGATGATCAGATGAAGGAAATGCAGTGGTTCATTGACGCTGCAAAGCCGTTCGCTGGCATGGAAATCAACGTGCTGTCGGAAGGCATTCCAACACATACGTACGAATCAACAGTACTCACCAAGGCCTTTGAGGAAATCACCGGCATCAAGGTGAACCACCAGATTTTGGGTGAAGGCGAAGTCGTGCAGGCGGTGCAAACGCAGATGCAGACCAACCGCAATCTCTATGACGGCTACGTCAATGATTCGGATTTGATCGGCACGCATTCACGCCTTCAGCAAACCTACAATCTCTCTGACGCCATGGCTGGCGACTGGAAGGACGTGACCAACCCGATGCTTGATCTCGATGACTTCATCGGCAAGCAGTTCACCACCGGCCCGGACGGTAAACTCTATCAGTTGCCAGACCAACAGTTTGCAAACCTCTATTGGTTCCGCAAGGACTGGTTTGACCGGGCAGAGCTGAAAGACAAGTTCAAGGCCAAGTATGGATATGACCTTGGCGTTCCTGTCAACTGGTCCGCTTACGAAGACATCGCGCAATTCTTTTCGGAAGACGTGAAAGAAATCGACGGCGTCAAAATCTATGGCCACATGGACTACGGCAAGCGCGCACCTGACTTGGGCTGGCGCATGACAGACGCCTGGCTCTCCATGGCTGGCACCGGCACCGTCGGCGAACCCAATGGTGTACCCATCGACGAGTGGGGCATCCGCATGGAAAAGGGTTCCTGCAACCCATCCGGTGCTTCGGTGTCGCGCGGTGGCGAAACCAACGGCCCAGCCTCGGTTTATGCCATTGCAAAATGGGATGAATGGCTGCGCAAGTACGCCCCTCCAGGGGCTGCTGACTATGACTTCTATCAGTCATTGCCGGCGCTTTCGTCCGGCAACGTGGCCCAGCAGATATTCTGGTACACGGCGTTTACCGCATCCATGGTTGCGTCAAAGGCAGACGGCAACAACACGGTTGATGATGCCGGCAATCCACTCTGGCGCATGGCTCCGTCGCCCCATGGTCCATACTGGAAAGAAGGCCAGAAGATCGGCTACCAGGACGTGGGTTCATGGACGATCTTGAAGTCCACCCCCGCTGACCGCGCCAAGGCCGCCTGGCTCTACGCCCAGTTTGCCGTGTCGAAAACCGTTGACGCCAAGAAGAGCGATGTGGGCCTGACCTTCATCCGCAATTCCACCGTCAACCTCCAGCACTTCACGGACCGCGCCGCAAAGCTCGGTGGCCTCGTCGAGTTCTACCGCTCGGCAGACCGTGTGCGCTGGTCACCAACAGGCATCAATGTTCCTGACTATCCGAAGCTGGCGCAACTCTGGTGGCAGCAGATCGGTGACGTGAACTCCGGTGCCTTCACGCCGCAACAAGCCATGGACCGCCTCGCCGAGGAAATGGACCTTGTCATGTCGCGCATGCAGGCCGCAGACGAAGCCAACAAAACCTATGGTGGCTGTGGTCCGCGCCTGAACGATGCCCAGGACGCAGCCATGTGGATTGGCAAGGACGGCGGCCCCAAGGCCAAACTCGAAAACGAAAAGGAACAGGGTGTGACGATCGCGTATGACGAGATCATCAAAGCCTGGATGAAGTAAGTAGAGTATCTCCTCCCGGAAGCCGGGATCGGCGTGAAATCCGATCCCGGCTTTTTTTACCCTCCTCCTCCATGGGCGGGCTAGACCCGCCCACCCAGTGTGCGACAAGTCTGGTTCGGCTGGTCGAGCCAGCCGATGGAGGTTTACGAAACAAATGCAACCCATTCGGCGATCGTATGCCACTTGAACTCAAAGGCCTCACCAAAAAGGTGGGCGCTGACATTCACATCCACCCGACGGACATCAGCTTTGCCGATGGTTCCTTCAATGTGCTGCTGGGGGCCACGCGATCCGGCAAGACGACGTTGATGCAGTTGATGGCGGGCATCCAGCGCCCGAGTGCGGGGCGTATCCACCACGATGGCAGGGATGTGACGGACGTTGCGGTGCAGAAACGCAATGTCTCCATGGTGTATCAGCAGTTCATCAATTATCCGATGTTGTCGGTTTATGAAAACATCGCCTCGCCCTTGCGCGTGGCCGGACTTTCAAAAAGTGAAATTGAAACCCGTGTCGGCAAGGCCGCTGATTTATTGCGCCTCGGCCCGATGTTGAAGCGCAAACCATCCGAACTCTCAGGTGGCCAACAGCAACGCACGGCGATTGCGCGCGCCATAGTCAAAGAATCCGATTTGATTTTCATGGATGAGCCACTGGCGAACCTGGACTACAAGCTGCGCGAAGAATTGCGTGACGAGTTGCCGAAGCTTTTCGCCGGCCGGAAATCAATCGTGTTCTATGCGACAACGGAACCTCACGAAGCGTTGCTGTTTGGCGGCAACACGGCGACGCTGCATGAAGGCCGCATTGCACAATATGGACCGACGGCAGAAATTTACCGCCAACCCAATTCTTTGACATCGGCTGAGGTCTTTTCGGATCCTCCCATGAATGTTGCTGAGGTGACAAAATCCGGGGGCACGCTCCGCATGTCTGATGGATCGCAATGGCCGGCCGGATCGTTGTCCACACAGCTTGCAGATGGCACTTTCAGTATCGGCCTCAAACCGCACCATGTTGTCCCGGTGACAGGCAAAGCCACTGGCGCTGAACTTCAAGGGCGGGTTTTGGTCACCGAGATTTCGGGTTCTGAAAGCGTTGTCCACTTTCACGCCAACGGCAAAACCTGGGTGTCACAAACATCCGGCGTGCAACCGATCAAAGTGGGGGAAACCGTGCGCTTCCGCGCTGATCTCTCCCATGCCCTGTTTTTCAACACAAGCGGACAGCGGGTGCTCTGATGGCCAAGATCAGCATCGAAAACCTGCGCCACTCCTATCTCTCTGCGCCCACACGGGATGACGATTTTGCGCTGAAGCGTGTGCATCTGGATTGGGCGGACGGTGGTGCCTACGCACTGCTGGGGCCATCTGGTTGCGGCAAGACGTCCTTGCTCAATCTGATTTCGGGACTTTTGCATCCGTCTGAAGGCAAAATTCTTTTTGACGGCAAGGACGTGACATTGGCCACGCCGGAACAGCGCAACATCGCACAGGTGTTCCAGTTCCCGGTGATCTACGACACTATGACGGTTTACGACAACCTCGCGTTTCCGTTGCGCAATCGCGGCGTTGCTGAAGCTGAGATCAAAACCCGCGTGGAAACCATCGCAGACATGCTGGAACTTTCCGGCACGTTGAAGAACCGCGCTTCCGGCCTCACCGCTGACGGCAAGCAGAAGATTTCTTTGGGCCGGGGGCTGGTGCGTTCCGATGTCAACGTCATCATGTTTGACGAGCCGCTGACGGTGATTGATCCGCATTTGAAATGGCAGTTGCGTTCCAAATTGAAGGAACTGCAACAGCGCATCAAGCGAACGATGATCTATGTGACCCATGACCAGACCGAGGCTCTGACGTTTGCGGATCAGGTCGTCGTCATGAACAATGGCGAAGTGGTACAGTCCGGCACACCGATCGAACTTTTTGAGAAACCCAAACACACTTTTGTCGGCCACTTCATTGGCTCGCCCGGCATGAATTTCATTCCCTGCGAAATGAAGGGCGGCAAGGCTTTCGTCGGCGGCGCATCCGTCGGTGCCGTGAATGCCACGGAAGCAAAGTCGGGAAAAACAGAACTTGGGATACGTCCTGAATTTGTGTCTTTCGCAGCCAAGGGACTGGATGCAGACATCGTGAAAGTGGCCGACATTGGACGTGTGCGGATTGTTGAAGCACGGCTCGCCGGTGGATATCCCGTCAAACTTGTTGTTGAAGAGGGCCATGAAATACCGGCGAAGAAGGCCAAGCTGGCTTTTGACGCCGAACGCTCGTTCATTTACGAAAACAGCTGGCTGGCGGGAGCGGCACGATGAACAAGACTCTCAACAACAAGGCCTGGTGGTTTGTGTTTCCGGTGTTTTTGCTGGTGGCCTTCAACGCGCTGATTCCGCTGATGACGGTTGTCAACTATTCGGTGCAGGAAACCTTCGGCAACAACGAATTCTTCTGGGCGGGGACCCAGTGGTTCACTGACATTCTGAAGTCAGACAGGTTTCACGCCGCATTGGGGCGCAGCATCTTTTTCACGCTGGTGGTGCTGGCCATCGAAATTCCACTTGGTCTTGCTGTCGCACTCACCATGCCCAAAAAAGGGCCGTGGGTTTCGGTGTGCCTGATTCTGATGTCTCTGCCCCTGCTTATTCCATGGAACGTGGTGGGGTCGATGTGGAACATCATGGCGCTGCCGAATATCGGTTTGCTCTGGCATGCCATCACTTTCTTTGGCATCGACTATAATTACACGCGGCAAACGGGGGACGCGTGGTTCACGCTGATCCTCATGGACGTGTGGCACTGGACGTCACTTGTCGCGCTTCTCTGCTATGCAGGTTTGGTTTCCATTCCAGACGCCTATTACCAGGCGGCGAAAATTGATGGCGCGAAACCATGGGCGGTTTTCCGCTTCATTCAGCTGCCCAAGTTGAAGCATGTGTTGACCATTGCGATTCTGCTGCGCTTTATGGACAGCTTCATGATTTACACCGAAGTCATCGTGCTCACAGGTGGTGGTCCCGGAAACTCCACGACGTTCCTTTCAATTGACCTCGTGAAATATGCGCTGGGACAGTTTGACCTCGGCCATGCGGCGGCGATGTCGATCATCTATTTCCTCATCATCCTTTTCGCGTCATGGCTGTTCTATACGCTGATGATGCGCAATCAGGAGTCCTGACCATGACCCGGCAAAAAAGCCTGTGGCGCTTCGCACCCGTTTTCTACATCATCTTTTTGATGCTGCCGATCTATTGGCTGATCAGCATGTCGGTGCGCACCACGAATGAGATTCTGGACACGACGAGCTTTTCCTTCATCCCCCGCAATTTCACGCTGGACAGCTACCGCACCATCTTCACGGATGAATCCTGGTACGGCGCCTACATCAACTCCATCACTTATGTTGCCGTGAACACGGTGATTTCGATCATTGTGGCGTTGCCCGCCGCCTATGCGTTTTCGCGGTACAGGTTTTTGGGCGACAAGCATTTGTTCTTCTGGCTGCTCTCCAACCGCATGGCGCCGCCCGCTGTTTTCGTGCTGCCTTTTGTGAACCTGTATTCTGCTGTCGGATTGTTCGACACGCCTTGGGCCGTGGCGCTTGCGCACACGTTGTTCAATGTTCCATTGGCGGTTTGGATTCTTGAGGGATTCATGGGTGGTGTGCCGAAGGAATTGGATGAGACGGCTTACGTCGACGGCTATTCCTTTCCGCGTTTTTTCGTCCGGATTTTCATTCCGACGATTTCGGCAGGCATCGGCGTCACCGCGTTTTTCTGTTTCATGTTCTCGTGGGTTGAAATGCTGTTGGCGAAAAATCTCACGTCGGTTGCGGCAAAGCCCATTGTCGCTGCGATGACGAAAACGGCATCGACTTCGGGTTATGAACTCGGGCTGCTTGCGGCGGCGGGTGTGTTGACGCTCATCCCCGGTGCGCTGGTCGTATATTTTGTGCGCAACTACATCGCCAAGGGCTTCGCCCTCGGGCGGGTGTGAGGAAAGTAAAATGGACGCTCCAACATTTTTTTCCTCCGGCTGGTGGACTGAACCCCTCGGCACCTGGATGGCGTGGAACCGGGTTTCCATTGCATTCTTCATTTACATCTTCGGCTCCATCGCGGTGATGGGGGCGTGGGAATATTATGCGCCGGGCGGCAACCCGCGCAAAGGCGTGTTTGCGCTGGACACGACGCGTGGTGACCGGCTGTTCATGTCGCATGTCGGAACATGTGCCATATTTCTGGCCTGGCTTGGATTGTTCGGTTCGCCACTCTGGGGGGCGCTGGCGATTTCGGTGTTGTGGGTGATTTTCGTTTTCAGGTATGCTTGACCAGCATGTCCTCCATCGGCGGGCTTGACCCGCCGAACCAGAATGCCGAAAGTCTGGGTCGGCGGATCAAGTCCGCCGATGGAGATTGTTAAGATGACAACAGAATTCACGCCCCTTGCGTCCACCATTGGCGGCGGCATGATTGGGCTTGCGGCGGTTTTGCTGATGGCCGTCCATGGCAAGATCGCGGGGATCAGCGGCATCGGGGCGCGGTTGTTTCCGCCTTATGAAGATACAAAGTTTTCGGAACGGCTGGTTTTCATCTTCGGCCTTGCGGCGGCACCGTGGATCATCAGTGTACTGACGGGTGCACGGACAGTGATGGAAATTTCGGCATCAACGGGTGTGCTTGTGCTGGCCGGATTGCTTGCAGGATTTGGGTCCGTGCTCGGCAATGGCTGCACGTCTGGGCATGGCATATGCGGATTATCAAAGTTTTCGACACGATCTCTGGTGGCCGTTGCAGTTTTCATGGCGACAGCAGTTGTCACGGTTTTTGTGACCCGCCACGTGATGGGGGTTTGAGATGCGGTTTCTTTCACAGTTCCTGATTGGCCTGCTTTTTGGCTGTGGCCTGGTGATTTCCGGCATGGCGAACCCGGCGAAGGTCCTGAATTTTCTCGATCTGGCGGCGATCCCTTCGGGCGGTTGGGACCCGAGCCTGCTGTTTGTCATGGGCAGCGGGGTTGTGGTGACGTTCATTGGTTACCGGCTGCTGGGGGCGCGCGCCAAACCGATGCTTGCCCCCCGTTTCGAATGGCCGACGCTGACCGCCATCGACATACCGCTGCTGGCGGGTGCGGCCATTTTTGGCATTGGCTGGGGGCTTGGCGGATTTTGCCCGGGGCCTGCATTCACGGCATTGGGCACGTTCCGTCTTGAAGCCGTGATCTTTGTCGCGGCCATGCTGGCGGGCATGTTTGCGGCGTGGTGGTGGCGAAATGGCTCCAGTCAATTAAACCCAAAGTAGAAATCAATTCTGGGGTACTTTCCAGCCCCTCAGAAGCGATTCCCAGGTTGTCGGCTACCACCCTACCACCCACCCCCACAAAGGCCTCACAAACGCATCCTAGAGGCTTCTAGGCCAATTCTAGGAATGACAGAGGGGAATGAGGTTCAATTGGCCAGGAACACCGCCGTCACGTCGTCAGCGGGTTTGAATCGGGGGAATCTGTGGCAGGTGGGGTCTGCCGCTTCAGTGGCGCGGATCGCCGCCAGCACTTGGTGCACGCCTCCGGGTTTTTGGCACGCTGCCGCGAGGCTGGCGTCATCGTACAAGCCATAGATATCGACGGCGCGGTAGAACCCGTCGGAGCACAGCAAAATTGCCGCGGGGTGGCCCAGTTCGATCACTTGCGGAATGGCGAGGGAACTGCGGTCCGGCACAAGGATGCTGTAGCTTCCCGCCGTGTTGCGGTTGCGCCGGTTGGCTTGCAGGCGCGGGCGAAACGCCTCAAGCAAGGACTTCATGTCGAATATGCCCTGGGCGCGCCTGATGGCGGTGGCCTGCTTCAGTTCCGCTTCCAGATCAGGAAGATTGGAGGGTGGAAAAGCGTGATTGGTCCATTGACCATCCAAACTGAGGACATAGGAATCACCAAGCCGCAAGCCTTGCCATCGGCCATCCACCCATTTCGCCAAGGTGAGGCAGGCAGCAGGGAGATCGTAGTCCGATGGCACCGCAAGCCCCCGCGTGGCTTTCGCCCATTCCTCTTCGAGCCGCGGCACAAGTGCCTGCAACACGTCCAAAACATCGCCGGAACCTTGAACAACGTCCCGCAAATGTTTTTCAGCCATGGCCACAAACCACGCGGGTTCGCTCGGCACATTCAAAACGGGTTGGGCGTTGATGCCGGTCACGCCATCAAAAACCCATGCGGCGCTGATTTCGCCGCCAAGTTCTGCAAAGCCGAAACCGTCTTCGTTGACAACACCACTGCCGTTCGTCACTGCGCCAATCAGTTTCACGATGTACTGTTCCGATCAATGATGATTCGCATTCCATACTACACTGACTTGCTGCCAACAGGGTTGGGGGCAGCCGCGTGTGGCCAAGGGACCTTTCCCCCGCTTCGCGGACCCTCTCCGGAGGAGAGGGACTCGTTCAACCACCTCCCGTTTTACTGCGCAGGGCTCTCGCACCACTGGTCCCTCCCCTCTGGGGAGGGTACGGCGAAGCCGGGAGAGAGGTCCCTTGGCTCTGCACCATGACAGTGACTTGAGATGACGGACTGGTCCACGCTTCTTCAATTTGCGGCACTGCTTGTTGCAACAGGCGCCGCTGTCGGCGTTCTCGCCGGATTGTTCGGCGTTGGCGGCGGCACGATTTCAGTGCCGGTTTTGTTTTACTGTTTCACGGCACTTGGCGTTTCCGAACTGGCGGCCATGCCTGCGGCTGTTGGCACGTCACTGGCCTTGATCGTGCCAACGTCGATCAAATCGGCGCGGGGACATTTGGCCAAGGGGGCCGTTGATCTGCCGTTGCTTAAAAGCTGGATTGCGCCTGTGGCGCTGGGTGTCATCATGGGCGCTGCGATTGCGCGCTTTGCAAACCCCTGGGTTTTTCAATTGGTGTTTGTCATCGTTGCCAGCGCCAATGCGATCAAGCTGATTTTTGGCAGCGGTAAATGGACATTTGCACCTTCGATGCCGACGGGACTGCTTTCCGGCTTCTATGGTTGGCTGGTCGGAATCGTTTCAGCGTTGATGGGAATTGGCGGCGGGGCGATCGCCAATCTGATATTCACCCTGCACAGCAAACCCATTCACCAGGCCGTCGGCACATCGGCGGCCCTTGGCGTGTTGATCTCCATTCCGGGCGCCATCGGCTATGGCCTTGCGGGGTGGAACAAGGCGGGTTTGCCTGCGGGCAGCATTGGCTATGTCTGTGTTGCAGCTGTCATGGTTATGTTGCCCACCACATTGCTGACCACCGGGCTTGGCGTGCGCTTAGCGCATGGCTTGAGCAAGCGGCATCTTGAACTGGCTTTGGGAATCTATCTCGCCCTCGTTTCATTGCGTTTCATTTTCAAACTTGCGGGGGTATTCTGACATCATGACCGATCAACCCAAGACCATTTTTCTGAAAGACTTTGCGCCACCTGATTTTGTGGTGACGCATGTTGCGCTGACCGTGGTGCTTGCCGCAGAGGAAACCCGTGTCCGATCCTTGCTCACAGTCAAGCGCAACAGACCCGGCGCGACTGAGCTGGTTCTGGATGGGGAAGGCCTGTCACTTCAGTTCATTGTCATCGATGGTGAGCGCGTTGATGAGGCGCAATACTCCTTAGCGCAGGATATCCTCCGGATCACGCTCGGGGACATTGACCACTGCACGATTTTGATTTCGCAATCCTGCAATCCGAAAGCCAACACCGCACTTTCAGGACTGTATCTTTCCAGCGGCATTTACTGCACACAGATGGAGGCTGAGGGTTTTCGCCGCTTTGCTTTCATGCAGGACAGGCCGGATGTGATGGCGGTCTACAGGGTCCGTGTCGAAGCGCCGGTGTCGATTCCCGTGCTGCTCTCAAATGGCAATCCGGTTGAAAGCGGTGCGATGGGTGAGGGTTGGCATTATGCGGTGTGGGATGATCCGCACCCAAAGCCAACCTATCTCTTTGCAGTCGTCGCCGGTGATCTTGCCTCGGTGCATGGTGCGTTCACCACCATGGAGGGACGTGACGTGTCACTCGGCCTCTATGTTGAAAAGGGCAAGGAAGACCGTTGCGCGTGGGCGATGGAGAGTCTGATTGCCTCGATGCAATGGGATGAAACGCGGTTCGGGCGGGCCTATGATCTGGACGTGTTCAACATTGTTGCCGTGCCGGACTTCAACATGGGGGCGATGGAAAACAAGGGCCTCAATGTTTTCAACGACAAATACATTCTGGCGCGGCCCGACACGGCGACGGACCTTGATTATTCAAACATCGAGCGCATCATTGCGCACGAGTATTTCCACAACTGGACCGGCAACCGCATCACCTGCCGCGACTGGTTCCAGCTTTGCCTGAAAGAGGGCCTCACAGTTTTCCGTGACCAGGAATTCACCAGTGACCTGCGCTCGCGTGACGTGAAGCGCATTGAAGACGTGAAAACACTGCGTGCCCGGCAATTTCCGGAGGACCAGGGGCCGCTGGCCCATGCTGTCCGGCCTGACAGCTATATCGAGATCAACAATTTCTACACGCCGACGATCTATGAAAAGGGCGCTGAAATCTGCCGGATGATCCAAACGTTGATCGGTGTTGACGGATTTCGCAAGGGCATGGACATCTACTGTGCGCGGCATGACGGCACGGCGGCGACGGTGGAGGATTTCGTGGGTGCCATGGCTGAGGCGTCGGGCCGCGATTTCTCGCAGCTGATGCGCTGGTATGAACAGGCGGGAACACCTGTCGTCACAGTGACATCGGAATTCGATTCCGCCAAGGGCGAATTGACCCTGACAGTTTCACAATACACACCACCGACACCGGGGCAGCCGACAAAGTTGCCGCAGCATATTCCATTGCTCATGGGTCTTCTCGATCAGCACGGACGCGCCCTTCCCCTGATCCCCGCCGACAACAACAACACGCCTGCAACGGGATTGCTCGAAGTGACGACAGAAAACCAGGCGTTCCGCTTTCGGGGCCTGGAACGACAACCCGTGGTGTCGATCAACCGCAATTTTTCAGCACCCATCCAATTGCATACCAATGCTACCGATGCAGACCACGCACTTCTGCTGCAATGTGACAGCGACAGCTTCAACCGATGGGAAGCGGCACAACGTCTCGGCCGTGGCGCGCTCATGCAAGCGGCGCGGGGGCGCGGTGAAAACGCCACGGCTGCCGTGCTTGCAAAAGGACTGGCAGCGGTTTTGCAGGATGGAAATCTGGACAACAGTTTCCGGGCGATGATGTTGCAGCTGCCATCTGAAGCGACAGTTGCCGCTGAGATTGGCAGAGATGTCGACGCGGATGTGGTTCACGGCGCACGCGAAGCTGTCCGGCGCAGTCTGGGTGTTTATCTGCGCGATTCACTTTTGTCTGTCATCGCCACAACACAGGATGCCGGCCCTTACAGGCCTGACGTGGAGAGCACGGCGCGGCGGAGTTTGCGGTATGCTGCGTTGGCGCTGTTGTCTGCGGTTGAGCCTGCTTTGGCTTTGCAAACGGCGCGGCAGGATTTCGATAAGCGGCACAGCATGACGGCCGAGGTGGGAGCGCTGGCGGGTGTTTTGGCTGTTGATGATCCACAAGTGGACGCGCTGCTGGAAAATTTTCTGTCGCGGCATGGTGATGATCCGTTGCTTGTCGACAAATGGTTCACGCTGCAATCGAGCAGGCCACGGGCCAAGGCTGCGGAGCAGATCACAAAGCTGGCGCAGCTTCCGGCTTTCTCTTTCACAACTCCGAACCGGGTCTATGCGCTTTACGGCGGTTTTGCTTCCAACCTTTCAGGGTTTCATGCGGTTGATGGTTCCGGCTACAACGTGATGGCTGATGCCGTCATCCAGCTCAACGGCATCAATCCGCAAGTGGCGGCGCGGATGGCCGGCACATTTCGCAGCTGGAATCTTTATGACGCGCCAAGGCGCGGCCATGCGGCGCGCGAGATGGAGCGCATTCTTGCCGTTCAGGGCCTGTCGAAAGATGTTTTGGAGATCATATCAAGAACATTGAAGGCCAAATTCTAAACCACTCACGTGAGGGGTTGGCAAATCAGATTCGCAGGCGATATTGATTCGGCAGAGACGCCCTGTGGTGGCGTGCGTGATCACGCGTTCAAATCATTGCAGCCGAAAGTCGCATTTTGCAGAAATCGCAAATCAGGGAACTGTTTTTGAGGGAACGCCGGATTCGGCTCCCTGGGTTCAAGCGCGTTTCACTGAATGAAGGCACGCTCCGCCACATCATCACCGGGCTGACGACGCTGTTTTTGTTGCTGCTGGCAGCGGCCATATCGTCTCAACTCATGCGCAACAGAACAGCGCAATTTGAGGAGCAAACGCTCAGTTCCACTTTGATCGTGGATCTGGTGACGCAGCGCCTGCGCAATGCAAACCTGTCCGTGGACGGATCAAACCTGCCAGGCGCGGCGGAACTGGCCGCCGCAGTGCCGCTGAATTCCGCAAAAGACGAGCGCGTGTTTCTGGTGGTTGACCAATCGGGGCGCATTGTTGCATCGGCACCGCAGGAAGGGGCGCTGGGCAAATCCTATCTTTCCGAACTCCTCGACAAGAGTTTTTTTTCGAACGTGACCGTTGACGGCAAGGGCCTTGCTGAGACGCAACTGGCTGACGGCCAGAGTGTTTATGCGGCGGCGCGTTCACTGGCACCGCTGCCGGGCAATCTCCTGATCCTACAAAAGCAGTCATCGCTGTTCAAGACCTGGCATTCCAGCGTGTTCCGGTTGGCGCTGCTGTTTGGGGTGACGTTTGTTGTGCTCACATTGCTGGCCGGCGCGTTTCACTTGCAGTCATCGCGCGCCCTTGCCGCGGATGAGAATCTGGCGGTGGCGGCCACGCGCTTCGACAAGGCTTTGGATGGCGGGCAATGTGGATTGTGGGACTGGAACCTTTCGACGGGCGAGATTTTCTGGTCGCAGTCGATGTATGACATTCTGGGGCTGGAGCCCGAAGGCACGCCGACATTCAAGCGCATGATGGCGCTGTGCCACCCTGATGAACCGCGCATTGACGTGATGGTGGCGGACCTGCTGGAAAACCAACGCCAATCCTTTGACCATGAATTCCGCATGCGGCACAAAAACGGGGATTGGGTGTGGCTGCGGGCGCGCGCTGCCTTGGCACCGGGGCGCGACACGCGGCTGCCGCATCTTGTCGGTGTGGTGTTTGACATTTCGCGGCAGAAGGAACTCGACAAGCTCAACAGCGAAGCCGAAATCAGATTGAAGGATGCGATCGAGAATATCTCGGAGGCCTTTGTGCTGTGGGACACCGACAGCAAACTTGTGCTGTGCAACAGCAAGTACCAGCAGTTCCATTCGCTGCCGCTTTCGGCCTGTGTGCCGGGAACACCTTATGCAACCGTGGCATCGGCTTCGCATGAGCCGGTGATCAAGCAATATGTGCCAGGCGAAATCATTGACAAGCCGGGATCGCGCTCCATCGAAGTGCAACTCGCGGATGGACGCTGGCTGCAGATCAACGAACGGCGCACCAAGGACGGCGGATTTGTTTCTGTGGGCACAGACATCACGGCGCTGAAGGAACAGGAGGTGACACTGCTTGAGTCTGAAAAAGCGCTGATGGTGACAGTGCGGGACTTGCAGCGGGAGCGGCAAACGGCGGAAGAACAGAAGCAACGATTGGCCGAACTCGCGGACAAGTATGCCAATGAAAAGACCCGGGCTGAAGCGGCCAACCGTTCGAAATCCGAGTTTCTGGCCAACATGAGCCATGAGTTGCGCACCCCACTCAACGCCATTATCGGCTTCAGCGAAATCATGACGAACGAACTGTTCGGCCTCCTCGGCCATCAGAAGTACGTCGAGTATGCCGCTGACATCCGCAAAAGCGGGCATTATCTGCTGGAAGTGTTGAACGACATTCTCGACATGTCGAAGATCGAGGCCGGCAAAATGGACATGGAATTCGGCGATGTTGATTTCGCCAACGTCGTTGAGGAGGCGATGCGTCTGATCAACCCCCGTGCCACCGAAGCCAAGGTTGCGGTGGTGATTGCGAAATTGCAGGACACGCATCTCAGGGCGGACAAGCGGGCATTGAAACAGGTGCTGCTCAATCTTCTGTCCAATGCCATCAAGTTCACACCGGAAGGCGGACGTGTCACCGTCACATTCAACAATGACGGCAACACCGCCCGCTTCACTGTGGCCGACAACGGCATTGGCATTCCACCAAAGGATCTTGAAAAAATCGGACGGCCATTTGAGCAGGGCGAAAACCAGATGACGAAATCAAAAGGTGGAACGGGGCTTGGCCTTGCGATCTGCCGCGCGTTGGCGACGTTGCATGGCGGGTCGATGAAGATCAAGAGCATACAGGGACGTGGCACGACTGTTGAGGTGACACTGCCGGCCAACAAGGCCGCAATGAAGCGGGCGCTGGCGGCTTAGCGCCGTTTTCCGCGTTGCCGAATGCTTGCGGCCAGCAGCTTGCGTTCTTCGGGTGAGAGTTTGCGGATGATGTCGAGGACCACTGCACCGCCTTTCGCCGCGAGGCTTTCGGAGCCGGTGGAGAAGGCGTTGATGACGGCGATGGCTTCGGCTTCGGTGTAGGCATCTTTCTCCAGAACATCCGCCAGTTTTCCGGCGGACTCTTCCGAGGCTTTGCGGAGTTCACGCAAATCACCGCGGTTGCCGCGCACGATTTCCATTAGTTCCTGGCGGCGGTTGCGGGGCAATTCGCGGAAGAAGTTGCGCGGGATGAGTTGCACGTAGCTGGCACCCATCAGGCGGTCTGGCGGGCCGAAGGTGTAGTAGCGACCGAGGGCAATGCCGCCGACCAGTAAATTGAACATGAGTGAAGCGACAAGCAACCCCGTCCACCAGCGCGATGACAGACGCGGAATGAAACGCGCGAAACCTGCTTTGGGTTCCTGCTGCAAATTATCGGTCATGACACATCCTCGTCGGTGAGTTCTTCCATGTCTTCGACGCCACTCAATACCGCGTCTTCGTCTGTCCATGCGCCACCGCCAAGGATTTCCGGCAACACGTAGCTGCCGCTGCCAAGTGCGCCGAGATAGACGCCGGCGGCGAGTGATGCGGCAAGGGGCAGAGCGGCCAGCCAGCTGATGGTGAATTTGGGCGCTGAAGGTTTTGCCTTGGGCGCAAAGGCGACAATGTTGGACTTGCCCACTTGCGCAAATGCGCGCGCGGCTGTCCGCGCCGCAGAATCTGTTGCGGGTACGGGCTTGGTGGCGAGACCCAAAAGTTGGTCCAATTCCCTGTCTGTCATCTTGTCCATGTCAGTGTCCTTCCATTTGTACGGCAGACAAAAGTTCAGCCTTGTCTGCGGCCAGTGATTCTTTCAGTGTGCGCCTTGCGCGGGCGAGCAGGGATTCCAACGCATCGACTGTCACCCCCATCGTCTCCGCAGCAACCACGTTTGGCAGGTGTTCAAAATGCGTGAGCGCCATGGCCAGTCGTTGCCGTTCGGGCAATGCATGCAGCGCCGCATCAATCCGCTTCTGCGCCCAGTTGGCCATTGCAGTTGAATCTGCAAGGGGCCGCGTGTCTGCGATTTCGAAGGTCTCTTCAACCACACCTGTTGCAGGATTGCGGTGGCGGTCCATGGCCAAGTTGCTCGCCACCTTGAGCAGCCACGATTTGATGGCCGCGTTGTCGCGCAAATCGTTAGCGTGTTTCCAAAGCTTCACGAACGCTTCCTGTGCAATGTCATCCGTGTCCGCGTGGCCACGGGTGAGCCGCCAGACGACGCGGTGGACCAGCGGATGCAGGCGTTCAACAAGAGAGGTAAAGGCTGCCCTGTTGCCTTTCGCCGACAAGGCCAAAAGGTCCGCGTCATCCACATGACGCGAACCTGCAATGGCAGTGTCGGTGATGGCGAGGGCCAAGTTCACTCCGCTAGTTCGCTGTTTTTCCGTCGATCAAAGTTTTACGCCATATCCCGCGCTTGAAGCTTTTGATCTCCGCCAAATCCACGCCACCGTCGCCGTTCGTGTCGGCCTTGTCAAACATGTCGTTCAACACGCGGTCAACTTCAACTTGCGTGATTTTGCCGTCGCGGTCTGCATCCATCAGCAACATGACCCGGCCCCGGCGCTTCTGCACGCGCTCCAACATGGCTTTGTCCAATTCTTCGGCGGACAACGCATTGTCGCTGTTGGCGTCCATCGATTCCACGCGCTTGAGCAGTGCCGGGGCCAGTTCAGCAGCGGTCAGTTTGCCGTCCTTGTTCGTATCCAGGCGCTGCAATCCGCGCTCTGAACGGGGGAAGTAGGGTTCGTTGGCGTGTGCCGCAGTTGCCAAAAGGCAAAGCAAACTGGCGGCCAACAGGGTCGGTTTCCTCATGTTTAATCTCCGTTGATTGAGTTACGGAAGCGCGCTTCTGGATATAAGACGGATGAGGGGGGCGAAATCCGTCGCGGAATTGGGGAATTATTTTGGGGCGACCGGGAAGGGACCTCTCCCCCGGCTTCGCCGTACCCTCCCCAGAGGGGAGGGACTCGTGGTGGGGGCGCCCTCATAAGTAAAAGGGGAGATCGTTCTACGAGTCCCTCCCCTTTGGGGAGGGTGCCCGAAGGGCGGGAGAGGTCCCTTCACCACAATTACCGTCCAACAATATTTTCAAAAACTTCCGCCACCTTCGCTTGTGTCTCCCCCAACAGCTCTTCCACCTGCGCCAACGCCGGCAGTCCTGCGGCTTGGGTCAGCGCTTTGTTGAGGCCGGGCAAAGCGGACTTCGCATCGTAGTCATTGTCGAGGCAAAGGCGGAGGAGATGGGTGAGGCGGTGATAGAGTTGGCTGGCATTCATCAGCACATCTGCGTCAACGGCTGGCAACGCGCTATTGGCGCGTAAAGCGGCAATTGCGGCTTGCGTGTTGGTGCGCAGGACTTCCGGTGTCTGGGGCGCAGTGATGAGTTGCAGGTATTGGGCGATGAACTCGATTTCCACCAGTCCACCGCGATTGCGTTTGATGTCCCAGAGGGAACTGGGTCTTTGCTGTTCCAACATCAATTTGCGCATGTCACTCACGTCCTTGCGTGTTGCAACATGGTCGCGCGGCTTCGTTAGAGCCTGGGTGATCGCAGATTCAAGTTGGCGGCAAAGTGCAGGATCGCCTGCAATGGTTCGTGCGCGCGTGAGGGCAAGGCGTTCCCATGTCCAGGCTTCATCGCGCTGGTAGGATTCGAATGCAGCCAAGCTGACTGCGACAGGGCCTTTGCTGCCAGAAGGACGCAAGCGCATATCGACTTCGTACAGCGCACCTTCGGCTGTTGGAACTGACAGGGCTGTGATTAAGCGTTGGGCGAAGCGGCCATAGTAAGGTGCAGGTGCGAGGGGCCGTGCGCCGGAAGATTGCTGTGCTCCTTCAGCGTGGTCAAAGACAATGATGAGATCGAGGTCTGAAGACGCCGTGGTTTCGCGGCCCCCGAGCTTGCCCATGGCAATGACGGCGACAGCACCCTGCGCTACGGTGCCATGGTTTTGTTGCATGTCGTGTTGCACGGCTTTGAACAGGCGTTCGACCACCACGTCTGCAATATTCGAGAACGCTTCGCCTGCCTGTTCAGCTGCCACAGTCTCCGAGAGGATGCGCACGCCGACGCGGAATGCTTGTTCGCGTTTAAAAACCCGGACGCGGTCCATCACATCGTCGAGGGAAAGATCATCAGGTGTTACTTCCTCCAACATGGCCGCGAGGGCGGGCTTGGTGGGCAATGGGCCAAAGAAGCTGGGGTCAAGCACGGCTTCCAGCACACGGGGTTGGCGGCTCATGCCATCGGCAAGGCGTGGTGCTGTGCCGAGAATGAGTGTCAGCAAATCCAGCAGAGCAGGTTGGGATTTGAGCATGGCGAAGAGTTGCACGCCTGCGGGCAGGCCTTGCAGAAAACGGTCGAAGGCGAGAAAAGCGCGGTCAGCATCGCCTGAGGCCGAGAGGGCTTTCAGCAATCTGGGTTTGAGTTCTGTCAAGGCTTCGCGGGCGCGGCGGTCACGCGTGGCGTTGTAACGGCCAAAGTGCCAGCCGCGAATGGTGGCGGACACTTCTGACGCCTGTTTGAAGCCAATGTTGTGGAGGGTTTCGATGGTTGCGGGATCGTCCTCACCGCCCGTGAAGACCAGGCTTCCGGCGTCACCAGCGAGTTGGCCGGATTCGGCAAAAAGTTTTGCAGAGTGCGTGGTGACGCATTCCAGTGTGGCGCGGAGATTGTGGCGGAGGGCTTCGCCGTCGTTAAAGCCTGCGAAGCGGGCATAGGTTTCGAATGCTTCAGGTGTTGCGGGCACAATGTGGGTTTGCTGGTCATTCTGCATCTGGGCGCGATGTTCCAGCGTACGCAGAAAAATATAGGCGGCTTCCATTTCGCTGGCCGTGTCTGCCGCGATCCATCCCGCTTCAGCCAATGCATGAAGCATATCCACGGTGCGTTTGCCCCGCAGTTTTGGATTGCGGCCACCGGCGATGAGTTGCTGTGTCTGCACGAAGAATTCGATCTCACGGATGCCGCCCCGGCCAAGTTTGAGATTGTGGCCTTCGACAGCGATTTCGCCGTGGCCTTTGACAGCGTGGATTTGGCGGATGAGGGACTGCACGTCGGCGATGGCGGCGAAGTCGAGGTATTTGCGCCAGACATAAGGCACGAGACGTTGCAGGAATTCCTCTCCGAGTGCGATGTCTCCTGCAATGGGCCGCGCCTTGATATAGGCGGCGCGTTCCCAGTTCTGGCCCATGTTTTCGTAATAATTGGCGGCGGATTCCATGGCGATGGCGACTTGGGTGGCGCGAGGGTCCGGGCGCAGGCGCAAATCAACACGGAAGACGTAGCCGTGTTCGTCCACGTCCTGCAGAAGGGCGACGAGTTGGCGGGTGAGTTTGACGTAGAAGCTGCCGGGTTCAACGCCCTCCGCGAGATGTGCGGTTTCAGCGTCGTAGAGAATGATGAGATCAACGTCGCTGGAGTAGTTGAGTTCTTTCGCACCATGCTTGCCCATGGCGAGGACGACGTAGCCGGAGGTGCCGGGTCGGGTGAGTTTGCCAGCGTCATGTGCTTCGCGCAGCAACGTGTTGACAGCGGCAGAGATGGCCCCGTCGGCAAAGCGGGTGATGGAGTCTGTGACCTGGTCGAGGTTCCAGATATTGGCGAGGTCACAGACGGCGATAAGAAGGGCGGCTTTGGATTTGAGGTGCCGAAGGGTGACGGCGAGTTCGGCGCGGGATTGGGTTTGGGGTATTTCGAGGAGGGATTTGAAGAGTGATTCAGGGGGAGATGAGAAGATTGATGCGGTGAATGCGAGATCACGGTCGATCAGTGTGGCAAGGTATCGGGAGCCTGCGCGGATTGTTGCAAGGAGTTCGGTTTTTTGCATGGGTGTTGGTTAGCGTATTTAAGCTGTGTTTGGAAATTGACTCCCCTCTCCCGTCTCGCTTCGCGAGACACCCTCTCCCGCAAGGGGAGAGGGAAGGCACACGAACAAATCTTCCCTCTCCCCTTGCGGGAGAGGGTGGCGACCCCGGCCTTGAGCCAGGGGAGACGGGAGAGGGGTGTTAGCGTTGCAATGGCAATTCCAGGATTGCCTGCAGCCCCGGCCCGGCATCTGCAAACTTCAGCGTTCCCCCATGTAGCTTCATCACGCTCGCAACCAAGCTCAACCCCAGGCCGTTGCCGGGTTTGGTGCGGCTTTCGTCCAGCCTGACAAAGCGGTCTTGCATGCGGGCGTGGTCTTTGGCGTCTACGCCCCTGCCCTTGTCTGTGATGGTGATGATGGCTGAGGAGCCGTCTTCGCTGCGCTGTGCGGTCAGCGCAATCGCGACTTTTTCAGTCGCGGGGTCCAGGCCGTATTTCATGGCATTGTCAACGAGGTTGGAAAAGGCTTGAGCGAGGAGTTGGCGGTCGGCGTGTACCAGCAATGGTTCAATTGCACGGCACTCGAGGGTGCCACCTGCTTCTTCCACCAGCGGTTCATAGAGTTCGGCGACTTCTGTCAATACGGTACTCACATCGATGTCGGTCAGCCCTTCGCGCGATTGTCCGGCTTCGGCGCGGGCGATGGACAACAACGCGTTGAAGGTGGCGAGGAGTTGGTCGCTTTCGGTGATGGTCTGTTGCAGGGCGACGCGGTGTTCCTGCGCGTTGTTGCTGCGCAATGCGGCTTCGGTGCGGGCGCGGAGGCGTGTAAGGGGGGTGCGCAAATCATGGGCGACGTTGCTGGAGACTTCTTTCATGCCGGCCATCAGGCGTTCGATTTGGCCCAGCATTTCATTGAGGGATTGCGAGAGGCGGTCCAACTCATCGTTGGAGCCTTTGACGGGCATGCGCTGGGAGAGATCGCCATCCATGATGGCGCGGCTGGCGTCGGTGATGGCATCCACCCGGCGGAGGAAATTTCTGGATGTGAGATAGCCGCCGCCAAGGCCCAGAGCCATGGTCAGTCCAAGCGCCCACAGCAAAGTGTTCTTGATCAGGTTGCGGAAGGTGCGAAGCTCTTCAACGTCGCGGCCCACCAGCAGGCGAAAGCCGTCAGGGAGTTCCACGTGATAGGCGTGGGCGGTGTGGCGGATTTGGTGCTGGCCTTTGCCAAGGGTGATCGGGAAATCCACCCAGGTGCCATGGCCCTGCACATTGGGCGGCATATCCACCAGATTGCCAGTAACGCGCTCGCCGTTCGCATTGTCCAGCAGATAAATTGTGCCAGTCTGGTCAACACTGCGGCGTTCGATGATGTCAACGACACCGCGAAGCCCGCGCAGGCGGTACTGATCGCCGAGGGCCTGCACTTCAGAACGGATGGTTTCTTCCGCCTGCCGTTCGAGCAGCAGTGCCGTGTTCCAGAACACATATCCGAGGATGGCACCAACGGAGAGTGCGAAGATCAGCAGATAAAGCGCCACCAGCTTGAAAGCGGTGGTTTTGAACGTCGAAGCTTTAATCTGCACGGATCATGTAACCTGCACCACGGACTGTTTGCAGGATAGGTTCGTCAAAGCCCTTGTCAATCTTGGAGCGCAGGCGCGAGACATGCACATCAATGACATTGGTTTGCGGATCGAAATGGTAGTCCCAGACGTTTTCCAGCAACATGGTGCGGGTCACGATATGGCCCGCGTGGCGCATGAGATATTCGAGCAGTTTGAATTCGCGGGGCTGCAGGGGAATAGGCTTTCCTGCACGTGTGACGGCGCGGCTCAACAAATCGATTTCGAGGTCGCAGGCTTTCAGCCGGGTGTCTTGCACAGTGCCCGCTGGACGTCGGGCGAGGCCTTCGACGCGGGCAAGGAGTTCTGAGAAGGCATAAGGTTTGGCGAGGTAGTCATCGCCGCCAGCGCGCAGGCCTTTGACACGTTCGTCCACATCGGAGAGTGCGCTGAGTATAAGGACAGGCGTGGTGTTGCCTTGCCCGCGCAATTCACGAATGATCGACAGGCCGTCACGTTTGGGCAACATGCGGTCAACGATCAAAACCTCATGCACGGCGGCTTCGGCCATTTCAAAGCCGGTGTCGCCGTCGTGGGCGAGGTCGACGACATGGCCCATTTCCTTGAGTCCCTTGGCAAGGAATGCCGCAGCTTCTTTGTCGTCTTCGATGATGAGCAGGCGCATGGTTTGGCGTTTCGTTTTGATGATTTCCAGATCCCATACAGCGTCGGACGGCGGGCTGGGAAGGGGCGGCGCGGAGACAGTTTCTGCGGTGGGAACGTCGGGGGATCCTGTCTCCGCGCCTAGTGAGCACAGTCGCGAGCGGGGAAGCGTCATCGTGCTCATGTTCTATATCCTATACGTAAGTATTCTTTTGTTTGGTTCAACCCTGATCACGAGGGAGTGAAAGGTAACGCTGGCTGTCACCCTGGCGGACCAGCATCAACACGCGCTTTCCCTTGGCTTTCTCCATGCTTTGAGCGATGTCACCGGGGTTGGTGACGGGGTTTCCGGCGACTTCAAGAATAATGTCACCGGCGCGAAGCCCGCGTTTTGCCGCTTCCGAGTCCGGGTTCACCTTGGTGATGCGGAGGCCGGCTCCATCCTCAGCCTGTTCAACATCAAGACCGAGATCCGTCAGGCTCAATGGCTTTTTGCTGTCGCCAACGGATGCCATCTTCGGCGCTTCACCCGGCATGATGCCGATTTCAACTTGCACGGTTTCCGGCTTGCCGTTGCGCAGGATTTCGACTGCGATGGACGCGCCGGGCTTGACGCTGGCCGCGGTTTTGGAAAGGTCCTTCACATCGTCAATGTCCTCGCCGTTGGCCTTGAGGATGGTATCGCCCTGCTTCAGGCCAGCTTTGAGGGCGGGAGAGTTTTCAGTCAGATCAGAGATGATGGCGCCTTTGGCTTCGCTGAGACCGAGGCTTTCGGCGAGTTCATCGGTGACGGGCTGGATTTGAACGCCAAGCCAGCCACGGGTGACTTTGCCTTCTGATTTCAGGTCTTCAACCACATCCAGGACAACGCTTGCCGGGATGGCAAAGCCGATGCCGACACTGCCGCCGGAAGGCGAGAAGATGGCAGTGTTGACGCCGACGACTTCGCCTTCAAGATTGAAGGTGGGGCCGCCGGAGTTGCCCTTGTTGATGGAGGCGTCAATTTGCAGGTAGTCGTCATAGGGACCGGAGCCAATATCGCGGCCACGGGCGGAGACGATGCCAGCTGTGACGGTGCCGCCAAGACCGAAGGGGTTGCCCACGGCCATCACCCAATCGCCAACCTTGGCTTCATCGGTCGTGATGGGCACGAAGTCGAAGGACTTGTCTGACTCGATCTTGAGGAGTGCGAGGTCGGTTTTCGGGTCGGTGCCGATGACCTTGGCTTTGAACTCACCGCCCTTTTGGAAACGGACTTTTACGGTATTGGCGTCTTTCACCACATGGTTGTTGGTGACGACGTAGCCATCAGCAGAGATCACAAAGCCGGAGCCTTGCGCCATGCCGTTGCGGCGGCCACGATCCTTGAACTGATCGCGGAATTGCGGGTTCTGCTCAAAGAATTCACGGAACTGCGGTGGCAGGTTTTCAATGTCGGGGGCTTGTTCGGTGATTGCCGCAGCCACGAATTCGACCTCGACGCTGACGACCGATGGCATGACGTGCTCAACCAGGGTAGAGAACCCTTTGGTGGGATCGATGGCGGTGATGGTGCCTTGGGCGTGAGTGATGCTGGGGGAAGTCAGCAAGGTTGCGCCGAGAAGGCCGACGGCGACAAGTGAAAAAAGGGATTTTGAGGATGCGGACATGGGAAGCTCCGTGTTGATGTTGACACGGAATGTAGGTGCCTGCACTTTGCACCAACATTACCAATGCATGAAAGTCCTGTTAGGTCTGCGGCGGTTTCGCGGCAGCAACGGCTATTTGCCGACGAGACGTTCCAAATCAGCCCTTTCGGCGGCTGAAAGCGCTTCAAGCTTTTGTGATGGCCGGCGGCGGAAGGCAAACAGGAGTGCTGCCAGCAGAATCGCGAAAGGAGCAAACCAAAGCAACATGGTTCCGCCGCGCAGACGCGGCTGCAACAACACGTATTCGCCATAACGCGCAACAACAAAGTCCACGACTTCGGCGTCGGATTTACCATCGGTGAGCTGTTCACGGATGAGCATACGCAAGTCTTGCGCTACGGGTGCATCGGAATCATCAATGGATTGGTTCTGGCAGACCAGGCAGCGCAGGCCGGAAGAGATGTCACGGGCGCGGGATTCGAGGGCGGGGTCTTGCAGGATTTCGTTGGGTTGGACGGCTTGGGCGGGGGTGCTGAGGAGAAACACCGCAAACAGAAAAGGAAACAGTTTCGTCACGCGGTCCAGAGTAATCGCTTGTAGCCAAGGGACCTCTCCCCCGCTTCGCGGACCCTCCCCAACGGGGAGGGACCCGTTGCGCGAGCGCCCTGAACAGTAAAACGGGAGGTGGCTGACCGAGGTCCCTCCCCTCTGGGGAGGGTCCGCGAAGCGGGGGAGAGGTCCCTTGGCTTCAAGCGATTGCCCTGCTGCATTTGGTACGCGTTCGAGATCAAGTGTTGAGTTGAGTGTTTCATGGCTTGGCCAATATTGCTTTCGTCGCCGTTGCAACATCATCCTGCCGCATCAGGCTTTCGCCGATGAGGAAAGTGTGTGCGCGGACCTTTTCCAGTCTTGCGAGGTCTGTGGGTTTGAACAGGCCACTTTCGGCGATGATGATGCGATCATCTGGAATTCTGGGTGCGAGGCGTTCGGTGGTTGCGAGTGACACTTCGAAGCTGTGGAGGTTGCGGTTGTTGATGCCGATCAACGGGGATTTGAGATTAAGGGCGCGGTCAAGTTCTTCCTCGTCGTGCACTTCGATGAGGACGTCCATATTGTGCGAAAATGCGGCTGACTCGAGTTCGGCGGCGAGGCTGTTGTCGATCATCGCCATGATCAGGAGAATGCAATCCGCCCCCCAGGCACGGGCTTCGGCGACCTGGTAAGTGTCGAGCATGAAGTCCTTGCGCAGTGCCGGGATGGCGCAGGCTTTGCGGGCTTCAGTGAGGAATTGCGGAGCGCCCTGAAAGCTCGGCGTGTCGGTGAGAACGGAAAGACATGCAGCGCCGCCTTGTTCATAGCTTTGCGCCAATGAGGGGGGATCGAAGTTGGCGCGGATCAGACCTTTCGATGGAGAGGCTTTTTTGATCTCGGCGATCAGGGCCCATTGGTTTTGTGCGTGTTTGGCTTTGAGCGCGTTGGCAAAACCGCGTGGCGTGGGTTGTGATCTGGCGTGCAGGTCCAGTGACGCGAAAGACATGGCGCGTTTGGCTATCGCCACTTCTTCGCGTTTGTAGGCGGCGATGGTGTTCAGGATGGTGGGCATCAGCTGTTTGAAACCTCAACGAGTCGCTTGAGCGCTTTCGCCGCCTTGCCACTTGCAATGGCTTCGCGTGACATGGCGATGCCTTCCCGCAAATCTTTGGCTTTGCCAGCGACAATCATGGCGGCGGCGGCTGTCAACAGTGCGGCATCAGCGAAAGCGCCGGGCATTCCGTTCAACACGGCATTCAAGGCTTCGGCGTTTTCCGCCGCTTCGCCGCCCCTCAAGTCTTCGACTTTGCTGCGGGCAAGGCCAGCGGTTTCGGGGGTGACTTCGAAGGTTCTGATTTCGCCGTTTTTGAGTTCGGCGATCCAGCTTGTGCCTGTGGGTACAATTTCGTCGAAACCGCCTTCGCCGTGACAGATCCAGCAGGCTTCACTCCCCAGGTTTTTCAAGACGTGGGCGAGGGGTTCGACCCAGTGTTTGGCAAAGACGCCAGTGACTTGGCGCGACACGCCTGCCGGGTTCGATAGGGGGCCAAGGAGATTGAAGATGGTTCTTGTACCAAGTTCGATGCGCGACGGGCCGACGTGGCGCATGGAGGTGTGGTGGGCGGGAGCGAACATGAAGCCAAGGCCTGCGTGGGCGATGCATTCCGAGATTTTCTCAGGAGGGATGTCAAGCCTGACGCCGAGCGCCGTCAGGACGTCAGCTGCGCCGGACTTGGAAGAAAGTGCGCGGTTGCCGTGCTTGGCAATTTTGAGGCCGGCACCAGCCGCGACGAAGGCGGCGCAGGTGGATATGTTGTAACTGCCGGAGGCATCGCCGCCTGTGCCCACGATGTCGATGGCGTCTTTGGGGGCTTCAACGCGCAGCATCTTTTCGCGCATGACGGTGACGGCACCGGTGATTTCATCCACAGTTTCACCGCGCACACGCAGCGCCATCAGGAATCCACCAATCTGACTTGGTGTTGCTTCGCCGTTCATCAGGATGGCAAAGGCGGTTTGCGCTTCTTCGCGGGTCAGCCCTTTGCCGTCTGCGGCTTTGGCCAACAGTGGTTTCAGCGCGCTCATCTCTTCACTCCTGCAAGGTCCAAGAAGTTTTTCAGTATGTCATGGCCGTGCTGGGACGCAATGCTTTCCGGGTGGAATTGAACGCCGTGAATGTTCCTGGTTTTATGTTGCAGGCCCATGATGAGGCCACCGGTTTCGGCGGTGATTTCAAGGACCTGCGGCAAGGTTGTGCGGTCGACGACGAGGGAATGATAACGAGTTGCTTCAAAGTCTTGTGACAAGTCTTTGAAAACGCCTTTGTTTTGGTGTTGCACTATCGAGACTTTGCCGTGCATCTGACTGGATGCCCGCACCACAACGCCGCCAAAAGCCTCGCCGATGGCTTGCAGGCCAAGGCACACACCAAAAATTGGAATGTGGTTGGACGCCTGTTTTACAAGTTCAATGATGATGCCTGCCTGTGCAGGCGTTCCGGGGCCGGGGGAGATGACGATGGCCTCTGGCTTGGCGGAGATGACTTGGGCTACGCTGATTTTGTCATTGCGGTGGACGATGGTTTCACAACCAAGATCGCCAAGGTAGTGGTAAAGATTCCAGGTGAAACTGTCGTAGTTGTCGATGAGAATGATCATTGGCCCCTCCCGACGCGACCTGCAAATCGCACGGCTTCCTCAGCGGCACGGAACAGCGCCTTGGCCTTGTTGATGCATTCCTGGTGTTCGCTTTCAGGGTCTGAATCTGCCACGACGCCCGCACCCGCCTGCACATACATCCTGCCGTCTTTGACGATGGCGGTGCGGAGCACAATGCAAGTGTCCATTTCGCCATCTGCCGAGAAGTAACCAACGCAACCGGCATAGACGCCGCGCTTGTCGTGTTCCAACTCGTCGATGATTTCCATGGCGCGGACTTTGGGTGCGCCAGAAACGGTGCCTGCGGGAAAGCCCGCAACGAGGGCGTCGATGATGTCGTGCTTCCTGGTGTCCAGCCGGCCCTCGACATTTGAAATGATGTGCATGACGTGGCTGTAGTATTCGAGGATGAATTTATCGGTGACTTTGATCGATCCGATTTCGGCAACACGGCCCACATCGTTGCGGCCGAGGTCCAGCAACATCAAATGTTCAGCGCGTTCCTTGGGATCAGCCAGAAGTTCTTCTGCCAATTCTGCATCACGCGTCGGGGTTTCGCCCCTTGGTCTTGTGCCTGCAATGGGGCGGATGGTGACTTTGCCATCCCGCACGCGGACAAGGATTTCGGGGCTGGAGCAAACGACGGCGAAGTCGTCAAAATTCAGATAGACGAGGAAGGGTGAGGGGTTGACGCGGCGGAGTGAGCGGTACAGCGAAAAAGGGGGAAGCGCGAATTCGGTCTCAAAACGCTGGGACAACACCACCTGGAAAATATCGCCTGCCGCAATGTATTCCTTTGCCTTCAGCACCATCGCTTTGAAGTCTTCGGGCGTGGTGTTGGACGTTTGCGGTTTCATCGGCGGCGTGTCAGCCTCGCGCAGCGCCATGTCGAGGGGGCGATCCAATGCGTCCACCACTTCAGCGATGCGATCTGTGGCGCGGTTGTAAGCTTGTTTGGCGGTAATGGCTTTGTCGATGTAAACGGGTGCTGTAACGGCGACTTCGTCCTTCACACTGTCGAAGATGGCCATCACGGTGGGACGGATCATGATGCCGTCGGGCAGGCCCAACACATCCGGATTCTGATTGGGCAGATGTTCCATCAGGCGCACGGTGTCATAACCGAGATAGCCGAACACGCCTGCTGCCATGGGAGGTGCATCTTCCGGCAGTTTGATCTGGCTTTCAGCAATCAAGTTGCGGAGTGCGGTGAGTGGCTCTGCGGCGACTTCTTCGAAGTGGGCTTTGGGGTTGATCAAGGCCTTGCGGTTGATGAAAGCTTTGTGGCCTTGGGCTCTCCAGATGATGTCGGGGTTCAGGCCGATGATGGAATAGCGGCCACGCACGGCGCCACCTTCAACGGATTCCAGCAGGAACGAGTAAGGTGCGTTGCGGGTGAGTTTGAGGACGGCGGAGACGGGGGTTTCGAGATCGGCGACGAGGCGTGTGGATATGATTTGGGCTTCGCCCGCATCATAGGCCTTCTGGAATGTATCGTAGTCTGGACTGTAGGACATGTTGTGCCATCTTGCGAAAAAGTTTGATCAGGGGGCTGCGTTCGTGCTGATCTTTCGCCAGAGGTCTTCGTTCAATGTCACGTCAGCGCCGGCGCGGATGGCCTTGACCATGATGTCTTCCAGGTCTTCGCCGAGGCCGGATTTGGCATTGTCAGCCACTTCCTTGCCGAGCACTGAAATGGCTGAATAGACCGGGGTTTCAGATTTGGTGGCTTCGATGACGCGGGCGGTCTTGCCGTCACCCTCAAGTGACCAGGTGAGGGTTCCGGGCTTGGCTGCGAAGAGGGCGAGTGTGGCCACGCCGTCAAAGGCTTCGGAGACCTGGTTGCGCTTCAGGCCCTTGGCTTCCTTGATTGTGGCGTTGCCGTTTTCAACCGCGAGGGATTCAAGTTTTGACGTGGTGCCTGCCTTGGCAACGATGGCTTTGGCTTTATCGGCGGCAAGCGTGCGGAGCTTGTTGGAGGTGTAGTCGCCGCGCACGGCTTCTTTGACTTCTTCCAAAGGCCGAACCGCTGAGGGAACGACTTCGCGGACTTCGTACCAGACGAAACCTTCCGGCAATGAAATCGCGTCGGCTTCGAGGCCCACATCGCCTTGGAAGATGGCAGCCAAAACTTCTTCTTTATTTGGAATGGAGAGATCAACGCCCGCCTTGTCCAGGCCCGTACTATCGACGGCGGGGATCACAAGGATGGGAATTCCGGCCTTGGCGGCGATGTCTTCGAATTTGGTTTGCTGGGCGCGGGCGTCTTCCACGGCGTCATAGGTGGATTGAATCTCTTCGCGGGCGCGGTTCAGCTGCACGGTTGCGCGGACCTTGTCTTTGACTTCGTTGAGCGTGGATTGCTTTTCGGGGGAGACGTTCACCACTTTGATCAAGGCGGTGTTGAGTGCACCTTTGATGGGGGCGGAGACGGCACCTTGTGCGGTTGCAAAAGCCGCCTTGCCGATCGCTTCGTCGAGGAATTGGTCGATGGTCCAATCTTTGAAGGTGATGTCGGTTTCCTTCATGCCCATTTCGGTGGCGAGTTTCATGATGTCTTCACCCGCATCAATGCGCTTCCTGGCGGCTTCGGCGGCGACGAGATCGGGGAAGGAAAGCTGGATCAGGGTGCGCTTTTCAGGGGTGTAATAGTCTTTTTCGTTGGCGGCGAAGTATTCTGTCAATTGTGCCTCATCGACTTGAATGCGGTTTGCAATGTCGCCGGGTTCGACTTTCATGATCGCCACGCCGCGATATTCTGGCGCCGTGTAGGCGGCGGGCATCGACTCGTATTGTTTTTTCAAGTCCGCGTCAGTGGCCGCCGGAACATCTGCTTCGCTGACGGTGAAGGTGAAATAGCGCGCGTCGCGGCTTTCTTCGCGGTATTTGAACAGGGCTTCGCCGAGGGTGTTTGGCAAAGTGATATTGGCGCGGGCGGGGCCCGCAAGTGAGGCGCGCAAGGTGTTCTGGCGTTCGGAGGCCAGGAAGGCCTGTTCGGAGAGGCCGTTCTGGCGCAGCAGGTTTTCAAAACGTTGACGGTCAAATTTTCCGTCGGTGCCCTGGAACAGCGGGTTCTGCTGGACGCTGTTGGCAATGGCAAGATCACCGACATTGAGATTGAGTTTGCCACCAAGGTCATCCACCGCACTTGACGCGATCATGCGGTCAAGCACCTGTTGTGCGAGGCCCATGCTGCGGGCTTCTTCGAGGGTGATCTGCTTGCCCGTCTGCTGTGTCAGGCGCTGCATGGCCTGGTTCAGTTGTTGCTGGAATTCAGCCGCGGGAATGGCACGTGTGCCAACAGTCACCAGGTCTTGCGCCTGGAAGCCCTTGAACACATCGGTGATGCCCCAAACGGCAAAGCTGGCCACCAGCAGCACCAGGAAAATCTTGGCAACCCAGCCCTTGGCTGCGTTGCGAAATGCCTCCATCATCGAAGTACCCTCAAGCAGGGGCCATTTGGCCCGATTCAATTCTGGACGCCCTTATGGCGGGCAGTGCCTGCAATGGCAAGTTTGGGTTTTGCATTGGCCGGGTTTCAGGTTAGAGGGGCGTTTTCATTCTGGGAGACGTCGTTATGGCCGATAAAAGCGCAATCAAACCACTGGTGGCAGGCAACTGGAAAATGAATGGTGTGACCACCATGCTGCGCGAGCCGCGCCTGCTGGCGGGCATGATGCGGGGCGTGAAAACCAAGTGCGATATTCTGGTCTGCCCGCCAGCCACGATTGTGCGCCGGGTCAAGGGCGTGCTCAAAGGTTCCAAGGTCAAGGTTGGCGGGCAGGATTGCCATGCCGCGGTTTCGGGCGCCCACACGGGCGATGTATCGGCGGAGATGCTGAAGGATGCAGGCGCCACCTATGTGATCGTCGGCCATTCAGAGCGGCGCACCAACCACAGGGAAACCGATGCAACCGTCCAGGCCAAAGCCAAAGCCGCGCACCGCGCCGGGATCATTGCCATCATCTGCATCGGCGAAACCTTGGACGAGCGCAAAGGTGAAAAGACACTGGGTGTGCTGACAACACAGCTCAAAGGCTCGATTCCTGATGGTGCGACGGCTGCAAACACAGTCATCGCCTATGAGCCCGTCTGGGCCATAGGCACTGGCCTCACACCAACGACCGCAGAAGTGGCTGAAGCCCACGCCCATTGCCGCAAGGAAATTGAAGGCATCATGGGTGGCGAAGGCGGCAAGACGCGCATTCTCTATGGCGGTTCCGTCAAGCCTTCGAACGCAGTGGAACTGATGGGCACAGCCAATGTGAATGGCGCGCTGGTGGGCGGCGCTTCGCTCAAGGCAGCTGATTTCATTGGAATTATCAAGGCTTACATGTAAAAATCCAGACGTCCTCAATGGCAAGTCCAGTCATTTTCACAGTACTGCGCACACCGATCTTTGAAGATTGGTTTGTTGCACTGGAAGACGAACGTGGGCGAGCGCGGATTGCCGCGCGGCTGATCGCTTTGGGCCATGGTCACTTTGGTGACTGTGACGCGGTTGGTGGAGGTGTTTCAGAAATGCGTATTGACTTCGGCCCGGGTTACCGCGTGTATTTTGCCCGCAAAGGCAAACTGGTCTATGTTCTACTTGTAGGCGGTGACAAGAAAAGTCAAAAACGAGACATCGGTCGCGCTCAAAAAATTCTGGAGCAATTGGCATAACATGGCACGTCACAAAATTACGCTGGAACCGTTTGAAGCGTCGCAATATCTGACAAGCGATCTTGCAATCGCAGAGTTCCTTTCAGAAGCCCTTCGGATAGGAAAACCAGAGGTGTTTGCAACCGCGCTCGCTGCTGTGGCCAAGGCGCGCGGCATGTCGCAAATCGCCAAGGAGACTGGTTTGAACCGGGAAGGCCTTTACAGAGCGCTTTCACCAAATTCAGATTTGAGTTTTGAAACTGTTCATAAAATCATGAAATCGCTGGGTGTTAAGCTCAATGCTGAGGTCGCATGACACCGCTCGACGTCCCGGTGCTGTTGAAACGCAGGCTTCAGGCGGAGGTGATTGGGCCGATCTTTGCTGAAATGGTGGCGGAGATTGGTGAGGAAAAGGCATCGGCCATTCTGGATGCGGCTATTCGCAAGGCCGCAATTTCAGAAGGGAAGACGTTTGCAGCGCAGGAGCCTGAAGGCAAACCGACGATGGCGGGGTTCATCAAACTTTATGAGCCGTGGACACGCAATGGTTCACTCGAGATCGAGGTGCTGGAAGCGTCGGACACGCGGTTTGATTTCAACGTGACACGCTGCCGTTACGCTGAAACCTATCGTGAAATGGGGTTGGGTAAAGTCGGCCATCTTCTGTCGTGCAACCGCGATGGGGCGTTCTGTGAAGGCTATGATCCGAAGCTGAAACTGGAGCGCAAACAGACAATCATGGAAGGTGCGACGTGCTGCACGTTTCGGTACAGCCTTGCCACATGACTGCGGGAACTGAAGTTTTTGGTGTGCCTAACGCGATTGGTGAAATCGTGCGCCACGCCTCAACCCAGGTCCCGTTCTACAAAGACAGCCGCTGGGCTTTTCGCTTGCGCAATGGACATGCCATCACGTTGCTGGACATTCCGCTGACTCTCAAAAGTGATGTACAAAAAAATCCAATGGCGTTTGTGGCGCTGCAAACGCCCGCCCATGTGGGCTTCGCGGAAGAAGACAGCACATCAGGATCAACCGGCGTGTCCATGCCGGTATTTCGCGACAACCGGCAGGTTCGCATCAATGAAGCAGAGAACGTCAGACTGCGTGCGCCCTGGCAGATCGCAAAGCATGGCTGTGTGGTGACCATGTTGGTGCCAACTGCTGACAAACCCCAAGGCACATATATTCCTCCGGCCAAAGCTCCCGCAGTTCAGCACCACAAGCTGCACACGCGCTCTGCTTCTGCATTGAAGGACCTGATCCTGCAACACCGCCCCACCATGATTTCAACCCGCCCCAGTGTGGCGCTGGCCATGCTTGAATCATGGAAAGACCTGCGGTTTCTGGAGTTGCTGTCCACCAATCAGGAATCAGTGTCGGATGAGTTGCGCACTCAAGTCAAAAAACTGCCGAACTGCCGCATCGTCGACAATTATGGTTCAGAAGAATGTGGGATGATTGCCATGTCTTGTCCCGATTGCGGTGAGTATCACCTGGCCCATGCCAACGTCCACACCGAGTTGTTGGATGACGCAGAAGCCCCCTGTGGCCCCGGTGCAATGGGGCGTGTGGTTGTCACCAACATTTCGAACTACACTATGCCGTTGCTGCGTTACGACATCCGGGATTTTGCCATCGCCTCGCGCAACAACAGTTGCCGCTTTACGATGGGGCTTGGGTTCGAGAAAATCATTGGCCGTGAGCGCATCATGTTGCGAACTGCTGACGGTGAACGGATCATGCCGACCATTGGCACGACGACGCTCATGAAGCTCGGGATTTACCGCTATAAGATTGTTCAGACCCAACTGGCGGCAATCGAAGTCAGGTATCAGCCCTATGACATCCACCATATTGTGAAAGACGCGCAACTGCAGTTGGCTGTTGACGCGCATGTGTCGCCAAAGTTCAAAGCCGTTGCGGTCAAAGTGTCAGAGTTTCCACTGGCACCCAGCGGCAAGTATATGATGCATGAGTGTTTGATTTGAGGGAGCTACATGTTGAACGGTCGTGATAGTGTCACTTATCCACGGGACAATCCGGCAGTGCGCGCACTCATGTTGCAGGCAGCGCAGTTCACGCCATTCTACCGCGACAGCGCCTGGGCCTACAGGTTGCGGCAGGGGCTGGCGGTGGATTATGATGACGTGCCGCTCACAACCAAGGCGCAGATTTATGCTGATCCGCATGCGTTTCTAAGCGAGATGTTGCCTGCCGGGCGGGGTGGTATCGTGCGGTCGACAACGTCTGGTTCCACGGGCCTGGCCATGCCGGTGTTCCGTGACCAGGGACAAGAAACGATCAACAATCAGGAAAATGACAGGCTGAAGAAGGACTATGGGCTGCGGGGGTTGCGAAACCACATTTTTGTGGTCATGCCGAAAAAGGAAAATCCGCCAGGCACGCTTCACAAGACCCCGAAGGCGGCGAACAATGTTCAGATGCGTTTTCATATGCTCGAAGTACCGCGCATTCTGGAATTGATGAAGCTGCACAAATCGGAAATGGTCTCTTCCTTTGGCACGATTGCCGGCGCACTGCTTGACCACGCCCATGACATCAAATTTCTCAAAGTCATCACGACCTACGGCGACCAAAGCCCTGACAACATGGCCGCTTTGGTCCGCAAAGTTCCGGGATGCCGACATTTTGACAGCTATGGTTCAGAGGAGAATGGCTTGATCGCGGGCAGTTGCCGACACTGCGGCAAGTACCACGTCGCGCACCAGAACGTCGCGCTGGAAGTCTACGACGATGACAACCGCCATGTCGGTGCAGGCGGCGTCGGGCGGGTGATCCTGGCAAACATCAGCAATTTTGCCATGCCGCTGCTGAAGTATGACATCCGGGATTACGTGAAGCTGTCAGCATTTCAGACCTGCAACGAGACTGCACCCGTGTTGGACAAGATCGTCGGCCGTGAACGGACATTATTCAAACTGCCGCATGGGGGCCGCATCTTGCCGGGCATCAAAGCCGCCACAATTGTTTCACTTGGCATCAAGCGGTTCAAGTTGGTGCAACGATCCGAGATTGAAGTGGAGCTTTGGTACCAGTTGCAAAAGCCCCAAGATCGATTGACTGATGACTTGGCTGACGGGTTGATCAAGAGTGAAATGAGCCCTTTGTTCAACGGTAAGGCTGTTTGGAAAGATGAGTTTCCACGGGCGGTGAGTGGAAAATACCTGATGCATGAGTGCCTGATTTGATATTGTGCAAGCCTTGCATTCAGGTTGCGCAGCACCCAATTAGTGACTAAACGGCGTTCCAACAAACGGATTTACCATGCAAAACGTCCTCCTCGTCGTCCATCTCATTGTCGCACTTGTTCTCATCGGGCTGATTCTGCTTCAGCGGTCTGAAGGCGGGGCACTTGGCATTGGCGGCGGCGGGCCCGGTGGCGGCAACATTTTCTCGGCGCGGGGTGTTGGCAATACACTGACACGCGCGACGGCCATTTTGGCCGTGGCATTTTTCTGCACGTCGATTGCGCTGACACTGTTGGCAACACGCGCTGGCACGTCGGGCTCGGTGTTTGATACGGCACCTGCACAGCAAGGCGGCGAAGCTCCGGCTGAAGGCACGGGCAGTGGCGCTTTGCCCAATCTTGGCCAGCAGAAACCAGCCGATCCGGCTGTGCCGCAGGTTCCGACGAATAATTAGAGCGGTTCCAGGTTAGTTTGCATAGTCGCAGGTTTCCGTCATCCTCCGTTTCATGCCACTGCTGTCCGGTTAAGCTTGCAAACTCAATTCACATACCAAAATCACGTCATGGTCCGCTTTATGCGGACCACCCATGGGTCGTTGGTGCGTGAAAAAACTTGAGTAAATGCCAACGAATTGCAATTCATTGCCGCC
>JANPCE010000011.1:0-26612 GCA_031430795.1 Hyphomicrobiales bacterium
CGACTTGTGATGATGCGGGAACACGCAGCCAATGCCACCTGTGACGATGCGCTGCTCCAATAACACTTCCCATGCATCGTAGCCCGTGAGGTTCAACATGGGGACGCGCTGATTGTTTCCATCCTTGCGGCGTGGGTCTTTCCGGTCGCGCACGGTAACCAAGCGTTTCTGGATATCAACGTCAGTCCATTCAAACTTGCAGATTTCTTCCTGCCGCATTGCCGTTGCCACGGCGAAACGGATGATCCGCGCCATCGGAATGAGTTGTCTTGGCTTGTGAATGAAATACGCAATCAGCTTGCTCAACTCATCTTCGGTTGGTCGTCGATCTCTCTCAACACCTTTGCCAACCAGTCCAAGGCGTGACAGCGCAACACGGGCCAGCTTCACCTCTTCGGGAAATACTTCAATACCATGAACCGCTGCCGCATGCGTGAGCAGGGTGCCAAGGAAAGAGAAATCAATGGCAAGTGTTGCAGGACCAGCTCCCTCCTTGGCACGGCATTTGCCAAACTCGATCAGCTTGCTGCGCTTCAGGTCGTGGATGCGCGTGTCCCCCAGCGACACCCGAAGGGCCTCAAGCACATTTGCCTTCGAGCGCCGAATGAGTTTTCCGACTTCGACGTGATCTATAATGTGAAGGTCGATGATGGACGCCAGTGTGCGCACGGATTTCGGATCGGGCGAATTTGGCATGACACCCCGGTCAATGTTGCGTTCTGTTGCAAGCGCCCATTCATCAGCATCCTTGCGACGAAGAAAGGTCGCAGTCACATATTTGCCCTTTCGGCGCACCTGGGCGCGCCAACTTCCAGAAGGGAGCTTGACGATTGCAGCCATGTGTGTGCACTCCTATTTTCGTGTGCAAATCGTGTGCAGTAAGCACACGCAGTCGCAGTACAAACCATGAAAACGTGTGCAAAATTCGTGCACATGTTCTCGCTTTAGTCCATTGTTATGTAAGGTCAAAATATTGAATTACAAGGATAAAATATTCGCCGTTGCGCCCATGATGGATTGGACGGATCGGCATTGCCGGGTGTTTCACCGGGTGCTGTCGCGCCATGTGCGGCTTTACACGGAGATGGTGACGGCGCTTGCCGTGGTGCATGGGGTGCGGGAAAAATTGATAGGTTTTTCGGCTGTAGAGCAGCCGCTGGCGCTGCAACTGGGGGGCAGTGACCCGGCGCTTTTGGCGCAGGCTGCGAGGATTGCCGAGGACTGGGGCTACTGCGAAATCAACCTCAATGTCGGTTGCCCGTCGGACCGGGTGCTAGGCGGACATTTTGGTGCGTGCCTGATGGCGACACCGCAGCTCGTGGCGGATTGCGTGGCGGCGATGCAGGCCACCGTGAAAATTCCGGTGACGGTGAAATGTCGTATTGGCATCGACGATCAGGACGCTGAATCTGATTTCCAGGATTTCATCGATGTCGTTGCCGGGGCAGGGTGTGATACATTCATCGTCCATGCCCGCAAGGCTTGGCTGCAAGGCTTGTCGCCGAAACAGAACCGCGAAATTCCACCGCTGGATCATGATCGTGTGGTGCGGTTGAAAGCGTCGCGGCCTGACCTGAAGATTTCGCTCAATGGTGGTTTGCTGGATCCCGCCGCAGATTCATCCGTATACGGATCATTGGACGGCTTCATGTATGGCCGCGAGGCTTATCACAATCCATGGCTGATCACCGCGATTGATCCACTGGTCACAAAAATGGCGGCACCTGTGGCGGCGCGCGCCGATGCGGTGCTGGCGATGCGGGAATATGTTGAGGCCCACGTGGCGCGCGGGGCGTCGCTGCACAATATCACGCGTCACATGCTTGGCCTTTATCATGCCCAGCCTGGCGGGCGGATGTGGCGGCAGGTGCTGTCCACGGAGGGGGTGAAGCCCGGCGCTGGTTTTGGTGTTTTGCAGAAAGCCCTCGCCGTTGTGGAAGAGCAGGCGCAACGCCGCCTGGCAGCTGAGTAGCGAATCGAAACCATCGAATTTCAGCACGGCGACGGTCTTTGAACCGGAAGGCGAGTGAATTAAAGGAAATATAACCTAGGATAGAATACCGTCTAGCGCCACAGGGAAGCTCTCTGGTGCGTTTTGTCTCCTCCCGGCACTCTGACTGCCGAAACCTGTCAAACCTTCTATTAGGGCCCTCTACGGTCCATCAAATGGCATTCAAAGAACGAAATAGGAACTCTGGTTCAGAATTCCTGAAAACCGATGGATTTTCACCCCGAAAACACTCTGGCCATGATGGTTTCGGGTCGCTATTACGCAAGATACGGGGCGCCGGTGAGGCATTTACAACGCGTCATACACCGCCTCGATCAATCGAGATCGTCGCGGATCGACACCATCATCGAATCCCAGCATGTGGTTTGTCACATAGGCAAAGCCCAGCTTCGCCTCCGGATCAGCAAAACCCAGGGCACCGCCCCAGCCGCCGTGGCCAAAGCTGCCAGGCGATGCCCGCTTGCCATAGGCGTCTTCTTGCAGGCTGAAACCCGCCCCCCATCTGCAGGGAAATCCATTGCTTGAATCGACACCTTCAAACCGGATGCGCGTTGCTTCGCGCACGGTTTCTGACGAAATCAACGGCGCTCCGCCGCCCACCATGTGTCCATAAACGGTCGCAAGTCCCGCCGCCGTGCAGTGTCCATTGCCACCCGGAATTTCTGCTGCGCGCCAGGCGCGGGCGTTTGGGGCCGTGGCAACCGGTGTCGGATTGCGGCACGACTGCGGACAGTTACCCTTCAACACGTCGCGCACCCAATCCGATGCTTTCGGCCCTTCAATCATTTCTGCTGCCAAATGGTCGAAGACTTGCGGAAGGCCAATGAAAAACGCGGCACCCAGTTTGCCGCTGATCTCATCTTGTACAAACTGCGACACCCGCCGCCCATCGACGCGCCGCAATGTTTCGCCCGCGAGATGCCCATATGTCAGGGCGTGATAAACACAACGGCTGCCCGGCTCCCACAGCGGCGCCATGGCTGCAATCGCATTGACATAGGGCTCCCACGCCAGAAGCCCCGCTTCATCCATCGCAACCGAAAGCCCATTGAGACCTGCTGTATGCGACAAAGCCTGTTCGATCGTGATGTCCGCCTTGCCATTGGCCGCAAACTCCGGCCACACATCCGCGATGTGTTGATCATAGCGAAGCTTGCCGCGCTCAACCAGCATCGCAACCGCCAAAGCCATGACACCCTTCGTCACCGACCACACATTGACCAGCGTATCCTCCGTCCACGGACGATTACGCGCCGCGTCAGCATGCCCGCCCCAGAGGTGCGCCACCATTCTACCGTCGAGCATGACGGCAACGGCGGCACCGTATTCGAGGCCATCGGCGAAGTTTCGCGCGAAGGCATCGCGCAGGGTTTTGAATGTAGGTGAGGTGGTACCGTGGATTTTCATGGTGCAGGTTTAGCAAAGTTTTCGGTGCAGCCAAAGGGACCTCTCCCCCGGCTTCGCCGGACCCTCTCCGAAGGGGAGAGGGACTCGTGGTTGGAGCACCCTGAACAGTAAAACGGGAGGTCGATCAACGAGCCCCTCCCCTCCAGGGAGGGTGCCCGAAGGGCGGGAGAGGTCCCTGTTTCAGGCGATGCCCGCCAATCTCCCGCGTCTTCCACCCCGCCGTGATTTCCGCTGCGTCATCGTCGCCACCCGCTCCGGCAATGCATCCATCACGTCCCGCCGCGCAACGGGCGTCATGCCAAGCCACGCACCAATTTCGTCACGCGTGCGCCCGCAGCCGATGCAGAAACCTGTTTCAGGTTCGAGCACACAGATTTTGACGCACGGCGTCTCAATGTCGGGAAAGCGGCTGTCATCCATCATCATGTTTTGCCATGCGGACACAAACTATCACAGCCATGAAACGGTGAAAAATATCGAAGCAGCGTCAGTTTTTCAAGATCAGCTTGCCGTTTTCGAAAGAGAAGCTTTGCAACTTTCCGAGAAAGCTCATGCCCAGAAGTGTGACATCCAGTGCACCGCGCGGCAACACCATGCCTTGCACATTGTGGACCCGCACATTGTCAATCTCGACCTCGTCAAGCATCACCCGCGCCGCGCCCACCTGGCCATTGGCTGTGGACACGGCAACGTCGAATTTCAGCGACGATGGCTTGAGGCCCGCCTTCTCTGCGTCCTTCCATGTCAGTGCCACCACGGAGGCACCGGTATCCACCATGACCTGGATGCCGCTGTCGTTGATATGGGCCTTGGTCAGGTAGTGGCCGTTCGAACCGGCGTCCAGTTCAGTCATCGCGTAGAGCCGCAACGGCGTGGCCTGCTGGATTTCCGTCAATGAAACAAAACCGGGAAGGCCAGCAGCTGCCGTCAGCAAAATGGCAAGCCCGATGCTGGGCAACAATTTCAGGTGATCGCGGTGAAGTGAAGCAGCAAGCGGCATGGGTGTCCTCCGTACGAGGTCACGCTAGTGCGCAATCACTTCATCGAGTATTGAGGCGAACAGGAAATTGAAAGTTTGGGTTAATCAATGGTTGCTGCGAAAGCCGTGAGCATGGCGATTTCACATGCAACTTGTGCCGCACCCGCAACGTCCCCGGTCTGCCCGCCGATCAGCCGCATTGCCAGCCAGCGCACAACAGCCGTTGCCGCAAGCCCGCAGCCCAAGGCAATCACGGCCGCTTCCGGCCCGGCGAAAAATCCGCAACCCAGTGTCAACGCGAGGCCGATGATCGCCGCAAACATCGTTACACTGCGTGACGGCCTTCCCGCCATCACCGACAAGCCATCGGCGCGGGCAGGGGGCGTGGCCCACAGCAAATCCACCATCATGGCGCGCGAAAACGCATGCGTGGCGGCGAGTGTTGTGAGCAACACAGGCAACGAAGCCGCGACCAGTGTTTCCAGCGCAAACACCCTGGCCATGACGCAAATGATCAATGCCAATCCGCCATAGCTGCCAATGCGGCTGTCGCGCATGATGTCGAGCCGCCGCTCTTTGGTTTTGCCGCCGCCCAGCCCATCAGCAAAATCCGCAAAGCCGTCTTCGTGAAGGGCTCCCGTCAAGCCCAGTCCGAATGCCACCGCCAGCAGACAAGCCAACAGCGAGGGCACACCCAGCTTCGACAATCCATAGGCGATGCCCGCGATGACAACCCCAATCAACGCACCCACCAACGGAAACAGCCGCATGGTCTGGTGCAGCGGCGGCGGGTCAACTGTGCGCGCAAACGGCACCGGTACCCGCGTCAAGAAGCGCGCCGCATGCACCAACTCGGCAAAAGGCCGGAAAGACCTTGCCGTTTCAGTCTGCGGAGGTGCTGGAATGTCGTTCATGGCGGAAGCGCGTCTGGTTTACGGCTGTTCCCTCTAGAGGGAGTTCCACCAAAAGGCGAGTCGATGATTTGATCGACGTTACCCCTCAGCCACAGCAACCAATTGCCTAGAGCATCGGGCGCTCAACTGTATTCACGATTTTCCATTTGTCCTCCATAGGCGGGCTTGACCCGCCTACCCAGAATCACCCGCAGTCTGGTTCGGCGGCTCGAGGCTACCGATGGAGAAATGTGGGATTTGTTCCCACTTGATCGCCCGATGCTCTAAAGTTCAAAAATCCCGACGGAAAGTCCGCGTGTGGCCAGATTGTAGTTTGACAGGGTGATCGGCCTGTCCGTGTCATTACCAGCTTTTGCGGATTTGGCGTCGATGCCAGACAGATGCTTCCGGTCCGTGAGATGCTGAAAGTCCATGATATAGTCCCGGTAGCCGCCGACAGCGCTGAAATCAGCAAGAGAGCTGAAAACAAAAGTATCGCTGCCGGCGCCCCCCGGTCATCACATCGCGGTTTGCACCGCCGATGAGATTGTCATTGCCATGGAGCTTGTCAGAGTGGGGGCTGACCACCAAGCCTTCATTGCCTGAGCAGCTGCTTTTGCGTGCCTCTTCTCAGAGTCAGAAACCCTGGCTGGAAAAACGTTGTCGGGAATGCGGAATTCTGGAACAACGCGGGTGGCAGGCATTTCAGTCCTTGGAAAGCAGACCACCCATTTTGATGGATTCTAGTTGCGGCGTGGACCTCTAAAGAGAACGCTGGAGACTTGAACTCAATGGGGTAAATCTACCCTATTTAAACTTTTGGTGGGCAAGGCTCTGGACCCGCTTTGCAACCGTGATATGGGCTCAAACATGAAACTTTTTACTGCAACAGACACCGAAGACGAACTCTGGGTGAAGCTCGAAGCTCTGGTGCGTGAGACCTATGGCGTGACCGCGATGATGTATGCCTTCACCCACTCTAAATACACGGTCAGCCGCACCGGCTTGATGCCCAGCATCTATCTCCGCCACAATTATCCCGACGACTACCTCGCCACCTACAGCAATGGCCTGAACTTGGATGACAGTCTGGCCGCCGGTTTTCTGTTGGAAGGGCAAACGCCGCTGTTGTGGAGCGATCTCAAATCTTTACCCGCAACACCTCCACAGCGCGGGCGGTTTGATCTGGAACGGGAATTCGGTCTCGACGTGGGCATATCATTCGGTTGCCGTTTTGGGGGCAACAGCGGTATTGCAGCGTTGTGCTGGGCCGCACGTCACGCAGACGCGGCCGAATTCCAAAATCTCGTGCAGCGAAAGCGGGGTGAAATGGAAACTGTCGCAACAGCCTTTGACGCACTCATGCGCCCCCTCATGGTCCGCAATCGCATCCGCCTGACCCCGCGCGAAACCGATGTTCTGTCCTATTCAGCGGGTGGCATGTCTGCCAAACAGATTGCCGAGCATCTTGCGCTCAGCCCCAAGACCATCACCAATACACTCGAACGTGCGCGCCGTTCCCTGGGTGCTGTCAGCACCATGGAAGCGGTGGCGAAGGCGCTGGTGTATGAATTGATTGGTTAGCGCAATGCATGTCGCTGGCGGCGGGGGAGTGTCTGGTTTGCAATTGACGCCGATGCGCGACTTGGCACAAGTGAATATCACTGGAATCACATTTCGCTGGAGTTGCTGACACCATGGCCACAGGCCTGCCTTTTGACGATATTCGAAATCTGCTCGCGCAAATGCCCGGGCCAGACGCTGAGGCCGTGGCAACCGTGCGCGCCCGCGACCGGGAATTGACTAAGCCACCGGGTGCGCTTGGCCGTTTGGAAGACATGGTGGAATGGCTGGCCGCATGGCAGCGCCGTGGCACGCCTCAAATCAACACGCCTGTCGTCGCTGTCTTTGCCGGAAATCACGGCGTGGTGGCGCAAGGTGTGGCGGCCTTCCCGCAAGCGGTAACGGCGCAAATGGTCGCCAACTTTCAGAATGATGGCGCTGCGGTGAACCAGATCTGCAAGACCTTTGATCTCGGCCTGAAAGTTTTTGAACTGGCATTGGAACTGCCGACAAAAGATATCACCCATGAACCCGCCATGACCGAACAGGACTGCGCCGCCACCATGGCTTACGGCATGGAGGCGATTGCGGGGGGATGTGATTTGCTCTGCATCGGAGAAATGGGAATCGGCAACACCACGATTGCGGCGGCACTCTCGCACGCATTGTTTGGCGGAAAAGCTGAGGACTGGGTGGGGCCGGGGACGGGCGTTGATGCTGAAGGCCTGAAACGCAAGGCCGACGCCGTGGCCCGCGCCATCGACTTGCACCGTGACCATTTGCACGATTCCCTTGAAGTCATGCGCCGCGTCGGTGGCCGCGAACTTGCGGCCATGGCAGGTGCCATTCTTGGGGCACGATTAAACCGTGTGCCTGTGCTGATTGACGGCTATGTGGCAACCGCCGCCGCCGCTGTGTTGTGGAAAGCCGACAACACCGCCCTCGACCACTGTATGGCCGCACACGTCTCCGCCGAACCCGCACACCGCATGTTGCTGGCAAAACTCGGGCTTAAACCGATACTCGACTTGGGCATGCGTCTCGGTGAAGCCTCAGGCGCCGCCCTCGCCGCAGGCATCGCCCGCGCCGCTGTCAACACCCACAACAACATGGCGACATTTGCAAGTGCCGGAGTGAGCGGCAAGGAATAACGCTCCACATTGCGGGAAGCTTGGGAAGTGGCATGAAGCGCCGAGCGACTTTCTGGGGCGTCAGGGCAATCGCTTGAAGCCAAGGGACCTCTCCCCCGGCTTCGCCGTACCCTCCCCGGAGGGGAGGGAATTGTATCAACGATCTCTTCCAACACCGAATGAGTGAATTCGCACAACGAGTCCCTCCCCTCTGGGGAGGGTGCCCGAAGGGCGGGAGAGGTCCTTTGGCTACATGCGATTGCCGTGTCTGGGGCGTCAGGTAACTGGCGTCCGCCCTGCGATGCTGCTATGTATCGACAGGTATGCCCGCGCCGACTTTTCGTCCGAACGCCGTCTCAGCTTCGAAAGGGAAACAAAAATGGCCAATTTCGACCTCACCCAAGCCAAAGTTGCCGTTGATCTGACAAACCCGGATTTCGTGAATTTCGGTTCGTTCATTTCTGGCACACCGAATTTTTGGGACTGGCAGAGCGTGGCCGGACATCGGCTGGACATTGTTGGAGGCACCTTCACCTATGCTGCGGGCGGCCACGCCAACTCCGGGACCGTCAACGCGATCGGGTTTGATTTGAACAATGACGCGTTCAACGCCACTGAAATCACCATCACCGGGCTGAATTTCCCAGCGGTTTCGCTGGATAATGGGGCGGTCGGCTTTTGGCGGATTCTTGATGGCAACGATACGATCACCGGCCCGCTCCTCGCCAATATGGCCCCCGGCGCAATATCCAAAATCTTTGGTGACAGCATCGATGCGCAGGCCGGGGTCAGCACCGGCGGCAACGACACCATCGATGCAGGCGACACACAGATCACGGTTTATGGCGATGTGGTCAATGTCGGCAGCCAGGCCGTCGGTGCGCCTCCCGTCATCTACACCGGCGGTGACGACCAAATCTCCGGAAGGGACACAGCCAGCCGGCAAACGCTGGTCGGTGACGCTGAGCGCGTCCACGCATCCGGCAGGCTGAACGGCGGCGATGACATTATCAACGTGCGGTCGACCGCGATTCTGCCTGAAGCGTCGGGCGATGTGCTCGGCGTCGCCGGCGTGGCGGGCAACATCGCCGAACTGTTTGGCGGCGACGACGTGCTCGACGCCACTGGAATGCTGGCTGCAAGTTTTGATTTTGGCGTTTCAATGTATGGCGACGCAGGCAATTCGGGAACATTTTCCAGCGTCACTGGCGGGGCGGACGTGTTGTTGGGCAGCTTTTGGAACGACAATCTGACGGGCGATGTCGGAAATAATGGCGGCACAGTCATCGGCGGCGCGGACGAGTTTTATGGCAATGGCGGCGACGACAACATTGTTGGAGAGGTGTTCAACGCTTCCGGCACAATCATTGGCGGCAACGATCTGATGTTTGGCGGCGACGGCGCCGACCGGATGTTTGGCGAATATGCCAATGGCACGAACATCGTTCTGATTGGCGGCAATGACCGGATGTATGGCGGGGCTGGGGCTGATTTCATGCGCGGCCAGAGCGGCAATGATTTGCTGGACGGCGGAACCGGCGCCGACGCCATGGAAGGCGGAACCGGCAACGACAGATATTACGTCGACAATATCGGCGACGTCACCGACGAGACGGGCGGCAACGGCACTGACTTTGTGTATTCTTCCGTCAGCTATACAGCGGCGGCAGGCATTGAGCGGCTCTACCTGCAAGGGTCCGCAAATATCAATGCCACGGGCAGCGACGGGCAAAAGGATTTGCTGGTCGGCAATTCCGGCAACAACGTTCTGGACGGTAAATCCGGTGTTGACACTGCGATTGGCGGCTTGGGCAATGACACCTACATCATCAGCGCAGCCACCGACAACATCATTGAAACGGTCGGTGGCGGTACGGCAGACCGGGCCAAGGCCAGTGTTTCATTTGCGCTGGCTGTTGGCGACAACGTCGAGTTTCTGGAAACCACCAGTTCCGCGTTGGCTGGGGCCATCAACCTCACAGGCAACGAGATCGCCCAGACCATCACAGGCAATGCCGGAGCCAATGTGCTGAAAGGCGGCGGTGGAAAAGATGTTCTGAACGGGCTCAGCGGTTACGATACCGCAGATTTCAGCGACAAGACGCTGGCTGTGGTGGCAACACTGAATGGCGCTGTGGCAACAAATGTGACCGTTGGCGGCGTTGTGGAGGATTCGATTCGGAACATCGAAAACCTGACGGGCGGCAAGGCACTTGATACGCTGACCGGCAACGCCGCCGCCAATATCCTGAACGGCGGTGTAGACGCGCTTGCCGACAATCTGCGCGGCGGGCTTGGCAACGACACCTACATCATCAACTCGGCTACCGATAACATCACCGAACTCGTGGGCGGCGGCACAGCTGATCGGGCCAAGGCAAGTGTGTCGTTCACGCTTGCTGCAGGCGACAATGTCGAATTTCTCGAAACCACAAACGCGGCGGGCACTGGCGCGTTGAGTCTCACCGGCAATGAAATCGTCCAGACCATCATCGGCAATGCCGGAGCCAATGTCATCAACGGCGCACGCGGCAACGACGTGTTGACGGGCGGTCTTGGCCAGGATTCTTTCCTGTTCAACACCACTTTGAACGCCGCAACAAACCGCGATGTCATCACGGATTTCAACGTTGTTGCTGACCGGATCATGCTGGAGAATACCGTGTTCACTGGTGTGGGAACCAACGGAACAGTGCTTAACGCAGCACTGTTCAAAAACCTGACGACAGGTGGACCCGTCGATGCAAATGACAGAATCCTCTACAACGATGTGACAGGCGCAATCTTCTATGACTCCGATGGCTCCGGTGCCGCCGCCGCCATCCAGTTCGCAACCCTCACAGGAGCGCCGACGGTGACCAACGCCGACTTCTTCGTCGTTTGATGCACGTTGGTGGGAAGCGCCAATACAGCAATTTACTTGGTGTTAAATCGGCGGGGAAGCGCGCTGGGCCTGTTATCCCGCCGCATCCAGATATTCGTTGAGATGTTCGAGGTTCTCAAACCGCATCCAGCCTTCATCGGTTTCGGCTTCCACCGTGTCATCTGAAAGAATGCGGGCCGGGCGGCCACGGATGGTTTTTTCTTCAACGACGTAGAGTTCTTCCTCAACGGCGGGCACTGCTTCAGGTTCGGGGGCGGGCGGCGGGGCAGGGTCGTTGGCTGGCGTTGGTGCGATGACAGCGTCCATGCCACCGAGGGCACCCTTGATGTCCTGCTTGGCCTGTTCCAGTGCATCAAGCGTATCTTGGACGGGTGATTTTGCGGCCTCAGCGGTGGCAACCGTCGCTGCGGTCGTGGCTGCGAGTTTCTTGCCAAAGCCAAAGCGCAGGCGCGACGGGGCTGGTTCTTCTGCAACAGCTTCATCAATCGCAGCGACATCCGGGGCAGGGGCCACCTCCACTGGCGCTTGCCCGATGCTTGAACCGGGCACGAGAATATCCGGCAAGGCTGCGGGCACTGCGACTGTGGTGTGTGTGGCGTGGTGCTCGGCCAACCCGCGCAATGCTGCGATGACGCCGCCAAGCCCTAAGGCCAGAATGCCGCCGACGATGAGGTCAACCGCCGTTCCGATGGATATGCCGAGACCTTGTACACGGCCCGGCTGCATGAGTTCGAGCAGGCCTAACACGAGGCCTACTGCCAACAGGACGACTCCGAGTACCGACATCAGCTTGGACATGCGTTTTCTCCCGCACAGTTCATGGACTTAGTTCAAATTAAGCTGCCACAATCTAAGATTTGGTTAACACCGCCTTAATCGCATTCATCATTTCACTCAATGACGATCCGTGGCGGGGCTTTCATCTGCGCGCCGCTGGACACCGTGGTCCACACTTGCCGGGCAATGTCCCGGTAAATCGCCGCATGCCGCGAGTCTGGCGCAGTCGCAACAATGGGTTCACCCGCGTCCGACCTGATCCGCACATCCATGTCGAGCGGCACTTCGCCGAGGAAAGGCACACCGAGGCGCTCCGCTTCTGACTTGGCACCGCCATGGCCGAAAATGTCATGCGACACGCCGCAGGATGGGCAAACGAAAGTGCTCATGTTTTCGATGATCCCAATGATCGGCACATTGGTTTTGCGGAACATGGCCAAACCTTTGCGCGCGTCGATGAGGGCAAGGTCCTGTGGTGTTGAAACGATGATGGCACCTGACAGCGGTGTGTTTTGTGCCAGCGTCAATTGCGCGTCCCCGGTGCCAGGCGGCATGTCCACCACCATCACGTCTGTTTCAGACCATTCCACTTCGCGCAACAATTGCGTGAGCGCTGACATCACCATTGGCCCGCGCCAGATCATGGGCGTGTCTTCTTCGACCAGAAAACCAATGGAAGCCACTTCAACGCCGAACCTTTTCATCGGCATCATGCGCTTGCCGGATTTGCTGCTGACCAGTGGTTTGCCTTTCAGGCCAAACAACTTCGGCATGGATGGGCCGTAGATATCCGCATCAAGGACAGCGACTGAAAGTCCGAGCGACTTTAGCCCCAGTGCCAGATTGATGGCTGTCGTGGACTTGCCGACTCCACCCTTGCCGGATGCGACGGCGATGATGTGTTTCACACCGTCCACCGCACCGCCGCGCGCAGGTTGAGCCGCACCCGCCTGTTTTTCGGCCGTCAAGACCACAAGGGTGCGCTTGACGCCGGGCAAGCTGCTGACAGCTTTTTCCACCACGGTTTTCAATTGTTCCATGGCGCGCATATGCGTGGGGTTTGCTGTGAGCGCAAACATGACCTCACCGCCATTGATGACAATGTCAGACACCAACCCCGCAGAAACAATGTTGCCGCGCCCATCAGGTGCCGCAATGCGCTTGAGTTCAGAAAGGACAAGTTCGGATGTGAGTTCACTCATGATGGTTGGCGTATAGGCGGAGGCGCACAGCGAAGGCAAGGTTAAGCGGAAGTTACAGGTGTGGCGATATTTTAAAGCTGCACCGGAACCGGGCCTTAGTGTTCTTCGATTAGACATCGTGGGCGAAGAGTCGCTTTCAACTGGGGCCGGCAGGGTCAATGGACGACGTGGAGACAGAGACAGTGGAATTGGAACGCCGCAACCTTCAAAGCGACGATTCCGCAGGTTTGTTTGGTTGGCCAGGCAAGCCCGCGTCCACCAAGCTTGCGGCACCCAAACCAGGCCAGCAGGCAGATGATGCGCTTTGGCAGGGCGAACTTCTGGAAACGGCGTTGCGCAACCAGATGAGTCTTGCTCCTGTCGTGCCATTGCTTTCACTTTTGATGGCGATTACCGCAATGTCGTGGGTGTCGACAACAATCGTCATGTTCTGGCTCCTGGGAGCCGTGGCCGCTCACTCCATTCAACTGCATTTCTGCAACCGCTACTTCGCCAGGCCCCGCACATTCGCGGAGCAGCAAGACTGGATCGGCATCATCGCTGGCACCGAATTCCTGCAGGGAACAGTCTGGGTGCTTTCGCTTTTTGTGTTCTGGTCAGAAGTCAATCCGGTCCAGAACACGTTCCTGTTTGCCACCATCATGACGGTCAGCGTCATGCGCCTCGTCATCATGTCAAGTTTCATGCCCGTGCTGATTGCTGGCACTGGTGTGATGGCCGTGGGCGCTGCATTGCGCTGTGTGCTGGAACATACGACAATCCACTATGCCCTAGCTGTTGTCCTGATGATGCTGGAAGTGTTCTTCCTTTTCGTCTCGCGCCAGTTGCAATCCACGGCGCGTGAGCGCCTGTTGTTCCGTGCACAGAAGGATATGCTGATTGAGGAATTGCAGGCTGAGCGCGACCGCGCCGAGAATGAACGCCGAAAAGCCGAAGCCGCCAACCGCGCCAAGTCATCATTCCTCGCCAACATGAGCCATGAACTTCGCACCCCTCTGAACGCCATCCTTGGTTTTTCAGAAGTGCTGGAACGCGAAATGTTCGGGCCACTGAAGAACGACACCTACAAGGATTACGCGGGCGACATTCACGCCTCAGGCCGCCATCTCCTTGGCCTCCTCAACGACATCCTCGATCTCTCCCGCATCGAAGCGGGTCGCCGCGACATTGTGGAAGAGCCGATGGAGCTGCAGGAATGCGCGGACAACGCCATCAAGCTGCTTTATGGTCGGGCGACCGAAAAGAACATCGCCATCGAAATCAACATGCCCGCCGGATTGCCAAAGCTTCTGGCCGACCGCCGCGCTGTATCCCAGGTCACCATCAATCTTGTCACCAACGCGGTGAAGTTCACACCCCGCGATGGCAGGGTGAAAGTAACGGCCCGCGTCGAAGCCGATGGCCGCCTCGCCCTGATCATCTCTGACAATGGCCCCGGCATTCCGAAACCGGAACAACGCACGGCCCTCGCCGCATTCGCAAGGGGTGCACACGCCACCAAAAAAGCCGTCGAGGGTGCGGGCCTTGGCCTCCCCATCGTCAACGGCCTGATGGAAACCCACGGCGGCACCATGGAAATCAATTCCGAACCAGACAAAGGCACCGAAGTCATCTGCCGCTTCCCCGCGTCCCGCGTGCTGTCGGGGCCACGCGGGCAGGCGTTGGGATCGGACAAGGTTGTGTCCGAAAGCCAGCGCAAATTGATCATGATGACGGGCTGACAAAGGAGTTGCAGCCTTTCCACCCCGGTCTTGGCAAAATGCATGCAGTCGCACTATGTTGTGGGGATGGATGGTTTTTCGCCACGACTTGATATCCTGCCGGAGTCACAGCGCAAGGTCTGGCTGGAACTCGTGCAAATCCCGAAGTCATTCATTCTCTACGGCGGCACGGCAGTCGCTTTGCATTTGGGTCACGTGCAATCATTGGATTTCGATTTTTTCAGCTTCGGGACTTTTGATCCGCTTGAACTTGCCAACGCTCTTGAACTGCTCGCTGGCGGTCAGGTGTTGCAAACTGCCCCCAACACCTTGACAATGCTGATTGATCGAGGCGGTCCTGTGAAGCTCTCGTTTTTTGGCGTACCCCGTCTCAAACGCATCGAACAGCCACATGTCGCCCACGACAATGGATTGCAGATAGCATCACTTCTTGACCTGGCAGGCACCAAGACCGTTGTTGTCCAGCAACGCGCTGAGGCAAAAGACTACATCGATATTGACGCGATGCTGCGCGCCGGAGAAATTGATTTGTCAAAAGCGCTGGCGGCGGCACAGACAATATATGGTCCGGTTTTTTCGCCGCAAAATGCGTTGAAGGCTTTGACTTATTTTGATGAGCCACAGTTGATGGGTCTTACTCAAGAACTCAAACAACGGTTGGTGAAATCCGTGCGTGGTGTCAATCTTGACGACTTGCCCCAGATTGCAGTTGGGGATCAGTTATGAGTACATTGCCGGACACGCAGGAATTTCGAGATTTGGCCGCGAGGATCATCTGGTTTGAGCCAGCAGAAACCGCGTTGGGCGACCTGCCGCGATTCATGGCCTATGCCTTTCGCTATGCATGCCATGACGACATGCGGCTCCTGCGGACAAAGTTGCACGATGACGATTTGCGTTCAGCACTCGCCCACGCACCTCCCGGCATTATTGATCCGCGCTCTTGGAGCTATTGGCATGCCATGCTTGGGGTATATCCCCCACCGCCGCAACCCACGAGAATTTTCAATGCTGGTGCAAGCTGAAGTGTGCGTCAGGCGCGGCCCGGCATGCTCAGCGTTGACGTCAGCCTGATCAGCTCTGCGACGTTGCCCGTCCCGGTCTTTTTGTAGATCTTGTTGAGATGGGTCTTCAAGGTGTTCTCGCTGACGTTCAGCTTTTCCAATGTTGCATCTCGCGTTTGCCCCTCAACAACGGCCAGCACCACGCGGGCTTCTGCCGGTGTGAGGTCATAAAGCGCAATCAACACCCCATCGGGCGGTGGAGACGCTGAAATGCTGGTTGAAACAAACACGGCTACAGTCGCTGGCTTGAACGCGGCGCGCGCAGTTCCGGGCGACAGCGGCAACACATAGGCCACGGCAGCAGGCTGGCCGGGGCGAGAGAGCGGAATGCCAATCCCGCTTCCGCCCAGCACCTGATCAGAAAGTGATGCGTCCCGCAGCGCAGACGTCAATGCGATCCGTGACGCGTGAACTTTGGCTTTGAGCTTCCCACCGGTTTTGGCCAGTGATCCATCGTTTGCAAACATGTCCTCGGCGGCTTTGTTGGCGTAAAGAATGCTGCCGTCAGCAGTGGTGAGCATGACGGGCGATGCGAGTTGATCAAGCGCAGACTGGTAGAAGCTCGCCTCCACACGGGCCTGGTCCAGCAAATCACCGATCAAAGCGGCCCGGCGCAAATGTGGTGAAAGCAACCCGATAAATTTCTGTTCCGCTGGCCCAATGATGTCGCGGCTCGCCCTCGTGATGCAGCCCATGACGCCGATGCGGTCTTGCGTGTGAACGAACTTGACCAGACACGCATCGCGCAAACCCTGGGGCCGAGCCCAGTTTTGATAGAAGGGTGTCGCCTGGAATTCCGCTTCTGGCATGTTGCTGAGAGTAGACCACGTCTCATCCACATCATTGAGCATGACACGTTGCAAACCAGGCACACCCGCGATGCCGTACTCCTCATTCAGGATGCGCAACTGCTCAGTGTCCCAGGGCGATTGCGCCGCCATCCGGCCCTGCAAACCAACAGCATCTGCGAGGCTGATCGTCGTATAGGCCGCATCAATGGCAAGCGTAATGCGCGAAAGCGCGGCAGACCAGCCAGAGGGGTTGATGGCACAATCGTAGATGTCACCAATGATAGATGACAACAGTTCAGCGCTCAGTCTGGATGACATCGAAAGGAATTCCCCGGTAATTTCAAATGCTAGCCGGGCAATCGCAGATTGGGAAGCCCTGTCGCGGGGGTTGTAGGCGAAAACTATTTAGCCTGCATCACCCCAAAAGGTGATGCGCGAGGGAAAAATCTGCTAATTTTTTTCCATCGAAGGGCCCCCGGCCAGAAGCTGATCTGGCATGGATAGGTTTGGAGAACGCGCATACGGTTTTTCGCAAATTGGGGTGCGATATTGTCGTGAGGCTTCACACCCCCCGCGGCATCAACTCATACGGGTGCTTCCATCCCTTGAGATTGCGGATGCTGTCCAGCCAGTTTTGGATGTGGGTGTAGGCGTTGAGGTCGAGCGGGATTTCCTCACCATAGTAGAGATAGCCGCAGAGTGAGAAGTCAGCGATGGTCAGGCGCTTGCCTGCTACAAAAGGTTGTTGTGCGAGGTGGCTGTCGAGCACTTTCAGCGCGCCCTTGGCGCGGCCACGCAGCCATTCGGTGGTGGTGTTTTCGCCTGTTTTCGAGAACTTAATCATGAAACGCAGCGTGGCGATGGAAGATGTGAACTTGTGGTTGTCGAACAGCATCCAGCGCAGAATTTCGCGTCGTTCATCATCGCTTTTCGGGCCGAATTTGCGGGAGGTCTCGGCGAGGTAGTCGAGGATCACGCCCGATTGCGAGAGTTTTCGCGTTCCATGCAAGAGCACGGGCACTTCGCCCATTTCATTGACGTTCGTGCGGAATTCCGGTGTGCGGGTTTCACCGTTGAAAAAGTCCACCCACTTCGGCGTCCAGTTCATTTCAGCACATTGTAACATCAGAGCCGCTTTGTACGCGTTGCCGGATTCGCCAAAACAATAGAGTGTGTAGTCAGCCACAGATCCCCCCGGATCACATTAAAACGCTATCGTACATCCAGAACGCTGCTTCGGGCAAGCCGCAAGACATCGGACGCGAGCGAACCCTTGAACAACCTCTGCCAGCGGTTGCGACCTTCGTCGGTGACACTGATGACACGGTAGGTTGATCCCCGTTCAACGATTTCCTGCAAGGCATCGCCCACCGCCACGCGGGTCTCCGCCACGGGGATGCTGGTGGCGCGCAGCAAAGCCGTGGCTGTCGCTATTGCTTCTTCCGCTTCCGCCTTGCGTTCCGCCGTCGCGGCCACAGCAAACAAAGTAATCGGCTGGCCCATCATATGGGCCAGAACAGCTGAGCGGCGCACTGCGTGAAGCGAACGGGAGGTGCCGTCGGTGACGATAAAGAAGCCGTGCTTGTCAGCACTTTCCCGCGCCACCATGACGGAGCACGGGGCCATCGTCGCCACAGTCTGCACCACGCCAGACCCCAGAAAGGACCGCAGTTCGCCGCGCCAATGGGAAGGCTGGCCGAGGATCATCAGATTATAGGGGCCGAGTTCATATTGATCGAGAATGCCGCCCGCCACATCGGGCGCTGTCTTGAGCTTGAGAACCACACTGCGCCCCTGCGCAGACTTGTATTCAACCTTGGTGTCGCCAGCCGCATCACCCCATGCTTCGACATGGGCCCCGATCTTTTCCCATTCCGCCACATCAAGGCCTTCCGCCTTGAGGACGTTGAGCGACTCCTTGAGGTGCCGCACCCCCGGAAGTTCAAAACCGGCATCAATCATGTTCTGCCGCGCAAGCCGCACTTGAAGCCCGCCGGAATGCAGACCCTGGTCTATGGGGCGCACGTAGAGAATGATGATGTCGCAGTCATCTGTCACGGCAAGCCGCGCAGCCGTCCGTACACAGATGAATGACTCCGGTGTGCCGTCAATACAGGCAAGAATGCGGAAGCGGCTGCGGCGGATGGCACGCAACTGGTTGAACGTCTTTTGCACCGCCGCCTCCTGGCGGTCGCTCAATACAGTGCGTTTGAAAAATCCCAGCATGTCTCAACCCTGCAACCACGGCCAGTAGAACATCGACATGGCCATAATCAGGACAAGCGACACCAGCGTCATCCGCCAGCCCGCCTTCATGAAGTCAGAGGCCTTGAGATAGCCTGAGGCATAGATGATGGTGAAGGCCGGATGTGCTGCCGCTGTGATATAGGCAAAGGCTGAGGAGATGGCGGTGATGAAGCCGATGTTGAGCGGATCAGCACCTGCAACCGTAGCCGTTTTCAAAACAACTGGCCCCAACACCGCAACCGCCGCACCCGCTGTCATGGTGTTGGTGACAATCGTTGTCAGCAACGCCACGGACAGCGAAAGGCCCTGGCCTTCGCCCAGTCCAAGTGGCGTCAGCACCCCAATAAAACTTTGTGCCACCCACTCAGCGGCACCCGTTTCTTTCATCTCCAGCCCCAGCGAAATCGCTGCCGCATAAAGCAGTACCACACCCCAGTTGACGCCGGAATTGATGTCCTCCCAGCGTACAAGGCCTGCAACCAGAAATGCCACGGCACCCGCGATGGCCACGATGCCCAACCCAAGCGACTCAGAAAATGCGATCCAGCCGATGATGGTGGCGATGAACAGGAAAATCGATGACCAGCCTTTCACACCCAGGGGACCATCCATCATCACCTGTGTGCGAAGCCTCGCCACCGCGCGCGAAAGGTCACGCTGTTCCGGCTTGAAGGTCCAGAACAACAGGGCGGTGACGATTGGCAACTGCAACAGGAACATCGGGTAGGCGTAGAGAATCCAGGTGAGATAATCCATGACGTAGCGCTGTGTCGCGGGGTCAGCGGGGTCGAAATAAAAATCTTTCCAGTAGCCGATCATGATGGCGTTGCGGGCACCTCCCGAAGGCGTGCCGATCCCTGCAATGGCGCAGCCATAGGAAATGGACAGCAGCAACACCGCCGCGAGGTTTTTCACCTTCGCGCCATCCTGCGAGGTCAAGCTGATGAGTGTCACACCCACTGGTAACATCATCGCCGCCACTGTGTGTTCGCCGATGAATGACGCGAGAACACCACACACCGTGGTAATGCCCATGCTGATCCAGAACACATTTGTGCCCGTCACACGCACAATGCCAAGCGCGATGCGGCGGTCCAGCTTCTGCTTCACCACAGCCACCGCCAGCATGAGCGAACCCATGATGAACAGAACCGAATCCGTCATCAGGCTTTTCGCAACAAAGTTTGAATCATGTCCGAGTAAAATGACTTCACCGAGTATGATCATCAACGCCACAGAGGGCAGTGGCACAGGCTCGGTGATAAACAACACCGTCGCCATCATCGACATGATGAGAACGATCTGCCCTTCATGTGTGAGGCCCGCAGGCGTGGGCAGGTTCATGGCCAGAAGGCCGAGCACCATGGTGATGATAAACCAGCGCCGTTTCCACAGCAGTTCCAGGCTGATGGACCCCGCCGCATGCTTGAACCGCAAATACCCCCGCCGCCGAAACCGCGACAGCCCACTGCGCGGTTCGTGTGCCTGCAGGCTGTCACGCGGCAGGGAAAATGACGTGGTGGAAGACATGCAACCATCTATGGCGCAGGTAAGGAGCGGGCAAGGGCCAAATGCGCGGGGTTGATGAGGCAGGGCAATCGCTAGAAGCCAAGGGACCTCTCCCCCGCTTCGCGGACCCTCTCCGAAGGGGAGAGGGACTCGTGGTGACACCTCCACTTTTGCGAGTCAGGGCGCTCACACCACGAGTCCCTCTCCTCTTGGAGAGGGTCCGCGAAGCGGGGGAGAGGTCCCTTGGCTCCAAGCGATATAACGGCTCCTGTTGACTCTCCACCCCTTCCCGTTGCCAAATGCTGATTCACATGGGAGCCTCACGTGACTGATCTTTATCTTGTCCTCGACCACGCCAATGAAAACCTGAACGCCAACATCGTCCGGTTGTTTGAGTTCCTGCGCATTAAATCCATCTCGGCCGATCCCGCTTACAAGGAAGAATGCATCAAGGCGGCCCAGTGGATCGGAGATGAACTGGCGTCATTGGGGTGTGACTCCAAGGTTTATGAAACACCGGGCTGCCCCGTGGTGGTGGCGCACTATACGCCACCCGGTGCTGACAAGAGCACGCCGCATGTTTTGTTTTACGGCCACTATGACGTGCAACCAGCGGACCCGCTGGAGCAATGGCGCATTCCGCCCTTTGAACCACGCCGTTTCACCGGGCCAGATGGTGTTGACATCATCTATGGCCGTGGGTCATCCGACGACAAGGGCCAGATCATGACCTTTGTCGAAGCGGCCCGCAGCTTCATCGCAACAAAAGGCGAGTTGCCGATCAAGGCGACATTTCTGATTGAGGGCGAAGAAGAGTCCGGCTCGCCATCGCTTGTGCCCTTCTTGAAGGAGCACAAGAAAGAACTGCAATGTGATGTCGCGTATATTTGCGACACCAACCTGTGGGACACAAAAACCCCTGCCATCACCACGCGTCTGCGCGGCCTTGTGCATGAGGAGGTGACAATCACCTCGCCATCGATTGACCTGCACTCCGGCATGTATGGCGGCCCGGCGCTCAATCCGCTGCGCGCACTCTCGAAACTGATCGCGTCATTGCACGACGAAAATGGCAAGGTCACCATTCCGGGATTCTATGAAGGTGTCGCAGAACTTCCAGCAACCACCAAAGCGCAATGGGACAGCTTGAAATTCTCTGAAAAGAAGTTCCTGGGTGCCGTCGGCTTGAACACGGCAGCTGGCGAAAACGACCGCACCACCTTGGAGCAAATCTGGGCGCGGCCAACGGCGGAAGTGAATGGGGCTTGGGGCGGCTATCAAGGTGCTGGCGGCAAAACTGTTATTCCTTCGCAAGCCCATGCCAAATTCACCTTCCGTCTCGTGGGCAAGCAAGATCCGGACAAAATCCTGAAAGCGTTCCAGACTTTTGCGAAGAAACAAATGCAGGGTGACGCGAAGATCACGTTCTCAGGCAAAGGCGGCGGAAGCCCCGCTTCGGAAGTCAGCGAGAAAAACGCCTTCATTCAAAAAACGTCCGCTGCCTTGAAAAAAGAATGGGGCAAAGACGCAGTACTTGTCGGCTCTGGCGGCTCCATCCCCATCGTGCGCTATTTCAAGGATGTGCTGGGCATGGACTCGGTGTTGGTTGGCTTTGCAAACAGCGATGACGCCATCCATTCGCCGAATGAGAAATACAATGTCGCCAGCTTCAAGCAAGGCATCCGCAGTTGGATCAGGATCATGGACGCACTGGCGCGCCGGCGATGAACATTCTTTTCAAATCCGCTTTGGCGCAAGGCCGCATGCTGCGGGCGCGCAAGATTTCAGCGCGGGAACTTCTGGATGAGAGCTTGAAGCAATATGAAAAGCACCATCCGAACATCAACGCAGTCATCGCACTTGACGTGGACCGCGCCCGCAAGGCTGCCAGCGCCGCTGATCGCCGCTTGAAAAAGAGCGAAGCGCTTTCTCCCTTTGATGGCGTGCCGATGACGGCGAAGGAGTCTTTCGATTGGGTGGGGTTGCCTTCAACATGGGGCGATCCCGTGTTGAAGAACAACATCCCGAAGCAAGATGCGGTGGCCCTTCAGCGCATGCTGTCGGCAGGGGCCGTTGCCTATGGCAAAACCAACGTGCCGCTGGCATTGTCGGATTGGCAAAGCTTCAATGAGATTTACGGTACGACCAACAATCCATGGGATGTGACCCGTGCACCCGGCGGCTCATCCGGCGGTTCGGCTGCCGCTTTGGCAACCGGCATGAGTGCGCTGGAAATTGGTTCGGACATCGGCGCCTCCATCCGCAACCCCGCACATTATTGCGGCGTCTATGGCCACAAGCCCACCTACGGCGTCGTGCCCTACAAGGGCCATCTGATGCCGGGCAGCGTGTCGATCAGTGACATCACAGTGGCTGGCCCATTGGCACGATCCGCAAAAGACCTCACCGCAATGATGAAAATTCTGGGTGGTGGTGAAGGCACGTTTGCCCGTGGCTGGAAGCTTGCGATGCCAGCGGCAACACAAAAAACTTTCAAGGATTTCCGTGTTGCAATCAAGCTCGACAGCGCGGTTTCCGAAGTTGATTCACCGCTTAAGGATTTGCTCGTAAAACTTGGAAAACATGTGGAAAAGCGGGTGCAAAAAATCAGCTGGACTGCCGCGCCCGCGTTCACTGATGAGGAAGCCTATGCGAATTTCATCACACTCCTGCGCGCCACCGCCACCAAACGCATGAGTGATGAAGCGATTGCAGCCGAAGTCGAAAAATCCAAATTCTTGCGCGGTGACGACACGTCCTACATCGCCATGATGACCCGCGCTTTTGCATTGTCCCATGGCGCATGGTTGCGCGCCAATGAACGCCGCCACCAGATGCGTCTGTTGTGGGACCAGTTCTTTGAGGACTGGGACGTCTTGCTCTGCCCCGCCGCAGCGACTGCCGCATTTCCCCATGACCAGAAAGGCGAGCGCCACGAACGCTTGATCACAGTGAATGGCAAGCAGGTCTCCACTATCGATCAACGTTTCTGGGCCGGCTACTCCTGCAATTTTTATCTCCCATCGACAGTTGCCCCCATGGGATTGACAGCAGAGGGTTTGCCTTGTGGTGTGCAGATCATCACACGAGAATTTGGGGATTATACGTCACTGCGGTTTGCGGAAGTGTTGGAGCGTGAATATTACAGTTTCGTTGCCCCGCCAGGATTTTGACCCGCTGACACACCCCCTCGGCGCTTCACGCCACTCCCCCACCGCTTCGCGGCGAGGGAGATGTTTAACTTCCTCACGCGGAACGCGTGGGGGAGTACCCCGAAGGGGGGAGGGGGTGGTTCAACAGGTTCACACTACATCACCCCTGGCCCCACAATTTCCTTCAACAACTTGCGCTGCATCGCAGCCCCAAAGTCATCATACGTATAGGCCTCTTCCACAAAACTTGCCGGGCCACCAATGACATTGGTTTCCAGATACTTGCTGAGGTTCTTCCATTCGTTGGAGATCGCAAGGCCGTTCACTGTGATGTCTTGCGACACCACAAAATCCCGCACCACCTTTGTTGGACGGCCCATGTTGTTGCGACCGTCGGTGGAAATGTCAATGACGCGGCGATTGGTGCTTGGGGCTTGGCTGAAAAGAGCAGAGCCGTAAAGCAAGGCACCAGAAATTCCGGTGCCGCCTTCGGTGACGACGCGGGGCCCGCGGGCCAGCACTTTCGCCACTTTGGCGGCGGCGTCTGCGCCATCAATCACTGTCCAGGGGATCACCACACGTTGGTTGTCCACGTCCGCCCATTGATAAACCACCAACGCAATCTTTTGTCTCTCACCCGCCTTGATCGCCTCCAACACTTCGGGTGTCATCAGCGCTTCGGCAAAGCCTTTCATCTGCAAGCGGTGCTCTGTGGCATCGACGCTGTAGGACACGTCAATGGCGATGGCGAGGGCCAGATCAACCTCTTGCGCCTGGGACACCACAGGCAACGCCAAAACACCAGCAAAAGCGGCAATCAAACTACGAAACTGCACCATGGTGGACCTCTTGAGTCTGGTTGGATGATCACACTTGCAGGTTCACCAATCAAGGGCGCGCTGATCACTTGACCTTGATCGGTAGAACACTCAAATTGGGGGTATGACTTCACCCGCCCTGATCGACCCCTTTGGCCGCCATGTGTCTTACCTCCGTGTTTCGGTGACAGACCGTTGCGATTTCCGCTGTGTCTATTGCATGGCCGAAGACATGACGTTCCTGCCCAAAAGAGACTTGCTCTCGCTGGAGGAGTTGGATCGGCTTTGCTCCACTTTCATCGAAGAAGGCGTTCGCAAAATCAGACTGACTGGCGGTGAGCCTTTGGTGCGCAAAGGCATCATGACACTGGTTGAGTCACTGTCGCGCCATCTGAAGTCGGGTGCGCTGGAAGAGCTCACACTCACCACCAACGGCAGCCAATTGGCTAAGTATGCTTCAGAACTGGTGCAGCACGGCGTGCGCCGCATCAACGTGTCTGTTGATACACTGGATGACGCACGCTTCCGCAAGCTCACGCGCTGGGGTGAATTGTCAAAGGTGAAAGAAGGCCTTGCCGCCGCCAAAGCCTCTGGCCTTGAATTGAAAATCAATGCTGTGGCATTGAAAGGCGAGAACGAGTCTGAATTCCCGGAGATGATCCGCTGGGCCCACGGCGAAGGCATGGACCTCACGTTGATTGAAACCATGCCGTTGGGTGACATTGAAGGGGACCGCACTGATCAGTATCTGCCGCTGTCACAGGTGCGCGCCGCGCTGATGGACCAGTTCACGCTGGAAGACATCGCCTACAAAACCGGCGGCCCCGCCCGCTATGTGCGGGTGAAGGAAACCGGGGGAAGACTTGGGTTTATTACACCTCTCACCCACAATTTCTGCGAAAGCTGCAACCGGGTCCGCCTCACGTGCACGGGAACGCTTTACATGTGTCTGGGCCAGGAGGACGCCGCAGACCTACGAACACCACTGCGCGCCTCGGAGGGCAATGATTTACTGCGCAACGCCATCCTCGAAGCCATCGGCCGAAAGCCGAAAGGACACGATTTCATCATTGACCGGACCCACAACAAGCCAGCCGTCGGGCGGCATATGAGTGTGACGGGGGGGTAACCTTCTCCCCCCGCGCTTCGCGCAAGGGAGATGTTAAGGATCGGTGCTTGCCGCAGGCTTCACTAACCCCGTCACCGGCACTTCAACCCTCACCACGCCTGCCTTTTCAAACATCACGTCAAGCATCAGCGTCTCGCCTTCTTTCAGCGGTGCTTTCAGCCCCATCAACATCACATGCACCCCGCCTTGCGACATGCGAAAAGTTCCACCCGCTGGCACATCAACGCCGTCCAACATGTCCATACTTGCAATGCCGTCGACGATCTTGCTTTCGTGGATCATGGCGTTCGTCGCCGCTGGCGTTGTAATGCTGATGATCCGATCCGCCGCACCGCTGTTTGAAACGTTGAAGTATACCGCCGCACTCGAAGCCGTCGGCGTCAGCGATTTTGGGGCGTAGCCTTCGATCACTGTTAGTTCACTGGCCCACCCCTTGGCGGCAATGAACAGGAGTGCGAGAACCATGAAGGAGGAACGTTTCAGCATGGTGAGGTTTTTATGTGCCATCTGTGTTGTGTTTATGGCGAGTGCCAAACCTGTCGCAGCGGAGTCTGAAACAGACGTTGCCGTGGAACTGTTGTTGGCACTCGACTCTTCTGCCAGCATGAACGCGACAGAATTCGCACTTCAAATCAAGGGCCTTGGCCTTGCTTTCCGTGACCCCGCCATCCTTGCAGCCATCGCGGACCTCGAACCCTACGGTGTTGCCATCGGCGTGTCGCAATGGGGTGGTCCTGGTGAAAGCCGCATCGTCGTGCCCTTCACCCATATTCGCAACGCCCGCGAGGCCAAGGCATTTGGTTATCGCATCTCGCTGGGTTCACGCACCTTCTATGCCGCTTCAACCTCCATCACCCAAGCCATCGAAGATGGTCTGGCATTGATGGAAGCCAATGGCTTTCAAGGCCAGCGCCGCGTCATCGACATATCGGGAGATGGTGTAGACAATGGCGGCGGCAATCTCGACCACGCCCGCGAAGAAGCACTCGCCCTTGGTGTCACCATCAATGGTCTCGCCATTGAAGCGGAGGACAAGGGCCTCACGCAATACTACGAAGACAACGTGATCAGTGGCGCAGATGCCTTTGTGGTCAAGGCCGGGGACTTCGAAGACTTCGCCCGGGCCATGCGAGAAAAACTGCTGCGGGAGTTGAAGCCTCTCGGATCGTAGCGACAACAACTCATAACACCACCAAAACCGTCATGGCCCGCTTGTAACATGATTTTGTGGTATTGTTTGTCCTGTCTCGCATGAGGCGCGGGGGGGGGGCGGGCCGGGGGGGGGCCCCGGGGCGGGGGGGGGGTGGTGGTGGCCGGCTGGATGGGGGGGGGGGG
>JANPCE010000012.1:0-116354 GCA_031430795.1 Hyphomicrobiales bacterium
CGGGACCGGACGGCCGTCCGGTCCCGCGCGCCTCTTGCGAGACAGGACAAACAATACCACAAAATCATGTTACAAGCGGGCCATGACGAATTTTTTTGGTGAATGGTGGTTCAAACTGACCCGGAACCGCTCTAACGCCGCAAGCCCGCCGCGACTAGTTTCTCCACATAAGCCGCCATTAAAGTCACCTGTTCTTGCCCCAATTGCGCAAGATAGACCCACGTGTAAATGCCAGTGGAGTGCCCATCCGAGAAAGCCAGCCTGACAGCATAATTCCCCACCGGCTCAACCCGCGTGATCACAACATCCCGCTTGCCCCATTGCAGGGTTTCCTGCCCCGGACCATGGCCCTTCACTTCGGCACTCGGACTTTCGACCCGCAACAATTCGGCGGAGAGTTCATGGAGTTGGCCTGACTCAAAAGTGACGGCGAGAACTTTTCCACCTTCCCTGAGTGTAATCTCCGTCGGCCAGTCAGTCATGGCTCAGGACGCGCGCCTCTTCCGACAGCATGATCGGGATGCCGTCACGGATGGGATAGGCAAGGCCTGCTGCCTTGCTGACAAGTTCCTGTTTCCCCGCATCATAGGAAAGCCGTGTCTTGGTGATCGGACAGACAAGGATTTCCAGCAACCTCGGGTCGGTCAGGCCAGCTGTCATTGCAGAGACTTCCGCGCATCCTTGGCCAGCGCCAACTCTGTCAAGGCAATCAACATGTCGGCCCGTGCCGAAAGGTCAGCCGCTTCAAGCAGCGCCTGCTTTTCTTCCATGGGGTAAGGTGCGAGCTGCGACAGCGTATTCACCAGGTTTTCGGTGGAAACTTGCGCCACCTCGTCCCAATTCGCCGACATGCTGTTGGCCTCCAGATACATCCGAAACGCTTTGACCACGGCATCCCTGTCAACGCTGCGTCCGGGATTGTCCAACACCAGATCAGCGGCGAAATGGTCATAGGTCACATCAAAGCGGCGGTAGCCTGTGACCACCCGCTTTTCCTTGACAGGATTGAACCGGCAAATGCCGCGAAGTCCCACCAGCAGCCGGCCATCATCTGTTTCAGTGAATGACGTCACGCGCCCAAGGCAACCGACGCGGGAGAGTTTTGGTTTCTCCGCATCTTCAATCGGCTGGATCATGCCGACGACACGGTCTCCCGCCATGGCATCGTTGAACATGTCGAGATAACGCGGTTCAAAAACATTGAGAGGCAAATCTGCACGCGGCAAAAGCAACGCCCCCGCCAATGGAAACACCGGGATCGACGATGGCAGTTCGGCAATGGTCTGGTAGCGCTTGATCACATCACACCTTCAGGAGAACAGGACAGAAGACAGTTTACGGCGGCCCATCAGGGTGAATTCATCTTTCGGGCCCCAGGCTTCAAAAAACAGCACCAGCTGTTTGCGGGCACCATCCTCATTCCATGTACGGTCCTTGCGGATGACATGGATCAACTGGTCAATCGCCGCTTCCCTTTGCCCTGCGCCATTCAAGAGCACCGCCAATTCAACCCGCGCCGCATGATCGAGCGGATTGTCGGCAATTTGCTTTTCCAATGTGGTGATGCCGCTGGTGTCGACGGGATTGAGCAGCAGATCCAAGGCTGCCCTCGCACTCACCACATCGGCGTGACCCACCTTGTCAGGTGGAACAGCTGCGAGTGTTTGCGCTGCCGCTTCAAGTTGTCCTGTTTCCATGGCAGCCCGTGCCTGCAAGGCATAGGCCTCGGCATTCAGCGGATCAGCTGTCAGCACCTGGCCTGTCACCTCGAGAACGGCTTCAAAGTCTTTCTGTTCAAAAGATTGCCGTGCCATGTCCAGGGCGGCTGTGATCTGATCCGCCATGCTGCCCATTTTGGAAAGCTTGGAAATGAATTGCTTGATCTGGCTTTCGGGAAGTGCCCCCATGAAACCGTCAACTGGCCGTCCATCGACAAAGGCAAAGACAGCGGGGATTGACTGCACCCGAAGCTGGCCTGCCATGGCGGGGCTTTCATCGATATTGATCTTGACCAGCTTGACCTTGCCTTTGGCCTCAGTGACAATTTTTTCAAGTGTTGGCGTCAGCTGTTTGCACGGGCCACACCAGGGGGCCCAGAAATCGACGAGAACGGGCTGCTCTTTCGAGGCCTCGATCACGTCCTTGGCAAAGCTTGCGTCGGTGGCGTTTTTGATCAGGTCGGCTTTGCCGCCCAAGGTGTTGAGAAGGGGTTGTGTGTTCATGGGTCCAATATGGGGATTTTTTGGTTGAATCGCAAATCAGGTGGCATCACTCACGGCAACCACCCGGGGGCTGTGGCCACACCCCCTGATGAAAGCCACGAGATCAGCTGACGCAATGCTGGTCGTCGCATCATTGTGCAAGGGATGATAGTTCAAAATATTGTGGCCCATCATCGCCTCATCCAGAATAACGTTTACGCGGTTGTCTGTATCATTGATCAAGCCGAAAGGTGTCACAGACCCCGGCTCCACTCCCAGAATCTCCATCAAAAGCTCAGGTTTTCCAAAGGTCAACCGCTTTGAGCCAATCTTGGCAGGAGCTGCTTTCAAATTGATGACGGCATCTTCCAGTGCCACGATGAGCCACAAGACACCCTTTTCGTCTTTACAGAACAGGTTCTTGCAATGCCCGCCGGGAATATCGCCATGAACGTCACGCGCTTCCGCGACGGTAAACACCGGGGCATGGTTTTTGGTCGTCGTGGTGATTCCCAATTTATCGAGAAAATCAAACAGCACGTCGCGGGTTGCAGGCAAGGCAGAAGGCATGAAACATCTCATTCATGTTGATTTTCGAGCCGCTATTGCATTTGAACATGCTTTAGGCAATAAGCCCATCGTTCCCGAGCGCTGTACCTAGTTCCGGAATCGCCAAGCGGGCGTAGCTCAGGGGTAGAGCACGACCTTGCCAAGGTCGGGGTCGAGGGTTCGAATCCCTTCGCCCGCTCCAATTTCCCAATCCAGAATAAAATTGATGTGGAAGCTTGATTGCCCATGCGCGATACTTGCCTCCCAATCAAACAGGAACGTCATCATGATCATCTCAACCACATCAAACCTCGAGGGCCAGCGCATCATCGAGTACAAGGGCCTCGTCGCAGGCGAAGCCATTCTGGGTGCAAACCTGTTCCGCGATCTCTTCGCCTCGATCCGCGACATTGTCGGCGGCCGCGCTGGTTCCTACGAAAAAGTCCTCAACGACGCACGTCAGACGGCAATCGCCGAGATGACCGACAAGGCCGCACGGCTCGGTGCCGACGCCATCATCGGCGTCGATATCGATTACGAAACCGTGGGCACCAATGGCTCCATGCTGATGGTGACAGCCTGTGGCACAGCGGTGAAGCTCGCCTAGGGTTCGAGGTTTTCAAGCTGCGGCACATAATTGGGTTCTAATGGATCAACCAGTGGCTTGGTGGGCAAGCCTTCCTGATCACGGTCGGAGACGTAGCGCTTGTCTTCCCGGTCCAATTCCTTGCCGTCCGGCCCCAGCAGCAGCAGTGTGGCAAACAGCGGCACGTCTTTTTTGACGCCTTTGAGCGGGCTGCTTTCCAGCTTGTAACTGAGCTTGCCGGCAATGGCTGGCCGCTCCACCCGTTCACGCGCCGCTGAACCCGGAATGTCGAACAGCGCGACGACGGATGCGCCTTCAGGCAGCGGCGACATTTGCTTGGCCACCAACACCATGCGCAATTCTGAATAGCGGTAATTGAAATTGAGACCGCCACCAGCGATTTTGAGATAGTCGATGGGTCTGCTGCCGCAAGCCGTGAGTGCCAATATCGCGCAGAGCGATATGATCAATCTTCGTGCCATGCCGTGGCATCTCCCAGCAATCCTTCGGGCTTCAACACAAGCGCCAAGGTAATGAGACTGAAAATCGCCACATCACGATAGGCGGTTGAGAACTGGATAGACCATAGCACCTCTGCGCCCGCCAGCAAAAACGCACCCAAGGCAGCACCCCGCAATGATCCAAACCCTCCAATGACGGCTGCAAACATCGCCTTGAACCCAATCATCATGCCGGTCGAAAAATTCGCTCCCCCATAGGCCATGGAAGAGGTCCAGCCTGTAACACCCGCAAGGGCACCTGCCAGCGCAAAGGTGATACCCGCAACGGCCAGTCCGTTGACGCCGCTGAGAGCGGCAAGTTTTGGCGACTGTGCAACCGCACGCCATTGCCGCCCGAAAGAGCTGCGCGTCAACAGCACTGCGACCAAGACAGCAGCAGCCACACCAGCTGCAATAGCGAGTGTTGTGATCAACGAGAGACGCAAGGGAAATCCGCCCTCAACATGAAACGTGTAGCTGCCCGAAAACAGCGGCGGCACCCACACATCCCGCGCCCGCGATTGCAGCCGCATCAGTTCCTGCAAGGCAATTGCAAGTCCGAGCGACGCGATCATGAAAGCAAGGGGACTGGCCAACAGCTTTTCACCGAGCACAATCCGCGACACGGCAAAACCCAACGCCCCTCCACACACGATGGCTGCGGCCAACGAAGCGAAATAAACCCGCCAATCTGTTGCCCCATGCAGCATCTGGTCAAAGGCCACATAGACAGCGGCAAAACTGGCAAACATGGCGAGATCGCCCGCAGAGAGAAAAATCCGCCGGGTGATCCCTTGGATCAGGGCAAAGGCCAGTGCCAGTGGCAGATAAAACGCACCAAGTTGAAGCGCGTTGAGGACCATTTGCAGATGGAATGCCAGGTCCGGGTTCATGGGCTCTAATGCCGAAAATGCCGATGACCGGTGAAGACCATGGCAAGGCCGCGTGCATCCGCTGCGGCAATCACGTCATCATCACGCAATGCACCTCCAGGCTGGATGATGGCAGTGATGCCTGCATCGGCGGCGGCCTCAATGCCATCGGCAAAGGGAAAGAACGCATCGGAGGACAGCACAGCACCCTTGGCAAGTGGTTCCGTTCCGCCTTGCGATTTTGCCGCATCAAGGCTTTTCGAAACCGCAATCCGCGTCGAATCTATACGTGACATTTGCCCGGCACCGATGCCCACCGTGGCTCCACCCCTGGCCAACACGATGGCATTGGACTTCACAAACTTCGCTACTGTCCATGCAAACAGAAGGTCATGCATTTCCTGTTGCAAGGGCTGCCGCTTCGAAACGGTTTTCAAATGCTTGGGATCAAACAGTTCAGCATCCCGTGTCTGCGCCAGAAAACCACCGAGGATGGATTTGACGACGACGCCGTGTTCTGATCCCCTTGGCCAATCTTTCAAGAGCAGGAGCCGCAGGTTTTTCTTTGCCGCAAGTATTGTCTTTGCGTCATCATCGGCATCGGGTGCGAGAATCACTTCCGTGAATATCCCCGCCATCAGCTGCGCCGTTTCCGCATCCAGCTTTTGATTCGCGGCGATGATGCCGCCAAAAGCACTGGTGGAGTCACACGCCAACGCCTTGCCGTAGGCCTCAGCCAATGTGGCACCAAGCGCCACGCCGCACGGGTTGGCATGCTTGACGATGACGCAAGCAGGGCCCTGTGCAGCGTCAAACGCCGCAACCGTTTCAAGTGCAGCGTCTGCATCATTGATGTTGTTGTAGGACAGTTCCTTGCCCTGCAATTGGTGTGCGGCCAAGACACCTGCGCCGTGGGTGCGGTAAGCCGCCGCCTTCTGGTGCGGATTTTCACCATAGCGCAGGCTTTGCGCGCGTGTGCCTGACACCGCAAGGCGTTGCGGGAATTGCTCTTCCTGCTGTGCCGTCATCCAGGAAGCAATCGCCGCATCATAGCTGGCGGTGCGCGCAAAAGCCTTGGCGGCAAGTTGACTGCGGGTTGAAAGGCAGAGTCCCATGGTGCGGGCAAGTTCTGCGGCGAGTGCCACATAGTCAGCGGGGTCTGTCACAACGGCCACATCAGCGTGATTCTTCGCCGCGGCACGAATCATGGCGGGACCACCCACGTCGATATTCTCGATTGTCTCATCATAGCCAGCCTGACGCGCCACTGTCTCTTCAAATGGATAAAGATTGACCACCAGCATATCGATATCGTCGATGCCATGTTTCGCTTTGGCCACATCATGCGCCGCATTGCCACGCACCGCCAGAAGCCCCCCATGGATTTTGGGATGCAGGGTTTTGACGCGGCCATCCATGATTTCGGGAAAGCCCGTGACATCAGTAACATCCGTCACCTCAAGCCCAAGATCGCGCAGATATTGGGCGGTCCCTCCCGTTGAAAGCAATGGCACGTCGGCTTGTTCCAAAGCCTTGGCGAAGTCTGCAAGACCGGTCTTGTCCGAGACTGAAATCAAGGCCCGCCTGATGGCTACAATGTCTTTCAAATGCCGCTCCTTCTGAGTGGCGGGGCGTCGCACAAAGCCGGGGACAAGGCAAGCGTCGGGCGTTGCAGCACGTCCTCGCCCGTGGCAGACATGGCCCATGCTCAAGATCGCCACCTGGAACATCAACTCCGTCCGCCTCCGCATCGGCCACGTCGAACGCCTGTTGAAGGAACAAGCCCCGGATCTGTTGTGCCTGCAGGAAACCAAATGCCCGCAAGGCCAGTTTCCGTCTGCCCCCCTGAAGGAACTGGGCTATACTCATATCGCCGAGCACGGCCAAAAGGGTTACCACGGTGTGGCCATCGTCTCGCGTGTTCCCTTTGAGGAGCAACATTCAAAACAGTTTGCCGGCAAGGAAGACTGCCGCCACATCGCCGTGCGGCTGGGCGGATCAACACCCGTGGTGGTGCATAATTTCTATGTGCCTGCAGGCGGTGATGAACCTGATCCCGGCATCAACGAAAAATTTGACCACAAGCTGAAGTTTCTGGCGGAAATGAAAAGCTGGACCAAAAAAGACGCTCATGTGGCAGGCCATGAATCCGTTCTGGTGGGTGATCTCAACATAGCGCCGTTGGAACACGATGTCTGGTCCCACAAGGACCTGCTCAAAGTCGTGAGCCACACGCCCATTGAAGTCAAAGGCCTGAATGACGTGATGGCCGAGGGCCAATGGCACGATGTCATGCGCCGTTTCGTTCCCGAACACGACAAACTTTACACGTGGTGGAGTTACCGTGCCAAGGACTGGGACACCGCCAACCGGGGCCGGAGACTGGACCACGTCTGGGCCAGCCAAGGCTTGGCGGAGAAAGCCAGATCCATGTCCACGTTGCGCGAATGCCGGGGCTGGCAGCAACCATCAGACCATGTGCCGGTGGTGGTCGGGTTCGGTTAGAAACTCGACAGGTTTTTGCCTCTGAGCAACATATCGCGCACCTCGTCCAGCTCCCTCACGGAACGCCCCAGTTTTTCAGACAAGGCCTGCAACACCGTGTTGCCAAATTCCGGATATTCCTGCGCCACCCGGTCGAACAGCGGCGCATCGATGCGGGCGGTGTAAACGATGGTGTCAGCCCGTGCCGTCACCATGTAGCGCGCTGAACCCAGCATGGCGGTTTCACCCAGTAGTGCGCCAGGTTCAGCCCGTGCGATCAATTCCTCTCCGCAGGAAACCGAAACAAGGCCTTCCAGAATAAAATAGGCAGAACGGCCTTCCTCGCCCTCGGCGATAATACTCGCGCCGGAATCAAAACGCTGGCGGTCAGACGCGAAAGCCAACACCTGCAACGGCGTGTTTTCGCAGTCCTTGAAAATGGGAATGCGGCGCAGCGTCTCCGCCTCGGCCCTCACGCCCATGGGTCAAAACCTTTCAAATGCCCAAAATCCACCAATCTGCCCATCCCGAATCACGTTTTAGGGCGAGGACGGCTCGTGTGCAATCTCAGGGCACCAGGCGGTATCCCCCGGCTTCCGTCACCAGAATTTCCGAATGCGATGGGTCTTTCTCGATTTTTTGGCGCAGGCGGTAGATATGGGTTTCCAGCGTGTGCGTTGAAACGCCCGCGTTGTAGCCCCACACATCCGCCAGCAAAACTTCCCGGGTCACACTTTGCTCGCCCGAGCGGTACAGGAACTTGATGATCGCCGTTTCTTTTTCAGTCAGACGGATTTTTTTGCCGTCTTCTTTCAGCAACACTTTCAGCGCGGGCTTGAACGTATAGGGACCGACGCGGTACTGCGCGTCTTCGCTGTGTTCATGCTGGCGCAATTGCGAACGGATGCGCGCAAGCAGCACCGCAAAGCGGAAAGGTTTCATCACATAATCATTGGCACCAGCATCCAGCCCGAGTATTTGGTCTGAATCGGTGGTTTGCCCCGTCAACATGATGACGGGTCCTTTGAAGCCGTTGCGCCGCATCAGCTTGCAGGCCTCGCGGCCATCCATGTCCGGTAAATTGACGTCAAGCACCACCAAGTCAGCCGCCTCGGCTTTCAGTGCCTTGATGCCGTCTGAGGCATTGGCCACGTCCATGACCGAAAATTCGTCATGCAGGGCCAGTTGCTCTTTCAGCGTGCCGCGCAGCAGGTCATCGTCGTCAACAAGCAGAATGCGTTTTGTGGTGGTCATGGGGTATCCCGTGCTTCGTTTGCTTTTGGCGTTTTACAACATCTGGGTTAAAACTCTCAGCACCAAGATGGTAACACAACTTCACATTCGCGCGAAATCGATGAACAGCGTGGCTTGCCGCCTGCATCTGGACCATCTGGTTTTTCCATGCCTCATCGGCAGGACCGGGCGGATTTTCAGAAAACGCGAGGGCGATGGCAGAACCCCTGTAGGCGCGTTTGACTTGGCGCAAGGCTTTTACCGCGGCGACCGACTGGGACGTCCAATAAAGACTGCGCGCCCCATGCGCAGCTCAGACGGCTGGTGTGAGAAGCCCGGCTCCCAATTCTACAACCGCCACGTCAAACTCCCCTTCCGCCACGCCCACGAAACCATGATGCGCAAAGACGAAGCCTACGACATTGTCTTTGCAACCTCCCACAACGCGAAGCCCCGCGTGCAGGGCGTGGGCAGCGCCATCTTCTTCCATCTCACCCGCAATGGTGCAAACGCCACGGCGGGCTGTGTCGCAGTTTCAAGGAAGGACATGTTGAAAATCCTGAGCCTGTGTGGCCGCAAAGTCCGACTGAAAGTATGGCCCTGCTAAAGGGCTGACCGCGCCCCGAATATGGCACTCCCCACGCGGACATGGGTTGCCCCCTCAGCAATGGCGGCTTCAAAATCATGGCTCATGCCCATGGAGAGAACGGATAGCCCCGCTGCCTCAGCCAGTGAACGCAGCAGCGCAAAATGTGACTGGGGATTTTCATCAACCGGAGGAATGCACATGAGGCCCGCAGGCTCGATTCCGTAGCGTTCAGCAATCAACTTGAGAAAGGGCAACGTGTCTTCCGGCGCTAGTCCAGCCTTCTGCGTTTCGCGGCCGGTGTTCACCTGCACCAAAAGTTTGACTGGCTTGTTTTGTTTTTTCATCTCCACAGAAACCGCGCCCGCAATCTTTTCGCGGTCAATGGTTTCAATCACATCAAACAGCGCCACAGCTTCCGCCGCCTTGTTGCTTTGCAGGGGACCAATCAGATGTAGCTCAATGCTGGAAAAGCTCTGGCGCAAGGCAGGCCACTTGGTCTTCGCTTCTTGCACCCTGTTTTCACCAAACACGCGGTGGCCAGCTTCCAGCACGGGGAGAATATGAGTGGCATCATGGGTCTTGGTCACCGCCACCAGGGCCGCGTTTCGTCTCATTTTTTGGGCGGCTGCCGCAATCTCGCTGGAAACCCGTGTGTAATTGGACAGAACATCACTCATGTCCAAAGCTATGCCGCTGCTTGCAGCCCAATTCAAGGACTGGTAACGCCAAGCCTCCCCACCCTTGTTTGCAGGACGATTTCCCCGTGGCCGTTGAACGCTATAACCACCGTGTCGAAGAGCCTAAATGGCAAAGCTTCTGGACCGAAACCAAAGCCTTCGAGGCGAAGGAGGATGTTACGCGTCCGAAATATTACGTCCTCGAAATGTTTCCCTACCCCTCGGGCCGCATCCACATGGGCCATGTCCGCAACTACACCATGGGCGACGTGATCGCCCGCTTCCGTAAAGCTGCTGGCTATAATGTGCTGCATCCCATGGGCTGGGACGCCTTTGGCATGCCCGCCGAAAATGCTGCGATGGAACGCGGTGTCCACCCCAAGGGCTGGACCTACGACAACATCGCGGCCATGAAAAAACAGCTCAAGAGCATGGGACTGGCGCTGGATTGGTCCCGCGAAATCGCGACGTGTGATCCGGAATACTACCAACACGAGCAGGCCATGTTCATTGATTTCATGGCCAAGGGCCTGGTGGAACGCCGCGTGTCCCTGGTCAATTGGGACCCTGTCGATATGACCGTGCTGGCCAACGAGCAGGTGATTGATGGTCGTGGCTGGCGTTCCGGCGCGATGGTCGAGAAGCGCGAACTTGCACAATGGTTTCTGAAGATCACCACCTATTCCGAAGAATTGCTGTCCGCCCTCGACGGCCTCGACAACTGGCCGGAGAAAGTTCGGCTGATGCAGAAAAACTGGATCGGCAGATCGGAAGGATTGCGCTTCTCATTTGAGTTGGAAGATGCGCAAGGCAATCTGCTCACCGATAGACTTTCGGTTTACACCACGCGGCATGACACAATTTTTGGCGCAAGTTTCTGCGCTTTGTCGGCTGACCACCCGCTGGTGAAAACACTGTCTGACACCAACACCGGCCTCAACGATTTCCGTAAATCCGTTGCTGCCCTCGGCACCAGTGAAGAGAATATCGAGAAGGCAGAAAAGCAGGGACACGCCCTCGGCCTCTATGCGCGTCATCCCTTCCGTGCTGGCGTGAAGCTTCCGCTCTACGCCGCCAATTTCGTGCTCATGGGCTATGGCGAAGGCACCATCTTTGGCTGCCCCGGCCACGACCAGCGCGACCATGATTTCGCAACCAAGTATGGCCTGCCGATCATCCCCGTTGTCGCCCCCAGGGGTGAAAGCGTTGATGTGTCGAAACAGCCCTACCTTGAGAAAGACGGCGAGAATGCGGAACTCATCAATTCAGAATTCCTTGATGGCATGTCGGTGTCCGCTGCCAAGGCCGAGATGGCCAAACGCTTTGAAGCCAGCGGCACTGGTGAACGCCGCGTCAATTTCCGGCTGCGAGACTGGGGCGTTTCACGCCAACGCTATTGGGGCTGCCCCATTCCCGTCATCCACTGCACGTCTTGCGGCATTGTGCCTGTTCCAAAAGCTGATTTGCCGGTTGTGCTGCCTGAAGATGTGACTTTCGACAAACCGGGCAATCCATTGTTGCATCACCCCACCTGGCGACACGTGGATTGCCCCACGTGCAACGCGAAGGCGGAGCGCGAGACTGACACCTTCGACACCTTCATCGACTCGTCCTGGTACTTCGCCCGCTTCTGCAGCCCCCACGCCAAGGTGCCGGTTGATCCCGAAGCTGCAAAATACTGGATGGGCGTTGATCAATATATCGGGGGCGTTGAACACGCGATTCTCCACCTCCTCTATTCCCGGTTCTACGCCCGCGCCATGACAGCCACAGGTCATCTCGACATCAAGGAACCGTTCAAGTCTCTCTTCACCCAAGGCATGGTCATCCACGAAACTTACAAGTCAGTTTCCGGTGAGTGGGTTTTGCCGGCGGATGCAAAGCAGGAAGATGGCAAATGGGTTCACGTCACTACGGGCGAGGCTTTGACCGTGGGCGGCATTGAAAAAATGTCGAAGTCGAAGAGGAACGTCATCGACCCTGAGAACATCATCGAGGCCTACGGTGCTGACACTGCCCGCTGGTTCATGCTGTCGGACACCCCGCCTGAGCGTGACATCGAGTGGACCTCATCGGGTGCAGAAGGTGCCTATCGCTTCATCCAGCGCATCTGGCGCCTGGTGAACGAGGCCGCAGAAATGCAGGGCGGTGCGGCAGACCTCACATTGCGCAAGCTCACTCACCGCAGCATTGAAGCAGTGACGGGGGATCTTGAAAACCTGCGCTTCAACCGCGCCATCGCCCGCATCTATGAACTCGCCAATGGCCTTCAGGCAGCGATTGCACAGAAGAGTATTGACGTGCGTGAAGCGGCAGAAACGCTGGTGCTGTTGTCAGCCCCCATGATGCCCCATCTCGCTGAAACCTCTTGGGCTGTGCTCGGCCACAAGGCCGCTGTTGTGGATACGGCTTGGCCCAAGACGGATCCGGCATTGCTGTTCGAAGACATGGTCACCATCGGTGTGCAGGTCAACGGCAAGCGCCGCGATGAAGTGTCGGTGACAAAAGGCATTACGCAAGCTGAAATCGAGCCGATTGTGATGGCCCGCGAGGCTGTGCTACGCTCGCTTGACGGCAAACGGGTCAAGAAATTCATTCTTGTGCCAGACAGGATTGTGAATATCGTATGCTGATGGCCCGCATTGCCCTTCTGCTGACAGCCTTCACTCTGGCAGGCTGCGCTTCTTATCGCCCGCTTTATGGCAATGGCGGTGCCGCACTCACATCTCAACTCGGCAATATTGCCATCGAAGATGTGGACAGTCGTGCGGCCCAGTTGGTGCGTAATGATTTGCTGCTGTCTGTGAAAGGTGAGGCATCTGACAGCGGTTATGTCTTGAGTCTCAAACCAACCGAAAAGAAGACAAAAGTCTCTACACCCTACGGCCTGAATCTCACGCGCATGCGCTACACCCTTACAATGGCATACGTGTTGCGCCAAAAGGCTTCGGGCAGTGAAGTGTTGAAAGGCTCCGCCTTTTCCAATGTGTCCTATGATGTGGTGGAACAGCCGATCGCGGATTTGCAGGCGGCGGAGAATGCGCAGGTGCGCGCCACCCGCGAAGTGGCAGAAGACATCCGCCTGCGCCTCGCCGCCTATCTCAGCCGCCAAGCCAGCAACTGAGCCATGGTTGCCATTGCGGAAGACGCCTATTTCAAACTTCCCAAATCGGGCCGTGACGCATTCAACGTGGTGTTGCTCTATGGCACCGACAGCAGTTTGGTTGCGGCGGCTCAACGCCGAATAGCCTTGGAGTGGCCGGGCGACGAAGAGCCGGTACAGTTGAAGGCCTCTGATCTCCGCTCTGATCCCGCCGCACTCGAGTCAGCTTACCTCGGCATGTCGCTGTTTGGCGGGCGGCGATTGATTTTTCTGGAGGGCATTGAGGAAACTCATGCCCCGTTGCTGCGGCAACTCTTTGCTTCGGAAAAAGCGGGAAATTACGTTGTGCTGTCAGCAGGAAATTTGAACAAGTCCTCAACTTTGCGAAGTGCGGCAGAATCCTCACGTCATGTCCATTCAATCGTATTTTTCGAGGAAACGGAGAGCCAACTTTCGGCACGTGCAGCGCGCGGCTTGCAGTCGAATGGACTTTTGCCGGATGAAGGTGTCGGCGTGCGCTTGGCCATGTTGTCTGGTGGTGATCGAAGCGTGTTGGAGGGTGAAGTTGAAAAACTTGCGTTGTACCTCAAGGGCGCAGATCGGGTGACGCTTGTTGATGTCGACGCGCTCTCCGGCAACGCCAGTGCCTTTGATGCGTCGGACCTTCTGGAAGCGATGATCGGTGGTGACTTGCTTTCAGCGGAACGCGCCATGTCTGCCGCGCGCGACAATGACGAGACAGGCCAGATGCTGATGGCCATCAAATGGCAACTCGACCGCATGCAGTCTGTGCGCCTGTCTTACGAACAGTCCAACAATTGGGAGCAGGCTTTTGCCCGCGCGCGGCCACCGGTGTTTTTCAAGGTGAAGGACCGCTGGAAAGCCTTGCTGTCACGCGTCACGGCGGTGCAGCTTGATCAATTGCAACGCCGCCTGCACGACTCAATTTTCGCGGGCCGCAGCCAAGCCGCAATTGGCGATGCGATAGCGGAACGTTTTGTTTTGGCCGCAACCCGCGAAATGCGTGCGAGCCAGCGCTGAACTAACCTGCACCTAATTTCCGCGCCACGTCTTCCAATTGCTCAAGTGATTTATAGCGGATTTTAATTTCACCACCTTGTCCCTTGTGCTTGATGTCGACAAGCAATCCAAGTGCTGCGGCCATGGCTTTTTCAAATGCACGTGTATCCGCGTCTTTTTCCCTGGTGGCAGGTTTCGCAACACGGCCCTCATTGCGTGTGAGATCTTCAGCCTGACGCACAGACATTCCAAGCTCAATGATCTTCCTGGCAAGATGCTGCGGGTTTTCGGTGGCGACAAGGGCGCGCGCATGGCCAGCGGAGAGCAAGCCTTCCGTGATTTGCTGCTGCACGCCATCAGGCAAAGTCGTGAGGCGCAAAGTGTTGGCGATATGGCTGCGGCTCTTGCCGATGGAATCAGCCAACTGCTGCTGCGTATATCCATAAAGGTCAATCAGCTGGCGGTAGGCCATCGCCTCTTCGAGTGCGTTGAGATCCTGGCGCTGCACGTTTTCGACGATGGCGATCTCAAGTGTTTCCTTGTCATCAAGTTCGCGCACGATGACAGGCACATCATGTAACCCCGCGGCTTGCGCCGCCCGCCACCGCCGCTCGCCGGCAACAATTTGGTGCGAGCCATTGGGCATCGGGCGTACCAGAATCGGTTGCAGCAGGCCCTTGTCCTTGATCGAGGCCGCAAGTGATTGGATTTCGTCGTCAGAGAAATGCCGACGCGGATTGTGTGGGTTGGCCGAGATCAGATCAACCGCCAGACGGCGCAAACCCTGCGCTTGTGTGACTGGTGTTTCAGCTGTGGATTCATCGCCGATCAGGGCCGCCAATCCCCGTCCGAGCCGCTGTTTGGGAAGTGCATTCATGGATATTGCCTATTGTTTCGGATAAGAATCGATTCAGGCTGCGGCCTTGAGTTCACGTTCCCGTTGGATCACTTCGGAAGCGAGATGAATATAGGCTTGGGAGCCGACGCATTTGTGGTCGTAGAGCAGAACGGGCTTTCCATAGGATGGCGCTTCAGAAATCCGCACATTCCTCGGGATCACGGTTTGATACACCTTTTCGCCCAGAACACCGCGCACATCCTGCGCCACTTGCTCAGACAACGAGTTGCGCTTGTCAAACATGGTGAGCACAATGCCTTGAATGGTGAGGCGCGGGTTCAACGTGTTCTTCACCCGCTCGACGGTTTTCAAAAGCTGGCTCAAGCCTTCAAGCGCAAAAAACTCGCATTGCAGCGGTACCAGCACGGCGTCAGCAGCCGTGAGGGAATTTATGGTGAGAAGATTGAGTGAGGGCGGACAGTCAATCAAAATATAGGAATATGATTCTGCGCTGTAAATCCCTCCCATGAGGGCGGCGATGGCGTCCGTCAAGCGATGGGTTTTACGGTCAAGTCCCGCCAGTTCAATTTCCGCACCCAGCAAATCCATGTTGGCTGGCGCGCAATGCAGATTGGGAATGCCGCTGTCAATGATGATGCCCTTCAATGTCGCCTCGCCGATTAGCACATGATACGAGGAGCGCTGCTGCGGCTTGCGTTCTATGCCGAGACCCGTAGAGGCATTGCCCTGCGGATCAAGATCAATCACCAAAACCTTTTCGCCAATAGCCGCCAGCGCCGTGCCCAAGTTGATCGCGGTCGTCGTCTTGCCAACGCCACCCTTCTGGTTGGCGACTGCAAGAATGCGGGGCGGAGTGAAACTAGACATAGGAAGCCTCGTGCACGAGAAATAGTACCGCTTCCGAATCGGTTGAACTTGGAAGCCTATCAGCCTTGATTCTCCAAGATTTTGTGGCTGCGGTCAATTCATTCTCGATGTCTTGTCCCTTGTGAAACAGCGCTTTCGCACCGTTTTTCAGGAACGGGTATGACCAATCAAGCAAAAGCGGGAGTGGTGCCAAGGCCCGCGCTGTCACAAAGTCATACCCCTCGGCTTCCACTTCTTTCAATTCCTCAAGCCGCTTCAACACCACTTTACCGCGTCCTCCGCAGCTGCGCAGCGCTTCCGCCAGGAAAGCCGCCTTCTTGCCATTCGCTTCGAACAGCGTGACCTCGTAGGGTCCAAGCAACGCGAGTGGCAAGCCGGGAAAGCCACTGCCGGACCCCAAGTCCGCGATTCGCGCACCGTTTCGAGGCAGGTGCTTCACCAACTGGAAACTATCCGCCACATGCCGCCACCAGATGTCATTCAGCGTGGACGGTGCCACCAGATTGATTCGCGCTTGCCATTGGAACAGCAGAGCCACGAAGGCTTCGATCCGCCCCCATGATTCACGTGAAACATGAAATGCGTCTCGAAGCGCAAGGGTGGCCTCATCAACAGGCGGAACAATGAGAATTTTGCTCATGGTGTCAGGCCGCAAGCGAATGCCGCTTGATGGCAGAAACCACCAAGGCCAGTCCCGCTGGCGTCATGCCGTCAATGCGGGAAGCATGCTCCAATGTCACAGGCCGAACCTTGGCCAGCTTTTGCTTAAGCTCAATTGAAAGCCCCGGCACGACGGCGTAATCAAGATCAGCTGGAATGGCGCGACCCACATTGTCCCGTATCGTCTCAATCTCCCGCGTCTGGCGGTCTGCATAGCCAGCATAAAGCGCATCAGCCAGAAGTGCCTCACGGGCATGGGGCTTGAGGCTGTTCAACTCCGGCCAGATGTCTGCCACGCGGTCAAAACCAACACCCGGCATGGTCATCAACTGCAGGGCTGAACGCGTCTGCCCATCCTGGTTCACTTGCAACCCAATCTTGGCGGCAGCAGAGGACGTCATGGAAAGCGACTTCGCCATGGCCCGCGCCTCAGCGAGTTCAGCCATCTTGAGGGCGTGGAAGGACTGCCGCTCAGCACCCACAAGTCCAAGCTCAACACCCTTTGCAGTCAACCGTTCATCCGCATTGTCAGCCCGCAGCACCAGGCGATACTCAGCCCGCGACGTGAACATGCGGTAAGGCTCCGTGACCCCGCGTGTCACAAGGTCATCAATCATCACACCCATATAACTGGTGGTACGATCAAAGCTGTACTCAACCTCACCAGCAGCTTTCCGCGCCGCATTCAGCCCGGCGATCAACCCTTGCGCTGCCGCTTCTTCATACCCCGTGGTGCCATTGATCTGACCCGCCAGAAACAGCCCCGGCAGTTTCTTCACTTGCAAGGCGTGGGTGAGTTCACGTGGGTCCACATGGTCATATTCAATGGCATAGCCGGGGCGGATGATCGTCACCTGCTCAAGTCCGGGAATACTGCGGATGAAGGCCTCTTGCACGTCTTCAGGCAGCGATGTTGAAATTCCATTGGGATAGATCGTCGGATCATCCAGCCCTTCAGGTTCGAGAAAAATCTGGTGCGAGGACTTGTCCTTGAATCGGTGGATCTTGTCTTCGATCGACGGACAATAGCGCGGGCCGACACCTGAGATTTGGCCGGAGAACAGCGGTGAGCGGTGGATGTTGTCCGCAATCAGCTGATGCGTTTTTGATGTTGTGTGGGTAATGAAGCAGGAAATCTGCTGCACCGTGATTCTGTCCGTCATGAACGAGAAGGGAATCGGCGGATCATCCGCCTTCTGTTCCTCAAGTCCTTCCCAGCGGATTGTGCGGCCATCCAGCCTGGCAGGTGTGCCCGTCTTCAATCGTCCAAGCTCAAGCCCGGCTGATGTGAGTTGAGCAGACAGGCCAAGAGCCGGAGCCTCGCCCACACGCCCGGCCGGAATTTTCTTTTCACCAATATGGATGAGACTGTTGAGGAACGTGCCGGTGGTGAGAACAACAGCGGCGGCTGAAATGCTGCGACCATCATCAAGCACCACACCTGTGACGTTGCGACCATCCATCTGCAAGGCCACAACACCGCCTTCGACAATGGAGAGATTTTGCGCACCCAATAGTTCCCGCTGCATCGCCTCGCGGTATAGCTTGCGATCCGCTTGCGTGCGGGGGCCACGCACTGCAGGCCCCTTCGAACGGTTGAGCATGCGAAACTGAATGCCGGCCTGGTCGGCAACACACCCCATCAATCCGTCAAGCGCATCAACCTCACGCACCAGATGTCCCTTGCCCAATCCGCCAATCGCAGGATTGCAAGACATCTCGCCAAGTGTGGAGCGTTTGTGCGTGACCAAGGCCGTACGTGCACCGACGCGCGCCGATGCAGCAGCAGCCTCCGCACCCGCATGGCCACCGCCAACTACAATCACATCAAATTTTGATTCGGTTTTCACAGTGCTAGACTCTTGAGAGTTTCAGTTCATGCCCGCGTTTCACGTGAAACAACTATTTGCCGATGCAGAATTCCGAAAAGATTTGTCCAAGGACATCTTCAACATCGACCCGGCCCGTGATGGACGCCAAGGCAAGTGCGGCATTTCGCACATCTTCCGCCAACAGTTCAAGCGCAGCCGCATCATGCGACAGCGCAGATTTCAACAGCGTTAACGCCTTGTTAACCGCTTTCGCATGCCGCGCCCGCACCATGATGCCATCTTCAGAATGTGAAAGACGTACACGGATCAATTCCGCCAACACGTCACGCAAGGCAGGGATGCCCTCACCACTACGCACCGAAACAGCCAAGGCACCTTCATCTCGCAACCGAATCGAATCAAGATCAGTCTTCGTGCGAACCAATACTTCGGGTTGACGGGGTGGTATGACCCGCGCATCAGCATCAACCGCCTCCAGCCATACCAGGATGTCCGCCGCATCAAGTTCGGCCCGCGCGCGCCTCATGCCCTCAACTTCAATCGCATCGAGCGTATCAGCACGTAGCCCCGCCGTATCAACGATGCGCACCGGAACACCGCCCATTACCAATACGTCAGAAACAACATCCCGCGTTGTGCCAGCCGTTGCCGCAACAATCGAAACCTCGCGTTCGGCAAGCGCATTGACCAGTGAAGACTTGCCTGCATTGGGTGCGCCCGCAATCACAACAGACAGTCCCCGCCGCGCTGACGAGGCACGATCCGCCTTCACCACAGCGTTTTCCAGCACAACCATCAACTCCGAAATCTTAGGCCTCAGAACAGACAGGCTCTGCTCAGCCACATCCTGCTCCTCCGCAAAATCAATCGCGGCTTCCGCATAAGCCAAACACTCAAGCACGGAGAGACGCCAACCTTCATAGATATCACTGGCCTCGCCCAGATACTGCCGCATCGCCAGCTTGCGCTGGGACTCTGTTTCAGCAGCCAACAGATCGGCAAGACCTTCAATCTCGACCAGATCAAGTTTGCCGTTTTCAAAAGACCGGCGCGAGAATTCACCAGGCTCCGCAAGCCGGAAATCTTCAAAACTGGAAAGTTCATTGAAAAGCCGGGACACAACAGCCGCACTGCCATGCACCTGCAGTTCCACCATGTCTTCGCCTGTGATGGTTTTAGGACCGGGCAACCAGACAACAACGGCTTGATCAAGCACGTCACCAGCAGCAGACTTTATCTTTCTCAAGCTGAAATGGCGAGGCAACGGCCTCGAAGCCACAAACCAATCCAGGGCCAAGCCAGCACCTGAACCGGAGACACGAATAACCGCAATGCCACTGCGGCCAGAACCGGATGAAAGCGCAAAAATCGTAGGTTTCGCCGTCATTTCGGATTCGAATCGAAACCGCGCAACGCCGGACGATTCGCCCGCGAACCGTCATCCCGGCGAAAGCCGGGACCTCCCTCAAGCGGGTCCCGGCTTTCGCCGGGATGACAAAACCTTTTTCTACGCATTCATCGAATCAAAGAAATCGCTGTTGCTCTTGGTCTGCCGCATCTTGTCGAGCAGGAACTCAACAGCATCAACCGTGCCCATCGGATTGAGAATCCGGCGCAGCACGTACATCTTTTTCAACACGTCAGGCTTGACCAACAATTCTTCCTTGCGTGTACCCGAGCGCAGAATATCAATCGCCGGGAACACCCGCTTATCCGCGACTTTGCGGTCAAGGATCAGTTCCGAGTTGCCCGTACCCTTGAACTCTTCGAAGATCACTTCGTCCATGCGGCTGCCCGTATCGACCAAAGCCGTGGAGATGATCGTCAGCGACCCGCCTTGTTCAATATTGCGCGCCGCGCCAAAGAAGCGCTTCGGACGTTGCAGCGCATTGGCATCCACACCACCCGTCAGCACTTTTCCGGATGATGGAACGACGGTGTTATAGGCACGGCCCAGACGCGTGATGTTGTCCAGGAGAATCACCACATCACGGCCATGTTCAACCAAACGCTTGGCCTTCTCGATCACCATTTCGGCAACCTGCACGTGGCGCGTCGCTGGCTCGTCAAATGTCGACGACACCACTTCACCCTTCACCGTGCGCTGCATGTCCGTCACTTCTTCAGGACGTTCATCGATCAGCAACACAATGAGGAAACACTCGGGATGGTTGGCGGCAATCGCCTTGGCGATGTTCTGCAGCATGATGGTTTTACCTACACGTGGCGGGGCAACGATCAAACAGCGTTGGCCCTTGCCAAGCGGAGCAACGATATCGATGACGCGGCCCGTGTGGTCCTTGATCGTCGGATCATTGAGTTCCATGCGGAAGCGTTCGTCTGGATACAATGGCGTCAGGTTATCAAAGTGAACCTTGTGTTTCACCTTCTCCGGGTTTTCAAAATTGATGGTGTTGATCTTCACCAGGGCAAAATAGCGCTCGCCATCCTTCGGTCCGCGCACCTGACCTTCAATCGTATCGCCTGTACGCAGCGCGAATTTCCGGATTTGCGTCGGACTCACATAAATATCGTCGGGGCCGGCAAGGTAGTTCGCGTCAGCGGAGCGCATGAAGCCAAAGCCATCCTGCAAAACTTCAATGACGCCTTCGCCGATGATTTCAATGTCACGCAGCGCCAGCCTTTTCAGGATCGCAAACAGCAATTCCTGTTTGCGCAGCGCAGACGCGCTTTCAACCTCAAGCTCTTCGGCAATGGCCACAAGCTCAGCAGGGGTCTTGCGCTTGAGTTCAGACAGTTTGATCTCTTTGAGATCGGGAGACAGCAACATGGGACTTCACTTTGTGAAAATCAGGTGGGGCGCAACGAAGGGCCACAACACCGATATAAGGAGGGACATTCCATAAACAGGAACATTGCCTACATAACACTTCAGACAGATATTGCAATGCCTCAAAACGGCCGGACAATCACCATGACCACGATCACAACCATGGCAACCGTTGGCACTTCATTGAGAATGCGAAAGTAACGCGCGGAATAATTCCGCTTGCCCCCTGCAAACTCGCGCACATGCCGCGCCAGCCGACCGTGCACAGCAAACAAGGCAACAACGCCGACAAGTTTCACCCAAAACCAGACATTCTCGCCAAACCCGCCAAAATATCCACCGACCCATCCAATCACCACACCTGTAACCAGCGACACCACCGCAGCAGGCGTCATAATGGCCCGCAGCAATCGCCGTTCCATGACCTTGAACCGCTCGTCGTCCTTGGCGCTAACCTCAGTCTCTATGTGATAAACCATGAGCCTCGGCAAATACAGCATGGCCGCCATCCAGGAGATGATTGCAAGCACATGCAAAGCCTTGATCCACAGATAAAACATCTCAAGCGCCATCGTGCTTGCGAATGAGTGAAACCAATTGATTCACCCGTTCGATATTGGCGTCCGGTTTAATCCCGTGACCCAAATTGAAAACATGACGTTGCATGGGAACACCTTCGAGCACACCTGCAACGCCTCTGGCCAAATCAAAACCCGCATCCGACATTGATTCAGGTGGCAGGTTTCCCTGAACACCGCAACGCTCAGGCAAGGTCGCCAAGACATCACTCAGTTTTGAATCTTCTTCAACACCTACGACATTCGCACCCACGGCCCGCGCCAAAACAGAGTGATCACCCCCAAGTCCACGGCCAAATGCGATAACCGGAAAATCAGGATGAACCGCACGCACTCCATCAGCAATTCGCGCCATCGGTTCAAACACCACCCGTTGGCGGATCGATGAAGGCACATCCCCCGCCCAACTGTCAAACAACTGCACAGCCTCAACCCCGGCCTTGATTTGTCCCAAAAGATATTCAATCGACGCAACAATGATCATATCCATCATCGCGGCAAACCAGCCCGGGTTTTCCGTGGCCACCTTCAACGCCTGTCTGCGGTCAGAGCTCCCACCTTCGATCATGTAACTTGCAACCGTCCATGGGCCGCCACAAAACCCGATGAAGCCAACACCAGGTGCCAAACCCGTCTTCACACGCTCAACTGTTTCATAAACCTTCGCAAACTGCCACGCCCCTGCTCCATTGCCCAAGGCTGAGACATGATTCGCGTTTCGAACTGTCTGGAGTTTCGGCCCTTCATTTTCAACGAACTTCAAATCCAATCCCATCGCATGGGGCACAACCAGAATATCCGAAAACAAAATCGCCGCGTCAAAATCAAAACGCCTGAGCGGTTGCAACGTGACTTCGGCGGCGTGTTCAGGCGTATAACACAAATTCAGAAAGCTTCCCACTTTCGCCCGCAAAGCCCGGTACTCCGGCAGATAGCGGCCAGCCTGGCGCATCAACCAAATCGGACGCCGTGCAGGCATCCGGGCATTCAGGACATCGAGAAGTGGTTTCATTGCAGGGTTCATGCCAGACAATCCCACAAATAAAAGAGATAAATAGTTTCTGAGGATTCTGTTGTCCTGTGAATCACGTGGATAACCCGACGCCAAAGCGTCAATAGCTGTCTCAAAAACGAATTGCATCAGGGATTCGTTGAGGATTCTGGCACGGCCGCCAATTCGACTTGTCCGCAGCACCTGTGCAAAACTTCGTGACCTATCCACAGCCCGCCTGACCCAAACCACCTCAAGCCAGCTTATCCACAGACCTGCGCCGTTGTCCGGGATAACCCACTCTTGCATAACAAGCGCTGTCACAGCACATATCGGACATGATCATTTTGGCCTCCACCAGTCTAACCCGGCAGCGACTGCTGCGCGCCGCTGGCGTGGCATTTGAAGCGCAACGACCACCAACCGATGAGCAGGCTTTCAAAACAACCCACCCCGACTTGACGGCAGCCGGGCTTGCACAGGCCCTCGCCCGTGCAAAAGCGACAAGCCTGTCGTCTCGTTTCCCTGACACAACGATCATTGGCTGCGATCAAGTATTGTCCTGCGACAACAGGATCTTCGACAAACCCGGCTCGGCAGAGGAAGCCTTGCAGCATCTTGATTTTCTGCAAGGCAAAACCCACACGCTTTACACCGCCCTCTGTTGTATCAGCGGATCAAACATTGCCCACGAGGTCATTTCGGAGCCGAATCTGTCAATGCGCAGCCTTTCCAGGCCCTACCTGGAGGCCTACCTTCAAAAAGCCGGACCCGACATTCTGGGTTGTGTCGGTTGCTATCAAATCGAAGGATTGGGCGCACAGCTTTTTGAGGCGATTGACGGCGACATGTTTTCCATCCAAGGCCTGCCGCTGTTGCAATTGCTTGCATATCTGAGAGAAACCGGAAATCTCGCGGCATGATCAAGTCTGGCGTCATCGGCTGGCCCATCTCCCATTCGCGCTCGCCGCTGATCCATGGCTATTGGCTCAAACAGCATGGCATCTCCGGCAGCTATGACAAAACCGCAGTCGAACCCCATGAACTCTCTGTTTTCATCAACCGTCTTCGCGACGGTGAACGTGTGGGAACCAATGTAACATTGCCCCACAAGGAAGCGGCCATCGCATTTGTGGATGAACCTGATGACCGCGTTCGCCGCATTGGCGTGCTCAACACCATCTGGCGTGAAAGCGGAAAGCTGCATGCCACATCGACGGACGGTCCAGGCTTTCTCGCGAGCCTCAACCAGGTTTTGGACGAAGCACAAATTCTGGGCGGTCCCATCACAATACTGGGGGCTGGCGGTTCAGTGCCCGCCATTGTCGACGAGCTTCTGCGGGCTGGCGCAAACCGCATCGCAATCTGGAACCGGACAACATCACGAGCGGAAAAAATTGCAATCCGTTTCGGCGGCAAAGTCAGCACCATCTCATCCATAGGGCTTCCCGCCGCCTTCAAGTCCACCCATCTTCTGATCAACACCACTTCGGCAGGCCTTAAAGGCGAGGGCGAACTTGATTTGCCGTGGTCGCAGCTCAACGTGCATGCAGCCGTCGCCGACATCGTTTACACGCCGCTTGTCACACCCTTCCTGCAAACAGCGCAATCTCGCGGCCACACAATCGTCCCCGGCCTTGGCATGTTGCTGCACCAAGCTGTTGTCGGCTTTGAAAAATGGTTCGGCATAAAACCATTGGTCACAAAAGAATTGCATGACCTCGTGGCACGCGACATTGATCCGGACTACCTCCCATGATCGTCGTCGGCCTCACCGGTTCCATCGCCATGGGCAAAAGCGAGGTGGCCAGTGTTTTCGCCGCCCACAAAATTCCTGTCTTCGATTCAGACAAGGAAGTGCACCGGCTCTATGACAGCGGCGAGGGCGTTGCCCTGTTCAAACCCCTGGTGCCGGAGGCCATTGTCGGTGGTCGCGTCAACAGGCCGAAACTTTCCGAAGCAGTGCTGGCTGATAAGTCCCTGCTGGAAAAACTGGAAACAATCGTCCATGCGGAAATTGCCCGCCGTCGGACAAGATTTCTGGAAAATGCGGAATTGCAAGGCCATGCCATTGCCGTAGTGGACGTACCGCTGCTGTTTGAAAAAGAGCAGGACAAACACGTCGATGTCACCATCGTCGTTTCGGCACCAGAATGGCTGCAACACCAACGCGCCCTTGCGCGCCCCGGCATGACGGAAGAGAAACTTGAGATGATCCGTGCGCGACAAATGCCAGATGCGGGAAAGCGGGCACGCGCTGATATCATCATTGAAAACATTGCTACACTGGAAGACTTGCGCCGCACCACTGCCGCTGTCATTCAAAAGCTCAGAAAGCATCCCTCATGAGCATCCGTGAAATCGTCCTCGATACTGAAACCACAGGCCTCTCGCCCCTTGACGGCCACCGCATTGTCGAGATCGGCGCCGTTGAAATCATCAATCAGGTGCCGACGGGAAAAACCTTTCACGTCTATCTCAATCCCGAACGCGACATGCCGAGAGAGGCAGAAGCTGTGCACGGGCTCTCTTCCGCCTTCCTGAAGGACAAGCCGCTGTTCAAAGCCGTGGCGAAAGATTTTTTGGCCTTTGCCGCGGACGCTCAACTGGTGATTCACAACGCCGCCTTCGACATGGGCTTTATCAACCATGAACTGAAAGCCGTAGGGCTTGAACCCATCGACATGGGCCGCGTGCTCGACACGCTTGCCATCGCCAAGAAAAAACATCCCATGGCGTCGAACAGCCTTGATGCGTTGTGCAAACGCTACGGCATCGACAATTCAAAACGCACGAAACACGGCGCACTCTTGGACGCTGAGCTTCTTGCCGATGTCTACATGGAGCTGGCAGGTGGCAAACAGGCCAATCTCAATCTCACCAATCTCGCCCAAAGGTCAGCGCGGGGAAACCGCAGTGCTGCTGCAGGTCAGGTCCGGCAAAGACAAAATCCACTTGCCCCCCGGCTGACGGACGCGGAGCGGGAGGCACACGGCAAGCTGGTGTTGGAACTTGGCGGCAACAGCCTTTGGGCAAAGTCAGCAGAACCGACACGTCACTGATCAGGCGGACGCTTGTGCCTGCGCCTGTTGGGCCCGGATGCGCTTCTGGTACATCGCCGCGAAATCGATGGGGTCTAGCATCAGCGGCGGAAAGCCGCCGTTGCGCGTGGCATCGGCCATGATCTGGCGCGCAAACGGAAACAGCATGCGCGGACATTCGATCAAGGCCGCCGCCTGCACCAGATTGGGCGGGAAATTCTCAAGTCGGAACAGCCCGGCGTAAAGCAGTTCAGCCGCAAACAGCACCTTGCCACCAGCCGTTGCCTTGGCATCCAGCTGCAGTTCGACTTCAAAATCATTGGGGCCAATGTTTTTGGCATTGACGTTGACGGCAATATTGATGTCAGGCTGGCTCTGCTGCTGGCCAAGGGATTGCGGCGCGTTTGGATTTTCAAAACTGAAATCCTTGAGATATTGTCCGAGAATCTTGAATGTCGGCTGGGTGCCCGGTGTGGCGCCCACGGGCAGCGGTGCCGCCGTCATTGCGGTTTCTGCCGCCGCAGTGCCATTGGACTTAGGAGCGGCTTTTCGGGCCGGTGCGGCTTTCGCCACGGACTTGTGAACGGGTTTTGCTGTCTTTGCCATGATTTGTGCCTCACATCTGGAGAGGTGGGGCTAACATGAGTTGAGGGCGCGCCGCAACAACCTATCAGAACTGTAATGGCCTTTCCCTTTGCGTGTGGGGCGGCGCATGCCTATATGGGTCGCGAACCCTCAGATGGCAGTGCAATGAATTCTTTTGTCGATCCGCTCAATATCGTGCTCATGATTGCCGCCGTTATTATATTCTGGCGGCTGAAATCGGTCTTGGGTGCGCGCACCGGGCTCGAACGTCCGCCCATGGATTTCAAGCTGCCGCAGGCCAATGCACCAGCGAAGTCCGGGGCGGATGCTGAGCCCGTCGATGATGGAAAGCCTCCGGTCTGGACCGGGCTTGCGGCAGAAGGCAGTGAACTCGCCCTTTCGCTCGAAGCCATCACCGCGAAATATCCGTCCTTTGATGCCTCTGGTTTCATGCGGGGGGCCGCCGTGGCCTATGAAATGGTGCTGGAAGCCTTCGCCGCCGGCAACAGGAACGAACTCAAGGACCTCCTCGCACCCGATGTGCTCAAGGCCTTCCTCGGCATCATTGATGAACGCGCCACCAAGGGCGAAACCCATGCCTTCCAACTGGTGACCGTCAAGAAATCCAACTTGGAGAATGCAAGCCTGGCAGGCAGCAAGGCCAGCCTTGGTGTGCGCTTTGCGGCGGATGTGATCAGCGCAAGGAAAGACAAGAACGGCAACTTACTCGAAGGCGATGATAAAGTGATCCGCGAGATCTCGGATTTCTGGGTCTTCGAACGCGACATGACCTCACGCAACCCGAACTGGAAACTCGTGTCCACGGGCGAGAATGGTTGACCGGTTGACGCCTGCAAAATTTGCGGACCTCAAGGATTTTGACGCCGACAACCAACTTGAAGCGTTGCGCCATATGGGCGACGTGCTTGAACTGCAACTGAAGCGGACGCCAGCCCTTGGACCCGCAAGCCTAAGCGCCCAGCAAGTTGCAGCTTGGGCGGTCGTTGCAGAAAAAGCCAAGTCACCACAGACGGACGCCACCGCCCGCGCGTTTTTCGAATCCCACTTCGATGTCTGGCGTGTGGTTGATGACAACCGTCCGCAAGGCCTCTTCACCGGATATTTTGAACCAGAACTCAAAGGCAGCCGCACACAGGGCAAGACCTTTCCCCATCCTGTTTACGCCAAGCCTCGGGATCTCGTCGCATTTGAGGGTCTGGACAAATCCCGCAGCGGCGCGGGCTATGGAAAATGGATGGAAGGCAAACCCGTCGCCTATGACAGCCGCGAAGATATTGATCGTGGCAGCTTGCAAGGCCGCGCCGATGTCATTTGTTTTGTCAGTGGTCCCGTCGATTTCTTTTTCATGCAGGTACAGGGCTCGGGCCGCGTGACATTGGACACAGGCGCAACCTTGCGCCTCGGTTATGCGGCAAAATCCGGCAGGTCCTACCAAAGCATCGGGGCCATTCTGGTGCGAGAGGGGTTGATGGTGCGGGAAGAAGTTTCCATGCAATCCATCAAGCAATGGCTGAAGGACAATCCGGAACGCCGCGACTGGTTGCTTTGGCAAAATCCTTCTTACGTGTTTTTCAAGGAACTGACCTTGCCAGACGTCAAACGCGGATCATTGGGTGCGGCTGGCATTCAACTCATCCCACAACGCTCCTTTGCCATCGACAAGTCGCGCTATGCCTATGGCACGCCCGTCTGGCTCGACACCACATTGCCCGGCGGCAAAACCTTCCGTAGACTGATGATTGCGGCAGACACGGGTTCGGCGATTCTGGGTGCGGCCCGTGGTGATGTTTATTTCGGCTGGGGTGAAGAGGCAGAATATTTTGCCGGACACATGCAGCAGCCCGGTGTGATGCATGTGCTTTTGCCAAAACGATCCTGACTGCGCTAAGCGGTGCTCATGAAAAGCCGCACGACACATTTTCTTCCACATGACTTCGCCCTTTGGGAAGAGGTGAAGGGCAGCATCAGACCTTTGGGAAAATCGCGCAAGAAGAAGGCCGCTGTCACAAAGTTTCACGCCGCTGCAACACCAGCCATTGTCCACGCCAGGCTCCAGCCCTCACCGTCGCCCGTAAAATCTCCGGTTCACGTCGTGCCGCCCCTCGCCAATCTGGAACGGCGCACGGCGCAGAAACTGGGCCGCGGGAAAATGGAACCGGATGCATCGATTGATCTTCATGGCCACGGTTTGGAAGAATCCTACATTCGTCTTTTGCGCTTTGTCGAAAGCCAGCGTCTGCAAGGCACACGGTTGGTTCTCGTCATCACCGGAAAAGGCGCTTCCCCCTTTGGCCGTCACACACTCCACGGCATGTCGCACTTCAATTCACCTGAGCGGGAGGGCCGCATCCGCCGCGAGGTGCCGTTGTGGCTGGATGAAGCCCGCTTTCGCCAGCATGTCATTGGCTTTCAGCCCGCCCACCCCCGCCATGGCGGCGGTGGCGCGTTTTATGTGCGGCTCCGGAAAGCCGGGCTTTGACACCCTTCGGCGCAAAGCTCCGTACACTGAGGAAAGAGCGTGGAGTGACACTTGCCGAATTGGCGGCCGTCTTGCGCGTGTCCAGCGCCTATCTCTCCGCCCTCGAACATGGAAAACGGGGAAGGCCGTCATGGCATCTGGTGCAAGGTGTGCTTTCGCACTTCAACATCATCTGGGATGAAGCTGAAGAGCTGGTGCGTCTCGCCCGCATCTCGCACCCCAAGGTGACAGTCGATACGTCCGGCCTCGATCCCAAAGCCACGGAACTCGCCAACCGCCTGGCCGATGATGTGGGAAAGCTTTCGGAAAAGGAATTGGACCAGCTGCTCGCCATCCTTATGCGCAAATCAACGTAAGCGGCGCGGTGCCACGGCAACGGCTGTTGTCGGGTCTTCGGGCCAGGAATGCTTGGGGTAGCGCCCCCGCATGTCTTTGCGCACATCCTCGTAGGCACCCACCCAGAAAGTTTCGAGCGACTGTGTCACCGCAACAGGTTTGCCTCCGGGCGACAGAAACACGATCTTCAGCCGCGCCCGTCCGTCCGCAACTTCGGGTGCCGATGTCATACCGAACATTTCCTGCAATCGAACGCTGAGCACCGGATCGCCGTCGACATCATAGTCAATCTTGTATGAGCCTCCACCCGGTACAATCATGCGCCGGGGTGCCAGCGTGTCAATTCTGCGCAAGAGCTCCGGGGGAACGAGGCTTTGCAGGATTGACAAGATGTCCAGACGTTCAAGATCACTCCTCCGCAACATGCCCGTGAGATAATCTGGAAGCCACTGATCAAGCGTTGTAGCGAGAGCTTCATCTGAGAGATCAGGAAATTCTGATTGAGCCATCACCCGCTTCAAAAATTTCACCCGTGCTTGAAACCCACGCGCCGCTTCGCTCCAGGGCAGTGCCTTGAGGCTGAGGAGCTTCACACCCTCGAGCATTGCGGAAGCTGTGAGTGAGGGGTCAATCGTCGGAGAGGGTTTTTCCTGCAATATGATGGCACCAAGCCTTCGCGTCAGGCCCGCTTTCACGGCATTGGCTTTCACATCCCAGGACACGCCATTGGTTTCGGTGATGAGATCGGCAAAATGCGTTTCAATGTCCTGCAACGAAAGTTCTGCGGCCAACCTCGCCTTGCCATCGCCTGTCGCTCCATCCAGTGTGGCCACCGCGAGCCAGTCAGATTTGTTGAGCGAATCATGTTCCGGCAAAACCGCACCTCCGCCGCCGGAAAGCTGGAAGCGGTTGCCCCGCTTGCGTCCAATGCGGTCGGGGTAGGCGAAGCCCATGAGCACGCCGTGGGAAATCCCGGCGGTATCGTCTTTAAGAGAAGCTTGATCGCGGATTTGCCGCACCGCTTGTTTCCAGCGTTCCTTGGCGGGACCACGTAACATCAGCAGGCGTTGCTCCACATCAATTGAAGCATCACGCGCTGCACCGTCGCGCTCCGAGAGCAGTGCTGCAATCTCGGCAGCTGACTGCCCCACACCCATGGCCTTGCCTGCAACCACCATGTGCGCAAGGCGCGGATGCAACGGCAACTCCGCCATCAGGCGTCCATGCGGGGTGATGGAGTGGTCGGCATTGAGAGCACCCAATCGCTTCAACAAATCCTGGGCCTGGGCGAAAGCGGCGCGTGGTGGAATTTCAAACCATGGCAGGCCGTCTACCCGCGTCACCCCCCAGCGCGCCATGTCGAGGGCGAGGCCGGAGAGGTCGGCACTGCGGATTTCAGGTTCATCGTGGGGGGCAAGAGCCCGCGTTTCTGCCTCCGGCCAAAGGCGGTAACAATGCCCGGGCCCCAATCGTCCGGCACGGCCCTTGCGCTGCGTGGCAGAGGCCTGTGACACCCGCACCGTGTCCAGTGACGTCATCCCGGACGCAGGATCAAAGCGCGGTGCGCGTTTGAGGCCCGTGTCAATCACCGCTTCAATGCCTTCAATGGTGAGTGAGGTTTCGGCGATGGTGGTGGCGAGGACGATTTTGCGGCGGCCCGCGTGTGAAGGCCGGATGGCCGCGTCCTGGTCAGCGAGTGACATCGCACCGTAGAGGGGCCGCACGTCAATGGTTTCGGCAACGGATTTCAGCAACATGTCTTCAACACGCCTGATCTCGCCTTCACCGGGAAGGAACACCAGGAGACTGCCCCGCACATCGCGCAGCGCCCGTGTCACCGCTTTCACGGTATCATCGGCAAGGGTGAAGCGCGTGGTTTTTTCCAGATGTGTCACGCCAACCGGAAACATCCGGCCTGTGGTGGAAATCACAGGCGCTGAATTGAGGTGTTGCGACAAGCGCTCCGAATCGAGGGTCGCTGACATCACCAGGATTTTGAGATCGTCACGCAGTCCGCGCTGCACATCGAGGGCAAGGGCGAGGCCCAGATCACCATCGAGTGAACGCTCATGAAATTCATCGAAGATCAAAAGTCCGGTGTCGGCAAGTTCAGGATCATGTTGCAGGCGGCGCGTGAGAATGCCTTCTGTCACAACTTCGATTCGGGTTTTTGCGGAAACCTTGCGTTCAAGCCGCACGGTGTAGCCAACGCTGTCACCCACTGCTTGACCCAGCGTGTCCGCCATGCGCTTTGCAGCGGCACGGGCGGCGAGGCGGCGGGGTTCCAGCATGACGATGCGTTTGCCGGAAAGCCAAACCTCGTTCATCAAGGCCAAAGGCACACGCGTGGTTTTGCCGGCACCCGGTTCGGCCACAAGCACGGCGCAGGCGTGGGAATGCAGCGCCGTTTTGAGTTCCGGGACAATGAGGTCAACGGGAAATTCCATGCGGCTGGAATACACGAGCGCAAGGGCGTCGCCAAGGCATTGAAACTATTACAGGAAAATAATGCTTGACACAGCGCGGTGGAATCGCTATATTCGCTATAATCCAGAAATGGGTCGTCTCCCCCACCGCTTCGCGGTGAGGAAGTTAAGCCACTTCTTTTGCCCAGGGCGGATCGGCACCGAAGCGCGACACAGTGACGGCGGCGCATTGCATGGCGAAGCTGGCGGCGGCGCGCAAGGATGCTTCATCGAGAACAGCGACGGCTTTTTTGGTGAGGAGCTTGTTGCGCTGGAGGTGGCTGAGGAAGCCTGCGGTGAAGGTGTCGCCGGCACCCACGGTGTCTGCGACTTTCACTCTTGGTGCGGCAAGGGTGAACGAAGCAGTTTTGGTGAAGACATGACAACCCTCGCCGCCTTGGGTGACGGCCACGACTTTCGCACCTGACTTGAGCCAGCCCTTGGCGATCCTTTTGAAATCGGATGACCCCGTCATCCATTTCACATCTTCGTCTGAAATCTTGACGATGTCGGCAAGTGCTATGAGGCGTTTCAGCCGCTTCAGGTGCCTGGGCTTTTCGGTGATCAGGGTGGCGCGGATGTTGGGGTCGAGGGAAATCACGCGGGTCTTCGAAGCCTTTTTCAGCAGGGCTTCATATGTGCCGCCACTGGGCTCGGGGATCAGTGAAATGGAACCGAAGTGCAAGGCTTTGACGCTTGGCGGCAGTGCGGGAATATCCCGCTTTTCCAGCATGCGGTCAGCCGAGCCTTCATTGATGAAGGAGTAACGTGCATGACCATCTGTCAATTTGACCAGGGCCAATGTGGTGTGGCGGTCTTTCCGCTTCACATGTTTGGTGGAAACCCCCGCCGCTTTCAGGCCTTCGACAAGACCATCGCCGAAGAAGTCATTGGAAATGCCCGCGAAGAAGCCGACGGGCGTTTCAAGCCGCCCGAGGGCCACGGCGGTGTTGTAGACAGAACCACCGAGGAAAGGTTGATAGACATCCGCACCGTCAGCGCCTTTCCGGGGCAACATGTCGATCAGCGCTTCACCGCAACACAGAATCATGGAGTCACTCCCGTTGGCTTGAAGCTCAACCTAGCCATGCGCTCCGCGAATGGCAATAAATCAAGTCACCTGATTTATTGCCAACATGGCCCACTCCGGTGTAGAGCCTAAACCGATTTCTGAGGTGCGCACCTCAAGCATGACTTTTCACTTTGCTTTGGATAGACTGAAACCATGACAACCCGCATCATTCCGGTTGATGATTTTGATTTGGTGATCTTCGGCGCAACCGGAGACCTTTCGCAACGCAAGCTCTTGCCAGCGCTGTTTCACCGCGACGAACAGGGGCAATTGCCCGAGGGCGCCTGCATCATCGGCACATCCCGAAAGACCATGTCGCGGGAAGAATTCCGCAACTTCGCGGCAGAAGCCATTGACGCCCACGCCAAGGCGGCGAAGGCCACGCCCGACGTGGTGCAGCGCTTCTTGAACCGCCTCACCTACTACGCCGCCGAAGCCACCAAGGACGATGGCTGGTTTGCGCTGGAGAAAGAACTGGAAGACCGCAAAGACGTGGTGCGTGTGTTTTATCTTGCCGTGGGCCCTGATCTTTTTGGCCCGATCTGTGAACGTCTGGGACAGCACGGCTTGGTCACGGAAAAATCCCGTCTCGTGGTTGAAAAGCCGCTTGGTAAAAGCGGTGCGTCTGCGGAGGCCACCAACGAAGCCATCGGCCGCGTCTTTGCCGAACCTGCGGTCTATCGCATCGATCACTACCTCGGCAAGGAAACCGTGCAGAACCTGATGGCACTGCGCTTTGCCAATGTGTTGTTTGAGCCGCTGTGGAACCACAATTACATCGACCATGTGCAGATCACGGTTGGTGAAACACTTGGCGTTGAAGGACGTGCGGGTTACTACGACACATCAGGTGCGATGAGGGACATGGTGCAGAACCACATTCTGCAACTCCTGTGTCTTGTCGCCATGGAACCCCCAAACACCATGGACGCAAACGCGCTGCGCGATGAAAAGCTGAAAGTGCTGAAATCACTGCGGCCACTCACAGCAGAGCGCATGGAAAGCCATGTTGTCAGGGGGCAATACAAGGCGGGGGCTTCAGCTGAAGGTCCGGTTGCAGGCTATCTCGAAGAATTGGGCAACGCTGATTCGGTGACCGAAACCTTTGTGGCCTTGAAAGCGGAGCTTGGGTCTTGGCGCTGGAACGGCACACCGTTTTATCTGCGCACCGGAAAACGCCTGCCATCGCGTGTGTCGGAAATCGTGGTGCAGTTCCGTAAAGTGCCACATAATATTTTTGGCGCGTCAGCGGGAGTTGCCAATCCCAACCGACTGGTGATTCGTCTGCAGCCCGACGAAGGCGTGAAGCTGGATTTGATGATCAAAGACCCCGGCCCCGGCGGCATGCGCCTGCAACAGGTGCCCGTCGACATGACCTTCAAGGAGGTGTTCCACGTCCGCAATCCCGACGCCTACGAACGGTTGTTGATGGATGTGGTGCGCGGCAACCAAACGCTCTTCATGCGGCGTGACGAAGTTGCGGCGGCCTGGGCCTGGGTGGACCCCATTCTTGAATATTGGAAAGCGGGCGTGGATGTGCCCAAGACCTATACGGCGGGAACCTGGGGACCGGCGGCTTCAATTGCACTCATCGAGCGCGATGGCCGGACATGGCATGAGGGGGCATGAAGACGTTTGAAAACAGACAGGCGCTGGCGCAGGCATTGGCACGGGTTGTTGCACAAGGCCTGTCTCGTGCCATCACGCTGAAGGGCTCCGCTGTTCTCGCGGTTTCAGGAGGAACAACTCCCCAGCGGTTTTTTGAAAGCCTGTCGCGTGAAGAGATCACCTGGGACAGGGTTACAGTGACATTGGTTGACGAACGGCAGGTGGATGAGACGTCTCCACGTTCCAATGCACGGCTGGTGAAGGCGGCGTTGATGCAGAACCGGGCGAAAGCGGCCCGTTTTGTGCCATTAAATGGCAACGCGAAGAAAGCGGCTGCACTTGCTTTGGATGTGGTTGTGTTGGGCATGGGAACCGATGGGCATACGGCGTCGTTCTTTCCCGGAGGTGATCGGTTGGGCGATGCGCTTGATCTGTCGAACCGCGAAAGCGTCGTGGAGATGCATGCGCCGGGGGCAGGTGAAGTGCGGCTGACGTTTACGCTGGCGAAGTTGATGGCGGCATCGAAACTGTTTTTGCATGTTGAAGGCAGTGAAAAGATCAAAGTGTTGGAAGACGCGGAGTCAGGTGATGATGTTTTGTTGATGCCGGTGCGCGGTGTGTTGAAAGCAGTTGAGGTGTATTGGTGTCCGTGAAGTTGAGTGCAGCGCGGCGGAAAGGACCTCTCCCGCCCTTCGGGCACCCTCCCCAGAGGGGAGGGACTCGTGGAGAGCGCGCCCTGATGAGCAGAGGAGAGACCGTTCAACGGGTCCCTCCCCTCTGGGGAGGGTACGGCGAAGCCGGGGGAGAGGTCACTTTGATTGGGAGAAAGACATGTCCGTAAAATCCACCATCTCCACCGTTACCGAAAACATCATCGCGCGCTCGAAACTGTCGCGTCGCCGCTACCTTGATCGCATAGCGGAAGCCGCATCCAACATGCCGAAGCGCAAAGCCCTGGGCTGCGCCAACATTGCTCATGGTTTTTCGGCCTGTGGCCCGGGTGACAAAGACCAACTGCGCAATGGCACCGGCCCGAACCTTGCCATCGTCACGGCCTACAACGACATGCTCTCGGCCCACCAGCCGTTTGAGCGTTATCCTGAACTCATACGCCAAGCCGCGCGTGAGGCTGGGGGTACTGCGCAAGTGGCGGGTGGTGTGCCCGCCATGTGTGATGGTGTCACACAAGGTGAAGCCGGCATGGAACTCTCGCTGTTCTCGCGTGATGTGATCGCCCTTTCAACGGCCGTGGCGTTGTCGCACCAGATGTTTGACGCATCGGTTTATTTGGGTGTCTGCGACAAGATTGTGCCCGGCCTGATCATTGGTGCTTTGTCATTTGGGCATCTCCCTGCTGTCTTCATTCCGGCGGGACCCATGACATCAGGCATGAATAACGAAGAGAAGGCAGGAATTCGCAGACTGTTTGCCGAGGGCAAGATTGGCCGCGAGGAATTGCTGGAAGCGGAGGCCAAGTCCTATCATGGTCCGGGCACCTGCACATTTTATGGTACCGCGAATTCCAACCAGATGCTGATGGAAATCATGGGTCTGCATTTGCCGGGCACGACTTTTGTCAATCCGAATACAGAACTGCGTGACGAAATCACCAAGGCAAGTGTCAAGCAGGCGATGGCGATCACCGCTCTCGGCAATCAATACACGCCCATCGGACAAATCTATGACGAGAAGGCTGTGGTCAATGGCGTTGTCGGCTTGCTGGCAACGGGTGGCTCCACCAACCACACCATGCATGTGATCGCCATGGCGGCGGCGGCCGGCATTGTGTTGACGTGGAATGATCTTGCAGAACTTTCCCATGCAACGCCACTTCTGAGCCGTGTCTATCCCAATGGCTTGGCGGATGTGAACCACTTCCATGCGGCGGGCGGCATGGGTTTCCTGATCCGCGAATTGCTTGGTGCCGGCTTGCTGCACAGGGACGTCACCACCATCATGGGAAAAGGACTTGATGGATATTTGACGGAACCAAAGCTCGCGAAAGATGGCTTGACGTGGCACGATGCAGCAGTGGCTTCGGCGGACAAGAGCGTGCTGCGTGGGTGCGCTGAACCATTCCAGGACACAGGCGGCCTCAATGTGTTGGCGGGCAATATCGGCAGGGCTGTGATCAAGTCGTCAGCCATACCGAAAGAAAGACACATCATTGAAGCACCGGCAAAAGTGTTTCATTCCCAGGATGAACTGAAGGCTGCATTCAAGGCGGGCGAACTTAACAGTGATTGCGTGGCAGTGGTTCGTTTCCAGGGTCCGAAGGCCAATGGCATGCCGGAACTTCACTCTCTGACTCCTCCACTCGGTGTGTTGCAGAAGCGCGGCATAACGGTTGGCCTCGTCACTGACGGCCGCATGTCCGGCGCATCAGGAAAAATTCCGGCTGCCATTCATGTCACACCCGAAGCGGCGGATGGCGGTGCCATTGCAAAAATCAGGGATGGCGACATCATTCGCATTGATGCCGTCAACGGCACACTTGAGGTTTTGGTGGATGCGGATGAATTTGCGGCCCGTCCATTGGCCACGGCTGATCTTGCGGCAAATGAATCTGGTGTGGGCCGCGAACTCTTCGCGGCTTTCCGCCGTATTGCAGGACGCGCCGATCAGGGTGCTTCTATTTTTGAGGTGGCATAGTGTCAAATTCGTCCAAGCAGAAAAACATCGGGATCATCCTCGGAAAAGCACCTGTGGTGCCGGTGATGGTGATCGAGGATGTAAAACACGCGGTCCCCTTGGCAAGGGCCTTGGTGAAGGGCGGTTTGCCTGTGCTTGAAATCACGTTGCGCACCGAAGCCGCCTTTGATGCCATCAAGGCGATTTTGGATGAGGTTGAAGGTGCGGTTGTGGGAGTGGGCACCATCCTCACGACAAAGCAGCTCAACAAGGCAGACAAGTTGGGCTGCGCCTTTGGGGTTTCACCTGGCTCCACGGGTAGGCTTCTCGGTGCCGCTGACGATGTGAAAATGCCGTTCCTTCCCGGTGGTGTGACAGCCACGGAAGTCATGTCGTTGTTGGAGTGGGGTTATGAATTCCAGAAATTCTTCCCCGCCGAACCCGCAGGCGGCACCAGGGCCCTTGCGTCTCTTGCGGCACCCATTCCGGAGGTGAAATTCTGCCCGACAGGCGGCATCACCGTTGAATCCGCAGCAAGTTATCTGGCCCTCCCCAATGTGGTGACAGTGGGAGGCTCATGGATGCTGCCGAAAAAGCTGGTGGCAGAAGGTTCGTGGGAGGCGATTACACTGCTGGCAAAAGAAGCGTCGAAACTCAAATAGCAGGCTCGCCCTTGGCCACACGCATCTCTTCATGGGCGTTCATGGCTTCGACGTATTTTTCGATTGCCAGCGCTTCTGACGAGAAGCCTTGGCGGTAGATCAGCACTGTCGTGATCAGCAGCGTCACGAAAATCGAGATGAACGGGCTGACAAACAGAAACAACGCGGCCACCGCAAAGTAAAATCCGCGAATGCCGTTGTTCAGGCTTTTGACAGCGGCTGTGAGCACCGTTGCCGTCTGGGCAATCATGATGCGGGCGTGGGGTTCGTCTGAACCCGTTTCAATCAGGCCGCCGATCATCGCCAAGGTGTAACCCAATTTGCGGATGGCATAGGCGAAGGAGAAGAAACTCACGGCCATGATCAGGGTGAGGGCTGCAAAGTGGATGGTGAAGAGGGGGAGTGACAGGGGCGGGAAAAACGCCAGCCTGCTCATGGCGGCGTGAACGCCACCCACACCTGCAAGGGCACTCACAAGACCCGCCAACACGATCAATGTGCCGGATCCGAAGAACGTCATCATAGTGGTGAGCTGGCCAATCAAGATGCCGTCAAACACCCGGTTCTCCCGGTCCGTATCCTGCATCTTCCGCATCCAGCGCAACCGCACCACATGCAGCTGCGCGTTCAGTGTGCCCCGCCCCATCCATGCGAGGATGGGGTCGTAAAGCATCCAGCAGCCAAGGATCACCGCAAGGGCCGCGATATGCGGAAAGTCGAAATCGTGGGGGGAGGTGAACATCAACCGTGAATTTCCTTGATCGTGGCAATCTTGATGCCCGCTGCCCGTTCCAATGTGTAGTTGAGATTGAACATGGACGACGCGAGCATCACAGGCGCTCCATCAAGATCATGGGCGATGGCGGATTTGTTGCTGTCGATGAAGCCGTCAAGTTTTTTGGCGTCATCCGAGGACAGCCAGCGCAGCACTTCAAAGCGCGCGGTTTCAAATTCGACCGGCACACCATATTCAATGTCAAGCCGGGATTTCAACACATCCAGCTGAAGCGCACCGACGACGCCCACCATGGCACCTGAACCATCAAGCGGTTTGAACAGCTGGACCACACCTTCTTCGGCGAGTTGTTCCAGGGCTTCGTTGAGCTTCTTGGCTTTCATCGGGTCCGAGAGTTTGACACGCCTGAGAATTTCGGGCGCGAAGTTTGGCACACCTGTGAAGACAACATCCTCGCCTTCAGTGAGGGTGTCGCCGATGCGAAGCACACCATGGTTGGGAATGCCCACCACATCGCCGGCATAGGCTTCGTCCGCAATCGAACGGTCCTGTGCAAAAAAGAATTGGGGGGCGTTGAGGGCGAGGGATTTTCCGGTGCGCACGATTTTGGTTTTCATGCCGCGTGTGAGCTTGCCCGAGGCCACGCGCATGAAGGCGATGCGGTCGCGGTGGTTGGGATCCATGTTGGCCTGGATCTTGAAGACCACACCCGTCATCTTGGTTTCGTTGGCCTTGACGATGCGGTTCTTGGCCTTCTGGTCGCGGGGCGGTGGCGCATATTTGATCAAGGCTTCAAGAAGATCACGCACACCGAAGTTCTTGATGGCCGAGCCGAAATAAACGGGTGAGAGATGACCCTCGAGGAAGGCTTCGCGATTAAAACTGTGGCCTGCCATTTCAACGAGCTCAATTTCGTCCTTGAAGGTCTTGAGGGCAGCCTCCGGCAGGAGAGGCTTGATGCCTGCGTCGTTCACACCCGAAACGGCTTCTCCTTCCGGGGCCGAATCAAGTTTGCGGATCCGCAGTTCCGTCAGGTCATAGGTGCCGGCAAACTGCTTGCCGATGCCGATGGGCCAGACCATGGGCACGGCGGTCAAGGCCAGGCCTTTTTCGATTTCGTCGATCAGGTCCAATGGCTCGCGGGTTTCCCGGTCGAGCTTGTTGACGAAGGTGATGATGGGAATATCGCGCAGGCGGCAGATTTCGAACAGCTTGCGTGTGCGGTCTTCAATGCCCTTGGCCCCGTCGATCACCATGATGGCGGCGTCAACAGCCGTCAGGGTGCGGTAGGTGTCTTCGGAGAAGTCTTCGTGACCCGGTGTATCCAGGAGATTGAAAACACAGCCGCCATATTCGAAGGTCATGACGGAGGTGACGACGGAGATACCCCGCGCCCGTTCAATTCCCATCCAGTCCGAGCGGGTGCGTCTGCGGTCACCCTTGGCGCGCACGTGGCCCGCAAGCTGAATGGCGCCACCAAACAGCAGCAGCTTTTCGGTGAGTGTGGTCTTGCCGGCGTCGGGATGCGAGATGATGGCGAAGGTGCGCCTGCGCGCCACTTCTGTTTGGATGGAGGTGTTCAATGAAAAGCCCTGATCAGATTTGGCCTGCGTTTAGAGGAGTGCACCCGCAAGGTCAAAAGGTTGCCGAAGTGCGTTGGCTGTGGCAGGGAGAGGGAGAGGGAACGCAATGACTGGACTGGCATTACTGGGCGATATCGGCGGCACCAATTCGCGTTTTGGCTTGATCGATCTGGGATCAACCGAAGTGCGCGATGTTGAGGTGCTGAAAAATGACAGCTTCCAAGGCCTCGAAGCGGCGATTTCCCATTACGTGGAGAAGCGGGGGATCACCGAACTGGCGGGTGCAGCCGTTGACGTGGCAGCCCCGGTGGACCGCGAACTCATTACCCTCACCAACCGCGACTGGACCTTCTCGGCAGAGTCCCTGCGCAAGGCTGCCCGGGCAAAGCGCTTCCGGTTGTTGAACGACTTCGAGGCACTGGCCTGGTCATTGCCGCACATCAAGACGCAAGACCTCGTGCAGATCGGCGGCACCGTCAACCCCAAGCCGCAAGTGAAAGTGGTGCTGGGCCCGGGTACAGGTTTGGGCATGGCAACGCTTGCTCCACTGCCGGGTGGTGGCTGGATGCCGATTCCGGGAGAGATGGGACACATAACCCTGCCTGTGGTGACAGCAGAAGAATTGGCGTTGAAAGACGCGATCATGGGCAAGGATAAATTTTCTGAAGTGGAAGATGTGCTCACGGGCCCGGGGTTGCTTGCGCTTTACCGGGTGATCGCAAAAGTGCCAAAACACGACAAGCCCGAGGCTGTGTTGCAGGCGGCACTCAAAGGTGGCGATGCGGATGCCGTAAAGACGCTCGATCACTTCATGACGTTCCTTGCGCGGCTCGCTGGCGATGCTGCCATGTGTTTGCAGGCGCGTGGTGGTGTGTACCTTGCGGGCGGCATTGCGCCATCGATTGTCGAGCAGTTGAAGAAACCCAAATACCGCGCCGTGTTTGAAGACAAGGGCCGCATCGCCGAGGTGATGAAGCCCATACCCTGGTATGTGATCACTGATCCGTTTCCAGCCTTCAAGGGCTGTGCGGCGGCGTTGAATGCGGTGGTGGGGGCCTCGTGACGGGAAGGGACCTCTCCCCCGCTTCGCGGACCCTCCCCGATGGGGAGGGACTCGTGGTGCGAGCGCCCTGTAAAGTCAAAGGGGAGGTCGCTGCAAGAGGTCCCTCCCCTCCGGGGAGGGTGCCCGAAGGGCGGGAGAGGTCCCTTTGATGCAACAGGTGAAACCATGAAACATTCTCTCCTCCTCGTCATCGACATGCAGAATGATTTCTGTCCCGGTGGCAAGCTTGCTGTGAACGGCGGGCATGACATTGTGCCCGTCATCAACGCGCTTGCGAGAGATTCTGCCCATGTGGTGTTGACCCAGGACTGGCACCCGGAAGGTCATTCGTCTTTTGCTTCGCAGCACAGGGGCAAAGACCCTTTCACACTGATAGAAATGCCCTACGGCCCGCAAACCCTGTGGCCTGATCACTGCATCATCGGATCGGACGGTGCTGAACTTCATGCCAAGCTCGATATCCCCCATGCCGAACTCATCATCCGCAAGGGCTACCGCAAGTCCATCGACAGCTATTCCGCGTTCTTTGAGAATGACCACACCACACCAACAGGGCTTGGTGGTTATCTGAATGAACGCGGCTTTGACGCCATCACTGTCGTCGGCCTCGCCTTCGATTATTGCGTGCGTTATTCGGCAGAAGACGCAAAGGCGCTTGGCTTCGAAGTTACCGTGATCGAACATGCCACACGCGCCATTGACTTCGGCGGCACAGCGGAGGCATCGCGCAAGAGTTTTGCCGAACGCGGCATCAGCCTCGCGTGAACCCGTCACTGAAGGGCATACTCCTCATTCTCGCCTGCATGGCCTTTTTCACCGGGCTTGATACGGCGGCAAAATTTGTGACGCAAAGTCTTGAAGCCTGGGTTGCGGTGTTTTTCCGCTATGCCGTCGCCTGCATGCTGTCGTTGCCGGTGTTGTTGATCCGGCATGGCACAACAGGCTTTGCCACCCGCCATCCCTGGCTGCAATTGCTGCGCGGGCTTCTGCTGCTCGCCTCCACCATCTGCAATTTTACCGCCATGCGCTATTTGCCCTTGTCCACAACAGCGGCGATTTTCTTCACCATTCCGCTTTTTGTGTCCGTGCTCTCTGGTCCCATGTTGGGTGAAACCGTGGGCTTGAAGCGCTGGATTGCTGTCATGGTGGGCTTCGTCGGAGTCATGGTGATCATGCGGCCGGGGTCGATGGCCTTTCACTGGGCCATGTTTTTTTCATTGGCCGCATCGCTGTGTGGCGCGTTCTACAACATCGCGACGCGAAAAGTGGGGGGACATGACAAGGCAGAGACGTCGCTGTTCTATGTTGGCCTCGTGGGTGCGGCCGCAGCCAGTGTGCCGGCGGGCCTTGATTGGCAGTGGCCGACAACCGCACAATGGCCATTGCTGTTTGCCATGGGGCTGGCAGGTACAGTCGGGCATTTTCTGTTGATTGAGGCGCACCGCCTCGCACCGGCCTCAAAGCTTGCACCCTTCATCTATACCCAGATCATCTGGATGACGATTGCGGGATATCTGGTGTTTGATGAAGTGCCCGAGGTGTGGACGATTGCAGGTGCCGGCATTGTTGTGGCTTGCGGACTTTATCTGTTGAACAGTGAGCGCCGGAGCAAAGGTGACATTGTTCCGGTGCCTGAGGATTAGTGCGGACGACTGGGGAAAAAACACCGGCAATCAAGATCTATCCCGGGCACGGCGCAATTTTGCCAGCCATGCCGGAAGCGGCATATGGACTGGCCTTGGTCGTGCTAGCCTGTGCCGATGTTTCTGTCCGTCTTCGATCTTTTCAAAATTGGCATTGGCCCCTCAAGCTCCCACACCGTTGGGCCCATGGTGGCGGCGCGGCGCTTTCTTGAAGCGGTGAAAGGCAAGCAGGGCCGTATCCGGGTGACACTGCATGGTTCCCTCGCTTTTACAGGCCGGGGCCACGGCACGGACCGGGCGATTGTGCTTGGCCTTGCGGGTGAACATCCGCGTGACATTGATCCAGCGGCGATAGATGCGATTCTCGGGCGGATGGCAGTTACACGCAAAGCCGGGCCGTTTGATTTTGATCCCGAAACTGATGTGATCTTCGATTTTGGCCCTGCCCTCAAGGGACATGCCAATGGCATGGTGTTCCGGCTGGAACGCGATGGTGCTGTGGTGGTGGAGGAGACATACTACTCCATCGGTGGTGGCTTTGTTCAAACGGCAGCCCAACGCGAAGCATCTATGACCTCGAAATCCGCGGATGAACATCTGGCGGTCCCTCATCCCTTCTGCAATGCCGCCGAAATGCTGGCCATGGGTGTTGCGTCAGGCAAATCCATCGTCGAAATGAAACGTGCGAATGAATCCGTTGCACACGGTGCGGGGCTGGACGCGGAACTCGATCACGTCTGGTCCGTCATGAACGCCTGCATGGAGCGTGGCCTGTCAGCCCAAGGGGTTCTGCCCGGTGGTTTGAAAGTGAAGCGGCGTGCGGCTGATGTGCTCGTAAAACTCCTGGCCGAACAAGGCTCCAACTCCATCCAGCCACACCGTGTGATGGATTTTCTCTCTGTATATGCCATGGCCGTGAATGAAGAGAATGCGGCGGGCGGCAAGGTGGTGACGGCACCAACAAACGGTGCAGCGGGCGTTGTGCCTGCTGTCATACGCTATTACCTCGATCACTGCATTGGCGCGAACCAAGAGGGTGTAAGGACTTTTCTTCTGGTCGCTGCGGCCATTGGTGGCATTGTCAAACACAACGCCTCCATCTCCGGTGCCGAAGTGGGTTGTCAGGGCGAAGTCGGCTCCGCCTCCGCCATGGCCGCCGCAGGACTGTGCGCGGCTTTGGGTGGCACAAATGAACAGGTGGAAAATGCGGCTGAGATCGCGCTTGAACACCACCTCGGCATGACCTGCGATCCCGTTGGCGGCTTGGTGCAGGTCCCTTGCATTGAACGCAACGCCTTTGGCGCTGTGAAAGCGGTGACAGCCGCATCATTGGCCTTGCGCGGCGACGGAACCCATCTCGTGCACTTGGATACCTGTATCGAAACCATGCGCCAGACGGGCGTTGACATGAGTGAACGCTATAAGGAAACCTCGCTGGGTGGCCTCGCTGTCAATGTCGTGGAGTGTTAGGCCAATTGCGGGTGAGTTTGCACATTCACAGATATCCGTCATCCTCCGCTTCATGCTGAGGACCCATGGGTGGCCCGCCTGAAGCGGACCATGACGAGTTTTTTGGTCAATGATTGTGCAAACTGACCCGGAACCGGTCTGACACTCCACGAACAGCTAAACCCCTTTGAACAACACATCCCGGTCAATCATGTAATTGGCAAACAGCGGAAGACTTGCGGCACCGAGGGCGCGGGCGTCGATCCCGGTCTGGCCGGGGATGATTTCGACATCGGCTGTGCCGCGGCTGTCGAGGGCGGCAAAGGCTTTTCGGGTTTCCGCAATGAGGCGGGTCTTGACCTCGGCGGGCAAGGTGCCGTCGATGATGACCGCTTCGAATTCAATCACTGAAATTGCGGCGAGGGCTGCATAGGCCAGATTCTTGGCGGTTTCCGTGATCCAGCCGTCCAGGGACGGGCCGACGGAAGACCAGTCCGTGGGATTGCGCGTCAACATCAGTGGATCACGCCCCTCGGCCTTCACCGCGCGCTCAAGTACATAGAGTGACGCATGGCGGATCAATTGCTCGGTTGCCTTGCCTGCCGGCACTGGCAAGGGCCCGAGGGCGCCAGCGTAACCGGATCGTCCCTGGAAAAGACTTCCGTTCAGGACAACGCCACCGCCGACGAAAAAACCGACATAGAAGCACATGAAGTCGCGGTAACCGCGGCCTGCGCCAAAAAAAAGTTCCGCCGCGCACGCCGCCGTTGCGTCATTGCAGAAATGCACGGGCCAGGGGGCAATGGCGCGGATCTCTTTGGCAATGTCAACGCCACGCCAGCGCTCCATGACATTTTGGGGTGCGCCCACTTCCTGTTCCCAATTCCACAACTCAAAGGGTGCCGCGATGCCGATGCCACAGATTCGTCGGGAGGCCTTGGCACCCAGTTGATTTTCAATGTGCTGCAATCCGCGCTTGGCAATGTCGATGACATCCTCTGGTGTGGGGTAGTCATAGACTTCGCTGTGCCTTGCCCGGCGCTCACCCGCAAAATCAATGCAGAGTATATCGCTGGAGCGGCGCCCGACTTTGAGGCCCACGGAAAATGCACCATCAGGGTCAAGCCGGAACGGCTGCAAGGGCTGGCCGACTTTTCCCTTCAGAAGTTTTTCCCTCAGCAGCAAACCATCAGCTTCCAGCTGCCGCACAATGACGGAAACGGTTTGCGGCGAAAGCCGTGTCGCCCGCGCGATTTCAGCTTTCGGCAGCGTGCCATGGGCGCGGATGAGGGAGAGCACCAACCGCTCGTTGTGCAACCGCACGCCGGATTGTGAGGAACCGAGGAAGCCGCGGGCTTCCGCCAATGTGTTGGGCAAAAGATTGGTCAAAGTACCTGAAAGCTTCCCGCAGGCTCTCAATCCTGTCAATAAGTAAATCCGCGTGATTTATCTATTGACTCAGCTTCCCCACATGTTTCATCATTGCGAATAGTCCGGGACGGAAAAATCTGATCCGGCTGCATTCGTGTGTCGGGCATGTTGCCCAAGCACTCATCCATGGGAGGAATTTTCGTGAAAGCCATTCTGAAATCCGCACTCGCTGGCGTTGCCCTCATCGGCCTCACCTCAGTTGCATTCGCCGACAGCCACGCTGTAGGTGCATGCCTCATCACCAAGAACAACACCAACCCCTTCTTCGTCAAGATGAAGGAAGGCGCTGAAAAGGGTGCTGCCGCCGCTGGCGTCACCCTCCAGTCCTTCGCTGGTGAAAAGGACGGCGATGCCGCCCCACAGATCACCGCGATTGAAAACTGCGTTGCCTCGGGCGTGAAGGGCATTCTCATCACCCCATCGAACGACGACGTGGGTCCAGCCCTCAAGGCTGCCCGCGCTGCCGGCATTCTTGTCATCTCCCTCGACACGCCACTCAGCGATGCTGAAGGCCAGGACATGACCTTCGCCACTGACAACTTCGAAGCCGGTCTCCTCATCGGCAAGTGGGCCAAGGCCCAGCTCGGCGACAAGGCAGCCTCTGCCAAGATCGCCATGCTCGACATCAACAAGGACAACATCTCGGTCGACGTTCTGCGCGACACGGGCTTCCTCGTTGGCTTCGGCATCGAAGTGCCTGACCTGAAAGTCATGGGTTCCGAAAAGGACGCCCGCGTCATCGGCCACGAATCTTCGGGCGCAAACCCTGAAGGCGGCCAGAAGTCCATGGAAACCCTGCTCGCCAAGGACCCGGACATCAACGTGGTGTACACCATCAACGAACCAGCCGCTGAAGGCGCATATGCCGCCCTCAAGGCTGCCGGCAAGGAAGGCCAAGCCCTCATCGTCTCCGTTGACGGTGGCTGCCCAGGCATTGCCTCGGTCAAGTCTGGCGTCATTGGCGCCACATCGCAGCAGTATCCGCTGTTGATGGCCTCCAAGGGCATCGACGCGATTGCCGCTTTCGCCAAGGACGGCATGAAGCCAAAGGCCACCGAAGGCCTCACCTTCTTCAACACCGGTGTCAACCTGATCACCGACAAGCCAGCTGAAGGCGTGCCTTCACTTGACTCCGTCAAGGGCACCGAGCTCTGCTGGGGCTAAGCACCTGAACTTGAGTGGGAAGGCGGGGGCTTAAGTCCTTTCCACTCTTGACTATACGAAGGGCGGCGGTAACGTCGCCCTTCGTACATGCGGAACCAAGAAGTCCGCTGACGATATGGGAAACGACAAACTGGGGCTTGAAGAGCGACATGAGCGATACTGCCACTCCGACCAAAACCATTTCTGATTTTGAAGCCAAGTTGGCCGAGGCTGACAAAAACGTCGCCAGCTTTGATCTTGAACACGAATCCCTCCTGCAAAAGGCGCGCGGGTTTCTCCGTACCAATCCGACAGCAATACCAGCGATCATCTTGATCTCCAGTGTGCTGGTGTTCGGCTTCATTGCGACGTTTCTCGTTCCAAACAATTTTCTGACCGCCAGCACCCTGTCACTGATCTTGAAGCAGGTGACCGTGGTGGGCATCATCGCCATCGCGCAAACCCTTGTCATTCTCACAGCTGGCATTGACCTGTCGGTGGGTATCATTCTTGTCATCTGTGCCATGATCATGGGCAGGCTGACCACGCTGAACGATGTGCCCTATTATCTCGCCATCCCCATCGCCCTTGCTTTCGGCACCGCCATGGGCGCCATCAATGGCCTTCTCGTCACCAAAGCCCGCATTCCGCCCTTGATCGTGACACTTGGAACCTACTATGCGTTCAGGGCATTGAACTTTTGGTACACAGGCTCCGAATCCGTTCGTCCTGCGGCACTCAATGAAAAAGCCCCTGAACTCTTGGTGTTCGGCACGGCCTTCAACATCGGCAGCGCCAATTTCATCTATGGTTCCTTTGCGCTGATCATACTTGCAATGATTGTCTGGTACATGCTGAACCGCACGGCCTGGGGCCGCCACGTCACGGCCGTTGGCGATGATCCAGATGCCGCCATGCTTTCGGGTGTGCAGATTGATCGTACGCTCATATCTGTTTATGCGCTGGCAGGCCTCATCTGCGGCTTTGGGGCCTGGGTGGCCATTGGCCGCGTCGGCTCGATGTCTCCCATCGCCTTTGAAACCGTCAATCTGGATTCCATCACCGCCGTCGTTATTGGTGGCACGTCACTGTTTGGCGGCCGCGCCTCTATTGCGGGCTCGGTTCTGGGGGCCATGATCGTCGGCGTGTTTTTCACGGGCCTCGCACTCGTCGGTGTCGAAAGTTATTGGCAATGGTTTGCCATGGGCTGTCTTCTCATCGGTGCCGTGGCAATCGACCAGTGGCTCCGCCGCGCATCGCAATAGGGTTCAAAATCATGTCCAAAAAACCAGCAAAGAAAACGGTGGCAAAACCAGCTGTTCGCAAAGCCGTGAAAGCGATCGCGAGCGTTCAAACGGTGGCGGCTCCAAAGTCGGTGGCAACGCCGCAACAGCAACCCATCCTGCAAGGGCGGGGGCTCACGAAAAAATACGGCAATGTCGTCGCCCTCAACCACGCGGATTTTGATCTCTACCCAGGAGAAATCCTCGGCGTCATCGGTGACAACGGGGCCGGGAAATCCACACTCATCAAGGCGCTGTGCGGTGCCGTGACCCCGGACCACGGCGAAATCAAGCTTGACGGCAAGACTGTGCATTTCCGCTCCCCACAGGACGGGCGCAATTCCGGCATTGAAACCGTGTATCAAAACCTTGCCCTGTCGCCTGCACTCTCGATTGCCGAAAACATGTTTCTGGGCCGCGAGATCACCTCGGCCGGACCCATGGGCAAGTTTTTCAGGCTGATGGACCGCACCGCCATGGCGAAGTTCGCCCGCGAAAAATTGTCCGAGCTTGGCCTGATGACCATTCAGAACATCGATCAGGCGGTGGAAACACTCTCGGGTGGCCAGCGCCAGGGCGTGGCGGTGGCCCGTGCGGCCGCCTTCGGGTCAAAAGTCGTGATCATGGACGAACCGACAGCGGCACTGGGTGTCAAGGAATCACGCCGCGTGCTGGAACTCATCCGTGACGTGAAAAAGCGCGGGCTTCCGATCATTCTGATCTCCCACAACATGCCCCATGTGTTTGAGGTCTGCGACCGCATCCACATCCACCGTTTGGGGGCGAGGCTCTGCACCATCCGCGCCAAGGATTTTTCCATGTCCGATGCCGTGGCCATGATGACGGGAGCAAAGGCCCCGCCACCTGAACTGCTGGGCTGATGACGGAGATCTCGGCGCTGGTTGCTGGCTTGCAGCAACGCGCTGTTGGACGTGATCGCCTGATGCTGGGAATTGCCGGGCCACCGGGTTCCGGCAAATCCACGCTCGCCGCCAACATTGTCGCGGCCCTCAAGGCCGAAAGCGAAAGTGCCGTCGTCGTGCCCATGGACGGGTTCCACTTCGATGACATCGTGCTCAACGCAAGGGGACACCGCAGCCGTAAAGGCGCTCCCTGGACCTTTGATGTGGCGGGCCTCGAAGTTCTGCTGAAACGCATCCGCGCCCGCGAACCCGACATTGCCATTCCCGTCTTCGACCGCCACCTCGAAGCCTCCCGCAACGCCGCAGACATCGTCAATGCTGACGACAGGTTCATTGTGGTGGAAGGCAATTATCTGCTGCTCGACGAAAGCCCTTGGGACCGCTTGAAGCCGTTGCTTGATGTCACGCTGTTTGTGGACGTGCCGATCCATATCATAGAGCAACGGCTGATGGGCCGCATCAAAGACCACGGTCATGACGAGACTTATGCCAGGAACTGGATACTGAGCAATGATCTGCCCAACGCACGGATCGTGATTGAGAAAAGTGCAGGGGCGGATGTCGTAGTGGCGAACATGTGAATCCTCTCCCGCTTGCGGGCTACGGCATTCACACATCTTTTTGGATCATGTACGTGCAAGAGCAATAACTCCTGTTTTCACACAAAAACCGTCATCCCGGCGAAGGCCGGGACCAGGCTTTTTGCGCGCGCCACCTTGGGCCAGCCTCGTCCCGGCCGTCGCCGGGATGACGGAAAAATGAATTAAAACAATAGTTTGTGAAAAAATGAAGAGGCCGATTTTCAATCATGCTCGTGTCACAAAAAGATCTGTGAATCTTGTAGGCTTGCGGGAGAGGTGGCGGAGCGCAGCGACGCCGGAGAGGGGCCGAGAAGACTGGCCCTCTCCGTCACGGTGCTTTGCGCGTGACACCTCTCCCGCAAGCGGGCGGGGAGGTTTTCGTCGCTTTTTGATCTGATTGTCAGATCGCAACAATATCTTTGTATCGCACCCCGTAAGCTCGTCCAAACCCTGCGATGATATGGGCGTGGGTCGCTTCCATCCGCCACATGTGGAAGTCTCCAAAGCCTGCATACATCTCGGCGTAAGGGTGGCGGGCAACAAAGGTCTGGTCCAATTCGACCTGTGCAAAAACACCTTGCAACGTCACCCGGAACGTCAACATCGGGTCACCCTCGCCAAAGGGGGCGTGCAGCAGCAAACTCGCACGGGAATCCGCTTTCAGGCATTTGGTGTGGTGGGACAGGTCCGAAATCAGGAGCAGCGGACGCAACGCGTGATCTGCCGCGACATTGACCAAGGTCACAAAAGGCTGGCCGCCATCCACATCGACAACAGACAAGGCGGCCGTCCCGCCCGTTGAAATCAGCGCCCTCGCCATCACACTTGCGTCATGTTTTGGTGTCTGCAACCCTCGACCCTCGCTATTGCCTTGTAAAACGCCTATACTCATTGCCACAATTTGTTCCAGTTTCATACCTATCCCAAGGGAGACATTAAAAGGGATGAACAAAAAGATGCCTACCATTGCTCTTGTGGACGACGACCGCAACATTCTCACTTCCGTTGGCATGACCATGGAAGCCGAGGGTTATACGGTGCAGAAATACAGTGATGGCGCAGCTGCGCTTCAAGGCTTGCAGGACACACCACCTGATGTTGCGATTTTTGACATCAAGATGCCGCGCATGGACGGCATGGAGTTGCTGCGCCGCATCCGCCAGAAGACTGATCTTCCCGTGATCTTCCTGACATCTAAAGATGACGAGATCGACGAACTCTTCGGCCTCAAGATGGGTGCTGATGATTTCGTCAAGAAACCATTCTCCCAGCGCTTGCTGGTGGAGCGGGTGAAAGCCGTGTTGCGCCGCGCCAGTGCACGTGAAGCCGGTGCTGCGCCCACGGAAGCTGCAAAGGTGATTGAGCGTGGCAAACTCGCCATGGACACCGACCGCCATTCCTGCACCTGGGAGGGCAAACAAGTGGTGCTCACCGTCACCGAATTCCTGATCCTGCAATCCCTCGCCCAGCGTCCGGGTATCGTCAAAAGCCGAGATGCGCTGATGGACGCCGCTTACGACGACCAGGTCTATGTCGACGACCGCACCATCGACAGCCACATCAAGCGCCTGCGCAAGAAGTTCAACCAGGTCGACGAAGCCTTCGATGGCATTGAAACACTCTACGGTGTTGGCTATCGCTTCAAGGAACAGTGAGCCCGACACCAGCAACCACAGCCGTTTCCGAGGCTGACAAAACCCTGAGCGGCGAGGCAGCAGCCCCGCCGCTTGAACCTCTTGAGGTGCATGGTGCTGACACCCCGGATGAACCGGCTGCAACAGAGGCACGCAAGCAGGGCTGGCTCAGCCGCCTGACACCCGGCGGCTTGATTGCCCGCATTTTTGTGATCAATCTTTTGGGCCTTGTGATTCTGGCGATTGGCACACTTTATTTCAACCAGTTCCGCCAAAGCCTGATTGATGCCCGTGCCCAGTCGCTGCGCACGCAAGCCCAGATCATTGCGGCGGCGATTGCGGGGTCAGCCACGGCAGACACCGGCAACATCGTGGTTAATCCGGATTCACTCGATGAAGGACCCGACTCACTTCTCGAAGAAGGAGAGTTGCCAGATGGTTTGGACTTCCCCATCAATCCGGAAACCGCAGGCCCCGTGCTGAAGCGGCTGCTCGCCAACACCGCGAATCGCGCCCAGATCATTGACACGGAAGGCAACCTCATCGTCGACAGCCGCCACTTTTTTGGCAACGACACCATTGAAACCATACCACCTGCCACCATTCCCGAGGTTGACTCGTGGTTTGAAGGCCTCTGGCGCGGCATCTCAAGCCGGCTGTTCGGCGAAGACTATCCCGTCCACCGCGACTACGGCATCGACAACAATGGTGCCCGCGCCGAAGTGGCGGCAGCCCTGAATGGGGCCAATGTCAGCCTGGTCCGGCTTGATGACCAGGCCGAAACCATCGTCATCGTCACAGTCCCCGTGCAGCGCTTCCGTGCGGTGTTGGGTGCGCTTGTCTTGTCAAATGCCGGTGGCGAAATAGACGACGTGTTGCGGGGCGAGCGGCAAGTGGTGCTTTACACCTTCGGTTTTGCAACACTGGTTTCCCTGCTGCTCTCGTCCTTGCTTGCGGCAACCATCGCCAACCCCATCCGCAAACTCTCGGATGCCGCCCGCAAAGTCAGACAGGGCATTTCCAAGCGGGTCGAAATTCCAGATTTCACCGCACGCAAGGACGAGATCGGTAGACTGTCCGCCTCCATGCGCGGCATGACCACGGCACTTTACAACCGCATCGACGCCATCGAGGCCTTTGCGGCGGATGTCTCGCACGAACTGAAGAACCCGCTGACATCATTGCGCAGTGCCGTTGAAACCCTGGCTTACGTCAAAAAAGATGAGCAGCGCGAACGCCTGATCGAGATCGTCAAGCAGGACGTGAAACGCATGGACCGCCTGATCACCGACATTTCTGACGCCTCAAGATTGGATGCCGAACTCGCCCGCACCGAAGCCAATCCCGTTGATGTCTCAAAACTTCTCGGTGCCATTGTCTCAATGTCGAATGAGGTGGCCAAGCCGGGTGTTGCCGAAGTTGTCTTGCATGTGGAGCCACCGAAGGGCGGCCTGTTGCAGACGCAAGCCTATATGTTGCCGGCACAGGATTCGAGGCTGAGCCAGGTCTTCTCCAACCTGATCGACAATGCGCGCTCCTTCACCCGGCCGGGCAGCAAGGTGAATGTGAGGTTGAAACGCCTGGACCAGCATGTCGAGGTCCGCGTCGAAGATTCCGGCCCCGGCATCCGCGTTGAAAACCTCGAGCGTGTCTTTGAACGTTTCTACACTGACCGGCCGGAGCAAAGCTTCGGCAACAATTCAGGCCTCGGCCTTGCCATCTCGCGCCAGATTGTCGACGCCCACGGCGGAAAAATCTGGGCCGAAAACCGCATGGGCAAGCCCAAGGCGAATGGTGAGGCAGATGTGTTGGGGGCAAGGTTCATTGTGCGCCTGCCGGTGAATGAAGAGGCAAGGGTGCGGAAATAGGTTTCTGTCTCCTCTACGGATCCCACAACCCATGCAACCGTTGCGCCGCAGCCCTGGCAAACAACACCGTCACCGCCTTCCGCCGCGCCGCCACCAAGGGGTGTGCTGCAACCTCCCGCACCACTTCGGCCCCGTATCCATCGGCAAGAATAAGACCTGCATCCATTGGCATGACGTTCGCATCCATCACAGGTGAAATGGCGAAATAAAACTGGTCGCAGTATTCGCGGTACTCCGGCCATTTCTGGTCGACGTAAAAATCTTCCAAAGAAGACTTGATTTCTACAATCCAGATTTCACCATTGGGTTTGAGGGCGATGACATCGGCGCGCCGCCCCGTGGCAAGCGTGAATTCCGGCAACACGGCGAAACCGAGCGTACGCAGCATGCGGCAGGTGCCCCGCTGGATGGCACTCGCCGTTTCCGACTGGCGGCCATCGGGTGGTGGCGGCAGGTAGTGGGGTGTGGGGCCGGTATCTGACATTTTGGTTGAGGGTCGAAGCTTTTGGTTTATGGTTGAGCCGCGAAGCCCCGGTGAACAAGGGGATTGCGGAGGAAGTATTGCCTGCACTCTTGAAATTTGTGAAGGCCGTTGATGGCTTGAGCAGGCTTTGCGGCCTTGCCGCCAATTGGCTGGTGCTGTTGGCGACACTTGTCTGCGCGCTGGACGCATTGCTGCGCTATGGCGTGTCGTCGTTGTTGTTTGTCGCCAGAGGCGGAGGCATTGGTTCCGACAGCGTCAACTGGCTGTTTGATGTCTACAAGGAAAATTCAAATTCCCTGCGCGACCTGCAATTGGTGATGTTTGCTGGCATGGTGATGCTGGGGGCGTCATGGACATTGAAGGTCAATGAACATGTGCGGGTCGATTTGCTTTACACCTCCGTCAGCAACAGGACGCGCATCTGGATTGATCTCTTCGGAACGCTCCTGTTCCTCATCCCTTTCTGCATCTTGATGATGGCATTGAGCTGGCCATGGTTCCTGCAATCCTGGTCAGGCAATGAAATGTCCCAGAACGCGGGTGGCATGCCACGCTGGCCCGGAAAGCTGTTCGTGCCGCTTGGCTTTGCATTGATCCTCCTCCAGGGATTGAGCGAGGCGATCAAATGCGTGGCGGCCCTCACCGGAAGTTACAGGCGTGAGCACGCCTACGAGAAACCGCTGCAATGACGGATTTCATCGCCCACAACATGGCGCCCCTGATGTTTGCGGGGCTGATGCTGTTCATGCTCTACGGCTACCCCGCCGCGTTTTCGCTGGCGGCCGTGGGGCTGTTTTTCGCGGTGATCGGAATTGAGCTTGGCCTGATCTCGCCGGATTTTCTCGGCAACCTGACGTTCCAGTTGGAATCGGTGTTGCGCAATGACCTGCTGCTCGCCATTCCCTTCTTTACATTGATGGGAGCCATACTCGAACGCAGTGGACTGGCTGAAGACTTGCTCGAAGGTTTCGGCCAATTGTTTGGCAGTGTCAGGGGCGGGTTGTCTTACGCGGTCATTCTCGTCGGTGCGGTCCTCGGTGCCATCACCGGAACGGTTGCGGCATCCGTCATCGCCATGGGCCTGATCTCGCTGCCGATCATGATGCGCTATGGTTACAACGTGCGCCACGCCACTGGCGTCATCGCGGCGTCGGGCACCATCACGCAACTCATTCCGCCCTCACTGGTTCTGGTCATTCTCGCGGATCAACTCGGCCAGCCCGTCGGTGAAATGTACAAAGGTGCCGTCGGTGCATCCGTCGTGCAGGTGCTGCTGTTCATGGGATGGGTTTTCATCCTGTCCCACCTCAGGCCGGACCACATCCCCGCACTTCCGCCGGAGGCGCGGACGTTGCGGGGCTGGGACCTTGCCTCGAAATGCATCCGCGGTATGGTGCCGTCACTCGTGCTGATCTTCATCGTGCTCGGCACCATTTTCATGGGGCTGGCCACGGCAACGGAAGCCGGTGCCATGGGTGTGCTGGGTGCCTTTGTGCTCGCCAAACTCAATGGTAAACTGACATGGAACCTCACATGGCAAGGCATGGGCACCACAATGCGCATCACCGCCATGGTGATGATGATTTTGATTGGCGCCCGCGTCTTCAGCCTGGTGTTTCAGGGTGTGGGTGGCAAGGAATGGATTGAAGGATTGTTGACCGGCCTCCCCGGTGGCGTTGTGGGCTTCCTCGTCTTCGTCAATATCTTCGTCTTCATCATCGCCTTCTTTCTGGATTTCTTCGAAATTGCTTTCATCATCGTGCCGCTGTTGGCACCTGCCGCCGAAGCCCTTGGCATCAATCTCATCTGGTTCGGTGTGTTGCTAGGCGCCAATATGCAAACCAGCTTCATGCACCCTCCCTTTGGTTTTGCGCTGTTCTATCTGCGCGGCATCGCCCCGCCTTCGATCAAATCGTCCGACATATATTATGGGGCGATTCCCTGGGTGGTGTTGCAGCTCATCATGGTGGGCCTGCTCATTGCCTTCCCCGAACTTGTGACCGCCTTCCTCGATAAGGACGTGGTTGTTGATCCCAATCTGGAAATCATAGTACCCGGCATGGAAGGGCTTGACACACTTGGTGCACCGGCAATTGACCTGAACCAGGCCCCGAGCATGGATTGAAGCAAAAATTTTTGGTTTGTGAATCACCAGATATCGTCATGGCCCGCTTCATGCCAATGCTGTCCGGTTCAGTTTCCCAAAATCAATTCACCCACCAAAATCCCGTCGTGGTCCGCTTCATGCGGACCATCCATGGGTCGTCGCCACATGAAAAAACGTCAGCAAATGCAGACCGATTTCATTTTGTCTCGACCGCCGCATGGGTGGCCCGCATAAAGCGGGCCATGACGGAAGTCTGACTCGGTTGAAATCAAGTCTGCCTTTCCAAAACGCAGCGACAGTGACGTCAGAGCAGCTTCTTGCGTTGCTGGCCCATCATGAAGGTGTCGAACTGGTATTCCGAGAACTGTGCCCAGAGATAGGCGTCGGACCGGAAGGCCATCATGGCGTCGTGGATTTTCTTGAATGGCGCATTGGTGCCACTGAGATCCGTGTAGGTGTCCTTGGCGGCGTTGAAGCTTGCTTCCATGACATCAAGCGGATAGGGCGCGAATTTTGCACCCGCTGCGGCGAGCTTTTTCAGCGCACCGGGATTGCGCGCGTCATATTTCGCCAGCATGTCAACGTTGGCGGCCATGGCAGCGGTCTTGACGATGGATTGATAGGTCGGTGAAAGTTCGGCCCACTTTGCGGAATTGGTCATGACATGCAGCATGGCCCCACCTTCCCACCAACCGGGATAGTAGTAATAGGGAGCCACCTTGTAGAAGCCGAGCTTCTCGTCGTCATAAGGGCCAACCCATTCGGCGGCGTCAATGGTTCCTTTTTCCAGGGCCTGATAGATTTCTCCCCCGGCGATTTGCTGCGGCACAATGCCGATTTTCGAGATAACCTTGCCACCAAAGCCGCCGATGCGCATCTTCACACCTTGCATGTCGGCAAGTGACTTGATTTCCTTGCGGAACCAGCCGCCCATTTGTGCGCCGGTGTTTCCACAAGGATAGGCCACAAGGTTTTGCGTGGCATAGAATTCATTCATGAGATCAATGCCGCCACCATGATACATCCAGCCATTCTGCTGGCGGGCGTTGAGGCCGAAGGGAACTGCGGTTCCAAAAGCATACGTCGGGTCTTTGCCTTGGTAATAGTAAGAGGCGGTGTGGCACATTTCCACAGTTCCAGCGCCGACGGCATTGGCAGCTTCAAGGCCCGGCACAATTTCGTTTGCCGCAAACACCTGGATCTGGAACTTGTTGTCGGTGGCCTCTGCCACCATTTTCGAGAAGGTTTCAGCCGCGCCAAAAATCGTGTCCAATGCTTTTGGGAAACTGGAGGTCAAACGCCATTTGAGTTCCGGCATGGACTGGGCGACGGCGGGTGATGCGACGGCGGCGGCAGCACCTGCTGCAACGACACTGGCCCCCTTGAAGAATTTGCGGCGATGCATGGATGAAAACTCCCTGGTTTGTGACCGGCTTGTGCGCGGTTCTGCAGCCACTATAGCAAGCGGCCTTGGTATCACAATACGGCATCTCTTGGGAGAAAGTTCAATCCTCGTCGAACCTCCGCGCCACCAATTCTTCCAGTGCCGCCAGGGCGGCATCGGCCTGCGGGCCTGATGCTTCAACAATGACCGACGTTCCCATCGATGCCGCCAACATCATCAAGCCCATGATCGAAGTGCCGGGAACACTTTGGCCGTCTTTCGATACGGTGACGCTGGCGTCAAAACCTTCAGCGCATTTCACGAATTTGGCGGAGGCACGGGCGTGAAGTCCACGCTGGTTGATGATCGGCAATTCCCTCACAAGGCTCGACATCAATCACCCAGAACCTGGCTGGCGATTGTTATGTATTTGCGCCCCGCGTCCTGTGCCGCACCCACGGCCTTGTGCAGGGTGCAATCGGAGCGCACCCGGGCAAGCTTCACCAGCATCGGCAGATTGAGGCCGGCAACAACTTCCACTTTGCCTTCCTGCAACAGTGAAATGGCGAGGTTCGAAGGTGTTCCGCCAAACATGTCAGTGAGGATCACCACGCCCTGCCCGGTTTCAACCTTTGACACAGCATCTGCAATATCTTTGCGCCGCACATCCATCCTGTCATCGGGCCCGATGCAGATGGCTTCCATCTGCGACTGTTGGCCCACCACATGCTCGAGGGCGTGGATGAATTCAGAAGCCAGTTTACCGTGGGTCACAATCACAATGCCGATCATCGAAACGCATTCTCCGTTGCCGTCAAGTCAAGTGCCAAGGTGCCGCCCCCATTCGAGATTTCGAGTGGCGCTCTTTACGCTTCCGCCGCGATGTCGGCAACTGCGCTGTTGAAACGCGAAAATGCTGTCCGCACACGGGCCGCCAGAGCAGCCGCATGGGGTGGAAAGACGAGGCGGGTCAGGTGGTGGCCAAGGATTTCAGTCGTCAAACCAAACTGCGGCAATCGTTCAGCGGAAGGATCGAGGTCCACAACCATGATGAGTTCAGCGGCAGCCGCGCTGTCAGCGACTTCAACAATGCCAAGGCCACGCACCTCAAGTTTGCCGCGTAAAGTGTCGGGCGCGCTCGCCATCAAGCGTCCATCAACCATCTGCAAAACCGTTTGATCGTCTGCCACCAGTTTGGCGCGAAGCAAAGTGTGCCCAAGACCTGTGCCAACGCTTTCCATGAGTTCAAGTGCAAGGGTGGATTTGCCTGTGCCTGGAGCACCACAAATCAGGATTGCGTGGTTGCCAAAGGCGATGGTTGTGGCGTGGAGGAGCTGTCGCGAAGCGACTGAGGGCGCCTGTTTACTTCGGCGCACGCTTCGCCAGAATGCGTTGCAGGGTCCGCCTGTGCATGTTGAGGCGGCGTGCCGTCTCCGAGACATTGCGGTTGCAGAGTTCATACACACGCTGGATATGCTCCCAACGCACCCGGTCCGCCGACATTGGATTTTCCGGCAGGGCGTTGCGCGCTTCACCGGCGCCAGACATCAAGGCACTGTAAACCGCATCCGCATCAGCAGGCTTGGCCAGATAATCAATCGCACCCAGTTTCACCGCCGTGACAGCCGTGGCAATATTGCCATAGCCCGTCAGCACAATGACGCGGGCGTCGGGGCGTGCCGCATGCAGTGCCTCGATCACATCAAGCCCATTGCCATCGGCGAGCCGAAGGTCAACCACCGCAAAACCCGGCGGGGCACGCCGGACCTCCGCCACACCTTCCGCCACCGTATCGGCCATGCGGACGTCAAAACCACGGGTTTCCATGGCGCGTCCAAGCCGGGTTAAAAACGGCTTGTCATCGTCAACGAGGAGAAGAGACTTGTCCTGAACATTTTGCATCATGATGGTATACGTCCATGCGCTTTGCCCGGTTCAAAATCAAGGGCGGCGCGGGGCCATGAAATGACAATAATGGCCCCTTGGTTATTGGTGAGGCTGACACTTGCACCCGAACGCTCAAGCAGTGTCTTGGCAATGAACAGGCCAAGCCCCATGCCTTCATGCCCGCCATCTTCTCGCGCCGCCGTTTCATAACCCGGTCGTGTTGTGACAAAGGGATCGCCCAAACGGTCAAAGATCGCCTGGTCAAAGCCCGGGCCGTCATCTTTAACAGTCAACGACACCTGCTTTGCTGACCAACGCGCTGTGATGCTGACAGATGTTGCGGCAAAGTCTATTGCATTCTCCAGGATGTTGGTGAGACCGTAAGCGATGGCGGGGTTGCGGCGCATCACCGGCTCAGCACCTTCGCCCTCTTCCGTAATGGTGACCAAAGCATCTGAACCGCGCAAAGGCCCCGCCAAATCTTCCAGCATGGCTTTGAGGCCCACACGGTCATAGATGTCATCCGCCTCCTGTTCACGCTTGGCGAGTTTGGAAAGGATTTCGCGGCAGCGCGCCGCCTGGCTGATCAGGAGGTCAAGATCTTCGCCGTGGGAAAAATTCTTTGGCACCTCACGTTTCAGTTCTTTTGCAACAAGGGCGATCGTCGCCAGCGGTGTTCCCAATTCATGGGCAGCGGCAGCCGCCAGACCATCCAGCGCTGACAGTCGCTGCTCGCGCGCCAACACCATTTCGGTGGCCTGCAAGGCCACCGACATCTGCCGCGCTTCCTCCGCCAGGCGCCTGGCATAGACAGCGGAAAATCCCGTGCCGCACAAAATCGCAATCCACAGTCCGGCGATGTATTCCGGCGGCAGCGTGAAACCTTCGCCCGCCCGCCATGGCAGGGGCATGTGATAGACCGAGAGCAGGGATGCAAAAACAAAAGCCATCGCTCCCAGGGCCGCTGTCCACCGCACGTTGAGGGCCGTGGCCGATACCGTGACGGGCACCAGAAACAGAATGGCAAACGGGTTTTCCAATCCGCCCGTGAGGTATAATAGACAGGCGAGCTGCACCACGTCATAAGCCAGCAAAAGCCCCGTCGCCCTTGCACTCAGCATCTGGTTGGCGCGCCAGCGCAGGGTGAGGAAAACATTAAGCCATGCCGAAAGTGCGATGAGGGCAAGGCAGGCCGAAAACGGGAGATCATAGCCCAGCACCAGCGACACAATCACAACAGCGGCTGCCTGGCCAATCACGGCAAGCCAGCGCAACCGCACCAAGGTGCGCAGGCGCACCGGGCTTTGTGGGGGTTGCGTGTTGCGGATTGTCATTGCGGCCTTTCGCACCTTGTTGCCGCCGCAAGCTTAGACTACGCAAACCGGAATGGAAAACCAGAAGTCACTTTTGTTGCGGCGGATGTTGTTTGCAGGCGTCTTTTTGGTCTTCGCCGCGGGCATCGCTGTTTACGCCCTGACGGCCACCCGCAGTGGTCCTACAGGAGCAGGTACACCCATGGTGGGTGGTGCCTTCAGCATGGTCGATCACAAGGGCGTTGCGGTGACAGACAAGACCTATCTTGGCAAACCGATGCTGATGTTTTTCGGCTTCACCTATTGCCCGGATGTCTGCCCCACCGAATTGCAGGTGATGGCCGCTGCCCTTGATCAATTGGGTGCGAAGGGTGCTGACATCCAACCGATTTTCGTGACGGTGGATTCCGCCCGCGACACACCGGACGTGATGAAGGCCTACGTGGAAAATTTCGGAACGCGTTTCAAGGGCCTCACAGGCTCACCCCAACAAATCGCCGCCATGGCCAAAACCTACAAGGTGTTTTTTGAAAAGCGCGAGAACAAGGACGCACCCGAAAACTATTTGATGGATCATTCCTCCATCATCTACTTGATGGGGGTGGACGGAAAATACCTCAAGCACTTCAACTATACGACGGATGCAACCAAACTGGCTGAGGGCATTGCCGAGGCTCTTAAGCTTTAAGCCCAAAGACCTGTGCGATGGTTTCATCTGCCGCCAGTCGCCGCTGCCATTCGGCTTCCAGGGCCAGCTTGGCTTCGGCCTTTTCAATCCATGTTTCGGCCTCAAACAGGGACAGGCTGGCCAGCCCGTCATCATCTCCGATGATGAGGTCGCCGGGTGCAACGCTCCGCCCACCAATACTGACGTTGCCATTGACCACGCCGTCAGAAACTCCGGCAGGGCCACGTGGCGTGACGTGGCGGGCAAAAACTGACAACCTGAAGTTGGCAAGTTCCGCCACATCTCGGATGGCCCCATCGCAGACAATGCCTGCTGCCCCCCGGCGATGCAGAAACCCGCCAAGGATTCCACCGATCATCGCATGGTCAGCGCGTGCATCGGCGGCAATCACAAAGACGTCACCCGCCTGAATCCCATCCAGCGCACGAAGCACCGCGCCAAAATCCGGCGGCGCACATTGAACAGTGATGGCAGGGCCAAACAACCGGGGTTGCCGGCCCGGAGGCCGGAGCGGGCGGATGCCTGGGTCAATCAGGCAAGTGCCCCCGCTGATATCGGCGATGATGGCGGTGGGCACGTTCCGCCAGCGCTGCAAAAGTTTTGCATTCCAGGTGGCCCGTTGCAAATGGTGGAAAGCAACTGTCATGATCGCATCTCCCGCTTCAAAACTTTGCCCAGCCGCCCAATGCCTTCAACAATCAGTTCCTCTGAGGGACCAGAGAAATTGAAACGGGCGTGGTGGTGTTCTTCGTCGGTGGAAAAGAAACTTGCACCCGGCACAAAGGCAACTTTTGCATCAGGGATGGCGTGGCTTGCCATAACGTCAGCCGTGTTGAATCCCTTCGGGAACGTCGCCCAGATGAACAAGCCACCATCAGGTTCTGTAAACGTCACCTCTTGCGGAAAATGCCGGCGGATTGCGTCTGCCATCACATCGCGCTTTTTTGCATAGGCGGCGCGTAGTTTTTCGACATGGGCATCAAGATCATGCTGTTGCAGAAATCCCGCCACCACCGCCATGTTCAACGTGCTGCATTGCGTGTCCGCTGCAAGTTTGAGCAATCCCAGGCGCTCAATCATGGGTCGCGATGCAATCGCCCAGCCCAGCCGCATGCCGGGGGCCAACACCTTGGAGAAACTTCCGAGATGGATGACACGGTCCTCTTGATCAAGCGACAGCAGTGAAGGCGGAGCTTCGCCACTGTAGCGCAAGGGACGATACGCCGTGTCTTCAAGAATCAGAAAATCATGTTGCAAAGCCAAAGCCATCAAGTGCTTCCGCCGTTCCGTGCTCAGTGTGGCCCCCGTCGGATTCTGGAAATCCGGGATGGTGTAGACAAATTTCGGCCTGAGCCCTTGTTTTAACTTTTGCTCCAGCACGTCCGTGATCATGCCTTCGCCATCAATCGGCACGTCCACATAACGGGGTTCGCACGGATTGAACGCGATCATCGCCCCCAGAAAAGTCGGACGTTCCGTGACAATCACATCGCCCGGATTGATCAACAGCTTTGCCACCAGATCAAGCCCTTGTTGAGAACCTTGCAAGATCAGCACATCGTCAAGTGTGAATGGCATCCCGTAGCGTGCGGCGAGTGCGCCGCGCAACGCCGGATCGCCTTCGGCGATTGTGTATTGTAGTGAAGTGCGGCCCTGTTCGATGATCGCATGATGATAGAGCGCAGCAAGCTCAGCGCACGGAAACAAGCTGCCATCCGGATAACCGCCGGCAAATGAAATGATGCCGGGATCAGACCCCGCCCTGAGAAGTGCACCAACAGCATTGGGTTGCACAAGCGCCATGCGCCGGGCGAGGTGGTGGGTGTGGTTTGTCATTAACTTAAGATCCGTCATGGACTGGTTAGAGAGGTTCTGCGTTAGTTGGCACAATCCCAGAATTCCGTCATCCTCCGCTTCATGCGGAGGACCCATGGGTGGCCCGCATGAAGCGGGCCATGACGGATTTTTTTCCTTAACTGATGGTTCAAACTAACTTGGAACCGCTCTAAGCCGCGCTCGCCGAAGCAATGCCGTGTTCTGTCAGCAGTGCGTAAAGGCTGTCAGCCCCTGAGGCGCCCCGGAGTTTAGCCAGCATGGCGCCATCGCGCAGAACACGGGAGATTCGAGCGAGGGCTGTGAGGTGGTCGGCTCCGGCGTGGTTGGGTGACACAAGCGCAAACACCAGGTCCACGGGTTCACCGTCAACACTTTCAAAAGCCACAGGCCCGGAAAGCCTGGCGAAATATCCATAAACCCGGGTGATGCTGGGAAGCCGTCCATGGGGAATGGCAATGCCCTGTCCCAATCCGGTTGACCCCAGCTTTTCCCGCTGCAACAGCGTTTCAAACACGATGCGGGAATCAACAGCCGTTTGCTCAGCCAGGCCGTGCGCGAGGTCTTGCAACAACTGCTTCTTGTTCTGAACCTTGAGTGCTGCTGTGACAGCGCTTGGTTCGAGAATATCCGACAGGATCATGTCAGCTCCCATTTTTCCAACGGGCTTCCACCGCATCGCCGCGCCGTGGCGTCAGATGGCGGTTCAGCCCTTTGATTGCAATGCCTGTTGTTCGTTGCAGGGTCATGTCTTGATTCCGCCACCGGAATAGCACCCTGCGTCTTGTCTTCAAAACCGAGGGTTAACTAGTTTCGTGGGCCGCGCAAGTCAACCCTTGATACGGGCTTCCCTGCGGCGCTGGACGGATGATAAAATCCCCAATGATTCCCTGTATTTGGCAACAGTCCTGCGCGCGACTTCAATGCCGTCACGGCGCAAATTGGTGACGATGTCATCGTCAGACAGCACGGCGTCGCCGCGTTCCAATCCAATCATTTCGCGAATCCGGTGGCGCACCGATTCGGCGGAATGGGCGTCGCCTTCGCCATCCGTAGCCGAAATCGCATTCGTGAAGAAATATTTCATCTCATGAATGCCGCGGGGAGTCTGCATGTATTTGTTGGTTGTCACACGGCTCACGGTTGATTCATGCATGCTGATGGCGTCCGCCACGATTCTCAGCGTGATGGGTTTCAGGTGCTGGATGCCGTGCATGAGGAAGGCGTCCTGTTGTGACACGATTTCGCGGGCCACTTTTAAAACCGTGTTGGCACGCTGGTCCAGACTTTTCACCAACCAGGCCGCCTGTTGGTGGCACCCTGCAAGGAAAAGTTTGTCTTCGGCCCGCGTGGTGTCTTTCACCACCTTCGCCATGTACTGGTTGTTGACGAGAACGCGGGGCAAGGTCTCGGCGTTGAGTTCGACAATCCACGCGCCATCCTGTGCCGCCCTGACAATGACATCCGGCACCACAGGCGAGATGGGATCGGAGCCATAGGCATGGCCGGGCTTGGGGTTGAGGCTGCGCAGTTCCTGCAGCATGTCCGTGAGGTCTTCCTGATTGACCCCGCATTTCTGGCGAAGCGCCACAAAGTCACGCCTGGCCACCAGGTCCAGATGTGCCATCAGCTTTTGCATCACAGGGTCGAGGCGGTCGCGCTCTTTCAATTGCAGGCACAGGCATTCTGATAAATTGCGGGCGAACACACCCGTGGGCTCAAAACGTTGCAGGATGGCCAGCACGCGCCCCACATGGTCAGGCGTTGTGCCCAGTGTTTCAGCCATGCTCTCCAGATCAGCGGTGAGATAACCGATGTCATTGACCATGCCGATCAGATGTTGTCCCACAAGACGGTCGGGTGCCGACAGGATTTCGAGGTTGAGCTGGTTGGTCAGGTGTTCGGCAAGTGTGACCTCGCGGCTCAGGCTTGCGGCAAAGTCCTGGTCTTCGCCATCGAGCGAAAGATGGCCGGTGGAGCGTAAGCTTGACCAGCCCGAATCCGTGGCCATGGATTGGCCGTCAGCAGAAGCTTTCGGTGCGGTGGATTCCATGTTTTCAACCGAAGCATCATCACCACCTCCTTGTGGCATGCCATGGTCAAGCGCTTCAGGTGCGTCATCCCTCGGTTTGGGCGCTTCGATGTTCTGCTGAATGTCTTCGCGGTCAAGCAGCGGGTTGCGTTCGATTTCCTGTTCGACAAAGGACTGCAACTCAAGCGACGACATCTGCAGAAGCTTGATCGCTTGCTGCAATTGCGGCGTCATGACCAGGGACTGACCCTGTTTCATGACAAGTCTTTGTGAGAGTCCCATCGTGTGGTCCTCTTACCACAAGTTGCTTGTCAGGTGGTGAAGCCTTCGCCGAGGTAATGGCGCTTCACGTCCGGATCGTTAACAATCTCTTCCGGGGTGCTACCCATAGGGTCCCAAAAACCTGTCACCGTTGAAGTGGATCATATGGTCGGGACTATCTGCAACCCAGACTTCCGTCTCCCAGGCTATTTGCGCCAAGTACTTGTTAAACGTCTTCTTGTTTGGAAAAGCTGTCACAAAAACAACACCACAATTTGATTTTTCAAAGATACGAGACAATTCACGCTTGCGCTTCGCATCCATCGGTCCGTGGGAGGTCACTGCCTCAATCAACAGAAGCCAATTCTTCACTGGGTCAAAAATGATCAAGTCCGGGAGTTTGCCCTTCTTGTCCAAACTCAGGCCCAGCGCTTCGAGTCGCTCTTGATCAAAATGCCCAGCCTTGTTTCCTGTATCTCCAGCGTACAGCAATATTCCCCGTTTCGCAAAACGGGCCAGAAATGATGTTGCAACGTCGCGAATAAGTTCACTGTGTCTGCCTGGACTCAGTTTGATCGTGATCCCTTTCCCGACCTTGACATTCGGTCCCTCGGTGTTTCTGGGTGCTGAATACTGTCTTGCAAGTGACGGGTGTATTTTCAAGTATGCCGCAAGATTTTTCTTCCATTCACCTGTCCGAAACGACTGGCACAGTCGCAAGGCATCGTGCGATATCTGATACACGGCATCTGGACTGTTCACCGAACGGTCTGGAACATCAGGATTGCAGCAAGCCAAATTTGCGTCCACAAACAGGTGCAGGGTCTGCCGGCGGATTGTTTCGGGTGTATTGGGGGCATACCGAACGTCATAATGCTTTCGCATCCAATCCATTATTGGCGTGACCCCGATCAATGGATTTTGGGACGCACTCCATTTCTTTCGGGGAGTCAAATTGAGAAGCGCAAGCAAAGTCAGCGAGGAGCGATCGTTCAATTGTGCCCTCGGCATTCCGAGCGCGTTGAGAATTGCCAAGGCGTCTTCGCGTTTGGAACCCATTCAAATTCCTTCCAGGCACGCGTCGACTGCGGGCGTGTTGATAGAGCCAAGACGCAACATTTCTTTTCCAAGACGAACGATTTGCGCTTTGTTGGGGTAGTGAATCTTTCTGAGATCAGTCGCATTGACCTGTGTGTGGCCGCTGAAGTTGCGGAACTCCGCATCAACCTCTGACGACATCAAGTATGCCGCCAAGCCCCAACAAAACTCAACATCCAAAGGATTTTTTTTGAAGTGGAAGTAGTTCAAGTGATTTTCAATCCCGAAGAATTGACCGGGCATGTGCTTAGGAGCAAGAACACTGGCGTAAATTCGGCGTTTTTCTTCTTTGGATGAAAACCGCCGGACTACGACATAGTGCCCTTTTGGCACCAGCATTGTTTGCGTTTGCGGGTTGACAAGTATGGCATTTGGTTTTTTTGCTTGAAGTGAAGGCCAAATCGTTTCTGAATTTTCAAAATGGCACGGGTACAGCAGGGGAACTGAACCATCAATGTAGCTGCTTCGCAGATGCTCTCGAGACCGAAAATCCACGACAGGACCCGTTGAACACGTCAAGCCCAACTCAGGAAGCGCGCAAACAAACTTGCCGTGGCTGGAGCCATCTTGTGTAATTGAAGTGGGAACACGAATGAAAAGGTCGTTGTCACCTGGCCTGACAATTTCCCCAAATTTGCTGACAAACACTTTGTGGTCACAGAATGTTTGATCGCTGGAAGTGGAAATCTGAACGTCGCCTTGAGGCCTTCCGACAACCAGTTTGATGATGACATTCTCTTGCAATACCCCATCACTCGCAAAAGCCATGTCACGCCTCTCAAACACGTGAATCATGCTCAGGGCGCACCGCGCAAGAACAAAACGTCTGAAGCCCGCATAGTAAGGGCCATTGCAAAAACTTCTTGGTATAATGGCAACAATCTCCGCGCCATCCACCGCCAGTGCAACTGCCATCGCAACGAAAGCGGTGTAGAGATTTACGGTTTCCAACCCAACTTCGCTCAACATTCTCCTGTGATAGGAAGACGCCGAAATCTTCTTGTAGGGAGGATTGAGGATGGCATGGGTAAATCTCCTGTCGCGACCTTCAGCTATTTGCTTGGTGGCGAAATCCAGAAAGTCCCCTCTTACGGCAATAATGGATTGCTCCAACTGAAGTTGTTGCAAATTTCTGGCCAAAATCGAGTGAGTCTCGTCATCCACTTCATGTGCCTCACCAACAATCGCAGCAGCTTTACACCATCGATTGACGAACGCGCGGGTCAATGCTCCTTCGCCCGCACCTGCATCCAAGAGTGTAACTCTATCGTTTGGCGCTTCGAACATGTCCGCCATGAAGCTGGCGATCCCCGGCGAAGTAAAAAATTGGGCAAGCTCCCTCTTGGAAGTATGTTTCCCTGACGGAAGAACAGGGAAAAGAGTGGTTTGGGTCATTTTCTTTGTTTGGAGCAAAGTCAATGTACTGAGTACGCGCAGCTGTTGAGGACTGGGCTTTGCCGATCCACTCAACAGGTTTTCCAGTTCGTCAGTCGAGATTTCCAAATAGCTGGCAGCATCGCCCTTGGACAGCCCAGCACTACCCAAAACATAAGCGAAGTTTTCAGTTGGTGTTGACGTTTCCATTAAGTCCAAACTGACACGGCGCAGGCGTCAACGCAATAGCATGTTCTATTTTTGTCCAACCAACGAACATCTTTTGCCCTCAAACGAATCGTCATTAAAAATGGAAATTCTCACCCAAATAATAGCGCTTCACGTCCGGATCGTTGACAATCGCTTCCGGGGTGCCCTCGTTCAGGACGTGGCCCTCATGAAGGATGAGCGCCCGGTCGATGAGTCCGAGGGTTTCTCGTACATTGTGATCCGTAATAAGCACCCCGATTCCCCGATCGGTGAGCTGTCGCACCAATCTGCGAATATCACCGATCGCAATCGGGTCAATTCCGGCGAAGGGCTCGTCGAGGAGCATGAACTGGGGGTTTGCAGCAAGGGCTCTGGCGATTTCCACCCGCCGACGTTCTCCGCCAGAGAGTGCAACAGCCGGCGAATGCCGGACATGGGCAATTGAGAATTCATCATACAACTCACGCAACTGACGCTCGCGTTCCGCCCTGTCCTTCACATGAAGTTCAAGCACGGCACGCAGATTCTGTTCAACCGTGAGGCCCCGGAACACCGAAGCTTCCTGCGGCAAGTAACCAATGCCCATCCGCGCCCGTTGATACATGGGCAGATGGGTAATGTCCTCACCGTCAAGACTGATGGTTCCCTTGTCGGCGGCAATCAGGCCGGTGATCATATAGAACACCGTCGTCTTGCCGGCGCCATTGGGACCCAAAAGACCCACAGCCTCGCCACGCCTGACAGTCACTGAGACCTCTCGCACCACAGGGCGTTGCCGGTAACTCTTGGCAAGCATGCGGGCTTCAAGGCCTTCCGCTTTCGGCTTTGGCTGCTGGCCGTTGCCACGCTGTGGAGCGCGGGGGGCCAGGGGCAAAGATTGGGCGGTCTGTCGGGGCACTGACGCCATGGGATTACGCAGGAATTGCCTTAAGTTTGAATGAAGGAGGTAAGGATGCGTTCAGCATAAGTTTTGGCTTATGGTTAGCAAAATCTGAATGGCATTATTTCGGTGTGAAGGAGCCTTTGATACGGCCACCCGTCATCTTGGTGCGCTTGGTTTTGAGGTCAACGGTAAGCTTTGGACCACGAATGACGGTCTTTCCCTGCACCACCTTGACATTGCCCGTCACCAGCAACTCATCCCGGAGCAAAAAGAACTGGGCGTAATTGCCGGTGATGGTCTGGCTCGATGTCTTGATGGTGACGTTGGTTTTGCAGTCAATCTTCTGCATCCGTGCCGCACCTTCTGTGGCACCAGCCTGGCTGTCGGCGTATGTCACCACCATTTCCTCGCAACTGATGGTGTCGCTTGGACGCTTGGCAATGACATTGCCGCGGAATATCGCCTGCTTGTCGGTCTCGATGATTTCCATTTCGGAGGCTTCGATGTCAACCTGGCCGGCATCCTGCGCTGCCACGGGCTGTGCCGCCAATGCCAATCCGAAAAGTGTTATGGCCACCACAAGTTTCATCCGCCGTCTCCCTTTGCCGCTGGTTTTGTCATGAAGCGCGCTTTGACGCCACCCTTGAAATGAATGCGGGTTCCATTCTGGGTGACGGTCAAGCTTTGCGCGCTGATCCTGGTGCCCTGCATATCAACTTCAACCGGGCTATTTGATGTCAGGGTGAGGGTTTTAACGTCCACTTCCGCCCGCTCCATCTGGGCCGTCATGCGGCCGGGTTCCAAAAACGTCACACCACCTTCAAGCTGAAGGGCTTTGGTATCAACGCGGTAGTGTGCTGTCGGGGCTTTGACTGAAAGACCCTGTCCCGAAGGCCGTTGGAACGTGCCATCAACGATTTGCATGTGAACCAGGTTCTTGTCAGTCTTGGATTGCTCGACGGCTGCTGCATTGATGGCAAAAGGGCGGTTCTGGTCATCAACGCCGGAATAGGTCGTCGTTGATGCCGTCGCCTGGTCAGGCTTGGCAATCTCAGGCGCCGCATGTTGTTCAGCCGTTGCAGCAGGGCGAAGTGCTCCCGTCTGCCACAGAAACGCGCCGGTCAATCCGACGATGAAAACCAGTGCCACCGGTCCGGCAAGCCGGATCGGCGAAACTTTCGCCTTGCGCTTTACTGTGCCGTCAGTGGGCAAAAATATCTTCCTCGCCCCAGCCCCCGAGATCAAGTGCAACACGTGACGGGATGAACTCAAAACTGGCTTTTGCCAGCGCACTGCGTCCCTCGCGCTCCAGCATCTGGTCGAGGCGGGCTTTCAATTCATGCAGGTAAACCACATCCTGGGCCGCATATTGCTTTTGCGCATCGGAGAGAATGTGAACACCCCAGTCCGAACTCTGCTGCTGCTTGTTGGCTTCAATGCCGAGCAGCTCTTTCAGGATATCCTTAAGGCCATGACGGTCGGTGTAAGTGCGGCCAATCTTGGAAGCAATCTTGGTGCAGTAAAGCGGCGCCGTATCAGCCCCCAGCGCATGTTTCAGCACCGCCACATCAAAGCGCGCAAAATGGAAAATCTTGAGAACCTGAGGGTTCTCCAGCAGCGCCTTCAAATTGGGAGCCGATGGATTGGCCTCGATCTGCACCACATGGGCATTGCCGTCACCCGTTGAAATCTGCACCACACAAAGCCGGTCCCGCTTCGGGTTCAACCCCATGGTTTCGGTGTCAATGGCAATCGCCGGACCCGGATTGAAATCATGGGGAAGGTCGCCCCGGTAAAGCTTGATGGCCATGAAAGGTTCCGCCGTTCGAATGAAGTTGAGAGGGGATAGCCCGTCGCTGGGGCATTCTCAAGGCGGAATGGGATGCCGACCTCAGAACAGCAATTTGGGCAGCTCTGCTTTCCATTCACTCATAAGCACCAAGGCGCATTCGACGGTTTCGCCGTTTTCTGATTGAAGCTGCAAGGTGCCCGCCGTCTGTGTCTTGTCCCAAGAGAAGTTATCGGAAAGGTTATCAAGCAGATCGCGCTTGTAAGCCGTTTCAATAGGATCGTTGAGATGATCCCCCTTGGTTTCCAGCACCACAATGCGGTTGCCCTTGCCTTCACGCTGGACGGCAAACAGGAAGTCGGGATAGACCTTGGCGCGTTTCCAGCCCTGCAAGCCATATTGCTTGCGGGCAACGTTGCGGTGCCACCACTTCAGGGCCTTTTCGTCATCCAGATAGCCAGCGACGGCTTGTTCATCCTTGTTCAGGTCGTTTTCATAGATTGGCGCAAACAGACTCTTGGCCAGCGCGTCGCCTTTGGAATTTGCCAGCTTGCGGGCGTTTTCAGGTTCGTTCGTTTCGATGGTGAAGGGCAAACGCCAGTTTTTGCCGTCAAGCCGCAAGCGGAATTGCACGGTGCCAGCGGCAACACCGTCCTTGAATACCTTTTCCGCACTCTGGTTTCTGGCGGTATCCAGCGCCCGGCGCAATTCATCAATGATACGGCTGGACAATGCGCCAAGCTTTGCATCGTCAAAGCCGCGTGCTTTCAATTCTTCAAGCAGGCCACCCACTATTTCACGTCCGACAAAGGGATTGGGCACAAGGTCTGAAATCAGTCGGACGGCATAGGCGGGATCAAAGCGCATCGCCTCAAAGGCCGCACCAATCGTTTCGGTTTCGAAATGGTCAACTGAATCGGTGATCGATATGCGCTGAAGTTGCCTTTCAGCGGCTTGGACATTGGCGGGAATAGCTTCGGCAATCGGGCGGGCGTCGAAGCCGCGCCAGTCGATGGCTGCCAGAATATCGGTGTCATAGTCCAGGTCGCGGGCTTTGCCGCTTTCGATGGTCAACACTTTTGGCAAGTAAATTTCAGTCGAAGCAAATTCAGCGCGTCGGTTGATCGTGCGACTGGCGCTGGCAATCTTTGCGCCGCCATCCTGCGATACCTGAATAACCAGATCGCCCAGCCCGTCATTCTGAAGCCCGTCCTTGATCTTGGTGACAACTTCGCCCGTTCCGGCTTGGTGCGTGATCACATGGCATTCGTCCAGCGCGTCGCGGCCCGTCTTCAGGGCATGTGGCTGGCGAAGGATTCGGCCCACCAATTGCGTCATGGCGTTCAGGTTTGAATTGGCAGACAATGAACACAGCACATAGGCAAAAGGGCAATCCCAGCCTTCCTGAAGCGCTTGCTTGGTGATGATAGCGCGAATGCGATTTGTAGGGGAAAGAAGGTCTTGGTTTTCCGGCTGGTTCAGGTCGTTGGTTTCAGCCGTCTTGATAGCAATTTCAGCTTCGTCAAAACCCGTTTGCAACAGCCAGTCTTTCACATCCAGCGCATGAATGTGCCCGCTGGCGCGTTGATCGCTGCCCGTGCGTTCAACTTGTATCAACATAATCGGGCGAATATAGCGATTGGTTTCACCGCGAAAGGCATCGGCTTCGTGTTGCAACACGTTCAGTTTTTCGATGGCGGCATTCAGCGTGGCTTTCCAGTCATTGCCTTGCCGCGTGTCGAGATTGAGCGGCATTTTAATCATGCCCTCTTTGTCGAGTTCGACGCCAGAGACTTCGACAAGCACATTGGAATAGCGCCCTTGGTGCGGATTTTTCCCGCCCTTGGGCTGCACATCATGCGGCGTTGCCGTCAATTCCAACACAAAACACGGATTGAAGTCATAGAGCGTCTTGAACGCCAGTTCCGACGTGGCTTTGTGGCCTTCGTCCAGCACCACAACAGGCCGCATAATGCGCAAGGCATTGCCCAGTGAGTCTTTCACGCATGGCCATTGCACCGTGCTTTCAGCCAAGTCATAGCGCGTGAGATTGGGAATTGCGGCGCTGAGTTTGGCATGGGCCTGTTGATCGCCAATGGAAGGCGTGAAGCCGGAAACGTCGCCCCGGTCCTGAAACATTTTCAGCGTGTCTTTGGTTTCGCGGTTTGCCGATTGCAACATCAACAGCATGACACAAAGTTGGCTTTCAACATCCCGCTTGTCCAGCCTGTCGGTCTTTTCCAGAATGCGAACGCGCCCCGCCGCCGCCCTGTCCAGCATTTGGCGATAAGGGTCTTGGCGGTCTTTCAGGCGTTTGAGAGTCTGCGAATAGATCGCCTCATTCGGCACAATCCACAGCACAAAGCCCGTGTTCTGGTTCAGCCAGCGCCCGAATATACGGGAAAGACTGTTGATCGCCAGATAGGTTTTGCCGCCGCCTGTTGGCACTTTCAAAACGGCGTTGGGCACAGGCCGCCCAATCCCGTCGTTGCGTTCGGAATGTTGGATTGCGGCGCGTGAAGCGGGCAATTGCCCACTAGCTCGCATGGCTTCCCAAGCCGTTTTAGTGAAATCGGGAATGAGGGCTTTCAGGCGGATGTTGTTGCCAGCCGATTTGGAATCTTCATCGGCTTGCAGCTTTTCGACCTTGAGGGCGTCTATGTAACCGTCCAGCGCCTTCAACACCTTGTCCTGATAGGCAAGCTGGCGCATCACACTTTCTCGATACGATAGAGCGCGAAGGGCAAAGGCACAAATTCAACGCGCAAGCCCTCTTCACCCAACAGCTTTTCAGAGACAAAGCGCGAAGCGGCAAAAACCAAATGGTCCTTGCCGGGATAGTCAACTGCAATCTTGCGGGCAAAGCCAAGGGTCAAGGCCGCGTCTGGTCCTTTCAGCCAATCAAGTTCCGGCTTATAGATCAACCACACATGTTGGTTGCCATGTTCGCCCAAGTGGAAATCAGCTTGGCGAATGGCATTGCTTTCCAGCGTGCGGTTTGTGGCCATGTGATAAAGCACGCTGCCCAGCGCATCATAAGATGGCAAATCCCTGCCCGTCAAAATTTTGTCGAGTTCAACGGGTGGTCCAAGTGTGCAATAGGTGAAAGTGCCGCCCAATCCTTCAGCACGTTCAGCAACAGTCTTTTCACCTGTCACGATCAATTCATTGTCTTTCACCTGTTTGGTGATCTTGTCGTATTCCTGCCCATGCAGGTTTTCGATGGCGTTGACCTTTTGAACCAGTTCATCGGCCTTTTGCAGCACCCGGTAGTTCAGAGTTTCTCGTAAGAGTTCCGTTCTTTGCGTACCGGAATAATCGTATCCATTGATCACGCGGCGCACCCGTTCCGCCGTCAACTTGTCGGCATAGTCTTCCATTTCGACAAGGACAAACTTGCGATTGCCGCTGTCGCGCTTGTTGGTCTCCAGAACAGCATGAGCGGTTGTTCCCGAGCCGGAAAACGAATCTAGAACCAAACCATCTGGAGGACAAAACTGTCGAACAAGGTGTGAAACCAAAGACATCGGTTTTGGATAGGAAAAAACAACTTCACCAAAAATATCTTGTAGTAGCTTTGTTCCTTCTTCTGTCCGTCCAACACCATCTAGCCAAGTGCTCGTTGGCTTCAATTCGCGTTTTGCATCCTCTGGATAACTCTTCAACCGTGGCCTAGTTCGATTCAGTTCTGGAAAGTCGTCAGGAAAAAGAATTCTTCTCTCTTTTATTTTCTCGGCCATAGTGGGCGGATAGTACCCCCAAACACGTCCCTCAGAAGGCCAGTAACCCTTACCGGTTTTCGGATTTACAAGTTCGTACCACTGATTGGGACGCATTTTAGCAGTCATGCCAACGGTTAGCTGCATGCTGGCGTATCGCTTTCCATTTTCATCCAACAAATTGTATTTTGTATCGTCTTTGGCATCACCAAGTATGAATGCTTTGCTCGCATTCTTTGTGTATACGAGTACGTACTCGTGATCTTTTGAAACCATTTCTGAAGACATTGCTGAACCGGCCCGCCGACGCCAAACAAAACTTCCCAGACATGATTCTTCGCCAAATATCGCTCTCAACATCAGAGTGAGCCGCGCCTGTTCCTCGTCGCCAATAGAAACCATCAAAACGCCTTGATCCGCCAACAACTCATGCAACATCCGCAACCTTGGCCACATCATGGCGCACCATTTGTCGTGGCGCAGGCCGTCTTCAATGCCGATAGGATTCGCGGCCAGCCATTCCTTGATCATGGGCGCATTTACATTGTCATTGTAGGCCCAGCCTTCGTTTCCCGTGTTGTAGGGCGGGTCGATGAAGATGCAATCCACCTTGCCCGCATAGCGCGGCAGTAAAGCTTTCAGGGCGTGAAGATTGTCGCCTTGAATAATCAAGTTGCCGTCAAGATCAACGTCGCCAATGCCCTTGTCGGCATGGGGCACCAGCGGGCGGAACGGCACTGACAAATGGTGATTATAGACAAATTCCTTGCCCTTGAATGTAAGTTCCGTCACCCGATTGCTTCCCTGCCCAAATCAATGGCCAGTGAATCGAAAGACATCATGGAAGGCAAGGCCAAAATGGCCTGTTTCACTTTGAAGCAGACACGGCAGGCAGCAAGCGCTTTTTGGCGAAGGCGCGCCCGGAGTGAGATTTGAGATATTTCTCAAGATCAAGTGCGGTTTGTTTGTCGGCGCACCCGCAATACCAAACCAGTTGCCACGGAAGATATTTGGAAGTGTGTAGCGATTTTCCAGCGTTGTGGTCAAAGATACGGGATTTGAGATCAGTGGTGAAGCCAGTGTATTCTTGGCGAGGCTCTTTCAAGCTCCGGATGATATAAACGTACCACAAGAGAAATGCGCTCCATCCCCGCCAGCCCGTCTGCGCGCGTTGCGCTGCGCCGGGCACGCTTAGCCCTTCCGTCTCCTGCGTGGCTGCGCCACGCGTAGCCCGAAGGGCGAAGCGTGGTGCCCTGAAGAGGACTCGAACCTCCACGATGTTACTCGCTAGTACCTGAAACTAGTGCGTCTACCAATTCCGCCATCAGGGCAATTGGCGGCTTCATTAAGGGCAGGGGAATTTGATGTCAACAAAGGCTTGTCGCATCCACCAAGACGTCAATTGTAGGGGCGGACTAAAAAGATGACCCTGGTGCATTTCAATGGGCTTCTTACAGCCCCAGACTTGCCAGCGCGTTGCGGTAGCGATTGATCGCAACCGCCAGCGCATCTTCGGCACTCGTTGCCGACGCCCACAGGCCTGACATTTCACTTGCCAATCCCGCCAGCTTTTCGCGGTCTGCCCTTGCAATGGTGAGCACATCTTGTGGGGTCGCGCGAGCCACACCCAGAGGTGAACAAGTGCCGATTTTGTGATACCCAGCGGGACACGCTCCTTTCAAGTTCGTGATCCGCTTGTTGATGATGCAATCAAACATCTGGTTCACTGCCTGCTTCGCCCCCTCAACCCGCGACACATGGTCCGTGTCTGCCGCAGCGTGTGGCAAGAGTTCAGTGCGTCCGGGATATTTTTTGGCGAGTGGCAAATAGGGAACCATGGGGCCTGTCTGCGCACCACCCTTGCCCTTGAAAATATCGGCATCAATTGCGGCGTGGCGGATGATGCCTTGCTTCATGGCGCGGTCCAGCGCTTTCACATCAACACATTCGCCGCGATCATAGTTGATGAGGACGGCACCATTGTTGAGACCCTTGAGGACGGGCCAATCGACGATCCCCGCATTGGCAAACCGTTTCGTGGCCGGGTCATATTGTCCAAGCCCGACATGCATGCTCAACACGTCGGCACCCGCCGCCGCCGCCGTCGGCGTTGCACAGTATTCGAACCCCTCGCTCTCTATCCATTCGCGGTGCTTTGGCCGCGCATACACCCGCACCTTCATGCCGAAGGCCTGCACCAGTTTTGCAAAAGCCCGGCCGATGTTGCCGTAGCCGAGCACGGCGGCAGATTGCCCCTCGAGTTTGCGCGTCGGGAAACGACGCAGGTCTTTGCCAGTGTCGAAGCGCCCGGACACGGTGAGTTTGTGGAGCTGCTCCACCGGCAAGTCCGGTGATACCCGCAACAGCGCCTTCATCGCCATTTGGGCTGTTGCGCGGGAATTGAAGCCGGGCGTGTTCATCAATGGCGCGTCCCCGCCAATGCCATCGCCACCGCCCCAGGAGGCCGAACCCATATTGCCGGTTCCGGTGCCGATCCGAACGCCACCAAAACGGAATTTTGCGTCCTTTGGAATGAAAGTCGCTGCGGCAATGACGGCGTCGTACTGGCCCTTGTCTGTCAGCGCCAGAATCTCCGCCGCGGTGGACACATCAGGCACAAGGAAAAAGTGGAGTTTGCCCTCGGCCAGTTTGTCAGAAATCTTCCAGGGACGGTTGAAGAAAGAACCGCCTTTCATCTTGATATGGGCCCTGACTTCCGAGAAATCCGGCTCGCCCCGCGTGTCTAATGCCAAGCCCACGAGATCACACATCAAAATCTTGGCCGTCACAGGTTTTATCATCGTCAATCCATTAACTTCGGAGGCCAAATTAAGTGTTGCGGGGGTCCGGCCCTTGCGCCACACTGCCTTCAAACAACGCGGGCGTCAAAAGAACCTGCGACACGGGTTGAGGAACATGCAGCTGAAAGCTGACAGCGAACTGGTGCGCCGCCAGAACCGTCGCATCGTTTTGGAAGCCTTGCGCCAAAACGGGCCTCTGGCACGCGTCGAGCTTGGCCGGGTCACCGGCTTGTCGCCGGCCTCCATCACCGCCATCTCCTCGCAACTCATTGCGGAAGACGTGATTGAAGAACTGGAAAGCCCGTTTCCGTTGCCAGCCAACGGCAAGCGGGGGCGGCCCACCGTGCAGCTGGGCTTGCAGCCGAAGGCCGCTCTCGTGCTGGCCATCAACCTTGCCATCGATACACTGGTGATTGCGGTATCGGATTTTGCCGGGCGCATCCTGCATCAAGAGCGGGTGGCGACATCAACCTATGACGCTGACGCCAACACATTCGGCAGGCACGTTGCACATGAAATCCGAAACATGCTGGCGCGCCATGCCGTTGACAGTGCAAATATCCGCCGCATCGGTGTGGCCTTGCAAGGTGTGGCCGACAGCCGCAAGGGCACCGTGGTCTGGTCACCCGCCTTCAAGGCGCGCGACATTCCGCTGGCATCCATCCTCGCGCAGGAATTCGACGTGCCCTGCATGGTGGCGAACGACGCCAACCTGATGGCAGAAGGTTTGCTCGCCCTTGAGCCGCAAGCCCGGGGCCGCACCACGGCAACCATCTTCACCGGTTATGGCGTTGGCATGGGCCTCATCATTGAAGGTAAAGTCTATCATGGGGCAACGGGTGGTGCAGCTGAATTTGGCCACATGAACCATATTCCCGGGGGCGCATTGTGCCGCTGCGGCAAACGCGGCTGCACCGAGGCCTATGCCGCCGACTATGGAATTTTACGCGGGGCAACAGGTGGTGGTTATGGTGACGCCCCCCACACGGCAGTGCCTGCAGGGGCGATGCTGAACCTCATGGCGCGGGCGCAATCTGGCGACGAAAACGCCAGGGCGGCATTCGCAAAAGCCGGCGAAGCCTTGGGCTATGGCATCGGGAGGCTGGTGGCCATTTTGAATCCAGACCGCATTGTGCTGGCTGGTCCCGGCCTTGAGGCACAAAAACTGATGGAACCAGCGCTTCGCAATGCCTTGTCGGAAAGTGTCGTCGAAGAATTGAGCCGCAATGTGGTGATCGCCTTTGTGCCCGTCGAAACGGACCTCATCCTGCGCGGCACCAACGCGGCCTTGCTCCGCGCCATGGACGAGGATATGTCCTCCGCCGCAATCCGTACCGAAAAAACAGTCAACCCAACCGGAGCATTTGCGTGACGCACTTGAACCTCAACCGGCGCTGCCTTTTGGGCGCTGCTGCCTTCTCGATTTTTCCACGTGTCAGTGTCGCAGCGACGCAACAAATGACATCTGAGCAGGTATTGCAAGACTGGTATTGCCTTGTCCTCATGCTGGTGCGCCATACAGCCACTTATTCGCCACCCGTTGCATCCCGCGCCTTCGCCTATCTCGGCGTTGCGGTGCAAGAGTCTGTGGTTTCAACCGATGCAACAGCGTCGTCCCTTGCCGGACAATTGAATGGCCTTGGCAAAAGCCCACGCAACACCAAGGCCTCAAGCCTGCCCCATATTCTGCATGGCGCGTTGGAACGCAGCGTGTCCCATTTCTTTGGCAACACAGGCCCAACGGGAAAACGCACCATCAAAGTCATGTCACGCAAAATTTCTGCGGCCCTCATGGGCAGTGTGGCCGATGACGTCGCCGTGGCCAGCGAAGATCTGGGCCATGCCATTGCGGACCATGTTTTTGAATGGTCGAAAACCGATGGCGGCCTTGTCATCGAAAACCTTGGCTTCCCCATGACCTATGCCAAGGCAGAGGCGAAACAGGATTGGGTGCCGACAAGCCCCATCACCTTGCAGCAGACACCACTGCTTCCGACATGGGGCGATAACCGCACATTTGCGCTCGCAAACGGCAAGGCCTGCTCCCTGCCACCACCCCCCACCTATAGCGAAGACAAGGCGTCCGACTTTTACAAGGAGGCACTTGAGGTCTACGATACCGTCAAGGCCATCACGCCCGAACAGCGCATGATCGCGCGCTTCTGGTCAGATGACCCGATGCTGTCGCCCACACCGCCCGGCCACTGGGTGTCGATTGCGCTGCAACTTTTCGAACGCGAAAACACCGACGTGAAACGCCGCGCTTCCACGCTGGCACAGCTCGGCATTACACTCGCCGACGCCTTCATCGGCTGCTGGGCCACAAAGTTTGAATATGATCTGCTGCGCCCCGTCACCTACATCAAGCGCGTCATCGACAAGGCCTGGATGCCGATTTTAATCACGCCACCGTTTCCGGAGTATCCCTCAGGCCATTCCACCCAGTCCGCCGCAGCCGCTGTGGTGCTCACCGCAGCCTTTGGTGAAAATTTCGCTTTTGAAGACGCAACCCATGTGCGCGACGGCCTGAAGCCGCGTGCCTATGCCAGCTTCGAAGCGGCGGCACAGGAAGCGGGCATCTCCCGCCTCTATGGTGGCATCCATTTCAGGGCTGCCATTGAGCGCGGTCTGGAGCAGGGCCGCTGCATTGGTGCCCATGCCCTCAAACTCAAATTCACGGTCTGATCATGCGTTTTGCTTTTGCCCTCTGTTTACTGTCGTCCGCAGCCCTCGCCGATCCCGTCGTCACGTTTACCAGTGACGAAAAAACCTCCGGCATCATCCACGCTTACGCAGGCGAGTGGGAATACATGGTGGGCGGCGGCACCGCCGTCTTTGATTGCAACGGCGACATGAAGCCTGACATGTTTCTGGCGGGTGGCGAAAAACCATCCGGGTTTTATGTCAACACAAGTGAGCGCGGCAAAGATCTGCGTTTCGCCAAACACACATCCGGTGCCGAACTGGTCGCCACAACCGGCGCATATCCCCTCGACATCGACGCTGACGCAATCACCGATCTGGTGATCCTGCGTGTGGGCGAGAATGTCGTCATGAAGGGTGAGGGTGATTGCAAATTTTCCCGTGCCAATGAACTCTGGGGATTTGAAGGCGGTGATGCCTGGTCCACGGCCTTTGCCGCAACCTTTGAAAAGGGTGCGGACTTTCCAACACTCGCCATTGGCAATTATGTGAACCGATATGAAGAGGCAATGCCCTGGGGCTCCTGCACCGACAATTGGCTGCATCGCCCTGATGGTAAAAAATTTGCCTCCCCCAAAGCGCTCAAACCATCCTATTGCCCGCTGTCCATCATGTTCACGGACTGGAACCGGTCTGGGACCCCGGCACTGCGCATGTCCAACGACCGCGAATATTATGAAGGCGGACAAGAGCAGATGTGGGTCGTTGAAGCGGGCAAGGAACCACAGCTTTACACGCAGGAACAAGGTTGGAAGTACCTCCGCATCTGGGGCATGGGGGCTTCAACCTATGACTTCGATTTTGACGGCTACCCCGAGTATTACCTCTCCTCCATGTCGGACTCGAAATACCAGACGCTGGAAAAGCCCGACGGTACCGCCACCAAGCCATCTTATGCTGACATCGCCTGGAAAAAAGCTGTGACCGCCCACAGGCCCTACATGGGCGACGACCTCAAGACGTCCACCGGCTGGCACACCCAAATTGAAGATGTGAACAATGACGGGCTTGCCGATATCTTCGTGGCCAAGGGCAACGTGGCGGAGATGCCGGATTTTTCCATGAAAGATCCCAACAACATGTTCTTGCAGAAACCTGACGGCACATTTTTGGAAGCGGGCGGCACATCAGGTGCAGGTTCCATGCGCATGGCCCGCGGTGCGGCATTGGCGGATTTCAATCTCGATGGCCTCATCGACATGGTGGTTGTCAACAGGAATGAGAACATCGACCTCTTCCGCAACACCTCCGCAAGTGCCGGCCATTTCCTGATGCTGGAACTGAAACAGGACGGGCCGAACCGCGACGGCATCGGCGCATGGATTGAAGTGAAGCTGGGGGGAAAAACGCTTCGCCGCGAAGCCATTTCCGGCGGAGGCCATGCCAGCGGGCAATTGGGCTTCTGGCATTTTGGCTTGGGCACAGAAGTGCAGGCGGAAGTCCGCGTACTCTGGGCCAATGGTGAAGCGGGGGATTGGCAGACGTTGAAAGCGGATCAGTTCTATCGCTTGGAGCGCGGCAAAGAGGCTGTGGAAATTGCAGCCAAGTGACCTCATCAGTCACGGCTTCGCCGTGCCAGCTTCTCCAGGGAGAAGCGACGATTGCATTCGGACTGAGGCATTGTCCCTTCTCTTTGGAGAAGGTGGCGCGAAGCGCCGGATGAGGTCCCTTTGGCCACATTGCCAGCCCGCTTGCCTGTGATAATCTCACCCCATGGGCAAACTCACAACGCATGTTCTAGACACCGCAAAGGGCGCTCCCGCCGAGGGGCTCATGCTTGAACTCTGGTCTGGTGATAAATTGATCAAGACGGCCATCACCAATGCAGACGGGCGTGTCGACGGTCCCATGCTTGAGGGCGAAAACTTCAGGGCTGGCACCTATGAACTGCGCTTCTTCGCCGGGGACTATCTCCGCCAATTTGCGGCGTTGCCTGAGCCGCTGTTTCTTGACGTCATCACCATCCGTTTTGGCATTTCAAACGCGGACCAACATTATCATGTGCCGCTGGTGCTTTCGCCATTTGGCTATTCGACCTATCGGGGTTCATGATGACAGAAGGCGCAGTCCACTTCCTGCGGCGTGGAACCATTGTTGCACATCAGGTGCCCAACCCGGTGCAGACTGTGTTGGACTATCTGCGGCTCGAAGAAAAATCCAGGGGTACCAAGGAAGGCTGCAACGAGGGGGATTGCGGGGCCTGCACTATTGCCATCGGGGCGTTGAAAAACGGTGCGTTGGTCTACGCGCCAGCCAATGCCTGTATCCTCTTGATGGGCCAGCTTGAAGGCAAGGAACTCATCAGCGTTGATGATCTCGCGTCAGGTGGGAGCCTTCATCCCGTGCAGCAGGCGATGGTTGATCTGCATGGTTCGCAATGTGGTTTTTGCACGCCGGGCATTGTCATGTCGCTGTTCACGTTGTTTCACAGTGGAGAGACGCCGACACGGCAATCCATCGAAGACGCGCTGGCCGGAAACCTCTGCCGCTGCACCGGCTACCGCCCCATCATTGATGCCGCATTCATGGCCTTGCACGGGACGCTTGAGGATCATTTCAGCAAGCGACGTCACGAAACCATTGCAGCGTTGCAAAACCTCAAATCAAGCGGCGACGTTTTTGCCGGCGACGCGCGGTCATTCATTGCTGTTCCGAAGTCAGAAACATCGCTTTTAAAACTTGCCGATGAACACAAGGACGCGACCATCGTTTCAGGCGCCACCGATGTGGGTCTGTGGATCACCAAGCAGATGCGTGTGTTGCCAAAGCTGATCTTCACCCACGGCGTTGAAAGCCTGCATGCGGTCAAAGACCATGGCGACCACCTCACCATCGGCGCCGCTGCAACCTATGCCGAAGCAGAAGAGGCGCTGGCAAGCCTCCACGCCGATGTGGGCGAAGTCATCCGCCGCATTGGCTCAACGCAAGTGCGCGCATCCGGCACCATTGGCGGCAACATCGCCAACGGCTCACCGATTGGAGACATGCCACCGCTGTTGATCGCTCTTGGCACCACGCTCATTCTCAAGTCCGTCAATGGTGAACGGCGCATGCCGCTGGAAGGCTTCTTTTTGGCCTATGGCAAACAGGACCGAAAACCTGGTGAACTGGTGTGGGCCATTGATGTGCCAAAACTGCAAGCGAATGAACGCTTTTGCGCTTTCAAGATTTCCAAACGTTTTGACCAGGATATTTCAGCCGTCATGGCTGCCTACAAATTTGAGATCAGAGAGCGCCGCATCCTTTCCGCCCGCATCGCATATGGCGGCATGGCCGCCACGCCAAAACGCGCCGGCCATACTGAAGCCGCTCTTGCCAATGTCTCGCTCAATGAAGCTGCAAGTTGGCAAAGTGTCATCGCTCGTTTGAAACAAGACTACCAACCCATCTCCGACATGCGCGCCTCAGCAGAATACCGCCTCACCGTGGCACAGAATCTTTTGCGCAAAGCGCTGCTCGAGACAGCGGGTGAAACCTCCATGCGGGTGTTGGCGCTGGCATGAAACCGCTTTCAACAATCGGCCGCGCCATTGCCCATGACAGTGCGGACATGCATGTACAGGGATCGGCTCCCTACATCGATGACCTTCGGGAACCCGAAGGATTGCTGCATGTTGCCCCCGGTTTTGCGGCGAAGGGCGCAAAGGGAAAGATCACGCTTTGCGATCTGTCGGCTGTCAAAGCCTGTCCCGGCGTGGTTGCTGTTCTCACCGCAAGGGACATTCCCGCCGTCAATGATTGCAGCCCGGCAAAAGGTGATGACCCGATTTTCGCCAATGGCGACATCAAGTTCCATGGCCAGGTGGTTTTTGCCGTTGTCGCGGAAAGCCGCGATGCGGCACGGCGCGCAACGCGGCTGGCAAAGATTGAGATCGCAAGTGAAGCACCCGCTGTCACAGTTGAAGATGCGGTGACACAAGACACGCAAGACGTGGTGCCGGCTTACGCCTTCACGCGTGGCAATGTGAAATCCGCAATCGCCAAATCTGCACACACTTTGAACAACAGTTTCCACATCGGCGGTCAGGAACATTTTTATCTCGAAGGCCAAATCGCCCTTGCCCTGCCCACCGAACAAGGTGGATTTCTTGTCCACACCTCCACGCAACACCCCACCGAAGTGCAACATTGCGTCGCGCGCATGCTCGGGATTTCAGATGCGAAAGTCACAGCTGAATGCCGCCGCATGGGCGGTGGCTTTGGCGGCAAGGAAAGCCAGGCGGCACAATGGGCCTGTCTTGCCGCCCTCGCCGCGCATGTGACGGGCCGTCCCGCCAAGTGCCGCCTGGACCGTGACGACGACATGATCATGACGGGCAAGCGCCATGACATGCGTGTGGATGGTGCGTTTGGTTTTGACAAGACCGGAAGACTCACGGGAGTTGATGTCGCGTTCTTCGCCCGTTGCGGCTGCTCCGCTGACCTTTCCCAAGGCGTGAACGACCGCACCATGTTCCACGCCGACAACGCCTATTATTATCCCACCCTCTCCATCCGCTCGCGCCGCTTATTCACCAACACCGTCTCGAACACGGCGTTCAGGGGATTCGGTGGACCGCAAGGCATGGTGTTTGCCGAGCGCATGATGGAAGAGATTGCGATTGAGTTGGGCGTTGATGCACTGGATGTGCGCAAACGCAATCTTTACGGCAAGGGCCGCGACGTCACACCCTATGGCCAGAAGATCACCGACAACATTGCACTCGATGTGATCTCGCAGCTGGAGAAGACATCTGACTATCGCAGGCGGCGCAAGGACATTGACGCATTCAACGCGAAGTCACCCTTCATTAAAAAAGGCCTTTCCCTCACACCTGTGAAGTTCGGGATTTCGTTTACATTGACCATGCTCAATCAGGCAGGCGCATTGGTGCATGTCTACACTGATGGTTCTGTGCAAGTGAACCATGGCGGCACCGAAATGGGCCAGGGGCTTTACATCAAGGTGGCTCAAGTGGTGGCGGAGCAGTTTGGAATTCCACTGGAGAAGGTGCGCATCACCGCGACGACAACTGACAAAGTCCCCAACACCTCTCCAACCGCAGCCTCGGCCGGCTCTGACCTCAACGGCATGGCGGCGAAAGATGCCTGCGAAAAAATCAAGGCACGGCTTGTGGTCCATCTCGCCAAAAAATGGCGTGTGGCCAAAACTAAAATCAACTTTGCCAACGGCGCTGTGACGTCGGGCAAGCACAGCATCAGCTTCAAGGACCTTGCCAAGGAAGCTCACGCAACCCGCATTTCATTGTCATCCAACGGCTTCTACGCCACACCCAAAATCCATTGGGACCGCACCAAGGCCAAGGGCCGTCCGTTCCTGTATTTCGCCTATGGTGCGGCCTGTGCCGAAGTCGCCATCGACACGCTGACAGGTGAAATGAAAGTCTTGCGCGCTGATCTGCTGCATGATGTGGGAACCTCGCTCAACCCTGCCATCGACATCGGCCAGATTGAAGGGGCCTTCGTGCAAGGCATGGGCTGGCTCACCACGGAAGAACTGGTGTTTGACAAAGACGGACGGCTTCGCACCCATGCACCTTCGACTTATAAAATCCCATGCGCCTCCGATGTGCCCCGCGATTTCCGCACTTCGCTTTATGATTCCAAAGGCAATCGCGAAAATACGATTTATCGCTCCAAAGCCGTGGGCGAGCCGCCGTTGATGCTGGGCATTGCGGTGTGGACGGCGGTTTTCAATGCGGTGGCGAGTGTCAATCTTGGCAAGATCCCAAACCTGCAAACACCTGCAACACCCGAGGCGATTCTCAAAGCCGTGATTGAGATGACATGAGCTTCCGTGACAAAGCCTTGGAACTGCTTGCGCGCGAAAGCTGCGCCGCACTCGTCACGTTGTCGCGTGTCGAAGGTTCATCTCCCCGCGAGGCAGGCGCACAAATGTTGGTGACAGCATCAGGCTTCATCGGCTCCATCGGGGGCGGCACGTTGGAATGGCAAGCCATGGCGGAAGCGCAATCCCTCTTGTCTTCAATTTCCCATGACGGTGTTGAAGGTTTTTCAGCGCAACACTACAGCCTCGGCCCTGACCTTGGCCAATGTTGCGGCGGACGTGTCACTGTCTCAACGCAGATCGTCACAAGCATACGTGAATTTGAAGCCAGATTGACGCCTGAACCAACTCCGCGCCACATCTTGCTCTACGGCGCAGGCCATGTTGGAAAAGCCTTGATCCTGTTGTTGGCGCAATCGCCATTCGCAGTGTCATGGATTGATCCGCGCGCTGCGGCCTTTCCTGACTACATGCCTGCCAATGTGACGATACGGAATGACGGGAATGTTCTGCGTCCCATCGCATCAGTTCCCGATGGCAGCATGGCCGTTGTCATGAGCCATTCCCATGAACTTGACTTTGCCGTCACGGATGCCGCTCTTCGCAACCGGTCTGTCGCCCATGTTCTGTTGATCGGCAGCCAAACCAAGCGCGCCCGCTTTCTCTCGCGCCTGACATTCGCAGGTCACACCAGCGAAACCCTCGCCCGCCTGATCTGCCCCATTGGTGATGGCACAATTTCGGGCAAAACGCCCTATGCTGTTGCACTGTCCACAGCCCACCAGCTTGCGGCACTGGACGAGGCGCTTGCATTTCCGCAAAGTGGTACAGTCACCATCAAGGAAAGCCAGGCGGGATGACCGCAATACCACTTCTGGAAGCCAGGAACATCGTCAAGGTCTTTGGCACCTTGCGCGCCAATGACGACGTCAACATCAATATCATGTCTGGCGAGATTCACGCGTTTCTGGGTGAGAACGGGGCTGGCAAATCCACACTCGTCAAGATGATCTATGGCGCCTTGCAGCCCACATCAGGGCAATTCCTGTGGCGGGGTGAAGCCGCCACATTCAAAAGCCCGGCTGACGCGCGAAAGCGCGGCATCGGCATGGTGTACCAGCATTTCTCATTGTTCGAAGGTTTGACGGTTGCCGAAAACATCGCACTGGCCCTTGATGGTGCATTTGAACTCAAGGCACTCAAAGCCAGAATCACGCAAGTTTCAAGCGACTATGGCCTTCCCGTTGATCCAGACGCCGTGGTCGCAGATCTCTCAGTCGGTGAGCGACAACGCATTGAAATCCTGCGCTGTCTGTTGCAGAATCCAAAACTCCTGATCATGGATGAGCCAACATCGGTGTTGACGCCGCAAGAGGCGGACCAGCTTTTCATTGTGCTGAAACGTTTGGCCTCCGAAGGCTGTGCTGTCCTTTACATTTCCCACCGCCTTGAAGAAGTGAAAGGCCTCTGCACCGCCGCCACCATTCTGCGCCATGGCAAAGTGGTGGCCAGCCTTGATCCGCGTGAGCAAACAGCCGCCACCCTCGCAAGCCTCATGGTCGGTGCAGACGTTGCGGCCCTCAAGCGCAGCAAGGCCTACATGAAAGGCGTTGAGCGCCTGACGTTGAAAAACCTTTCACTGCCCGCCGATGGCCCATTCAGCACCGCGCTCAAAAACGTCTCGCTCACAGTCCACCGCAGCGAAGTGGTGGGGATTGCCGGCGTTGCCGGCAATGGTCAGAGCGAATTGTTTGATGCGTTGTCGGGCGAGCGTTTGGTTGCCGACGCCAGGATGATCGTCGCTGACGAAAAAGCCATCGGCCAAAGCGGCATCAACGCAAGGCGCAATGTGAACATGGCTTTTGTGGCGGAGGAACGTCTGGGCCATGGGGCTGTGCCCAACATGCCACTGTCTTCCAACACCATTCTCACCCGTCATGCCTGGGATAAAAATATCGCTTCCGGCGGTCTCGTTAAAATGCGCGCCGCCAACGACACGAAAGAACGCATCGTCAAGGATTATGATGTGCGCAAAGGCAAGGCGGACCCCGAGGCGCGGGCTTTGTCCGGCGGCAATTTGCAAAAATTTGTTGTGGGGCGGGAATTGGACCGCAAACCCGGCATCCTCATCATCAACCAACCCACATGGGGTGTTGACGCCGGTGCAGCAGCGGCGATCCGCCAAGCCATCATTGACCTTGCACGCAAAGGCTCATCCGTTCTTGTGATCAGCCAGGACCTCGATGAAATCTTCGAAATCGCAGACCGCATCGCAGTGATCTCGCGCGGGCAATTGTCAGAAGCGAAACCTGCATCGGAATTGAACCACGAAACCATCGGTTTGCTGATGGCAGGTGCGCATGAAGAGAAGGGGGCGGCATGAACCACCAAAGGGACCTCACCCGTCTCGCGCTTTGCGCGGTCCACCCTCTCCGAGGAGAGAGGACGGTTTTTTGTATTGTCCCTTCTCCTTGGAGAAGGTGGCGCGAAGCGCCGGATGAGGTCCCTTCACCACACGCGAGATTCCTCTAATGCACCTCGTCCTTGAAAAACGCCCCGAAGCTTCAACGGCGATGGCGATTGCCTCGCCCTTCATTGCCTTTGCACTCACCCTCATCGCTGGCGGCATCATTTTCTGGATGCGCGGCAATGACCCGTTTTCAGCACTCTACGTTTATTTCGTTGAACCCCTCACCCAGTGGTGGTCGGTCGAGCAGCTCATCGTCAAAGCAGCACCTCTCATTCTCATCGCTACCGGCCTTGCTGTTGCCTACCGCGCCAATGTCTGGAACATTGGCGCGGAGGGCCAGCTCTATGCAGGTGGTATTATGGCGGGGTTGGTGCCTGTCATGTTTCCGCAATGGCAATCACCGGTCGTGTTGGTGCTGATGCTGGTGCTCGGCACCTTGGGTGGCATGGCGTGGGGCTCCATTCCCGCCACTTTGCGCAACCGTTTTCGCGCCAACGAAATCCTCACATCCCTCATGCTGGTCTATGTCATCCAGCTGGTGCTGGATTATCTGGTGCGCGGTCCATGGCGCGATCCGCAAGGTTTCAACTTTCCAAAATCCATCACCTTCACAGGCTGGCAGACCATTCCCTATGTCACCACGTCGGTGCATGGCGGCGTGCTGTTTGCTCTCGTCGCCGCCCTTGCACTTTGGTTTCTGATGTCGCGCACTTTGAAGGGTTTTGAAATCAGTGTCGCGGGACAAGCCCCACGCGCCGCGCGCTTTGCCGGATTTTCGGAACAGAAAACCGTGATGTTCTGCTTCCTTCTGTCAGGTGGTCTGGCCGGATTGGCGGGGGCCACGGAAGTGGCGGGCGTCATCACCCAGCTGCAGCCGCAGATCTCGCCGGGTTACGGTTTCACCGCCATCATCGTCGCCTTCCTCGGGCGTCTCAATCCCATTGGCGTCATCTTCGCCGGCCTGCTTTTGGCGCTGAGTTATCTTGGTGGCGAGGCGGCGCAAATGTCGCTTGGCATTTCAGACAAGATCGCCCGTGTGTTTCAAGGCATCCTGCTGTTCTTCATCTTGGTCTGTGACACCTTCATCCTCTACCGCATCAAGTTTCTGAAATCCAAAGGTGCAACAGCATGACCGAAGCGCTGGGTTTTCTCTTCGCAAATTTCTTTTCCCTGAACACGCAGTTGATTGTGCTCGCCGCCCTCACACCTTTCCTGCTCGCGGCATTGGGTGAGTTGGTGACAGAGCGTTCCGGTGTGCTCAACCTCGGTGTTGAAGGCATGATGATCATGGGGGCTGTCGCTGGTTTTGGCGGCGCCTTCCTCACGCAGAATCCGTGGGTCGGCATCATCACCTCCATTCTCGCTGGCATGGCGATGGCGCTGCTGTTTGCCTTTCTCTCCATCACGCTGGTCACCAACCAGGTGGCATCGGGCCTTGCCCTCACATTGCTTGGCCTTGGCTTGTCCGGGCTCATCGGTGAAAGTTTTGTTGGCCAGCCCGGCGTCAAGCTGCCCGCCATCGCAGGCATTGACCCCCTGATGGTCGCTGCCCCGATCCTCACCCTCATTGTGGCTTTTGTGCTTTTCCGCACCCGCTGGGGCCTCGTCATCCGCGCTGTCGGCAACAACCACAACGCCGCCCATGCACTCGGCTATGGTGTCTCCAAGGTGCGTTACCTTTGTGTGCTGTTTGGCGGGGCGTGTTCGGGGCTGGCTGGCGGCTATCTGGCGTTGGTCTATACCCCCCAATGGGTGGAAAACATGACGGCGGGAAAAGGCTGGATTGCGCTGGCGCTGGTGGTGTTTGCAAGCTGGCGGCCCATAAGGATGGCAGCAGGTGCCTATCTTTTTGGCGCAATCTCGATTTTGGCCTTCCAAATCCAAACATATGGCTGGGGAATACCGCCACAGTTCTTGAATTCCCTGCCGTATCTTGTCACAATCCTCGCACTGGTGCTGATCTCCGGCAGCCGGGCTCTTGCAACACGCAATACGCCCGCCATGCTGGGGCAGCCATTTGTGCCAGACAGGTAAACCAACGGGAGCTACACATGAAAAAATTTCTGATGACAGTCGGTGCCGTGGCAGTGGCTTTCGGTGCCGCCGCCTCTACGGCTGACGCCGCCATGGACAAGGTGAAGGCATGCTGGGTCTATGTCGGACCCATCGGCGACTTCGGCTGGTCCTACCAGCACAACCAAGGCCTGTTGGCCGTCAAGGCCGCCTTGGGCGACAAAGTTGAAACCGCTTTCGTGGAAAGTGTTGCCGAAGCCGATTCCGAAAAAACCTTCGAGCGCTTCGCCCGCGACGGATGCAACATCGTGTTCGGGACATCGTTCGGTTACATGGAACCCATGCTGAAAGTCGCGGCAAAATTCCCCGACGTGAAATTCGAACACGCCACCGGTTACAAGACCGCAGACAACCTCGGCACCTACAATGCCAAGTTCCACGAGGGCCGTTACGTCATAGGCCAGATCGCGGCCAAGATGTCGAAAGCCGGCAAGGCCGGCTACATCGTCTCCTTCCCGATTCCGGAAGTTGTCTCCGGCATCAACGCCTTCATGCTGGGTGCGCAGACCGTGAACCCTGATTTCAAGATCGAAGTGATCTGGGCCAACACCTGGTTTGATCCCGCGAAAGAAGCCGATGCCGCCAAGGTTCTTTTGGGCAAAGGTGTTGACATCATGGTGCAACACACTGACTCGACCGCACCATTGCAGGAATCTGAAAAGGCCGGGGCCCAGGGCTTTGGCCAGGCCTCCGACATGATCAAGTTCGCGCCCAAGGCACAGCTCACGGCCATTGTTGATGATTGGTCACCGCACTACATAAAATCCGTAACAGCCGTTCTCGAAGGCAGCTGGAAGTCCGGACAATATTGGGGCGGCATGAACGACGGCGAAGTGGTGATGGCACCCTTCACCAACATGCCCGAAGACGTGGCCAAGATGGCGATGGAAACCACCGCCGCCATCAAGGCCGGAACACTCAACCCCTTCGGCGGCAAGATCACCAAGCAGGACGGCACCATGGTTGAGAATCTGGGCGACGGCGACATCCTCGGCATGAACTGGTACGTCAAAGGCGTGGACGACAAGCTGCCGCAGTAAAACGATCAGAAACCCGAAGGGACCTCTCCCGCCCTTCGGGCACCCTCCCCGGAGGGGAGGGACTTGGCTTGGGCACCACCCTGTTTGACCATCAGGGGAATTGCAACAACGAGTCCCTCCCCTCTGGTGAGGGTCCGGCGAAGCCGGGGGAGAGGTCCCTTGAAGCAGAAAAATGACACCCGATCCCTACATCCTCGACTGGCTCAATTTGCTCGCCCGCTTCGGCCACATGATTGCGGGCATCGCCTGGATCGGCACGTCGTTCTATTTTGTCGCCCTCGATTTTTCGCTTCGGAACGGCGAGGCGTGGGAAGTGCATGGCGGCGGTTTCTATCAGGTCAAGAAATACGCAACCGCACCACCTTCGCTGCCCGATCATCTCACATGGTTCAAATGGGAAGCCTACCTCACCTGGGTCACGGGCTTCATCCTTCTGGTTGTCCAATATTATTTCAACGCCGAGAGTTTCCTCATTGATCCCGAAGTGATGCCGCTCACGTCTTGGGTGGCGATTGGTATTTCCATTGCGTCTATCATTGCGGGTTGGCTGGCCTACAACACCCTCTGCAAACGCTTCGCCATCACACATCCAACCACGCTCATCATTCTCGTGCTGTTGCTCATCATGACGTCGGCCTACGGCTTCACCCACGTCTTCTCAGGCCGTGGTGCTTTTATCCATGTCGGTGTTTTCATTGGCACCATCATGGCAGCCAATGTTTTCATGGTCATCATTCCAAACCAGCGCAAAATCGTGGCCGCCCTGCTCAAGTACGAAAAGCCAGATCCCCGCTTTGGCGCAGAAGGCAAGCAACGCTCGCTCCACAACACCTATCTGACGCTGCCTGTGCTGTTGATGATGGTGTCCAACCACTACGCCTTTCTCACCGCGCACCCACAAGGCTGGATGTTGATCGGCCTCATCGTCATTGGTGGTGCCGCACTTCGCCATTATCTGCTGCGCACGGAAATTGGTGACGCGCAAGCAGAGATCGCCTGGGCCTTGCCCGTGATTGGTGGCGCACTGATCCTCGCCATGCTGCTGACCGCGCCGCGCGGGGCCGTCGTCTTTCAAGGCGAGGTGACAGACGCGCAAGCCCTGCAACTCACGCAAACCCATTGCGCTTCTTGCCATGCCGCAAACCCGACAAACCCCACGATCAAGCAAGCCCCCAAGAACATCATGCTCGAGAATCTCGATGACCTCCGCCGTCACAAAAGCCAAGTGATGGTGCAAGCCGTATCCGGCCGCGCCATGCCCATGGGCAACAAGACGGGCATGACCCAAGAGGACCGTGCCAAGCTGGGCAAGTGGCTTACAGTCCAACCATGATGCAGCTTTCAGCCGTCAACACCATGTCCGAAGACGACTTCGTCAAAAGCTTTGGCGATGTCGCGGAAAAATCCCCGTGGATGGCGAGAAGTGCAATGTTCCACCGTCCCTACGCAACCCGCGAAGCCATGGTGTCGGCATTCGAGCGCGCCCTTGATGACGCGGCAAAGACAGCCCAAACGTTGCTCATCCGCATGCATCCTGATCTTGCCACCAAAACCAGACTTTCAATCGATTCACGCCGCGAACAAAAAGGAGTTGGTCTCGATGCTTTGAGTGAAACCGAGTTTGCCCACTTCACCGCTCTCAACACCCGCTACAAGGCGAAGTTTGGATTTCCCTTCATCTTCGCCGTGAAGGGCGCCACAAAGCTGCTGATCCTCGAGAGTTTTGAAGCCCGCATCAACAACAGTCTGGAAGAGGAATTTGTGACAGCCCTCACCCAGATCAAACGCATCTTCCGCTTTCGCCTTGAAGACCGTGTGGCCGCATGAAAGTTCTGCGCGGTCAGGTGGTGAGTTTTTCGGATGATGGCGTTACCCATCATGCCAAGGGCGCACTTGTCATCGACGCCGGAAAGATTAACTGGACAGGTGAATGGCGCAATCTTCCAGAGCGTTATCGCAGCGCACCCGTTGATGATCACGGCGACAAACTCATCCTCCCCGGCTTCATCGATCCCCACATCCACTTCCCGCAATACCGGATGTTGGCGGCACCCGCGATTGATTTACTCGACTGGCTCAACCGTTTCACCTTCGCCGAAGAAGCAAAATACGGTGATGAGAATCACGCCGCAAGCGCCGCGGAGATTTTTCTCGACCGTCTCATCAGCAACGGCACCACTTCCGCACTCGCCTTCTGCTCCGTCCACAAAACCAGTGCAGACGCACTCTTCGCCGCCGCCCAGAAACGCAACATGGCCTTGATCACCGGCAAGACCATGATGGACAGGAACGCCACACCTCAGGTGCAGGATGACATTGAATCGTCCGCAACGGACACGCAAGACCTGCACCACCGCTGGCACGGCAAGGGCCGCCTGCGCCATGCCATAAGTCCGCGCTTTGCCGTCACCTCAACGGACGCACAGTTGAAAGTTGCGGGCGAACTCCTCGCTTCACTTGATGGTGCATTGCTGCAAACCCACCTCTCTGAAAGTGCGGGCGAGATTGCGTTGGTGAAGCGACTTTTCCCCAACGCAAAAGACTACACCGACGTCTATGATCAATTCGGATTGCTTTCCAACCGCTCCCTCTTCGCCCACGGCATTCACCTCAGTGAACGCGAAGCAGAGCGCCTCTCAGAGACGGGATCAAGCGTCATCCATTGCCCCACCTCAAACACCTTCCTCGGCTCGGGTCTCATGTCGTTTCAGCATTTGCGCAAGGCATCGCGCCCTGTCAACATCGGACTTGCCACAGACATTGGCGGCGGGCTCTCTTACTCCATGCTCGCCACCATGGCGGAAGCCTATAAGGTGCAGATGCTCGTCGGCTGCAAGCCCACAGCTTCAGAACTTTTTCGCATGGCCACACTTGGCAATGCGGGGTGCCTGCACATTGCAAATGAAACCGGAAGTCTTGAAGCCGGAAAGTTCGCGGATATTGTTGTTTTGGACCCTGAAGCCACTCCCGTGCTGAAAGCCCGTCATGCGCTGTCGCAATCTCTTGAAGATGTTTTGTTCTCATTGATGATGCTGGGTGATGACCGGGCTGTCACAGCAACTTATGTTGCCGGAGTAAAGTTGCATGGATCAGCGTAAGCTCCTGCGCGAGATGTTTGATGCCGCCGTTGCCGCTGCGTTGCCATCCTCGCTCATCCCGAGGTTTTTGCCAAAGCCACCCGTAGGCCGCACCATCGTCATCGGTGCCGGAAAAGCCTCCGCTGCCATGGCGAAAGCTTTCGAAGATCACTGGCCACACCCACTCGAAGGCCTCGTCGTCACCCGTTACGGCCATGGTGTGCCCTGCAACCGGATCAAAATCATTGAAGCCGCACACCCTGTCCCGGATGCGGCAGGCGCACAGGCGGCTGCTGATATTCTCAACATCGTGCAAGGTCTCACAGCTGATGATCTTGTCGTCGCCCTCATCTCCGGCGGAGGCTCATCGCTTTTGAGTTTACCCGCCGATGGCATTTCGCCGGAAGACAAGCGCGCTGTGAACAGGGCCCTCCTCGCTTCAGGCGCACCCATCAGCGAAATGAACGCGGTCAGAAAACACCTCAGCCACATCAAGGGCGGAAGACTGGCCGCTGCCGCTTTCCCCGCCCGTGTGGAAACCCTCGTCATTTCCGATGTGCCGGGTGACGACGTCTCAGCCGTAGCCTCCGGCCCCACCGTTGCTGATCCCACAACCTTCGCAAACGCCCGCGCCATCATCGCACGCTACGACATGATACTTCCGCATTCTGTCGTAGTACATCTTGAAAAGGCAGAAGACGAAACACCAAAACCCGGCGATCCGCGACTGGTCAACACTCAAACCCATCTCATCGCCTCGCCGCAAATGGCGCTGGAAGCGGCGGCCCGCGTCGCCCGTGACCATGGCTGCACCTCTTTGATTCTCGGTGACGCGCTGGAAGGTGAGGCGAAGGACGTGGGCCAAGTGCTTGCAGGCATCGCCTTGCAAACCCGCCGCTTTGGCCAACCTGTGAAACCACCTTGCGTGTTGATCTCCGGCGGTGAAACCACGGTGACACTGAAGGGCAACGGGATCGGCGGACGCAACGTGGAATGCCTTCTGTCAACAACACTCAAACTTTCAGGTGCCGCCAATATCCACGCCCTGATGGCCGACAGTGATGGCATTGACGGAGCGGCGGACGTTGCGGGAGCGGTCATCACGCCAGACACATTGCACAGAGCGCGTGCACTGGGCCTCGATGCACAAGCGATGCTCGCCAATAATGACGCCCATACATTTTTTGCTCAACTCGGAGACCAGGTCATCACCGGCCCCACCCTCACCAATGTCAACGACATCCGCCTGATCTTGGTGACGTGATGGATTTGGAATCCCGCGAACACGCCCTGCTCAAGGGTCACGAAGGGCCGGCGATGCAGCTTGCCATGGAACTGGTGCTGCAAGCCGCACGCATTCTTGGGGCGAAAGAACTTGTGCCCGTTTCCTTTGCTCATATCGATGCCTGCTTCTACAGCGGCGAGGCACACGTCGATTTCGCGCAATTCTGTCTTGATCATGGTGCACGTTTCGCTGTTCCCGCCTGGAGCAACAACGGTGTGGTCAGCCTCACGCACCCGGAATTATACGCCACATCAAAAGACCCGGAAATGGTCGACGGTGCCCGCCGCCTGATGGCGCTCTATGAAAAGTTGGGTTGCAAGCCGGTGTGGACCTGCGCACCCTATCAATTGCCTGGCGGTCCAAAATTCGGCGACCACATCGTGGTCGGCGAATCCAACGCCGTCACTTTTTACAATTCAGTGACGGGTGCGCGCACCAACAAGTATGGCGATTACCTCGATGTGGCGTGTGCATTGATCGGCAAGGCTCCACTTGCTGGCTTGCACGCGGATGCGGGCCGCAAGGCCACCATCCACTTCGACGTCTCAAACCTGCCCGGGACATTGCGCAACAGCGATATTTTTCACCACCTGCTCGGCCATCATGTGGGCCGAATTTCAGGCCGCCGTATTCCCGTCATCACCGGACTATCACCGCAAGCCAACACTGATGATCTGAAAGCCATCAGCACGGCGGTTGCCGCATCGGGTGGCGTTGAGCTTTGGCACGGTGTTGGCAAAACGCCGGAAGCGCCAGACCTGGTTTCAGTTTTTGCTGGAAGTGAAACCCGAAACGTCAGCATGGAGCATCTGCTTCAAAGTGCGCGTGAACTTTCGGTGGGGCAGGATGGCCCGCTGGATGTGGTGGCCCTTGGCACACCGCATTTCTCCACCACAGAATTTCAACGGGTGCTGGAATTGATGGATGGCCGCCACACCAAATCGCGGCTGGTCATCACCAGCAGCCGTTTCGTCGAAAGTTACATCCGCAACAAGGGTTGGGCCGCAGATCTTGAAAAATCCGGCGTCACCATCGTCTGCGATATTTGCAGCTACTACGCGCCGGGCCTTGATCTCATGCGGGGACGCGTCATGACCAACTCCGCCAAATGGGCGTACTACGCGCCCGGCATGTTGCCCGTCGATGTGTGCTTTGGTTCCTTGCGGGAATGCGTGGAAAGTGCGGTGCGGGGTGAGGTGTGGCGCGATTCCAGAATCTGGGGGGCGTTGGCGTGATGACAGAGGCGCTTTCATTTGATCCTCTTCAGAACCGGCATGGCCCTGATGGTTGCTTCAGGCGGGCCACCGATGGATGGCTGAAATTCTTGTGTGATTTGACTGTATAAACCGCTTCAAACATCCATCGGTGGCCCGCATGAAGCCCACAAGTTTCACACATCTTTATCTGGTTTGAGTTTGCTTTGCAAAAACCTGCGTTTTTCTCACAAGAATCGTCATCCCGGCGAAAGCCGAAACCTTCCAGCAGCAGGTCCCTGCTTTCACCGGGATGACGTACATTATGAAATCATTGAAATTTATAAACCCCAAAACGATGTGAGCGTATCGTCGGCCAAAAGCGGGCCATGATGGACTTTGGGGGAACTGGGTTCTGAACATCAACAGCGCCAGCCATCTTTAGGCCGTCATTTCTGCCCATATCAATCCCTCCGCAAGGTTTAGGGCCTATCTCAAGCTTGTGGATGGCAGGAGTTTGGGCTGATGGGTCTGTTTGGCGGGAAAAAGAAAGCGAAGGGGAAACCCCGGCGCGAACCCCGCTTGTTGGATGATGGCAAGGCCACCGCCAAAACCTCGGCCAAACCAAAAAGAACACTGCGCCGCCGGTTCTTTGGCTGGATCACGCGGATGGTCTGGGCGCTCATCTTGTGGGGGTCTGTTGCAACGGCTGCCGCCATGGGCTTTGTCTGGTTTACCTTGGCCCGACAGGACCTGTTCAGAATCCCTGAGCGTGAGCCCGGCATCCTCATTCTGGCCAATGACGGCAGCGAGATTGCCGAGCAGGGCACGTTTTTTGGTGATGCTGTTGCCATCGCGGAACTGCCGCCTTACGTGCCGCAAGCCATCATCGCGATTGAGGATCGGCGCTTCCATTCGCACTACGGCATTGATCCGATTGGCCTGACGCGCGCCATGGTCCACAACGCCATGGCTGGGCGCATGCGTGAGGGTGGTTCAACTCTGACGCAGCAGTTGGCGAAAAACCTGTTTCTCAGCCACGAACGCACTTTTGCCCGCAAGGCGCAGGAAGCCGTGTTTGCGATCTGGCTGGAGCGGAAATTCTCCAAGGATGAAATCCTCCAACTCTACATGAACCGGGTCTATTTCGGCGGTGGTGCGGACGGCATCGACAAGGCGTCGCGGAGTTTCTACGGCAAGTCTGCCTATGAACTCTCGCTGATGGAAGCGGCAACATTGGCGGGTGTTTTGAAAGCACCGACGACTTACAATCCTGCAAAACGTCCGGAAGAGTCTCTGAGCCGCGCCAAGCTGGTGTTGGACGCCATGGTGCGCGAGGACTTCATCACTGAGGAAGAAGCAAAAGAAGCGATTGCCTCTCCCACCAAAGCCAAGCCGAAAGGTGATCTTCCGGCCACACAATATGCCGTGGATTGGATTTCGGGCCAGTTGCCGCTTTATGTGAAAGGCAACACGGACTCGCTGATCATTGAAACCACGATTGATCCCACCATGCAGGCCAGCGCTGAAAAATCATTGCGCAAGCGTCTTTCGGAAAGTGGCAAAAAACTCAACATCAGCCAAGGTGCCGTGTTGACAATGGACCGCAATGGCGCGGTGAAAGCGTTTGTCGGCGGACGCAATTACCAGAAAAGCCAGTTCAACCGGGCAACAGCTGCCAAGCGCCAGCCGGGTTCGGCGTTCAAAGCGTTTGTGTATTTAGCGGCGATGGAAAATGGCTATCGGCCCGATTCTGTTGAGATGGATGAGCCGGTGACGTTTGGCAACTGGTCACCGGAAAATCACAAGCGGAAGTATCTCGGCGCGGTTTCGCTGCAACAGGCCTACGCGATGTCGCTCAACTCGGTTGCGGCGAAACTCGCTTTTGCGGTGTCACCCAAGGCGGTGACACAGGTTGCAAAACGCCTGGGCATAGGTTCACCTTTGGGGCAGGACGTGTCAATTGCGCTTGGCACATCCGAAGTGACGTTGATGGAACTGACGGCGGCCTATGCGCCTTTTTCCAATGGCGGCATGTCGGTTGAGCCTTATGTGGTGCAACGCATTCTCAGCCGCAATGGCAAGGTGCTGTATGAACGTCTGGGCGATGGCTTGGCACAGGTGGTGGGCGAGCAGGAACTTTACCACATGAACAGCATGATGCGGGCCGTCGTCACAAGCGGCACCGCCACCAAGGCGCGTTTTGCCAACATGGACATGGGCGGCAAGACCGGCACCAGCCAGGATTACCGCGACGCGTGGTTTATCGGCTACACGCCGTATTTCACCACGGGCGTGTGGATGGGCAATGACGATAACACGCCGACCAAGAATGTGACAGGAGGAACCCTGCCCGCCCAAGTGTGGCGCGATGTGATGGAGCCTGCGCACAGGGACTTGAAGGCAAGACTGCTGCCAGGCAGTGTCACCGGAGATGACGTGGTTGTGGCAGAAGCCGAGACCACGCTTGAAGATAAAACTGACACTGAGCCTGCGGCGGAAGAGAAGCCGCGAAAGAAAAAGAAGCGCGGATTGCTCGCCCTGATTTTTGGGGATGAAGATGAAGAGCCGACCCAGCAGATTGACGGGCTCTATTGAGTAGAGAGCCACTTTTACCAACAGTCAAATAAAGCGACTCTCCACCTCGCATTTGCGTACTCTGAAGTCCCCTCCCCACAAGGGGGAGGGAGAAGGAAAAGCAGAATTTATGAAGACTGGTGTTAGCCGTAACGGTGAAGCATCTGCCCGTTTTTCTTCAGCCACTGTTTTGCCACCCGCGCTTCTTTGCAGTGGGTGAGTACCAGCCGCCAGAAGCGGGGGCTGTGGTTCATTTCGCGCAGGTGGGCGACTTCGTGGGCGGCAACGTAGTCGAGCACATGGGGCGGCGCCAAGATCAGACGCCACGAGTAACTCAATGTACCATCGCTCGTGCATGAACCCCAGCGGCTTTTCTGGTCGCGCACGGCGAGCTTCGCATATTTTGTTTGCATGGCTGTGGCGTAACGCGACGACACTGCCTCCAACTCCGCGAGTGCTTCACGCTTGAGCCAATCTGTCAAACGGCGCTTCAGGTGTTCGGGCTGGCCTGGCACATGAACGATGTTTGTTTCTGCTTCGCATCTGACAACGCCACGGGATTTCCCGGTTGCTGCAATGGTGACGTCGATCCCACGCAAGGGGAAGGATTGCCCGTCAGCAAATGTCAGTGCAGGCCCGGCCTTGACCAGGGCCTTGCGCATCCAGTCCCGGGACGCTTCGACAAATTCGATGGCGCGCTTGCGGCTTTGGCGCGGCGGCACGGACATGGTGAAAGAGCGACCGTCACGCGACATCCGCATCACCATGCGGCGCGCCTGGGCCATGGGCTTCAGGTGAACAAGAAAGATTTCGCCATCAATCACACATTCAACCGGCAGCGACGGCACTGTTTCCGTGCGTTTGGGTGAACCGAAGAAGAGCCGGCCGAGAGTCATCCGGTTTTCTTGACCATCAGCTTTTGTGCGTCTTCACGAAGATTGAAATCACGGGTACCACGTCCGACAGGAATTTACGTCCGGAGAAGACGCCGTAATGTCCGACGCCCAATTGCATGTAGGATGATTTCTTTTCGTCGCCGAGATTTTTGACGAGGGCGTGGGCGGCTTCGGTTTGACCCGGGCCAGTAATGTCGTCGCGCTCGCCTTCGATGGTGAGAAGTGCGGTTTCGGTGATGATGCCCGGATCGATCAAAACACCGCGATAGCGGTAGGTGCCTTCAGCGAGTTGTGGGCGGATGAAGACACGCTCAACAGTTTGCATGTAGAATTCCGCCGTCATGTCCATGACGGTGAGGTATTCGTCGTAGAAATCCTTGACCTTGGAGGCCGCGACTTCATCACCGTCGACAAGGTGTTGGTAGAGATTCTGGTGAGCTTTGATGTGGCGTTCGCTGTTCATGGTGAGAAAGCCCGTGAGCTGCAGGAAGCCGGGATAGACTTTCCGGCCCTGGCCCTTGTGGGGGGCAGGCACCGTCGCCAGCACATTGCGGCGGAACCAGCTTTCGCCCTTTTGCAACGCAACGAGATTGACGGCCGTCGGATTGTGGCGTGTGTCGATGGGGCCACCCATCAGGATCATGGATTTTGGCGTAAGCCTGTCCTTGCGTTCACTCATGAGTGTTACGGCGACCATGACAGGCACAGAGGGTTGGCACACGGCCATGACATGTGCAGGTTCGTCGATCACATGCAGCATGTCGATCAAATGATCGGTGTAGTCATCAAGATCAAACGTACCGTCAGCCACTGGCACGTCGCGCGCATCCGCCCAGTCTGTCACGTAAACATCATGCTGCGGCAACATGCCTTCAATGGTGGAACGCAGCAACGTTGCAAAGTGCCCGGACATGGGGGCGACAATCAGCACCTTGGGCTGCTTGGTCAGGTCCATGCCATTTTTGCGGAAGTGCAGGAGGCGGCAGAAGGGGCTTTGCCACGCCACATCTTCCGACACCACAACCATGTCACCGCCAGACTTTACGCTGGTGATGCCGAAAGCCTGTTTGGCATAGCGGCGCGTCAGCCGCTCGAACATGTCAAGCGATGCCTTGGCCTGTTTGCCAAGAGGTGTTTCAGCAAAGGCCTGGGTCGGATTCAGCCAGAATGCCGACTGCGCTTGCGCCGCCATCCGCCAAGGCTGAAAAGCCGCCTGTTGCATTTCATAGAGTTGATAGAGCATTTCGCCCCCGAAATTGTGCAGTGCAATGTAGCACGGGCGAGCGGCTTAACAAGCCCCGTCTTTTATAAGACTAATGGAGGCTTGCGGGGATCAAATCATGCTCAATCGCCGATCCCAGCGCGCCATTGCGGCTGCCGGAAATGGAGATGGGCGAGCCGTCCGCATTGAACAGGGCATAGAGCTTGCCTTGAGCGGGAAGGGCTACATTCCCACCGAGAAGCGCCTTGGCTTCAGCGGATTCCATTTCCTTCACGTAACCAAACACCCCGCCGCCGAGATGGGCGAGTTCCTTTGGGCTCGGAATTTTTCTGAATGCGTTGTCCATGGGGTTCAAATCTCCGTCACAGCTATGGTTTTGATGGTGTGGGCTGGGGGTGGGCGGTGAAGGGCAAGAACCAGCAAACCATTCTTGAGGTCAGCTTTTACCACATCCATGCCGTCCGCGAGCACGAAACTTCGGAGGAAGGAACGTCCGGCAATGCCGCGGTGCATGAATTCGCGCTTTGCCTCGTCCCGCTGTTTGCCTTTGATGATGAGTTGTTTGCCGTCGATGGACACATCCAAATCGCCAGAGCCAAACCCGGCAACAGCCAAGGTGATTATCCAGCGTTCAGCCCCATCCAGAGGTTCCGTGAGCCGCTCGATGTTATAGGGTGGATAGCCATCTCCAGCCTTTGTGGCTTGGTCGAGCAAATGTTCAAGCTGGTCAAAGCCCAAAAGCAAAGGAGATGAGAAAACCGTGACACGCGACATGGACAAGCCCCAAAAAGCAGCTTTGCTGGACTTCACCCATGAATTGGCATGGCGCCCAGCGCATCCAGATATGGGGTGCGGCATGCGTTGTTCAAGTCCGCTTGCAAAACAGATGATTTTCAGGTGTTCTAGCGCCAAGGCTGGATCGGCCGGAAAATCAACAGGGAGTTTACCATGATCAGAAAATTACTCGGTGCAGCGGCACTCGTTGGCCTGATGGCCGCATCGGCTTTTGCCGCTGACGACAAACCTGCCATCGTCTTTGACATTGGCGGAAAGTTCGACAAGTCCTTCAACGAGTCCATGTTCAATGGCTCGGAGAAGTTCAAGATGGAATCGGGCATTGCCTATGGCGAATTTGAAATCGCCAACGAAGCCCAGCGCGAACAGGCCATCCGCAACTTCGCGGATCAGGGCTTCTCGCCCATCATCGCTGCGGGCTTTGCACAAGCCGCCGCCGTTGAAAAAGTGGCGAAAGAATATCCTGAACTGAAGTTTGCCATCGTCGACATGGTTGTCGACCTGCCAAACGTGCAGTCACTCGTGTTCAACGAACATGAAGGTTCATACCTCGTCGGAATGCTGGCTGGCATGGCTTCGAAGTCTGGCACCGTTTCCTTTGTGGGCGGTATGGACATTCCATTGATCCGGAAATTTGCCTGCGGCTATGCCCAAGGTGTCAAAGCCGTGAAGGCCGATGCCAAGGTGATCGTGAACATGACAGGCGACACAGGTGCGGCTTGGAACGACCCCGTGAAGGGTGGCGAAATCACCAAGGGCCAGATGAGCCAGGGTGCTGACGTTGTATACGCCGCAGCCGGCGCAACTGGCCTCGGTGTGTTGAAGGCCGCCACGGAAGGTGGTGCGCTCGGCATTGGCGTCGACGCCAACCAGAACTATCTTTATCCCGGCAAGATCCTGACATCCATGCTGAAGCGCGTGGACGTTGCCGTCTACAACGTCATGAAGACCGGCAAGGACGGCACCTTCAAGCCAGGCATCCAAGCCCTTGGTTTGGCACAGGATGGCGTGGGTTATGCCATGGACGACAACAACAAGGACATTGTCACCGCTGACATGGCCGCTGCTGTCGAAAAGGCGAAGGCCGGCATCATTGATGGCTCCATCAAGGTGCATGACTTCATGTCGGACAACAAGTGCCCGGTTGAGTAAGACTGAACTTCGCTATTCATCCCTCCCCCCTTGCGGGGAGGGTGTCACGCGAAGCGTGGCGGGTGGGGGATGCAACAGTCCCCCTCCGGCGCGTTCCGCGCCACCTCCCCCGTAAAGGGAGAGGATGACGGCGCAGAAATGTCCCGCCACACCATGACCCCGGCAATCGAACTCATCCATATCGACAAGCGCTTCGGTGCCGTACACGCCAACAAGGACGTGACGCTGACGATTGGCAAAGGCTCCATCCACGGCATCATCGGTGAGAATGGCGCAGGCAAATCGACATTGATGTCGATCCTGTTTGGTTTTTACGCCGCAGACAGTGGCGAAATCAAAATCAACGGCAAGACCGTGACAATCAAAACATCGACGGACGCGATTGGCCTTGGCATCGGCATGGTGCATCAGCATTTCATGCTGGTTGATCCGTTCACCGTGCTCGAGAACATCATTCTGGGTGCCGAAGGTGGGGCCATGATCGGCCCCGCCCTCAACAAGGCGAGGGCTGAATTGAAACGCCTCTCCGATGAATATGAATTGGACGTCGATCCTGACGCGATCACCGGCGAATTGCCTGTCGGCCTGCAACAGCGCGTTGAAATTTTGAAAGCACTGTTCAAGGGTGCAGACACTTTGATTTTGGATGAACCCACTGGCGTTTTAACGCCGGATGAGGCGGATCATTTGTTCCGCATTTTGGGAACGCTGCGTGACCAGGGTAAAACTGTCATTCTGATCACCCACAAGCTTAGAGAAATCATGGCGATCACGGATCGTGTTTCAGTGATGCGGCGTGGTGAGTTGGTGGCTGAATTTGACACGGAGAAAACCTCGGTTGAACAACTCGCCGAAGCCATGGTGGGCCGCCGCGTGCTGCTGCATGTGGAAAAAGGCGAAGCGAGGCCTGGCGAAATCGTTCTCGATGTTAAAAACGTGACGTGGAAAGACCGCAAGGGCATTGCGCGCGTCGACAATGTGTCACTCACGGTCCGTAAAGGTGAGATTGTTGGCATCGCAGGTGTCTCTGGCAATGGCCAATCGGAACTTCTCGATGTCATTGCAGGCATTGCCAAGCCGCATTCGGGCGAAGTGATTTTTGAAGGCAAGAGCATTGGGCAATTGGGCGATCCCGCCCATGTCCGCGCTGAAGGCCTGGCCCATGTGCCCGAAGATCGTCAGCATCGCGGTCTGATCACATCCTTTGATGCATCCGAGTCGTCCATCCTCGGCTGGCACCGCGATGAATCGTTGGGCAAAGGATTTCGCCTTGATCGCGGTACCGTGATCAATCGTGCCCGAAAGGAAATGCAAGGCTTTGACGTGCGCCCCGTTGATCCCTTGTTGAAGAGCGGCAAGTTTTCAGGTGGCAACCAGCAGAAAATCATTCTGGCGCGCGAAATTGAACGCGATCCCGATTTGCTCATCGTCGGCCAGCCCACACGTGGTGTTGATATTGGTGCCATTGAGTTCATTCACAAGCGCCTCATTCAGTTGCGTGACCAAGGCAAAGCCATTTTGCTGGTGTCCGTCGAGCTTGACGAAATCCGCTCATTGTCAGACCGGATTATCGTCATGTTTGCAGGCAAGGTTATGGGAGAGCGGGCAGGTGATGCAGATGAGCGCGAAATTGGCTTGCTGATGGCTGGTGTCACAAAGGACGCTGCGTGATGGTGTTTCAAAGTGACCTCACCCGTCTCGCGCTTCGCGCGATCCACCCTCTCCAGGGAGAGGGGACGGTTTCACTATCGTCCGTTCTCCCTGGAGAAGGTGGCGCGAAGCGCCGGATGAGGTCCCTTCATGGTGCGCGCTCATGACTTCACGTGGTGATCTTCCGACCTGGGTTGATGTGGGCTTGATCCCCGTGCTCAACCTTTTGCTTGCGCTGGTCGCAACATCAGTGGTCTTCCTAGCCATCGGCGAAAACCCGATTGAGTGTCTGGCCATCATGATCAAGGGTGCTGTTGGCTCCATCAAAGGTTGGAGTTATCTCCTCTATTACGCCACCAACTTCATCTTCACCGGGCTTTGCGTGGCCGTTGCATTTCATGCTGGCCTCTTCAACATCGGTGGCGAAGGACAGGCTTATTTCGCTGGGCTGGGTGCTGCCATGGCGGGCCTGTCGCTGGAATTCCTGCCGTGGCCCATCGTCATTCCCTTAGCCATTCTTGCTTCAGCCTTGTTCGGTGCCTTCTGGGGTGTCGTGCCCGGTTACCTGCAGGCCAAGCGCGGCAGCCACATCGTCATCACCACCATCATGTTCAATTTCATCGCGTCGAGTCTGATGGTCTATCTCATCAACTACTGGTTCCGCCCTGTGGGCAAGATGGCGGTGGAGAGCCGTGAAGTCACAGGTGCATACATCATGACCTTCCGTGAAATCGCGCGCGCATTTTTTGACTATCGTCTGCCCGCTTCGCCGTTGAACCTCACCGTGTTCCTGGCACTCTTTGTGGCTTGGGCCGTCTGGTATTTCCTGTGGCGCACCAAGCTTGGCTATGAGGTGCGCGCCGTGGGCCTCAACAACGAAGCCGCAACATACGCAGGCATCAAGCCGGACCGCATCATCATCATCGCCATGGCGATTTCCGGTGGATTGGCCGGCCTCGTTGCCGTCAATGAAGTTCTGGGTGCGCAACACCGCCTCTTGCTCGAATATGTGCAAGGTGCAGGCTTTGTTGGCATTGCTGTCGCTTTGATGGGGCGCAATCATCCCGTTGGCGTTGTGCTCGCGGCGATGTTGTTTGGCCTTCTCTATCAGGGTGGCACCGAACTCACCTTCGCCAAGCAGCACATCAACCGCGACATGATCGTGGTGATCCAAGGACTCATCATTCTTTTCATGGGTGCACTCGAGCAGGCTTTCCGGCCCTGGCTCACCGCACTGTTTTTCAGGCCGGAGGATTGATGTTCGAAATCTTCCTTGGCGCAGAAACCTTGTCCTCAACCATGCGCATGTCGGTGCCGCTCATTCTCGCGTGTCTTGCAGGGCTGTGGTCTGAACGCTCCGGCATTGTCGACATCGGCCTTGAGGGCAAGATGCTGGCCGCTGCCTTTGCGGCGGCGGCAGCTGGTGCCTATTATGGAAATGTCTGGCTTGCTCTCATGATTGCCATTGCAGTCTCCGTCTCCTTCTCACTGGTGCATGGTTACGCGTCAATCAATCAACGCGGCAACCAGGTGGTGTCCGGTGTGGCCATCAACATGCTGGCCGCAGGACTTGCCGTGGTGCTTGGCAATGAATGGTTCAAGGAAGGTGGCCGCACGCCGCCGCTTGAGGCAAGTGCATTGTTTCCCGTCATCACCATTCCAGGGATCAATGATTTCTGGTCCTATTTCAAAATCATCAACGGCCACTCCATCCTTGTCTATCTCGCCTTTGCACTTGTCGCCTTGACGGCCTGGTCCCTCGCCCGTACCCGCTTCGGTCTGCGTCTGCGCGCCGTTGGTGAAAACCCGCACGCTGTCGACACCGCCGGAATCTCCGTCACCAAATTGCGCTATCAAGCCGTCATCATCGCGGGCATTTTCTGCGGGTTGGCCGGCACTTATTTGTCCGTGGCTTTACAAGGCTCTTTCGTGCGGGACATGTCTGCGGGGCGTGGCTTCATGGCACTGGCGGCTTTGATCTTCGCCAATTGGCGGGCCTGGCCTGCCATGTGGGCGTGTTTACTGTTTGGCTATTTGCAGGCTGTTGGACTTCGCATGCAGGGTGTGAAATTCGGCGGAGTCGAAATCCCTGTGCAGTTCATCAACATGTTGCCCTATGTTTTGACGGTGGTGCTGCTGGCTGGCTTTATCGGCAAGTCGATTCCGCCAAAGGCCTCCGGCATTCCATATTCGAAGGACCGTTGATGCGCGACCTCATCGAAGCTGCCATGGCTGCCCGCAAATGCGCCCATGCACCTTATTCCAAGTTTTATGTGGGTGCCGCCCTGCGCGACGAACAAGGTCGCGTCCACTCCGGCTGCAACATAGAAAATGCCGCCTACCCGCAAGGCTGGTGCGCGGAGCCTTCAGCCATCTCGCATCTCATTCTAGCAGGCGGAAAGAAGATTGTGGAAGTTCTGGTGATAGGGAATGGCAATATACTTTGCACACCATGTGGGGGGTGCAGGCAAAAGATCCGGGAATTTGCAGGTGGGGAAGTGAAAATTCATTGCTGCACCGAAGAAGGCCTTTTGCTACGGACCTTCACCCTGAATGAACTGCTGCCTGCGAGTTTTGGGCCGGAGAACTTGCAAAATACGTAAAGTAAGGTATTTACGCAGAATGCGTGACATGTTAGGCTTACCCTATGAATTTCCATGAAAAGCCAGTCAAGAACCGGGGGCCATTTACGGCTGCTGAACTTGCAAGAAAAACCAGCAATGTGCTGCATGCTGCGGCCCAAGGCCCGGTGGCCATCACCAAAAATGGCAAGCCGCGTTTTGTGATCATGAGCAAGGATGATTTCGACCGTGTGAACCCTCAGAAAGCCTATCGGACAGACGACATGCCCGAAGACGTATTGGAATGGTTGCTGCCAGCACTTGAACGCGTAGCCAACGGCGAAGGCTATGAAGACTGACAAGCTGCAACTCGGCTCAGTCATCCAATACCCCTATCTCTGGCACCATGCCTGGGTTGCCGGAATTGAGTTTCCCAAGGACAGGCCAGCCTGCATCGTCCTCAAACTGGAAGCGGGCAATGGGTTGTTTCATTATGCGATTGCGCCGATCAGTGACCAAAGGCCAAAAATGTCAGCCGATGGATTTGAAATCCCCCAAGTAGAAATTGAACGCGGAGGTCTGAGTATCCACCGGGCAGCGTTTGTACACCTGTCTGACATCAACCTCGACAGCACCTTTAATTCTGTTGCCCTTTATCACCACATGCCGACACGTGGGCGTTTCAGCGGCGCATTCGTGGCTAAAATCACTGAGCAGCTCATTGAAAACATCAAATTGAAGCGTACTGTGCTGATCCATCGCAAAGGAAAATGAAATGGACCTGAAGCAAAGGTTTTCAAAGCGAGTCCCAAAAACCGCCATCATCCTCGGCTCCGCCCTTGGCTCTGTGGTCGACATCGTCGAAGACCCGTTGATCATTCCCTATGGTGACCTTCCAGGTTTTCCCGTGCCGAAGATTTCGGGCCACGCGGGCAAGCTTTATGTGGGGGAAATCTCGGGCCATGAAGTGGCCGTTTTGGCGGGCCGCGCGCACCCTTATGAATCCGGCAATGCGGGTGTCATGCGCCCGGTGCTTGACCAATTGAAAGACGCTGGCATCGAAACCCTGATCCTCACCAACGCTGCAGGCTCGCTGAAAGTTGCAATGGGGCCGGGATCATTGATGCTGATCACTGACCACATCAATTTCTCCGGCATGAACCCGTTGATCGGCCAACATGGCGATGAAAATTTTGTGCCGATGACAAACGCCTATGACCCTGCCTTGCGCATGCGTTTCCTTGCGGCGGCAAAAAACGAAAAAATCGCGCTGAAGCAAGGTGTCTATGTCTGGTTCTCCGGCCCTTCATTTGAAACACCTGCTGAAATCAGGATGTCGCAGATCATCGGAGGTGCTGCGGTTGGCATGTCAACGGCACCCGAATGCATCATGGCGCGAAGGCTCGGCATGAAAGTGGTGGCAATCTCGACCATCACAAATCTCGCGGCGGGTATCAAAGGTGCCAATCCTTCACATGAGGAAACCAAGCGGGAAGGGCAGAAGGCAGCGGGCAAGCTGAAACAGCTGCTCACGCGTTACTTCAAGGACTTCACGTGATGCTTCCACAAGAGGTGATACGCCGCAAACGCGATGGGGCGGTACTCTCAACAGTGGAAGTGAAAGACTTCATCGATGGCCTTACCAAAGGCACGGTATCTGAAGGCCAGGTCGCGGCCTTTGCCATGGCGGTGTTCTTCAAAGGCATGACGCGCGATGAGGCGGTGGGGCTGACACTGGCCATGCGCGATTCAGGCACTGTGCTGCACTGGGATTTGCCGGGCCCTGTTGTCGACAAGCATTCCTCCGGTGGCATCGGCGACAACATTTCGCTCTACCTCGCACCCATGCTGGCTGCATGCGGAATGTATGTGCCAATGATTTCGGGCCGTGGTTTGGGACACACCGGCGGCACATTGGACAAGCTTGATTCCATTCCCGGCTACAACACCACGCCGGACATTGATCTGTTCAAACGCGTGACCCGTGACGTGGGCTGCGCCATTATCGGGCAAACAGCTGATCTTGCCCCCGCCGACAAGCGCCTCTACGGCATCCGCGATGTGACAGCGACGGTGGAAAGTGTGCCGCTGATCACCGCCTCCATTCTTTCCAAAAAACTTGCGGCAGGTCTGCAGCATCTGGTCATGGATGTGAAATGTGGGTCAGGTGCTTTCATGTCGAATATCGAGTATGCCCGCGCCCTTGCGACGTCACTCGTGGCCGTCGCCAATGATGCGGGCCTCAAGACAACCGCACTCATTACCGATATGGATGAACCCTTGGCAAGCTGTGCCGGCAATGCACTTGAAGTGGCCCATGCGGCGGAATTTTTGTTGGGAAGGCTCAGCAACAGCCGCGTGGAAGATATCAACCTCGCACTTGGCGCAGAGTTGTTGTTGAGCACTGGCCTTGCCAACACCAATGCCGAAGCCCGCGAGAAGCTGCATGCCACACTCGCCTCAGGAAAGGCAGCGGAGCATTTCGAAAAAATGATTGCAGCCCTTGGTGGACCGAAAGACTTTCTTGCCAACCATGCCAGACACTTGCAACGCGCACCCATCACCAAACCAGTTTATGCCGATGATGAAGGTGTGGTTTCTGCCATTCGCACACGCGAGCTTGGCCTTGCAGTCATCGAACTCGGTGGGGGCAGGCGTGTGGCGTCTGACAAGATTAACCACTCAGTTGGCCTTGAGAATCTTTTGGGCAAGGGCTTTGTTGCTGACGGTGAAATGCCGTTGTGCATGATCCACGCACAAACCAACTCTGATTTCGAAAGAGCCGCCGCCATCGTCAAAGCCGCCTACAGCATTGGCGGGAGTGGCACATCCGGTCCCAACATCATTGCGCGGATTGCCCCCTGATGGCCCGCGCCTTTCTCTTCATCCTCGACAGTTTCGGAATCGGCCATGCGCCCGATGCCGCACAGTTTGGTGATGAAGGGGCGAATACGTTGGGGCATATCGCAGAGCGCATGCCGCTGCACCTGACGCACATGGCATCGCTTGGATTAGGTTTGGCTGCGCAGGCGGTGGGTGGAAAAAATCCATTCCCCGCAGCAAAACTGGTTGGCCGCTGGGGTCATGCCGAAGAAGTGTCCGATGGCAAGGACACCATCGCCGGGCATTGGGAAATCGCAGGTGTGCCCGTGCCTTTCAAATGGCACTACTATCCGAAAACCGTTCCGGCTTTTCCGCAAAGCCTGATCGATGACGTGGTGAAGCAGACGAATATCCCGGGACTTCTCAGCTGTTCTCACTCTTCAGGCATCAAAGTCATTGAAGACTTTGGTGAAGAGCATCTGCGCACCGGCAAGCCCATCGCCTACACTTCAGCGGACAGTTGCATCCAGATTGCCGCTCATGAAGTGCACTTTGGGCTTCAGCGGCTTTATGGCTTGTGCAAGGTCATGCGTGATCTGACCTATGACATCAAGGTGGGGCGGGTGATCGCGCGGCCCTTCACAGGTGAAACAACACAGACATTCATCCGCACCGGAAACCGCAAGGATTTCTCCATCACGCCGCCTTCGCCGACGTTGTTAAAAGTCGCATCAACAGCAGGGCGTCACGTGATCTCCGTCGGCAAGATTGGCGACATCTATGCCCATGATGGCACAGGACAGGAAGTGAAAGTCGTTGGCAACGCGGCGATGATGGAAAAGGTGATTGCTCTCATGCCAACTTTAAGCGACGGCGGGTTTCTCATGACAAACTTTGTCGACTTTGACACCAACTTTGGACACAGGCGCGACCCCATTGGCTATGGCAAGCTCCTGGAGGAATTTGATGTTGCGTTGCCGCGTGTCTTTGCCCAACTCAAATCCGGTGACGTGCTGATCCTCACCGCCGACCACGGCAATGACCCGACATGGCGGGGCACTGACCATACCCGTGAACAAGTGCCGATCATGGTCTACGGACCAGACTTGAAATCTGGAAGTATTGGACATCGCAAAAGCTTTGCTGATATTGGCCAAAGCATTGCCACGCATCTGGGTCTGCCGCGTCTCACGGCAGGTGAAAGTTTCATTCACTCCGCTTGAGCACGGCCTGCAATACGTCCTTTACACCAATAGCACCCGCAAAGGTGTTGTCGTCATTGCACAGGGCAACGGGTGTAGTTTCAGATTTGTGCATCGCCAGCATTACGGTTTTGAGTGATGTGCCGGGGGTGGCCCAGAACACCGGGCGCGACTTTGGATCAAAGGACTCGTCGGCGTCGGCACAGGACACCCAAGTGGCGGGGAGCCCGTCCCGCTCCACGGCTGCACATTTATTGTCCTTGCCCAGCTTGAAACGCGTTGTTCTGCGGCGGTCCAGCCAGATCCATCCGCCCTTGTCCTTTTGAAGTTCATGCGGCCCACGCATCACATTCCAGGCGGTGAGCACAGAGAGCGGATTCACATTGGCGATGAACTCCCGCACATAGTCATTGGCGGGCCGGAGCACGATGTCTTCGGGCCGCCCGGACTGCACGATGTGCCCGCCTTCCATGATGGTGATGGTGTTGCCGATCTTCAGCGCCTCTTCAAGATCGTGGCTGACGAAGATAATGGTTTTTTTCAAACGCTTTTGCAGGTCGAGCAGTTCATCCTGCAACTTGGTGCGGATCAAGGGATCAAGTGCTGAAAATGGTTCATCCATCAGCAGGATCGGCGCTTCCGTTGCAAAGGCGCGGGCCAGCCCCACGCGTTGCTGCATGCCGCCTGAAAGTTCATGGGCGTATTTGTCTTTCCATTGCGACAAGCCCACGAGTTCCAACTGCTTTTCAACGCGGACCTTGCGTTCACCGTCCGGCACACCGGACAGCTCGAGGCCAAAGCCGACATTTTCCGCCACACTGCGCCACGGCAGTAAAGCGAACTGCTGAAACACCATGGCCACGGATTTCTGCCGTATCCGGCGCAAGGTGGTTTCGTCGCAGGACACCACATCAACCATTGCGTCACCATCACGCACTTCAATTGCGCCGCGTGTCACATGGTTGAGTCCATTCACACCCCGCAACAACGTGGATTTTCCGGAACCGGACAACCCCATCAACACGCTGATCTCGCCTTCCCGCACATCGAGTTGGGCACCGGCACAGCCGAGCACGACGCCCGTTCTGTCGAGAATGTCAGCCCGGCTGGAACCGCCGTCAAGCATGGCGAGGGCAGATTCGGTTTTTTCACCAAACAGGATATCGACGTTTTTGAATTGAACGGCAGTTGTCATTTTTTGGCCGATTGCTGTGCCAGCACGCGGTCAAGAATGATAGCGAGGATGACAATGGCCAGGCCCGCCTCAATGCCCATGCCGATGTTGCGGTTGTTGAGGGCGCGGATGACGGGAACTCCGAGAGAGGGTGCGCCGATCAAACTTGCGATCACCACCATGGACAGGCACAACATGATGCACTGGGTGAAGCCCGCCATGATCGTCGGCATGGCGGCAGGCAGTTCCACTTTCCACAGCAACTGCCTCGCAGTCGCGCCAAAACTCCTGCCTGCTTCCAGCATGGGAGCGGGAATGGACGTCAAACCAAGATGTGTCATGCGCACGGGTGCGGGCATCGCAAAAATGATGGTGACGATGACGGCCGATGCACCTCCCAAACCGAACAGGATGAGCACCGGAATCAGATAGACAAAAGTCGGCATGGTTTGCATGAGGTCAAGAACAGGCTGCAACGCGCGCCAGACCCGGGGGCTGTGCGCGGCCCAAATGCCGAGCGGCACACCAAACGCCATGGAGAGTGCTGTCGCGTAGGTGACAAGTACCAGTGTCTGGACGGTTTCTTTCCACAGTCCCTGGTTGATGATGAACAACAGTCCAAAAAGAACGCCCAACGCCAGGACCCACGCGCGCTTGAGCCAGAAAGCGAAACCAGCAATCACAAGCGCCAGCAGAACGGGGGGAACGGCGAGCAATCCGGATGTTGTGGAGTTGAACAGGGCGTTGAGGCCGATCTTCAAGCCATCAAAGAACCATTCGAAATTGGTCACAAAATACTCGATGAAAGACCTGCCCCAGGTCCCCACAGGGATTTTCCAACTTGCGATGAATTTTGTGATTGGATCCATGAAAACGGTGAAAGCCCCCTTCCCGGAACAGCCGGGAAAGGGGCACCATCAGTTACTTCAAGGCAGCGGCAACAGCGGCCATGGCGTCGCCACCGTCAATTGTTGTCACACCGTCCAGCCATTTGTTCACGGTGTCTGGGTTGGCGCGCACCCATTCGGCGGCAACAACTTTCTGGTCTTTGCCGTCTTTCAAGACAGGCGCCATCATGCCACCCACCATTTTCAAGTCATACTTGAAATTTGAGACAAGCTTCGCGGCATTCGGGCATTCCGCCGCCCAGCCCGCACGGGTGTTGGTGTAAACCGTCGCCGGGCCAAAGCCATAGCTGTTCACACCTTCGACATAGTGGATTTTCATTTCACCGAATACGGGATGCGGTGTCCAGGCGAGGAACAGGATCCACTCATTGTTCTTGATGGCCTTCTCGGCTTCCGTCAACATGCCGGCTTCCGAGCTTTCGATGAGTTCAAAGCCTGCCAGATTGTTCTTCTCCTCGGAGATGATGGTGAGAATGCTGCGGTTGCCGTCGTTTCCGGGTTCGATGCCATAGAATTTACCGCCGAACTTGTCTTTGTGCGCCATAATATCTGTGACACTTTTTACGCCAGCGTCAGCCACATATTGCGGAACGACGATGCCGTAGCCTGCACCTTCCATGTTCACGGCAAGATTCTCGACTGATTTGTCATCCAGATAGGGTTGAATGTCAGCCCCTTGCGACGGCATCCAGTTGCCAAAAAACACGTCGATGTCCTTGGTTTTCATCGACGCAAAGGTGACGGGAAGTGACAGGACCTTGGATTCGGACTGATAGCCAAGGGCATCATATAAAATCCCCGCTATGCCGTTCATCACGCCGATTTCGGTCCAGCCTGGATCACTCAGGCGCACCGCTTTGCAGCTTTCCGGATCAGCGGCTTGTGCAGTCGTTGCAAGCAGACCAAATGCGGCGCATGTGGCCAGAACCTTGTATTTAAACGTCATGTATAGTGCTCCCTGTTTTTCTTGGGCGATGCGATTTTGGCCTCGCCGCGATTTGCACAGTAAAGCCTTTACAGGGCTCAGCCGTCAAGGCACCATCGCGTGAGACATCCGGGTATTCGCCCGTTGCCAAGAGACCTCTCCCCCGGCTTTGCCGGACCCTCCCCAAAGGGGGAGGGCCGCGTTGTGCGACCTCCCGTGATGACTACAAGGGGAGGTCGTTGACACAAGTCCCTCTCTTTTGGAGAGGGTCCGGCGCAGCCGGGGGAGAGGTCCTTTGGCCACAAGCGATTGCCGCAGCGTGAAAGAACAGCAGAAAAAATGAAGCATGAGACGGGGCTGAATTCGAAATGATGAAAAGACTGCAAGGCCGCACGGCCATTGTCACCGGGGCGGCAGCTGGCATGGGGCGTGCCGCCGCCATCCTGTTTGCCCGCGAAGGTGCAAAAGTTTGTGTGTCAGACATTGCAGATGACGGGGGCAAAGACACCGTTGCAGAGATCAAAAGCGAGGGCGGGGACGCTTTCCACATTGTCTGTGATGTGTCGAAAGCCGTATCCGTTCAGGCCATGGTGGCTGAAACACGAAAACGTTACGGTGCGATCAATGTGCTGTTCAACCACGCCGGCATTCTGATTGTGCGTCCTTTCATGGAAGTGACAGAATCTGAGTGGGACAGGCAAATGGACGTAAACGTCAAATCCATGTTCCTGGTGACGCAGGCGGTGCTGCCTGACATGCTGGCTGCCAAAAAAGGAGCCATAGTCTGCACATCATCCATTGGAGGCGAGCGCGGCTTTGCAGCGGAGGTGGCTTATTGTGTCACCAAGGGGGCAGTGTTGCAGTTTGTCCGCTCAATCACCGCTGAATTCCGCCACCAGGGCATCCGCTGCAATGCTGTTTGTCCCGGCTTTGTCAAAACCGGCCATGGTCTGCGTGAAATTGACGCCCTTGATACGTTGGGGCAAAAATGGAGTGATGAAGGTCTGGCTGCGGCACAGGTCAGAATTTGCGAGCCGGAGGAAGTGGCCGCTGCGGCCCTTTATCTGGCCAGCGATGAATCAAGTTTTGTGAACGGTACGGCCCTCTATGTCGATGGTGGGTGGCACGCGCAATGAAAAGGAAACAACCATGAAACCTGTCAAATGGGGCATCATCTCCACCGCCAACATCGGCTTGGAAAAAGTCATCCCGGGCATGATGAAGAGCAAGGAGATTGAGGTCGTCGCCATTTCATCACGCAACCTCAAGACAGCCCGGGCCGCTGCCGACAAGCTTGGCATTCCCGATGCCTATGGCTCGTATGAAGCCATGCTGGAGGATCCGGACATTGAAGCCGTCTACAATCCCCTGCCCAATCATTTACATGTGCCGCTGACGTTGAAGGCGGCGCGGCTTCACAAGCATGTGCTGTGCGAAAAACCCATCGGCCTCAATGCGCGCGATGCCAAGCAACTCGTGTTTCGTCCAAGGGGCGTTCATATCGCCGAAGCTTTCATGGTGCGCCATGCCCTGCAATGGATCGATGCCAGAAAGCGGGTGCAGAAAGGCGAAATCGGCGAAGTGCGCGCCATCCAGGTGATGTTCAGTTATTTCAACCGCGACCCGAAGAACGTGCGCAACATGGAAGGGATTGGCGGAGGGGGCATGCTCGACATCGGCTGCTACCCCGTCACCATCGCGCGCTACATCTTTGGTTCTGATCCGATGCGTGTCGCGGCGACCATGGATTTCGATCCGAAGTTCAAGGTTGATCGTTTGGCGGGTGCGATACTTGAGTTCCCGGGCGGGAGGCATTGCACCTTCACGGTGTCAACGCAATTGGCACCTTACCAACGTGTCCACATCATGGGCACCAAGGGCCGCATCGAAATCGAGATTCCCTTCAACGCGCCTCCTGACAAGCCAAACCGGATTTTTGTGCAAGGTGCAGAGATGAATATGGGGACCTGGCACGAGATGCCAATTTCAGACCAGTATCAGTTGCAGGCCGAAAGTTTTGGCCGTGTCATCCGCGGCAAGGAAAAGCTGATCTGGGGCCCGGCGGACGCGATGATGAGCATGCGGATCTTGGATTGTCTGTTCAAGTCTGCGGACAGTGGGAAATTTGTGAAGGTGTGATGAGCATCATGACGTTCCTGTCTACCGAAGGCGCAGGTGGATGGGGTGGCGAGCCGACAGGGCCATCGCTTGAAGCCAAGGGACCTCTTGTATCTGGACAGTTGGGTTGCAATCGTTGCAGTTTGAAACCTGCGCGGGGGCTGGTTGCAACCAGCCCCCGCGCGCGGCGATGTCGCCCGGGACCTCTCAGGTTTTGCAACCGTGGGGGA